>JACOXU010000001.1 GCA_016182185.1 Candidatus Levyibacteriota bacterium
TGTCCTTCCAATAAAACACACAATGGAACTTATGTTTGCTACTCATCTCTTGATGCTTCCACAGCAGTTATCTGGACCTTCCTTGAATCTGATCAGGCTAAGACTAATTGTACTTCACCCAGTCTGGCAGCAGCAGTATGGGTATCAGGCCAGGGAAAAGCAGGCATAGGGTGTCTAGGAACTAGTACTCAAATCCCCACCGGATCTATAAGTCTAAAGTAACTTCAGTTTAGTCTTGTGTCCTTTAGTTTTAAGGTATTTGATATAATCAGAAGATTGAAGCATTTATTTTATAAATGGATATCATCCAATCATATTTTAAAAAATACATTAACTTTATAATCCCCTTTTCAATATTTATATTTACTTTTTTTATATATTTACATAATTTATCGCGCTTTGTTTACGGAGGGGATGTGGGCGATTTATTGCTGGCAGTAGGTGTCAAAGGAGTGGCTCATCCCTCAGGTTATCCCCTATTTACACTTTTGGGTATAATTTTTACTTTCTTGCCCATCAATCAACCTCTTGCCTACAAAGTTGGATTGATATCTGTTCTTTTTTCCTCTGCCTCTGTTGTCCTTCTATATTTAATTTCGTTTCATCTTACAAAAAATAAAATACTTTCTATAGTTTCATCTCTCATTCTTGCATTCTCTTATATATTTTGGCTTTACGCAGAGGTTGCCGAGGTATTTGCTCTTGCGGCATTCCTTTTTCTACTGCTTTCTTATTTGGGATTGAAATATTACGAGAAAAAAATAAACATTTATCTCTATTTACTTTCTTTTTCGATCGGACTTTCTCTAAGTCATCATCTAATGATTTTGGCAATTTTTCCTTCTCTTATAATTTTAACGATAGGAAGTAACTGGAAAAAAATTTTTGATTTCAAAACTTTATTAAAATGCATAGCTCTTTTCCTCTTAGGACTTTTACCATATCTATATATTCCTGTTGCGGCTTCACATTTTCCTTCTTATAGCTGGGGGAACGTGACTAATCTTAAAAATTTCATTCAGTTAATAACAAGGGCTGATTACGCCTGGGTCGCTGATTTTAGCAAAGAAAAAGTCAATAGTTCGGTTAATTTGAGAATCCTTGCACTATTAAAATATTATGTAGATTTTTATCATTTAATAACTCCATTTGCTTTAATTGTTTCTCTGTTTGGTATCATAAACCTTTTAATAAAAAGAAAATATGCAATATTTTTTTCGTTATTTATTGCCTACTTTTTAACTGGTCCGTTTTATATTTTTTATGGGGCTACTCCGAATAAGTTTGCCTATACTGGGGGCGTTGTTGAACGATTTTATACTTTTTCTTTAATCTATATGATTATTTTCTTTTCTCTTGGATGCAGTCTGATTACAGATATCATAGAAAAAGCTTTAAAATCAAAACTAATAAATAAAAATAGAACTGATTTGTATAAATCTATCTTATTCCTGACATTTTTTATCATACCAATTTACCTTCTGGCTATAAATTTCAGATTAACCGACCTATCTAATGCTTCAATAGGTGAAGAGTTTGGCAAAGACTACTTAAGAAATTTACCTCGTGACAGTTTTGTGTTTATCTCAGGTGATACGGCAACTTTAAACACATGGTACGTACAACATGTGCTTGGATTTAGAAGGGATATTATTGTAATCAATCCTCAGCAACCTAGCCTAAATATAAAATTTGTCAAAAATATATATCCTGAATTCACTAATCTTAAGGAAGAATATTCTATATTGAAGTCAAAAATAAATAAATCAATTCTGGAAAGTTATAATACACGACCTGTTTTTGCAGGTTATGGTGCGACAAGTATCGAAGAAAAAGGAATTGAGTGGATACCATTGGGATTAAGTCAAAGAATGGTTCTTGGTGAAGCCTATAATCCGAGCGAAGCAGATTTTATTAAGCAAGCAGATGATATTTGGAAGAATTTGAAATTTAAAAAATTTTTTGAACTAACTGAGGCTGAAAAAAACAGTCAAACATTATTAACTGTGCAAAGTATGTATAGTTATCCAGCAGTAAAAACCGGAGTTTATCTAATGAAAAAATATTCAAATTTGGAAGAGGCGAAAAAATACTTCGAGCTCGCAGATCAAATCAATCCCAACGATAATTTGGGAAAGTGGGGTTTGGCAAATTACTATTTTGATAAAAGGGATTGCAGAAAATCAGAGGAAATTATTGTAAATATACTGAACGAAGACAAAGAGGCAAGAGAAGCATATATATATCTATATATAATTTATAGCAAATGCTCAAATGATAAAAGCAAAACTAAACAAATTGAAGAAGCTTACCGAGAAAAGTTTAAAGAAGAACTTCCTAAAAATAAAAATCAGACCTTATTATAATTAATTGTACCTCTTCGTTTAGATATTTTCATTTTGGTATAATCTCAAGTATATATAATTATATATATGGTAAAAATACCAATAACTATTGGGATAGCTGCATACAATGAAGGAAAAAACATAGAGAAATTATTTCATTCAATTATCGGTCAAAAATTATCCAAGGTTAAGATTTCACAAGTCATTGTTGTTTCAAGCGGTTCGGATGACAAAACGAATAATATAGCCTCTTTATTTAGCAAAAAAAAATTAATTACGGATTTGATTCTTCAAAAGAAACGGTTTGGAAAGGCAAAAGCCGTAAATATAATTTTAAATAAAGCAAAAGAGGATATTATTGTACTTGTAAGTGCCGATGTGTTGCTAACCCCAAACGTTATCGAAAAACTTGTCTTACCACTTCAGAATCATAAAACAGGCATAGTCGGATCACGCCCTGTGCCAGTAAACAAAATAAATAACTTTTTTGGATTCTATGCTCATATGCTTTGGAATCTTCATCATTTAATATCACTTAAAAATCCGAAGATGGGAGAATGCATTGCATTTCGTAAAGTTTTCAAGCAAATTCCAGTATTGTCATCAGTTGATGAGGTAAATATAGAATCAATAGTGAAAAGCCAGGGATATAAGGCAGTCTATGTGCCATCAGCAATAGTTTATAATAAAGGCCCAGATAATTTCAGGGATTTAATCACTGTAAGACGCCGGATATCCGCAGGGCACCTTGCTGTAAAAAAAGAACATGGATATACTGTTTCAACCTTCCAGGGATTAAAGGTAATTTTTTTCTTGTTAAGTAATTTATTCAAACTTGAGGGTAATAAGGTATGGATTGTAGGAGTTATGGTTGTTGAGGCGTACAGTCGTTTGCTAGGTTGGCTAGATTATAAAAAGGGCCGAAAACACACAATATGGCAAATGACAGAAAGTACGAAAAAGCTTGATCGATGAAAAAAAAAGTTGTAAAGATAGGGGCTGTGATAGTCCATTATGGCGATAGGAGTAATACCAATGAATGCATCAATTCACTTTTAAAAAATAAAGATTCAAACATTGACTTAAAATTGTACTTGGTAGACAATGATTCGTTAAATCGTTTCGCTACTGAGAAAAACAAAAATATAAAATATTTTGCCAGTAATAGAAATTTAGGTTTTTCAGGCGGAGTAAATATTGGTATAAAAGAGGCTTTAAAAGATAAATGTTCTTACATTTTATTAATTAATAATGATGCCGTAATAAAAAAACATTTTTTTAAACACCTATTGCCATATTTTAAAATAAAAAATGTTGGTATGGTATCTCCCGTTATCACATATTATGATAATCCAGAAGTTATATGGTGCGCAAATGGTTATCTAAATAAAAGATTTGTTTATAGCACGTTTCCTTACATGGGCAAGAGATTAGCAGAAGCTAATCTTCCTGATCCAATTGAAGCAGATTTTGGCGCCGCTTCCCTATTGGTCGATAGTGAAGTATTTAGAAAAATAGGATTCTTCAAAGAAAAATATTTTCTTTATGTAGAAGATGTTGAGTTTTGCCTACGGGCAAAAAAAGCTGGATATAGAATAGTCTACTCATCAAAGCCGTTAGTTTTACATAAGGTTTCTGCTAGTGCAGGAATAAAGGGAGGTAATATGCTTAATTCAAGAGCTGCCTTTTTTTATGCAAGAAATTTCTTTATACTCATAAGGGATAATCGGCAGTCTTTTAATATAATTACGGCATTTATTGGACAAACTTTTATACGTCTTCCGTTTTATATTTTCTTGAGATGCGCTTCTCTAGCAGCAGTTTTTAGTTATTTAAGAGGATATTATTTCGGATTAATTTATTTTTTAACGGGGAAATTAATGTCTTACTAATTTATTTATTAATTTCTTTAATAGCCATTAATGCGGTTGAGTTTTTTGGATGGAAAAATGTATACCCCCATTGTGATATCTCTGAAATTATTGCCCAAAAAATCATGGGTCTGAAACGTAATTCATGATAACTCCCGCGGAAAAACTTATGACCATACATGCCATATATATTATACCCAAATTTTTTGAAATCTTCAGGATGCCATCCTGAAAGATGTTCGTCAAACTCTGAGATTCCATCTTGTGGCAAGAAGCCGGTCGGTGTTAGTATGAGTACCTTTTTCCTGGCGATTCTTTCAATATCATTGATAAGTTTAATTCCTAAGTCTTTGGGTAGGTGTTCAATGACATCAAGGGCAACTACAGCGTCGAACGATCTTTTTTTAAAATACTTGTTTAAGTTATTTATATTAAGAACTGCGTACTGATTATGTGTTTTTAATTTTTTCGCCTTGTCGATAGAAGGTTTATATACGTCAATTCCCATAGTTTTTGCGTCTAAAAAGCGAATCGGAGAGAAATCTCCACAGCCTATGTCTAGTATTGTTTCGCATTCTTTTAAAGCGTTTTTGATAAAAAGATAGAGGAAAAAAGTAGAAAATTTTGGCATTATACTTTTAAAAAGACTATATTTTTTACGGTTAAATTTGAAATTTACACTTAACATATAAATATTATGATAATATACCACAATTTTTAAATTTGAACATTTCTGTTATTATATTTAGGTGGAGTTATTTTTTTTATTTGTATTAGGTTTGTTTATTGGTTCCTTTTTAAATGTTCTTATCGATAGACTTCCTCGGGATGAGTCAATTGCCAAAGGCAGATCATACTGTGACAAATGTAAAAAAACCCTTAAATGGTATGATCTAATTCCTGTTTTGTCATTTATTTTACTTCGCGGCAAATGCAGATACTGCCACTCTCCTATTTCCTACTATTATCCCATTGTAGAAATTATTACAGGAGTATTTTTTGCCTTAACTTATGTTTATTTGATTAATTATTCTGATTTAAGATTTACTAATTACGATTTACAGTTTTTTGTTACATTTTTATATTACCTTACGCTTATATCAAGCTTAATCATAGTATTTTTTACTGATCTTAAATATGGAATAATTCCAGACAAGATTATTTTCCCGGCCGCCGTCATATCTATCATTTACCATCTATCATTTACCATCTATCCCAATGGTCAATTATCAATAATCAATGGTCTATTATCAGGTTTTGGGGCATTTTTGTTCTTTTTGGCTTTATATTTAATAACCCGCGGCCGGGGTATGGGATTTGGTGACGTGAAGCTCGTTTTTCTTCTAGGGATTTTTTTGGGATTTCCTAAGATTATCTCTGCATTATATTTGTCCTTTCTTCTGGGTGCCTTTGTGGGTCTTATTCTCATACTTCTTAAAAAGAAAAGATTTTTTAAGGGCGAAACTATTCCGTTTGGTCCATTTTTAGTCTTAGGCAGCATAATAAGCCTTTTTTTGGGCGAGAATATAATTCGCTTATTTATATATTGACAAGTCTTAATAGGTATACTAGGCTTAAATAAGGAGCCTTCATTGAAAATTTTAAATTTTAAATTAAAAATTAAAAATTATACAGGCGGTTTTACCCTCATTGAGCTTCTGGTTACTATCGCACTCTTGAGTATATTGGCTGCTGCGATAATGACACTTATTAATCCGCTTGAACAGATTGGTCGGGGTAATGATACTGCCAATCAAAGCGATGCCAGACAGCTTATTGATGCGGTTAATAGATTTTACGCAAATAATGGATATTATCCTTGGCAATCAAACGCAGCAGACACGGTAAATTTAACGCTTAATGCGGTTGAGGTTGGTACTTCGTGGGTATGTCCTGCCTGCGCTCCCGCCAATAAGCCCGTGCTTACGGTTCTTTCAGAGACTACCGCAGGCGGTCAGGAAATCCAAGCAGGATTTGTTAATAAAGTTTCTTCGAGTAATTACAATAAACTCTATATTTATAATGGGAGTACGTCTTCGAATCCGAATAACAGTACATATGTATGCTTCAAGCCCAGATCCAAATTGTTCCTTGAGAAAGCCAAGACGAAATGGGGAAGCAGCTGCGCAAACGTCGCCAGTTACACAGATATTGGAGATACTTCGAGTCCATATCAATGGCCTCCGTCCGGTACTCTTCTTATCAATATTTGCAATCAAACGGCCGATGAATATGCAACCTGTCTCCCCTAGTGTCTATTCTTGACAGAATGTTTCAGCCCCCTCATACTAATTCTATGGGTAAAAAATGGCAAAAAGGCTTTAGTTTTGTTGAATATATAATTATTTTATTTTTCTCTTCGGTTTTTGTGTTTTTGCTGATTTATATTCTTAATCCAATTGACCAAATTCAAATCCTTCGGGATAATATCAGAAAGGCAGATCTTGGAAAATTACAAATAGCCCTTGAAAAATATTATAAAGAAAATAGAAAGTATCCATCTTCCTCTGTAGGTCCTAATTATAAGATCATAAGACCAGATGCAACTGTGGCTGACTGGGGTCAAAGATGGCAGCTTCCCTACATGGGTACATTGCCCAAAGATCCTGTATATCCTAGGCAAACATATATCTATTATGCAGCTTCGGATGGACAATCCTTTTATATATATGCTAGTCTTGAAAGAGGAAGCCAAAGTAGTAAGACGTGTAATCTCGAAGGACCGTGCTTGAGCCTTATGAAAAATAAAATACCATTTGACGCGTGTGGTGGAATCTGTAACTATGCGGTGACAAGTCCGAATGTCTCACCATAGAAGATTTATGATTTACGATTCATGAATTATGAATAAAGACTTATCGTATACAAAAATCAAAAAATCTCTTAAATCTTATTTCTTAAATCTTAAATCTAGTTTTGGTTTTACTCTGATTGAGATACTTATTGTCTTGGCACTGATTGGAATTTTGTCGGTTATATTTTTTATAAACTTCAGCGTTATTCCCAAGGCAAGGGACGCCCAGAGAAAAGCAGATTTAAAACAATTAGAAAAAGCAGTCGAACAATACAGGTCAGATAATGGAATATATCCCAATAACAACGGCATAACTGAGCTTCTTAACTGTCCCGTCTCCCCGCCTCTTACTTATTTCGGAGATGATATTGCATCGGATCCATGCGAGACAACTTATCTCAACAAAATTCCGGTTGATCCTAGGGGATCAGCTTATTGGTATGGCGGCAAATATTTATATTATTCCGGAGACGGGTTAAAATATTATATTGCAGCCTGTACCGAAAATAAAAACGATAAAGATTCTTTCTCTCGTGTTGTTATGATTACCAAGATAAGTCAAGTTTTTGGAGTTCAGGGTGTAAATGCGTTGACAACAACTGCTAATTTTACAAATGACTGCAAAAGTACTTATGGATTTTTGATTATCGGACAATAGCTATGAAAATTTCAAATTTCAAAAAGGGTTTTACTCTTATCGAAATTATGGTCGTCGTAGCGATCATTGGGGTTCTGGCAGGAATTATAATTACAAATATAGATGTTGTTCGAAGATCACGGGATGCTCAAAGAAAATCCGATTTTAGGAAAATTCAAACTGCCCTTGAGCAGTATAAAGCAGATGTTGGCTCATACCCCCTTACGGTTCTTGGAAATAAAGTTCCGTCTAATTGCGGTTCGTCATTTGGAAATGACGCATTTGGCAGTACGCCTCCCTGTGCGATAATTTATTTAACTAAAATTCCTCAAGATCCTTCAAATGGCACTAATTGGTTCAATGCAGGAAATTATTCATACCAGAGCGGTGATGGTAATACCTATCAGTTGACAGCGTGCATAGAAAATACTAAGGATCAAGACCGCAATGTACTTTCAATTAAATGCCCCAGTGTGTTTAGCGGACCTGGAAGATATTATTTATTAACGAATCCATAATGAGAGGCTATACTGGAATTATGAACACAAAAGGTTTCACTTTAATTGAACTTACAATAATCTTCAGTGTCATCGCAATTTTATCAGTGATTGGATTATCTATTTCAATCGATTATAATAGATCTCAGGTTCTGAATGCCGCATATGAAGAGCTGAAAACCACATTAAATACAGCCAAATCACGGGCGTTATCACAAAATAAACCCTGCACGGGGACAGTAATTGGACACCAGGTTTATATAGCTGGAACAACTCAATATAGACTGCAAGCTGTTTGTTCAGTCGACACCATTTCCAAGAGCTTCAATCTTCCACGAGATTTAAGTTTTACCAGTCCTATTCCTGCCACGGTCAGTTTTCCAGTTCTAACAGGAGGTTCATCGGGAGGAACAATTACCATAACAGGTTATAATAAAAGTAAGACAGTTACGGTTGATACAGCTGGAAATATACAATGAAAAAAGAAGAGGGACAATCACTGGTTGAGGCAGTTATCGCCATGACAGCGGCAATAATAGTCGTATCATCGATTGTTGCAGCGATTGTACTATCTCTTAATAACGCCCAGTATTCCAAATATCAAAATCTGGCGACTCAATATGCTCAAGAAGGTATTGAAATTGTCAAGAAAATAAGCGTTGCTGACTGGAATAGTTTTTCCTCAGGTGTCGATGTGAATTATTGTTTACCTGAAGGAAGTTTGGCACCGACGCCCGGAATTACATGCAGTGCCAATGTATATCAGGTTGGAAATCCTCCTACTCCAATTTTCAGGCGTTCGGTCAAGATAGAACATAATTTTGGCACTTGTAATCCAGGATCAAGAATAACTTCAAAGGTTTCCTGGTCAGACAGCAAATGCACCTCGGGTGACATATATTGCCATTCGGTTGAGCTTAATACCTGTGTAACAAGAAGCCAAAATATATCAACACCGTGATTAAAATTACAAATTACAAATCACAAATCACAAATAACAAAGCTGGTTTGACTTTGATTGAGCTTATGATTGTGATGGCGATAATTGCCGTTCTTGCTGCTCTTATTATGGGAAATCTGTATATTCTGCCCAGAATGCGTGATACCGAGAGAAAGTCAGAGCTTGCTCAAATCCAGCATGCCATAGAGCAATATAAAATAGATTCTGAATTATACCTTTCTCCCTACTTTCCCGGTGGAAGTTGCGGGCCAACTGTAGGAAGCAATTGCACTCAGGGACTTGGTGACTCAACTTGCGGGAAAATATATCTAAGAAGTATTCCCACAGATCCAAATGGGACAAATTATGCGAACTGCGGTAATTATTATTACGAAGTTGATGCAGTAAACAATAATATTTATCGGCTTGCTGCTTGTCTTGAAAATAAAAATGATACAGGTCCGGATGTTCAGGCCAATACAATTGCGGGGTTTTCCTGCAGTACGAATAAAATTTTCTTATTGACAAATAATCCATAATATGAGAACAGATTTAAAAAATAAAAAACAATCAGGCTTCACACTTTTTGAGCTTTTGGTTGTAATTCTTCTTGTTGCAGTCGTGGGAGGAGCTTCAACCGTAATTTTGGTCTCGGCCCTAAGAGGATCAGACAGAACAAATTCTATAAACAAGATAAGAGCCAATGGAAACTATGCCGTGACTCAAATGATTAAGATGATAAAATACGCAAGAAGTTTTGACGGAGTTTCAAATGCAGATTACCATTCAGATCCGGATGCTTGGCAGTTCGAATGTTCGCCTACCAAAAGATCATTAAGAATTACATCATTTGATGGAGGCACAACGACTTTTGATTGCAAGGCTGCGACTCCAAGTCCGGTCACCGATGGTGAGATCTCATCAAACAGCGCCGCATTAACGTCCTCTTTGATTGACCCTTCTGGGATTAGGGTGGATTCCTGCTCTATATCATGTAGCCGTTCGGGGCCCAATAATCCATATATAATTACAATAGATTTTGTTTTGTCCGCAAAATCGAGTAGCAGTTTTTATGAAAAACAAACCTCTATTCCCTTTCATGGCTCAGTAGCTACAAGAAACTATTAGTAAGGCCTCTTGACAGCAATAAGTTTAACTTGTTACTCTTAAATCATGCTAGGTTTTGTCGACTTCTCGCCTCAACGCGGCCAGGCGCTCTTAATTATTGTTCTTATTATGGTGGTTGCTTTGACTGTCGGATTATCCGTTGCAACCAGAAGTATTACCTCTTTACGAACTTCAACCGAGGAGGCCAATTCTGCACAGGCGCTTTCTGCCGCAGAAGCTGGTCTTGAGCGATCTCTTTCAACTGGAGCAAGTATTGCAAGCGAAGCCTTACCAGAATCTTTACCCAATCAATCAAGCTATTTTACGTCCGTGACTACAAAAAGCGGGTCTCAAATTCTTCTTAATAACGGGACAATAATTCCGCGAGATGAGGGAATTGATCTATGGTTTGTAGCCCATACTTGCGGATCTGACGGAAAATCACCTTGCTGGGGAGCTCCATGGTCTCCCTCACCCTTGGTAGGAACTATCAATGTCTACTGGGATACAAATTCATGCAATAATTCTGCGGCGGTTGAAATCGCTGTAGTCTCAGGAAACTCTGCTTCTCCAGTCCTTACGCGTTATGTCTATGATCCTTGTAGTGATCGTCGTGTTGGGGGCACGAATCCAAATAATTTTTCAGCGGCTCAAGCAGGAGGACAAATTGAAGGCAAAACCTTAAATTATTCAACAGGTTCAATTTCAATAACCGATGGATTGATCGCAAGAATAATTCCGATTTATAAAGACACAGTTATAGGAGTTGATGCAAGCTCTGCTTTACCCAGCCAGGGATCTGTGATTACTGCAACCGGCTCTTTGGGAGCTGGCAATAGTAAGATTGTCAGAAAATTAACAGCCTTTCAAGCCTATCCTTCTCTGCCTGCTGAATATTTTACTTTTGGAATTTTTTCACCCAGTAATTAGATGAATAAAAAACCTTTCGGGCTTGATATTGGTGTTTCGACCTTCAAATTGGTGTGGCTTACTCATCAAAGCGATGGGTATATTCTTGATTCGGCAATGATGTCCCCTGCTCCAACTAAAGGGATGATGTCAGAGTCTCCATTGGATGAGGAAGAAATGGCTCAAGCAATCGCCAAATGTGTCGCAGATGCTAAGGTCGGATCAAAATTTGTCAATATAGCTTTGCCTGAAAATAAAGTTTATACGAAAATTATAGAGATGCCAATCTTATCGGATAGAGAATTATCCTCTGCCATATATTGGGAGGCAGAGCAGCATATTCCCGTTCCTCTTGCCGGAATCACACTGGTTTGGACAGTTCTTAAAAGACCTGCGCAAGCCGTAACTGGTGAGCGAATGACTGTTCTTATGGTAGGCGCGCCAACCAATTTAGTAGGTAAATATCAGCGAATACTTACTATGGCAGGTCTTACAATAAATGCGGTTGAAACGGAAATTTTATCAACAATAAGAGCCCTGGTGTCAGGTGATAATTTTGAACCTTCTCTTATCGTAAGCATTGGCTCGATAAGCACATCACTTGCTATAATTCGGGAAGGAATTGCAGTTTTTACTTATTCAATTCCAACAGGAGGTTCTGCCATAAGCCGCGCAATTTCGGCTGATTTTGGTCTTTCTCCCGACCAGGCGGAAGAGTACAAAAAGACATATGGGGTAAGCAAAGAGGCATTGGGCGGAAAAATTGGAAAGGCTACGGAACCAATTTTGGCATCAATACTTGAGGAAATTAAAAAGGCGCTTGCTTACTATACAGAAAAATATAAAAGTGATCAGCCTATTAAACAAATTTTCCTATCAGGTGGAACCGCAAGATTGCCCGGTATAGATTTATACTTTACCAATAGCGTTAATATAGAGACTATAATTGCGAATCCGTGGAAAGTTCTCTCACCAAACCAAAAACCTGATCAAGGACTCCTCGATAATGCACCGGACTACACGATCGCAATAGGGCTTGCAATGAGAGATTATGAAGAGTGATATAAATCTTCTTTCGCGCACAAAGGTTGAATCTGCGATAAAGGGAAGACTCTCAAATATTTTAAAAATTATTTCCCTAATTTCCATAACAGGCGTGCTTTTTACATCGTTTGTCCTGTTTATTTTGGCAAGACAACTGTCCGTTGATTCGATCCGAGAAAAACAAAATGCAGTAATTAAAAATATAAATTTTCTAAAAGAAAGACATGCTAGGCTGATTGTAAGCAATCAGAAAATTGAGGAAATTTCACAAATTATTAAAAAAAGAGCTAAATTTGATAATAATTTACGCACGGTTTATTCAAAAGTTCCAGGTAGCGTATCGTCTCAATCTATTGCACTTGATAGGCAAAAGATCAGCATGAATATTACATCAAGTTCATTAATAAGCATTAATGAATTTATTAATAATTTTACAGAAATGGCTAAAAGCAAAAAATTACTTCAAGATTTGACCGTTGGAAGTATTGCTCTTGACCCTAAAAATGGGAACTACAGTCTAAATATTGAGGCTCAAATATTATGAGAGGTAAAATAAACGTCGATGCGGAAGCAATAAAATATTTGTACAAACAATACAAAGAGTATATATTGCCAAGTTTTGTAATCTTTGTCAGTGTAATTCTTTTATTCCTCTCGGTGATTCCTCAGATAAAGGATTTGGTAAATATAGCCAGGCAAAGAGATGCGGAACTTAAAAAATTAGAAGTATTAAAGAATAATTTAGATTTACTATCTAGTCTTGACAATAGCACTTTAGATACACAGTTTGAGGCAATTACGTCTGCGCTTCCGCAGAATAAGGATTTTGAAGGGATAATTTACGCAGTTTCAGGAGCTGCTCAAAGATCAGGTGTCGGGCTTGGTGATTTTGAATTTCAAGTAGGTGATTTATCCGATACATCTGTAGCATCTGGAGAATTTCCGTATCTTTCAACAAAATTGAATATTCAGGCTTCAAATCAGCAGGCCGCAGATTTTATTACTGAATTATTTAAATCTGTACCCTTGGCAGAGGTACTTGATGTATCGGTAAGCGAAAGATCGACAAAATTATCGGTTGTGTTTTATTACAAACCTATTCCGCAAATTGAAATAAATGATTATACGCCTCTTAAAAAACTGTCGGCGGAAAAGCTGGAGCTAGTTAATGAACTTTCTGCGTGGAAATCTTACCCTGTGATAAATATTCAGATTCCCGTTGCTACGGACTCTTCTCAAACATCTTCTCCCTTTTAGGTCTTAAGAAGATCTGGGCGAATTTTTGATGTAAGCTCCCTTGAACTTTTTTTCCTAAAATCAGCAATTTTTTGATGGTCACCAGAAAGAAGAACTTCAGGAACTTTATATTTTTTGTATACTTTAGGCCGTGTATATTGCGGATGCTCCAGAAATGCTTGCTTCTTGCTTGTCGAAAATGATTCTTCAGTTATTACATTTTCTGGTAGAACCCCTTTAATAAGTCTTATAATGCTATCGGTAATAAGCATTGCTGGAATTTCTCCGCCTGTTGAGATAAAGTCTCCAATCGAAATGATGTCGTCCACATAAATTTTTATTCTTGCGTCAAAACCTTCATAGTGACCGCAAATCATAATAAGGTGCTTAACTTTTGAAAGTTTAAAAGCAACCTTCTGATTAAAAGTTCTGCCTGTTGGGTCAAGAAGAATTATTTTTTGATATTTATCTAAAGTTTTATACATTTTTTTTGCATATTCTATTGCAGAATTTAAAACATCAACTCTTATAATCATTCCTTTTCCTCCACCATATGGCTTGTCATCGACTATTTTATGCTTTCCAATTCCAAAATTTCTCATATTAACAAAATTTATTTTTACGAGATTTTTCCCAATTGCATTTTTAATAATCGAGTGCGCAAATGGACCCTGAAACATTTCGGGAAATAGAGTGATAATCGTAATAATCATATTCGGAATATTTTTATGAATGAATTAGTTGGAGCTTTCTTCAAGTAGAATATTTATCTTTTTATTTTGCTTGATGGCTGGAATTTTTACAATATTTCTTATAGCACGAATAATTTTTCCGTTTTTTCCGATAATCTTACCCATATCTGTATGGGCAGCGTGAATTTTGAAAGTCAAAATATTATCGATTTCTTCTTCTTCTATTTTTATTTTTTCAGGCTCATCAGCGATAGAACTTAGTATGTATAGCAGTGCTTTTTTCATTATCCAATAATATTTGCAACAGATTTAGTGGGCCTTGCTCCTTTTGTAATCCAGTAATTATAGCGATCCATGTCTATCTTTTTGTCGGTTGACTTTTCTCTTTTTTCGTACCAACCGAGAATTTCTATCGCTTTTCCATCTCTCTTACTTCTTTTTTCCTTAACGATGATTCTGTATTTTCTTTCGCCTTTTCGACCCGTGCTGGTAAGTCTTATAACAACTGCCATATATATAATTTTATCATTTTCCAAGCTTATTCTCAAGATTTAAGAATATAAAGTGCTTGGGAAGCCGCATTTTTCTCCGCTTCTTGTTTAGAATTTCCCTTGCCTTTCCCCAAAATTTTAGCTCCGGTACTTACAACAACTGTGAACACTTTCTTATGCGGCGGACCCTCTTCTTTAATGACACTATAGATTGGGGATTCCTGTTTTTTTGCCTGAATGAATTCTTGAAGGAGACTTTTAGGATCTTTGAATGTTTTTTTTTCGACAAACAACTGTGCTTTAGGAAGAAGCACTCGATCGATAAACTTTTTTGTTTCCCTTATTCCTTGATCCAGAAATAAAGCTCCGACAAATGCTTCAAAGCAATCGGCCAATAAGCTTACATTTTCTCTTCCCTTTGCCTCCTCTTCGCCTTTTGATAATTTGAGAAACTTACCAAATTCTAGTTCTTTGGCGACTTGCGCCAGAGTCTTCGTATTAACAAGCAATGCTCTTACATTGGTTAATGTTCCCTCATCGAAATCGGGATAGTTTGAATAAAGATGTTCGGAAACAACAAAAGACAGAATGCTGTCTCCTAGGAATTCAAGCCGTTCATTTGAGTCCAATTTTTCTTTTGTCTCATTAAGATAGGATCTATGAGTAAAAGATTGCTCGTATAATTTTTTATTTTTAAATTTTGGAAGTTTATGCATAATTTATTGATATAATTTTACCAAGTGCGCCATTTATAAACGCCGGACTTGTTTGTCCTCCATATTCCTTGGCAAGTTCGATTGCCTCATCAATTATAACTTTTTTCGGTTCTTCTTTTTTTATTAAGAGCTCATAAACAGCGAGCCTTAGTATCGCAAGGTCGACTTTATTTATTTTTTCGATAGGAAATTCAGGCGCTGATTTTTTTATATTCTCATCAATTATTTGAAGATTTGAAAAAATCAATTTTGCCTCGCTCCCAATTGATTGATCATGAAAACTTTCTCTGAATAAATCTTCAATAATTTTTTGTCTTTTTTTATGTCTTGGATCAAGAGGGTTTTTCATATGAGCGTACTCTAGATTTTACTCAGGTTTTTCTTTCTTTTCTTTTTTAACCTTGGGGATTATTATTTGTTTTTTATTATAGTATCCACAAAATTTACAAACCGTATGAGGTTTAATTATCTTATGACAGTTTTCACATACTGCTCTATTAGTAAGACCGAGTTTTATACTTTTTCTTCGTTTTCCTTGTCTTTGTCGTGAATGTCTTTTTTTGGGTTCTTGTGGCATTTCCCTATTTTACCTTAATCCGAGCCTAGATGCAATAATTTAATCGGGAGATATCTGTTTGATATTTTTGCTTTCAATTTTGCCAAGAAGCGACGGATAGTTCTTAAGCTGAGGAAAAAAATTCTCAGCTTCTTTTTTCGTTTTTTCGATTAAAGAAAAATCTGAAAAAGAAGCAATTCTAAGATGAGGAATTCCGTGTTGGGCCGTACCGTAAAATTCTCCCGGCCCTCTGAGTTTTAGATCAAGCTCGGCAAGTTCTGCTCCAAAATTTATCCTCTCCATAACTTTTATCCTTTCAAGGGTTTCTTCCCTTGTTGATTCCGTAAATAAGAGACAATATGATTGCTTACCTCCTCTTCCTACGCGACCTCTCATCTGGTGAAGCTGGGAGAGTCCGAAGCGCTCGGCCGCTTCGATAACCATAATAGTTGCACCTGTAACATCAATTCCAACTTCAACTACAGGCGTTGAAACCAATATATCTGCTTTACTATTTTTGAATTTTTTCAGAATTTTTTCTTTTTCCCCATGTTTTAGCTTCCCATGGAGAAGTTCGACCGTAAGATCCGGAAAGATCTCATTTTTAAGAAATTCATATTCTTTCCTGGCTGCTTTTACTGTTTTTAAACTTTCAGACTCTTCAATAAAAGGGCAAATAATAAATACCTGCGATTTCTCACTTGATATTTGATTTTTAATCCAGCTGTATGCATTTTTTCGTTTTTCGGGAGGAACAAGCCATGTTTTGATTTTTTTCCTTCCTTGCGGCATCTCATCCAGAATTGAAAGATCCAAATCTCCATAGAGAGTGAGCGCAACAGTTCTAGGAATTGGTGTCGCGGTCATAGTAAGGAAATGTGGATTTTTTCCCTTTTTTCTTATTATTGCCCGCTGCTCTACTCCGAAACGCTGTTGTTCATCAACAACAACGAGCCCTAGTTTTTGATAATTAATCTTGTCAGACAGAACTGCATGCGTACCTATCAGAATGTCAAAGCTTTGAATATTTTGTTTCTTACTACCAGTTGCAAATCCAATTTTGACACCTAAGGACGAGAGAAGATTGTCAATAGTTTGAAAATGTTGGTTCGCGAGTATATCGGTTGGAATCATAAAAACTGATTGAAATCCATTAAGGTATGCCAAATACATTGCGATACCTGCAACGACTGTCTTTCCGGATCCAACATCTCCTTCCAGAAGTCTGTTCATTGGGTTCTTTGCTCCAAGATCTTTGAAAATTTCAGAAACTGCTTTTTTTTGAGCTCTGGTTAATTCAAAGGGCAGTTTACTCCAAAATTGCTCAATCTGGTTCTTATATTTTGTAATTAAAAAGGGATGACTGGTTAAATTTTCTTTCCATTCGGTTTTCTTTTTTTTGACAGATAATTGGAGCAAAAAAAGTTCATCGAAGGAAAGTCTTTCTCTTGCCTTGCCTGCGTTTGTAAGAGAATCAGGAAAGTGTATCTGTTCAATTGCAGTCTCAAGATCTAACAGGTCATGCTCATTAAGAATTTTTTGCGGAAGATAATCTTTAAGGTCATTTCTGTTTTCTTGAATAATTTTATAAACCTGACGCCTTAACCATTTTGACGAAACCCCATAAGTTTCTCTATAGATAGGAACGAGTCTTCCTGTGTGAATAGTTTTATACGCATTTTCTTGATTTATAACTTCATATTCCGGAGATTCAACAACGAGTTTCCCTAAATAAGAACTTATTTTTCCAGAAAGTGATACCTTATCATCCTTTTTAAGGATATTTAAAATGAAGGGCTGATTAAACCATATAATTTCAATCTCTCCGGTCTCGTCCCGTACTTTTGCCTTTTGGATTTTTTTCCATTTTTTGGTATATATATTTTCAATTTCAACTAAAATTCCCTGAATTGTTACCAATTCTCCAGCTTGAACGCTCTCGATCTTGGATATGATAGTGTAATTCTCGTATCTAAACGGGAAATGGTAAAGAAAATCTTCAAATCTTTTGATTCCGAGTTTTTCGAGCCGGCTTGCGTATCTTTTAAAGATTCCACCAGCTTCTCCTACTGGCATCTTAAGGTTCATATCTATTAAAAGCTGAGAAACGGAAGAACAGATGATGCAACTAAGGCAAACGAAGCAATGATCACAATTATTTTCCAAATCCAACCATGTTTTCTAAAAATGTCCATACTACTTAATTTTTATTTTAATAAATTTTCTTTTTCCAACTTTTATAACCATATCATTTTTTACTTTGATCTCCGAATTTGGGTTAGTAATTTTTACTCTATCAATTTCGACTCCACCCTGCTCGAGCAATCTTTTTGCTTCAGATTTACTTTCTGCAAGTTTCGCAAGAAGTATTAGATCATCAATTTTGACATTTGTTTCCCCGCTGTATTTATAAATTGGTAAATTAACCGGAAGCTGTCTGTCTCGTACGGTTTTTTGGAAATGATTTTGTGCATCTTTTGCTATTTTTTCTCCATCGAGCATTTTGACGATTTCAAATGCAAGCTCCTTCTTGATATCCAGAGGACTTTCTCCTTTTTCAAGTCTGTTATTTATATTTTCAATTTCTTCATTTTGGACTCTTGTGACTAGTGTAAAATATTGAATAATTGAGTCGTCATTTATTGACATAATTTTTGTATACATGTCATTAGGCTTATCATCAATCCAGATTGCATTATTCCAGGTCTTGCTCATTTTTCGCCCGTCAGTTCCCGAAAGAAATTCAGTGGTCAAAATAAAAGAGTCTTTATTTCTCCATTTTTTCTGCAAAGTCCTTCCCGCCTGCATATTGAATGTCTGATCGGTTCCTCCTATTTGTAAATCGGTATCCATATAATAGCTGTCATATCCTTGCATAGCGGGATATAGTGCTTCATGGAGTCCCACATATTTACCCGCTGATAGTCTTTTTTTGATAAGCTCTCTTGAAGCAAAGTCTCCGAAAGAAAACTGCTGGGTAAGTCTTATAATTTCCGCAAAAGTTAGTTTTTTTAACCATTCACTATTATTTTTAACCTGTACTTTTGAAAAATCAAGAATTTTTTCTGCCTGTTTTTTGTATGTTTTAAAATTTTTCTCAATTTCCTCAGGCGTTAGAACTGGCCTTTCAGATTCTTTATCTGACGTATCTCCGATGAGAGCCGTAAAATCACCAATGAGAAGAGTAACGTTGTGTCCAAGTTCTGCGAATTTAGCAAGTTTTATAAGAGGAACTGCATGACCAAGATGAATTCTGG
This sequence comes from Candidatus Levyibacteriota bacterium, assembly GCA_016182185.1. Taxonomy (GTDB): domain Bacteria; phylum Patescibacteriota; class Microgenomatia; order Levybacterales; family UBA12049; genus JACOXU01. The sequence continues at coordinate 19,093 of JACOXU010000001.1, forward strand.
GAGCAGTCGGATCAATCCCTAAGTAAACATTTAATCTTTTGTCATGGAGTATCTTTCTGAGTTCATCAATCCCGGGGATTATATTGGCAACGCCACGTGTTAAAATGCGATCAATTTTATCCACGGCTTGAGTATAACATAAGTCAGTGATTAGCGGCTAGTAGCTTAAGGTTAGTTTTGGTATAATTTAAGCTATGGTAGATTACAGGAACAGCAGGCTATCAAGACGTCGCCTCAGACATAGTTCCTCAAAAATAATTCTCTACAGCAAACTTGCCAAATATGCCTTCTTCGGACTAATAGGATTTTTAATACTAATGACCGGACTTTTTCTTTGGTATGGACGTGATCTTCCAACGCCCGGAAAATTAATTGAGCCGGATTTATCACAATCTACCAGAATTTATGATCGAAACGGTATACTCCTCTACTCTGTTTATCAAACTCAAAACAGAACCTATATTAAACTGTCTGAAATTCCAAAGATACTTCAGCAGGCAACTATTGCAATTGAAGATAAAAACTTTTATAAAAATCAGGGATTCTCAATTACCGGATATGCAAGAGCAATTAGAAATATCCTGCTTTTCAGGGGTCTTTCAGGAGGTTCTACGATTACACAGCAGTTGGTAAAGAATGTCTTATTAACTTCTGAGCGCACAATTCCCCGTAAGATAAAAGAGCTAATGCTCTCAATTCAGGTTGACAAAAAATATACAAAGGATGAAATTCTGGAGATGTACTTAAATGATGTTCCTTATGGCGGTGCAAATATCGGAGTTGAGGCAGCTGCAGAATCATATTTCGGAAAAAAAGTTAAAGATTTAAATTTGGCAGAAAGCGCATTTCTGGCAGGTCTTCCTCAGGCGCCCAGTATATATTCTCCCTTTTCCGGAAAAAAATTTTATGTCAAGCGAACAGAGGATGTACTTAAACAAATGGTCAACGAGGGAATGATAAGCAATAAACAAAAAGAACAGGCGCTTTCCGAGATAAAGTCAAAAACTTTTTCAGAAAAAGATACCGCAATAAAAGCTCCACACTTTGTCATGTATGTCAAACAGCTCTTAGCAGAAAAATTCGGTGAAAACTCTATTACCTCAGGTGGTCTTCAAGTCACAACGACACTCGACTATGAAATTCAAAAAAAGGCAGAGGAGATAATCAAGGACGAGATTAATAAGCTTAAGGGTTTCAATGTTGGAAATGGAGCCGCAATCGTGTCAGATCCTAAGACGGGTGAAATTTTGGCAATGGTTGGAAGCAAAGACTATTTCGATACAGACAACGATGGTAATTTTAATGCATCGTTATCAAACCGTCAGCCCGGGTCCTCTCTTAAGCCCATCATGTACGCGACAGCATTTGAAAAGGGATACACTGCGTCTACGCTTGTAATAGATGTGAAGACAGAGCTTCCTTCAAATGATCCAAAGAATCCTATCTATACACCGGTAAATTATGATGGAAAGTATAGAGGTCCCATTCAACTCCGTTTTGCGCTTGGAAATTCAGTAAATGTGCCTGCGGTCAAAATGCTTGCAAGAGTTGGAATAAAGGACGTTATGCAGCAGGCTTACAATATGGGGATAGAAAACTGGCAGCCAACCAAGGAAAACCTGGCTAAAGTCGGGTTCTCGCTTGTCTTAGGAGGTCGGGAGACATCACTTCTTTCAGAAATTACGGCATATGGAGTTTTTGCAACAGCAGGAATAAGGCAAGATCCTGTCGCCATTTTAAAAGTCGTAGATAGTAAAAATAGTAAATTATTTGAGCATAAGAAAACTGATGGTCAGAAAGTCTTGTCTTCTGAGGCATCTTTTCTTATCTCTCATATCTTGCTTGACAATAATTCAAGAAGCATGGAATTTGGGACCAATTCGTGGCTTGTTATACCAGGCAGGACAGTTTCTGTAAAAACTGGTACAACTGATGATAAGAGAGATAACTGGACAATTGGATATACGCCGTCATATGTGGTTGGAGTTTGGGTGGGAAATAATGATAATAGTCCAATGAACAAAGCAATTGCCTCAGGGGTCACGGGAGCATCCCCAATTTGGAACAGGATTATGAGGGAGGTTCTAAAAGGAAAAAGCGATGAAGCATTTAACAAGCCGGATAATGTAGTTGCTATACAAGTAGATTCGTTCGGAGGAGGATTACCTGTAGGCGGTCAACCAACTCGTTCAGAATATTTTATAAAGGGAACTGAGCCTACGGGCCCTGGTCAGATTTATCAGAAGCTAAAACTTTCTAAACACCAATCTGGTAAACTCGCCAGTGAGTGGGAGATAAGTCACGGAGAGTACGATACAAAAGATTACATCGTATTTAAAGAAGAAGATCCTGCTTCAGCAGATGGAAAGAATCGTTGGCAGGAGGGAATTGATGCCTGGCTCAGGGAAAAATATTCTGCAGCTGATTGGCAATACTATCCGCCCAGAGAAACATCAGACTACAAGGGATCAGATGAATCAAACGAACCAACCCCCACATCTACTTTGACTATTTCCCCAACACCCTAGACAACTTTTGCCTTGAATTTTTGTTGTACCGCCTCAATAATTTTTTCTCTTATCTTTCCTACCTCTTCATTGGTTAAATTTCTTTCTCTGTGTTGATAGATAATATGAAAAGTTCTGTTATTTTTAAACATATCTTTTAATTCTACGCTTTCTATAATTGTACTTTGTTTTTTTATTTCATTGATAATTTCGCCGGTTTTTGCAATTCCGGAAATTTCAATGGTGATGTCTTCAACAACAGGGGGATACTTAGGAATAGGTTTGTATACTCTTTCAAGTTTAGTCTTTTCTAAGATATCTGAAAAATTCAATTCAAATATTACACCATCGCGGGTGACGTCAATGAATCTACTTGGATCTTCATCAATATTTAATTCTTCAAAAATTCTTTCAAGGAGCCCCTTTATTTCGTAGAAGTTTTTTTCGTTTGAAATTCCTGAAAGCATATATAATTCATTGGCTTCATCAAGAGTCGGACCAAGATAAACCTTGCCCATTTCAAACAGATTTATCTTTTCAAAATTAGGTTTATTTTGAACAAAAGCTTTTAATAAGTTTATTTTAAGAGTCGGTCTTAGATACTCAAACTCCCGACTTACAGGATTATCGACTCTTAATACCTTATCAGAGTTTATGTTAAGATTTACCAAATCCTTTTCACTTATGAGGCTATAGGAGTAAATCTCAGAAAATCCGTCTGCCTTTAATAAATTTTTTACTTTCTCATCAATCAAATAATTCTTAAAATATAGAATTGTTTTGGTAGGTATTTCTCCTTCGGGAATAGTTTTGGGGAAATTATTGTATCCATATAATCTTGCGACTTCTTCAATAAGATCTTCTTCAATCTTAAGATCGTTTCTGTAAGTAGGAATTACAACTTTGATCAGATCTTTTCCAGTGTCTTTTGGAGAAAGATTTAATTTCTTCAAAATATTCAAAACTATTTCTTTTTTGATTGTGATTCCAAGAATCTTATTTAGCCTCTCGTAGCTTAAGTTTACTACCCAGGGGGCAAAGTCCTCCTTTTTGATGTCAAAAATACTGCTTGAAATCTCCCCGCCTGCTATCTCAAGTATTAAATCAAGGCATCTTTCGAGTGCTTCAGGAGTTCCCCCTGCATTTACTCCTCTTTCAAAAATACTTGATGCCTCAGAACGAAGCCCCAGTGATTGTGAAGCCCTTCTTATAAGAACTGGGACCTCCACGGGTACTCTTATGAAGATTGTTTTTGTATTTTCAAAAGTTCCACTGTTGAATCCCCCTTTTATACCGCAAAGATCAATAATATTTTCGCGATCTGAGATTATAACCGCTCCTTTGGGTAAATAATAGGAAAGACCATCAACGCTTTTGAATTTTTCTCCGCCTTTTGCTTGATGGACCTTCATTACTTTTCCATTAATCCTTTCATAGTCAAATGCATGAATCGGATTACCGAGCTCAAACATCACATAATTTGTTATGTCAACGATATTATTGATCGGACGTTGACCGATTTTTATTAATTTTTCGGAAAGCCATTTGGGAGAATCTTTAACTTTTATTCCATCAACTATGATTCCTGTGAATCTTGGATTTATAGTACTTTCTGTTTGTATATTAAGAGGTAAAGATTTTTTGGGCTTTATATTCTTTATATCAATTCTGGTTTCAGGATATTTAATCTGTCTTGCTTCAATTGCCGCAATTTCCCGGGCAATTCCAATAATTGAGAGAAGATCGGGTCGGTTTGGGGTTATCTCAAATTCAAAAAATATATCATTATCAATTTTGGTTATTTTTTCAGTTCCTAGGCCTACCTCGGTAAGTTTCTCACCAAGTTTCTCAGGTGAGAGCGTGATATCAACGTATTCTTTAAGCCATGATAAAGGTGCTACCATCTTAATAAAATTGATTAAGGATTCTCAGATCTGGGTTTGTCAAAAGTCTTAAATCATCCATTTGGAAGCGTTGGGTAACTAATCTTGAAAGTCCGATGGCAAAGGCAAAGCCGGATACTTTCTTAGGATCGAAGCCCACTGCCTTTAAAACATTTGGATGAATCATTCCCGATGGCATAATTTCACTCCATCCCGATTGCTTACAGAAGCTGCAGCCTTTCCCCTTACAAACTGTACATTCTATGTATGTGTCAACTCCGGGCTCAACAAAGGGAAAGTTGGTAGTCGCAAATTTAATTTTGATTTTTTCACCCATGAGTTTTTGAAGTACATAATCTATAGTGCCGAAAAGATCGGTCAGTCGGACGTTGGTATCCACCAAAAAACCTTCTACCTGCCAGAATTCGAATCCATGAGATGCATCGACCTGCTCATATCGATAATTCTTGCCTGGTACAATTACCCGAAGAGGCGGTTTAGTCTTCTCCATTACTCTTCCTTGCATAGCAGACATTTGAGTTCGCAAGATTATTTCTCCGGGTTTTGCGTGGCTTTTATGAATATCAAGATAGAGAGTCTGCTGAGTATCGCGGGCCGGATGATCTTTTGGAATATTAAGCATTTCAAAATTATATTTATCGGTTTCGATTTCGGGACCATCTGCTGCCTGAAAACCAAGAGTTTTAAAAATTTCAATAACGTCCGATAGCACAAGGCTTAAAGGGTGAAGGTGCCCGATATTGGGTTTAATTCCCGGACTAGTAATATCTATTTTTTCAATTATTTTTTCTGCCTGATTTTTTCCAATCACTGAGGCTTGGCTTGCGATCGTTTCTTCTATTGTACTTTTTACTTCATTAGCGAGCTTTCCCACTTCAGGCTTTTTATCCTTTGGTAGTTTTGAAAGCTCCTTAATTGCAAGTGTCAACCTCCCGTTTCTTCCCAAAAACTGTAATTTTATTTCATCGAGTTCTTTTTGATCCTGAGCCTCAAGTATCAAAGAAACAGCTGAATTTTTAATTTGAATTAAATTTTCTTCCATAAAATAAGGATAACATACTTAATTGTCCTTTTGAAGTTTGGATATTATGTCAACTGCCCCGGGTTTATTTGCTACTATTTTGGCAAGACTTATTAATGTTGATTTATGGCGTTCGCTTTTTGGACTTGTCTGTTTGGCATCTATTAAGGTATTCATTGCAATAACGACTTCTGTCTCAAGCAGGTTGTTATTTGCCCTAGTTTCTTTACTCATAAAAATTCACATCCTCAAAATAAAAAAACCTCCGCTTCTCCGCCTATATTTGGCGGATTGGAGGCCGTTTTTATACAAAACCAAACCTCCGTTTAAGCGAAGGTAAAGTAAAACGCAAATGTTACTAGGATATTAGACTGCTTCATTGTTAAAGTAAATCTTATCAATTGCTTGCGACTTCGTCAACAATCTTTTTGAAAGTTGCCAGGTCATTTACAGCAAGGTCGCTTAATATTTTTCGGTTCAGTTCTATCTTTGATTCCTTGAGTTTATTCATAAAACTACTGTAAGATAACCCTTCTTTTTTTACTGCCTCTCCAATTCTGGTAATCCAGAGGCTTCTGAAATCTCTTTTTCTTATTTTTCTGCCATGGTAAGCGTAAGCTCTTGCATGAAGTTCTGCCTCACGGGCGACCTTGACAAGCTTACTTTTTGTACCCCTATAACCTTTAGTGAGCCTAAGAAGTTTTTTATGTTTTCTTCGGGAAACAACCCCTCTTTTTATACGTGCCATATTTATTCTCCGAGCATTTTTTTGATTTTTTTGGCAAAAGCGCCTTTAAGTACTCCAGTTTCTTTCTGTCTTCTTATTCTTTTTTTTGATTTAATCATTTTATGATGACTTTTGTACTGATGAGAAAACAGGACTTTACCTGTTTTCGTAATTTTGAATCTTTTACTTATTGATTTCTTGATTTTTTTCTTTGACATCTTTTTTCCTTTCCGGAGAAAGAATCCCGATAAGCTGTCGACCCTCGAAATGTCTCTCTTTTTCTATTTTTGAAATAGAAGAAAGTGCTTCAGTAACTTTGTCTATTATATTTTCTCCAAATTCTGGGTGTTGAATCTGCCTCCCCTTAAATTTTACAACCAGTTTTACTTTATTGTTTTCCTGTAAGAATTCTTTAGCTTTTTTGATAATAACTTGGAGGTCATGATTATCCATGAAGGGTCCAAGTCTTAATTCTTTAGTCCCAGAACTTTTCGCTTTTTTCTTTTCTTCCTTTTTCTTTTTTTCTTCCTGATATAAAAATTTATTAAAGTCAATTAGTTTTGCAACGGGTGGCTGAGCATTGGGCGCAATTTCTACCAGATCAAGATCAAGCTCTCTTGCTTTTTTGAGGGCTTCAAATTTAGATAAAATACCTATTTGTTTGCCATCAGATCCTAACACTCTAAGCGTATGGGCAAAGATACGTTCGTTTATCCGATAAAATCTTTTACTATCGTGTTTAGTTTTAAATCTTTTTATCAATTTCTTCTTGTAATCTTTGTAAAAATTGCGAAATTTTTACCTGTCCCAAATCCCTACCTTCCCTTGTTCTAATTGTTATAACAGGAAATTTTAGGCCACTTTCAATTTCTTTGTCCCCTATTATACCCATATATGGGGTTTTTTGTAAAGTAGCATCGCGGATTTTGGCAGGCAAGGTCTCTGATCTGTCATCTATCTTAGTTCTTATACCCTTATCAGACATCTCTTTATAAATTTTTATTGCGTTTTGGCTATGTCTTTCAGAAACTGGCAGTATTACAAACTGAATAGGAGAAAGCCACAAGGGAAATACTCCCTGATAGTGTTCAGTCAAAATGCCTATAAAGCGTTCGATGGATCCAAGTATTGCGCGATGTACTATTACCGGGCGTTTTGGTTTACCGTCTTTATCAATGTATTCAAGCTTCATCTTTTCTGGTATTTGAAAATCCAACTGAATAGTTGCAAGCTGCCAATCCCGATTTTGTGAATCTTTAATGTGTATATCTATTTTCGGTCCATAAAAAGCACCATCTTTTTCTTTGATGCCATATTTAACTCTTGCATCTTTCAGCGCTTTTTCTAGATCTTTTTCTGCTTGTCTCCAAAGTTTTACATCCCCCATGGCTTTATCTGGCCTGGTTGATAGATAAAATTCTGATCTAAAACCTAGAATTTTATAAAAGTCTGTAACCAGTAATAAAAGATCATGAATTTCTTTTTGAATTTGATCAGGGCGAACATAGAGATGTGCATCATCGATGACGAATTGACGTACTCGGAAAAGCCCTCCCAGCACGCCGGATAATTCATTTCTGTTCAATATACCAAAATCCATAAATCTGATAGGTAAGTCCTGATAACTTCTTGTTTTACTGCCATAAATCAATGAAGCTCCCGGGCAATTCATGGGTTTAAGAGAATAAGTTTCCTTTTCAATATCGAAATTAAACATATTTTCATTGTAGTAATCCCAATGTCCGGATTTTTTAAAGAGTGAACTCTTGACCATTACCGGAGTTGAAATTTCTTCATATCCTTGTGAAATAAGTGTTTGCCGGAGGAATTCCTGGAGAGTTTTATAAATCACCCAGCCTTTTGGGTGCCAAAAAACTGCGCCAGGCGCATATTCATGAAAAGAAAATAAATCAAGCTCTTGACCTATTTGTCGATGATCTTTAAGGATTGCGGATTTTTTCATTTGGCTATTTTATCAGTTGTGGATTGGATTGTAAAACGTATTTGGTAATTTCCGCCGTAAAGCTACCGATAAATGGAATCAAATTAATTTGTTTGAGAATTATAGTTATAATTGCGACGATCAAAGAAAACCCGATTGTAGCACCTATCGCCCAAGCAACTCCTCCGATAAAATTATTAATCACAATTTGCTTCCATGGCTTTAATACCTTTTCGTATTTATCCATCAATAAAAGTATAGCAAAATTTAAATATCAATACTATTGCCTATTCGATTGTATTTCAGGATCAGTTTTGTTAGAATTGAGTGGCCCGGATCCATAGCTCAGTTGGTTAGAGCGTTGCATTGACATTGCAAAGGTCAGTGGTTCGAGTCCACTTGGATCCACCATAGAATAAATGCTAAGATCTTTTTAAGTCCTCTATAACTTTTCTATCGGGAACAAAAACAGTTACTGCTTTTCTAGTTTTACCGATTCCAGAATAGACTACTTGAGGCCTAGTAATTATCTCGCTTCTGCTATTATTAATTTCATCAAAAATTACCACTTTTTCAACCTCTCCAATTCCCGGAATTTCTTCATCAGCCACCATTCCATGTCGACTTAATATATCAAAATCTTCGTGATTGATATGGCTTTCGCCGTATTCTTTATTTCCTTGCATAATTCACCTCCTTTTCTCAATAAAAAAACCTCCCGTATGGGAGGTTAATGTTCTAGTTTGGTTATTTAAACCATTCCTCCCACATGCATTACCCTCCGATAAGGAGAGTCTTTGCAGCAATAAGGAGGAATTTTCTATACATATTTTAATTTTATTAACCTAAAAATGATTTGTCAAGAGTAATTACCCTGTTTGGGTCGCAACTACGCGTTCATTTGATAATCCAAAAGTTGTACCGTGTTTGGCGAACATTGTCCAGTAGTTTTTTTTGTTTTTCCTGCTTTTCATAACAGAAAGCCAAGCCCCTGAATCTTCAATCTTCATACGGGCTGATTTTACAACAGAAAGCATCCACTGGAAAAAATTAAGATGATAATCACCCGGCTTTTCTATTCTTTGTTCAACCGTAATTTCTTTAAATTCTGCAGCAATTTCCTGTGAAGCTTTTGCTATTTGTTTAAGCTCTGACAGAATCTCTTCTATTTTAGTCTTGAGAATTCGGGTATTCTCAAGCGTGACCTGAGTTTCTCTCTGAAGAATTTCTCGTCGGTAATCTATGGCAGGTTCGATTTCTTCAAAGCTTGATTTATCTTTTCTTTTCTTGAAAGCTTTGAGCTCAATTTCTTCTCCTTCGGACAAGTCGCCAAATCTCTCATTTTGAGATTTGTCTTCTCCTCCTCCAAGAAGCTGTTTCCACAAATCAGAAACAGCGTCTTTTCCCAGATCTTTGACGGTTGAACTAAGCACTGCTTGTCCGATTCCCTTGAAGGATTCTATCGGATTTTGATCAACAAATGTTTTTTTCTGTTTATTTTGGGACTTGGTATTCATCTTGTGGAAACCTTATCATAAATTCTTGAGGAAATCAAGAGTTTTTTGCTGTCTTATAATACTTGCCAGTAGATATCGGTTTCCCTCTAAATTTTTCCTTTCCGTGTCGTCTTTGGCCTTTCCTATAGTATCTGTGATTTCTTTATCTTCAACAGTTATTTTTTCTTCCTCTGCAATTTTTTGCAAGGCAAATTCAAGCTGAATATCAGTCTCTGCTTTTTTGGCAAGTTCAGCCTGCATGCTTTCTACAGTTTTATTGGTTGATGAGAGATACTGATCAAGCGTAAGTCCCAGTTTTTTTATTTCATCAAGTGTTTGAGCAAGAAGTCTTTCTACTTCCTGATCAATAATAATCTTAGGTATGGATATTGTAGTATTTTTGAGAAGTTCGGTAATTATTTCATCAAGGCTAACAGGCTTTTCTTCTTTACCGGGGATTACAATTTTACTTTTGGCTGTAATTTTTTTGACATTTTCTTTATATTTCCCAAGCTCAACGACCGGTGTTTCGCAGGTCTGGGCGGTAAATTTCCAATCTTTTCCTTCCTCCAGGCTTTGAACATGAATTCTAGGATTCATGATTGGTCTTATGTTGTGTTTATTTATAGCTTCAGAGTATGCCTGGGGAAGTAATTTCTTTAATGCATCTTCTCTTAGCTTGTCCTTATTAACTTTTTCTTTTACGATTTTTTCTGGGGCTTTTCCTTTTCTGAAGCCTGAAACACTTGCTTCTTTGGTAATCTCCTCAACAAGTTCATCAAGAGTTTTTTTGACAAGAGTATTAGGTATTGTAATTGTCAGAGTTATGGTTCCGTCGAGACTTTTTTCAATTATTGAATCCATAATTTAAGTGTGCGGATGAGAGGACTCGGACCTCCAAGGGTTGCCCCACATGGCTCTAAACCATGCGCGTCTACCAATTCCGCCACATCCGCAACCAACTGATTATAGCAAAAATTAGATAGTGATTGGAAGGTTGTCCTTTAGATTTGTCAACTTATATTTTTCGATAAGATTCATAAATCCGACTACTCTTGAAGCCCAAGTTGGAGACGCAGCATACATGCTACCAATTTCATAAACATTTTCTCCGCCCCACTTGTCTATATATCTTTCCCTAAGACTTCTTGAGATAGTTTCAATTGCCTCATTCCATGAGGAAAATCTGATGACATTATTTCCATAAATTCCCCATCCCCAGGCATTATATGAATTTGTGGGAATTTGATGACCGAATGTCGATTCTACTCCTGATATTGCGACCATAAGTCTGTAATCAAGATTGTATCGATCTGCGCTTTCTATAAAGTCCTCTGTAAACGGAGCAAGCGGTGAGTTATACTGTTTAAGAAATCTACGCAATATAGCAGCTCGATTATCATTTGATTTTGACGTATCTATTGCAAAAGCAGCGGAAGATGCAGAATGAATTTCGCGAGCTAACGCAGCTTTGGAAAATATGCTTAAAAATAAAAAAATAAAAACAGGAAATATAATCTTTTTCATAAGGTTTTAGCCCATAAACCAAGGGTTATTTAGCAGGTTTTTTGTAGGAATATCGCGTGATCAAAACCATTAAAAAATCCTAACGTATGCATTTGGAAATGGCATACCTTAGGATCTGTCAGGAGTATATCATAGAACTATAGGTTTGTCAAGTCTCAAACTATAGGTTATTCAAGGTGGTCCATGAAGAGATTTACCGAATTTGCCCACGCTCCTGTGTTTGAGGGAGTGTATTTGGCCATAATTTCTTCAGGTGTATTTAATCCTTTACTTTTGTATTCGATAAATAAAGTTTTTGCCACAGTGTCTATAGCCTCCTCGTAACTTGTGAATTTGGTCATTTTTTTACCATAAATTCCGAATCCCCAGCAGTTATATGAGCCTTTTGGAGCTTTTTTGCACAAATTTGATTCTTGCATGGCTATTGCAGGCAAAAGCCTGAAATCAAGTTCATATTTCTCAGAGACAGACACGAAATATTCAGCATAAGGTTCAAGGGAAGAATTATGACGGTTGAAAAATGTGCGTAGATTTTCAATTCTTTTATCAAGCGTTACTATTTCATCGTTTAAAGTGCTTTCCTGCGATGGTAGGGCCGCAAATGCGACAGGTTGGGAAATATTAGAGAAAGAATGACGGTTGACATCTGCTCCGTAAGCAAGATAAGAAAGGTAAACAAGGCTCAAGAGTAAAGTCAGAGGAGTAAGGAGGAGGAAGGTTAGCAACTTGACTATCTTTCCCATGAATACTAATCATGGTTACATATTTGAGTAAAGATGTCAAGCTTTTAAGCCTGAAGTTTTGAGCGGGAGACGGGTATCGCACCCGCGACCTTCTCGTTGGCAACGAGACGTTCTACTGCTGAACTACTCCCGCGCGTAAATAATTTACTGTGCCGAGGGTCAGAGTCGAACTGACATAGCCTGTTCTTCAGACAGGTGCCGTGACCACCTTGGCTACCTCGGCTTTGTGGACTCCAGAGGGTTCGAACCTCTGACCTCCTCGGTGTAAACGAGGCGCTCTGACCAGCTGAGCTAGGAGTCCAAATAGCTTGCCCTGAGTGAGCAAAGCGAATCGAATGGGTGCCGAGGACAGGACTTGAACCTGCACGCCTTTTTTAAGGGCACAAGAACCTCAATCTTGCGTGTATACCAATTTCACCACCTCGGCTTTTTGGATTATGATTATATCAAAATCCTTAAGAATGTGCTCTGGGAGAGACTCGAACTCTCACGTTCTTGCGAACACTAGCTTCTGAAGCTAGCCTGTCTGCCAATTTCAGCACCAGAGCGTGCTTGTCCTGAGATTGTCGAAGGGTCTACTATTCCGCCGCTTCGGCAAATCCGCAATTTTTGCCTCAGATTATACTCGAATTGTACCAGAATATTTTAGACTTGACAATTCTAGGTAAATATAAGATTATAAGCATGCATCAAAATGAAAATAGCAAGCCCCGCCTTCTTAAATAACGCCAAAATTCCCTCTGAATATACCTGCGATGACGAAAACATAAGCCCCCCACTTCAATTTATAGATGTCCCGAGAGATACTCAAAGCCTAGTGCTCATAGTTGATGATCCTGATGCACCGGCCAAAACCTGGGTTCATTGGGTAGTTTACAACATTGACCGGGGCGTTCAAGATGTAAGAGAGAACTCAATACCTAAGGGTGGAATTTTAGGCATGACTGATTTTGGACGACCGGGATGGGGAGGGCCATGTCCTCCGTCAGGAAGCCACAGATATTTTTTCAAACTGTATGCCCTAGACAGAATACTTGATCTTCCGGAAGGGATGACAAAACAGCAATTGCTTGAGAAAATGTCCGATCATGTACTAGAACAAGCACAGCTTATCGGAATTTACAGCAGAAAATAGTATTATTTTCTCCTTGCTTTGATATATCTTAAATAGTTTTGGCCAAAAATAAAGATAAAAAGAGTAAAAATTCCCGATACTATATAAGGCGCACTTAGATTAAATGATGCGATCGCTCCTCCTACCAAGGGTCCTATGATTCTAGCAAGTGATCCGAAGGATTGGGAAACTCCAAGGACTATCCCCTGCTCTGAAACATCTGACTCAAGCGATATAAGAGATTGAACATTAACATTCACAAGACTTATGCCAAAAGATATAAATGGACCTATGAATAAAGCAAAAACTCCAACCGGTATTAATCCAATCGCAGTTACTGAGATTGCAAACACAATCAATGCAAGTCGTATAATTTGAGATTCGCTAAACTTTTTAAGAAGAAGTCTAATTAGAAAGACCTGGGTTACAAATGATCCTATTCCGATTAAGCCAAAATAATATCCATTTTGAGCTTCATTCCAGCCGAATTTCATCTGGGAATATAGCGGGAAGACCCCTATTATAAGAGCCAGGGAAAGATTGACAAAAAAGAAAAGAAACATTAAAAAAAACATATTTTTTGGCCGTATTACCTCACGTGTCACTTTCCAGTTTATTAACTGAATTTTTATATGCTTCTTAAGGGTTTTATTTGATTCAGGCAGAATAATATAAATCAAGACCGTATTTACAATAGATAATACGGCTGTAATTAAAAACGGAAATCCGGCTGAAATACCTGAAGCAACACCTCCAACCAAGGGACCGAAGATAAAACCCAGGCCAAAAACCGCACCAAGCAGAGCCATTCTTTTGGTTCTTTCATGGGAAGCCGATGTATCTGCGATATAGGCCTGAGCGACTGAAAGATTTGCACTTCCAATTCCTGCGATAATTCGTGCGAAAATAATAATTGGAAGACTCTGTGAGGAAAATAGCATAAGATATGAGATTGAGTTTATAAAGGAGCTTAGGATAAGAATCGGCTTTCTACCATATTTATCAGAAAGCCTTCCTAAGACTGGAGAAAAGATGAATTGAAAAAGCGAAAAAATTGCAATAACTGCTCCGACGAGAAATGCTCCTCCTCCTGTTTTTTCTATTAGAAGCGGGAGAATAGGAATCAGGATTCCAAATCCCAGAAGGTCGATGAAGGCAACGAGAAGAATCGTAAATAATTTTTTATCCATAGATTCTTTGATTCCTCCCCCAGTCTCGCATTTTGGCAATAATTTCACCGAGTGATTTTCCGCGCTTGGTGATTGAATACTCAACTTTAAGTGGGATAATCGGGTAAATTTTTTTAGAGACTATTCCCTCTTTCTCTAGTTGATGAAGTCTCATTGAAAGAGTCCTGGGTGATATGTTCAAAATCCTTTGAAGTTCTCCGAATCTTCGTTTTCCATCGAAAAGCTCACGCAGAATATTTGCCGTCCATTTAGCGCCGATTACTTTAAGAGTCGTACTGATACAGGTTTGATCATTCAATTTCATACTATACTTTTTGTAACTACTTTACAAACTATAGTTATTACTGATATGATATTAACATCATGAAGGATTTTAGTCAACTGGAAAATAAAAAAGTTATAGAAAAAACTATTAAAGCGCTGAGGAAAAATGGAATCGAAGCAGAAGTTGTAGAGAATAGTGAGATGGCCAAAAAAAGAATTTATGAACTTATTCCCGAAGGCTCAGAAGTCATGATAATGTCCTCAGTTACTCTTATTAAGACAGGAATTGCCAAAGAATTAAATGAATCAGGAAGATATGATTCTGTCAAGAAAAAACTCGCCTCAATGAATAGAAAAACTCAAGGCATTGAAATGCAAAGAATAGGCGGCGCTCCACAATATGCATTGGGCAGTGTCCATGCAGTAACGCAAGACGGCAGACTTTTGATAGCATCAAACACAGGTAGTCAGTTAGGAGCATATACTTACGGCTCAGAGCATGTTATTTGGGTTGTAGGAGCACAAAAGATTGTAGAAGATTTAGATGAAGGCATGAAAAGAGTTTATGAATATGTTCTTCCCCTTGAAAGTGAAAGGATGAAAAGGCTTTACAATATGCCAAGTAATGTTAGTAAGCTTTTGATATTCAATAAAGAAATAGTTCCCAATAGGGTCCGTCTTATATTTATCAACGAGAAAATCGGCTACTAAATTATGTAGATAATTTCTCAAGCGCCTTTAATGCATAAAATTTTATATTAGGAATAAGTTCCCTATTTTTTATGAGTTCATTTTTTGTAAACCATTTACATTCCTTACTTTTTTCACTTTCAATTGTTTCGGAAATAACGTTTGTGTCTGACTTAGCAAAATAAATTAAAGTAACATGTTCGTGGGTATTGGAAATTCTATTTCTATTTAGAAAATACGGAGGAATTAGTTCTTTTGTATGATCTTTTTCTCTAAATATCCGTAAGGAATCATCTAATTCAATATCTAATCCAACTTCCTCCTTTACCTCGCGTATTGCTGCTTCATTTGGATCTTCATTAAATTCAATATGCCCCCCAACGCTTAACCATTTTTTGTATTTATCATGCTTACGCAGTAATACTTTGTTTTTGAAAACAACAAAAACTTCAACTGTAAAATCAATTTTATCGTGGATATGCGGCATGCTTGGAATATATCAAAAAGTTCTGAAAAAGTACATCTTGCTGTATCTTAAGGTGCTATCACACGCCACATTTGAACTCAAAGCTGAATTTTGATATCATGTTTTTGCATTGCCGGGTCGTCTAATGGTAGGACAACGGACTTTGGATCCGTTTATTTTGGTTCGAATCCAAGCCCGGCAGCACGACTCGACACTCAGTGACCAACCCCTCTATATTAGCTTGTTATTGCGTGTCAAACCTCTAATCCAAAAGTTAAAGATTCGTACCACACTCTTGTTATTCAATAATACTATTTTGACTCACAAAAATTGTATAAATTTACTTGCTCTTTCTATCAGGGAACAACGTACTGCAAGGGATTTAGGAAGTCCGGCAGCAAAAAGCTATAAGGATAAAATATTTAGGCGTTTATCGTTAAAATTCATCAAATCAGATATGGAGTCAACTGTCATGTCCAATTTTGAGTGCTCTTTGTGATCTATGGTTGCGTAGTGGCCCTGACATACCTCAATTGCAAAAATAGCTGGAAATTGCTCCTTTATTTTTAAAAGCGTATCGGACTTATCTTCAATAATAACTATTTTATATCCCTCGTACTTCTTTGTTAGTTCTCCAACATGTTCCAATTTATGTTCGTACAGTGTAATGCCATCAACAAATGAAGCTAAACCACTCTGTTCAATCTTCCTTCTTTGGTATATGCTATCACCTTCTGTAAATATAACAACCTTTCCTAGCGTCTTGAGGTATTTAAGAACTTCAATTGCCTTCGGGTATAAGGCGTGGCTAAATTCGATATTTTCAAAAATTCTGCTAAGTGTAAGATCGCAAGTATTTTTATGTTTCTCAGCACAATACTCATGAATAATATTAGGAAAATCGACGAGCTTTTTGTATTCACGAAATTCCTCATGATGCTGCCAGAAATGATTTGCTTCTTTATTCCCAAGCACTCTAATCAACGATTTCTTTATCTCGTCTTTTATGTGATCATTATTAAGAAGAGTATTATCAACATCAATAAAAATTACAACTCGCTTTTCCATAAGCTCTTTTCCATTAGTATAACAATTGCTATACTGAATGTGTACCATTTTTTCAATGAATAATACTCCAACAGTAACAGTTAATCAGATGCGAGAAGTTGACAGACTCATGGTTGATGAAATTGGAGTTTCAATACTCATGATGATGGAAAACGCGTCAAGAAATATTGCGATACTTTCTCGCAAATTGCTTGGAGGAAACGTAAAAAAGAAACATATCGTAGTTCTCTGTGGTAAAGGCAATAACGGCGGTGATGGGTTAAGTGCTGCTCGGCATTTGATAAATTTTGGGGGAACGGTAACTTGCATACTTTCCGAGCACAAAGAAAATCTAAGAAGTAATGCTCGTGTGCAATTTAACGTTTTAGAAAACATAGATGCCGCGATCATAGAATTCTCGGATGAACAAAAAGGACTCATTCAAGAAAAGATAAAAAATTCAGATTTGATAATTGATGCGCTCCTTGGGTACAACCTGAAAGGCAATCCGGAGGAGCCTATCGCTACGCTTATTCGCTTAGCAAATAAGTCACGAAAGCCAATTCTTGCTGTTGATATACCTTCTGGTCTTTCAGGAGATGCGGGAGAAGCTTCCGAGCCAACCATAAAAGCTACCGCAACGCTTACTCTTGCACTTCCAAAAGTCGGCTTGCAGAAAGATATGGCAAAAGAATATGTGGGAGAATTGTATTTAGCTGATCTGTCTGTACCGGCTGTTGTTTATAGAAAACTTGGTATTGATGTCCCAATCTTATTTGAATTTGTTGGTCAAACAATACAGGTGATCGGTGAAGTAATGATTGGTATCACAGCCATTATGGTTCATAGACGAGTATGGAAAGAGCATAAAATTAACCCCCTTGTTTACAAAGAGATGCAGCGAGAGCAAATTATAGGCATTTTGGGAATTGTTTTATTAGTTGCAGGATATTTTATACAAATATTATGGAATTAATTTTTGTCTATAATGCAGATTCAGGGTTTTTTAATAGCATTAAAGATCTAATTCATAAATCTGTATCACCAAAAACATATGGATGTAATCTTTGCGGACTCACCTTTAGTGGGGCTTCAATGAAACAAGAATGGAGAGAATTCCTAGATAGTCTTCCGATAAGGGCTACGTTTTTGCATAAAGATGAATTTACAAAGCAATACCCAAAATACGCGATGATAACTTATCCAGTTGTATTCAAAAAAGAGAACGGAATACTCAAAGGATTTATTTATACTGATGAGATAAATCAACAAAAGACACTTGAAACGCTTCAAAAACTCGTACGAGACAAGATGCAAGCCCACGAGTCTAGGGCTTGATAAAACTTTTTTCTCCAGCTCTTATTGCAGCAGGTAAGATGTTTTCTCCTGGAGTGATAGGACAATCCCATTGGTCATTATAAGAACTGTAGGGATTGTAGGCATAATTAAAATCAATTACTAATTTATCTCCTTTTTTAGGAATTTGTAACATCCGGCCATTTTTATAAGTTTCTTTACCGGTAGTTTGATCTCTAAACAGTAAGTAATACTGAAACTGTTCCCGCTCTGGATCTTCAAAAACTATAGCATCTACATTTTGGCCTTCAACATTAAACATAACTTTACCGGCTCTTAAATAGACTTGCTCATCTCCACCCGTAGTTTTAATAACAACTTTTTTACCAACATCCGAAATATTCTTATCCAATTCCAGCTCAAAACTTAAACCTGGATTCGGCGGAAAATATTTTAATCCGGTAAAAGTTTCCTTCTGATCTTCAGTTAAAGGAGACTCAATATTTTCTCTCCAAGCTCTATCCTTCTGTTTTCTAAATTCTAATAGTTTTTCTTTACTGTACATAATCTATTTTTTACTCCTTACATTGTGTCCACCGAACTCATGACGTAAAGCCGAGACAACCTGACCGGTATATGAGGGTTTTCCTT
The DNA here is from genome assembly GCA_016182185.1 of Candidatus Levyibacteriota bacterium. Taxonomy (GTDB): domain Bacteria; phylum Patescibacteriota; class Microgenomatia; order Levybacterales; family UBA12049; genus JACOXU01. Next base: position 37,678 of record JACOXU010000001.1, read on the forward strand.
GAGATTTTTTTCTAAACTCGACTGCCCCCTCAATAATTTCTACTGGTACGTCCATTTCTCTTGCTGTTTCAACAGTCCATTTCCCTTCGCCGCTTTGAGATACTTTTCCAGAACAACATTCTTGGGTATTTAGATCATCGCCAAACTTGGCATACGCATCTTTAAGCCATCCGACAAGACGAGAAGTAATAACCGAACCGTGATTGTAAAGATCGGCAACGGAATACAAATCAAGTGAAAAAGGAGACTTTTTAAGAATCTCAAATCCTTCACCAATTGACTGCATCATACCGTACTCGATCCCGTTATGTACCATTTTTACGAAATGTCCAGCGCTGGCATTGCCCATATAGCCGTATCCATCTTTAATCGATAAATCTCGGAATAAAGGCTCATGTCTTTCATAAAGTTCTTTTTTACCTCCAACCATAATACAAGCACCATTGAGCGCACCATCCGGACCACCTGAAACTCCAACGTCCAAGAAATTAATTCCACTTTTGTCTAGGTCTTTTGAGCGACGGATAGAGTCTTTATAAGGTGAATTACCACCGTCTATAATAGTGTCTCCTTTTTCAAGAAGAGGTACAAGCTCGTTTAAAACTTCGTCAACTGCCTGGTAAGATGCCATTAGCCAAATTGTGCGGGGGTTTTTAAGTTTTTCAACCAGTTCTTCCAGAGAATGGGTGCCAAGAATCCCTTCAGACTCATAAACCTTGGTTACCTCGTAAGTCCTGTTATAACCGTACACCTTCCATCCTTTTGAAACTAATTGTTTCGCCAGATTTGCCCCCATTTTCCCAAGACCTATAATCCCTATTTCGTTTATTTTTACCTTTCCTTTTTTGATCATATTTCCCCTCGCGCTTTTATCTAATTCAGGGGCTGGAGTTGTGTCCGGTTTGTATTTCAAAAGCGGAGCAAGATTTTCCTTCCATGCCTCAATGACAGGGTCTGCAAATTTCCACTGAGCTTCAACTTCATTTTGAGAAATAAAAAGCGATTGATCAGCATGTATAGCGTGATAAAGAACCTTTGCGTATTCTTCAACATATTGTACTTTGGTTTGCTTTTTGTATAAAAAGAATGAAAAAGTTCTTTCCTCAAGCACTCGTTCAAACCCCGGTTTTTTAGTCCAGAAATGAATTACTATTTCATCCCTTGGTTCAAGGCGAAAAACTATACGATTTGGTGTATGCTTGCGGATTTCACACAAGTGGCACACTTTTGGATGTTTTAATGTTAAGACAATTTCTTTTCGCACCTCTCCCATACGCTTACCTGCTGAAAGTGTTATCGATACACCTTTCCATTTTGGATGAAGAAGTTCAGTTTTAAGCGCAAAATATGTTTCCGTATTGGAGTTAGGTGTAACGTCTTGAATCTCTTTGTAGCCTTTATATTGCGCTCGGAATGTGTTCTTTGTTAAAATTTCCCTTCTCCACGGCAAAAGAGCCTCAAGGATTTTTGCTCTGGTTTTTCTGATGCCTGTTTCTTCTTCGTTTGATGGATATTCCATAGTGAGCGCAGCAAGCATTGAGAGAAGATGATTTTGTCCCACATCCCGCAAAGCTCCAACCTGATCATAAAAGCTTCCTCTATCTTCAACGCCTATTTTTTCATGAAGCTGCAGATCAATGCTGTCGATGGTTGAATTATCCCAAATGTTCTCAAAGAGATTATTGGAAAATCGAAAATTTTCTATTCCCTGAACTATTTCTTTAAAAAGGTAGTGATCAATGCGGTAAATTTGCTCTTCCTTAAAATATGAAGAGAGAAGTGTCTGAAGCTTTCTTGCCGTTGCAAGATTGGTACCAAACGGTTTTTCAATAAGAATTCTGCTCCAGCCGAGTTTTCCTCCACAAGGGATGTTTAATTTCACTGCTGCAAGGTTTTTGAAAATCAAATCATAATTTATTGGCGGAACTGCCAGATAAAAAAGCTTATTAGCACAAATTCCCCATAAATTTTCTGTTTCGCTAATTTTGTTGACTAGAGCCTGATATGCTTTTTCATCTTCAAAAGTGCCATTCTGATAAGAAAAGGTCACAAAAAATTTCGAGAATTTCTCGCTTGTTACGTTTTCCCCGCTGCGTTTTTTAACCGAATCGAAAACATAGTCTTTAAATTCTTGAGCAGAAAAATCTCTTCTTGAAAAGCCTATAACGGAAATGTTATCGGGCAAAAGGTTCTGCTCGAAGAGGTGCCAGAGAGAAGGAATAATTTTTTTTGCCGCCAGGTCTCCCGTTACGCCAAATATTACAAGAATTGTCGGTATTTCTTTTGATATTTCCTTTGATTCCATAATTATTATTCGATTGCAAAAAATGCCCTTTGTAACCATTCTGGTAAAGCTGGGTGAATATAAACAGAATTTGTAATTGCTTTTACAGTTCCATTTGCCTTCATGGCAACAATTACTTCATGAATTAGGGTAGATGCTTCATGACCTACGATATGAGCTCCAAGAATTTTTTCTCCATTCTTATCAGTTAGAACTTTTGCGAGTCCATTTTCTTGTAATGCTCCACCCATACCGGTATCTTTGAGCTCTGCTCTCCCTACTTTATAAGCTGTACCTTCTTTTTTAAGCTCTTGCTCTGTTTTACCAACTCCACCAACCTGAGGAGATGAAAAAACCGCATGACCTATTGCAAAGGGATTAAATGGTACTTTTTTATCAGTAAAAGCGTTTCTAATTGAAAATCCAACTTGGTCATTGGCGGTATGTCGAAACGGCAAGATACCAAGTATATCCCCAAACGCCCAGATACCATCAACATTTGTCTCAAGGTACTCATTAACCTTAATATACCCATTGTCATTCACCTCAACTCCTGTTGTCTTAACATCTAAGATGTCGGTATTGGGAACTCTGCCAGTAACAACCAGCAATTGATCACTCTCAAGTTTTCTTTCACTGTCTTTTAAGGTAATAATGAAATTGCCGTTTTGGTAGGAAACCGACTCTGCCTGTGTATTAAAGAGAATTTCATATTTTTTAGAAAACTTCTTGGTGAACCATTGGGCTATTTCTTCATCTTCATCACTCAACATGAGATTTCCCCTGACCAAAATTGTAATTTTAGTTCCTAAAGCTCCATAAAAATGTGCAAGCTCTGCTGCTATATAACCGCCGCCTATAATTATTAAATGTTTTGGTTGTTTCTCAAGCCTTAATGCTTTTGTACTATCTAGAAATGGTGTATTTTTCAAACCCGGAATTGGGGGTATGGAAGGCCTGGTGCCTCCGACAATAAATACTTTATCAGCCTCAATCTGACCATCTCCTACCTGCATTTGTTTTGGACCAATAAACTTACCGCGCATTTTATAGAGGATAGGGTTTCCGTTTTCTCTGACAGACTTTTCAATACCGGCCGAATCAGTATCTACCACCTCAGAGACTCGTTTTACGATCGATGCAAAATCTATGCTTTCTATCTTGCTTTTAATCCCAAATTTTCCGCTATTTTTAATAGCTTCAGCAACATCCGATGAGTGGATCAACATCTTTGAGGGTATGCAACCTCGATTTAGACACGTTCCACCCAGCGGGCCTTCTTCGACTATTGCAACAGACATTTCTTTTTCTGCAGCAAATGATGCTACTTCGAGTCCGGCTCCTGATCCCACAACTAAAACATCAAACTTTTTCATATTACCTCTTCTAGTTTATCAACAAATTGCTACTTTTTTAACTGCTCGTACTGTGTTGTTGTCCATGTGTTGCTAAATCTTGTGGAGATTTTGCTTTCATGCCGCATTTAGAGCATATTATCGAATGTTCTTCTTGCTCATCTTTATTACTGTGCATTTGTTTTGCGTGGGAATCCATTTCATCTTGAGAATCAAACTGACCTCCGCACATAGGACATTTTAATTTATTGCTATCCATTTTACTTCACCTCCTTTTATGTTCGTAAATTGTTAGAATGCTTATAAACCTAGCACTTTATCTAAAGCTTCTTTATTAAATCCTAAAATCGCAACTTCCTTTCCATCGTCTTTTACAATATGTGTGCAGGGTACTCCCATAGATTTGCAAATATGCATTGCCTCTGCTGCCTTATCTGGATTATAGTCAAGAACTATATCCTCAAAAGAAATATTCTTCTCTTTTAAGTAGCTCTTCAGCATATGACAATAGGGACAAGCTGTTGTCGAGTAAACTTTTATTTTAGCCATTTCTATCACCTGCCTTCATTTTATCCTTATGCATTATTATTAGATTTTTGTTTGCGTCAAGCGCCTTTTTCAGCTCTTCATTTGAAGGCTCAACAAGAACCTCGCCATTAGGAAACAAAATAGTCGGAATCGACTGCATTCCGCGATTTATCTCTTCAACTTCTGCTGCTGCACTTGGATCTTTATCTATATTTATGTATTCGTACATAACACCTCTTTGGTCAAGAAAGAATCTAGATCTATGGCAATCGGCGCACCAGTCAGCTCCATAAAATTTTATATGCTTCGAACTCATATCAGTTTATATATGTAATAAGATAACATCGATTAATTGTGATTGTGATCTTGTTCACGGTTTTCATTTTTTTCTTTTTTATGACTTGGGTCAGTACAGTTTTTATCTGTACATTTCTCAATCACACCGATCGCCTTTCCCATTCTGCACATCGTACAATTATCGTGTTTTCCATGTCCCATCATATAATTTCACCTCCTTATTTGTGGTTTAATCATACAAATAATTTTATCTTTGTTCTGTCGCCCGGACGACATGTTTTATTTATTCTCTTTAATTATCTTACCGAGTCTAACAGGCATCATAATTAATGCAATCAAAATTCCAAAAAGTAGAACAAATATTCCGGTTAATATGTTACCAACTCCGACAAGTTTAAGTCTTAAAAGTTCCGATGGGTAATTTTGTATTTGTACTAACTGGGAGTTGAGTTCTGATCCTGTTTCTGCCGCGTCCCTGATTTCTTTACTTTGAATAAAGTATTCGGACTGAAGCACATGAAATTTTGCCTCCTCAACAGTTACTCTCTGATGCATTTGTATCCCAATTCCTGCAAATATAATACCTGCAATCATAAACACTGCCATCATTCCCATCATCATCGTCTTCATCATTTTTATCTCACCTCCTAAAATCCTAAGTTCTCTTTAATCAAAACTATCGTTATTCTTCCGGGTATCATTTCTTTGTTGATTATAAGGATTTTATTAACCCCACTTCGCATACCATAAGCTTTTTGTGCCCTCGCATCTTCGAGAGGATAGGAATATTCGTAAATTCTTCTTAAACCTTCTTGAAGGTTTTTAACAATTTTTTGCGTTCCTACTATAAAAATAACTTTTTCTGCGGAATAAACTTCTGTTGAAAGCTGGCTGCCTGTTGCCGATGCAATCAAAAGCTGTCCTTCCTCTGTTATAGCATGAACAGATCCCACTACAAACTCAGGAGCGGCTCCAATCTTTGCCATCTCACGGCTTTGCGTGCTTCTATCCATTTTCATGAGTTTTTGCCTCACGGAATCATATTTCCCAGATTCGTTTATTTCCTTTGCAAGGCTTATAATTTCCCCAGTCCGGGACGTGGCGGTGAAAACTTCTGCTCCTGTTGGTAGCATTCCTAGAACTTCCTCTTTTGCCTCTTTGCCATTTTTAACAACGAGTGTTTTTATTCCGTTTGCTTCAAGTGCTTTTACGGCTTTTGCGATTCTCTGGTTATCGGCTAATTTATTAAAATTTTGATTTGATTTCATAAGATTATTCTTTCCTTAATCAAAGTATAGTCGAGTTTTTAATTTGATTCTGTCGTTTGTAAGACAAAATAGTCTTTTTTTCAAATACAGTTAATTTGAGTAAAGTTCGGTATCCGGGTGGAACGCGGCCCAGGCAAACCAGAATAACCTGATGGGAATTATTTCTTCTTGGGTTTCAAGATTGATAGTTTTAATTTGTCCTGAATCAAGTTTTTCGAGTCGTAGGTTTATATCACCAATTTGATCCTCAATTATTTTTCGGTTGTCAAACACGCTTTCAGGATATGCTTTTGATAATCCATCCAGCTCAATCCCATAAACGACAGTCTTGATCTGAAGACTTTTATTTAATCCCTTTACTCCAAACAGTAGTTGGTCATCCTGCTCATAAGTGCCATAAGGATATTGGTCGTAATCCCTGCTGTGGTCTGTTTCCCGTGATAGAACTTGAGTATTAGGATGTTTTCGTTTCCATTCGCCCCATGTGGTTGTTACAATTGGTACCTGTTTTAGCTTTTCATTTCGACGGGCCGCTTCACCAACAATAGCCTCCCCTGTTATTTGTTGCCAGAGATTCCCTTCGTATCTGTCATACATAACAAGATCCGAATTATGCAGTTTTCCGGATACACCAAATTCCGTGATAACTCCGTCAACTTTTCTTTCAAATGCAAGAGCGGAACCGCAAAGCGGACAAAAAGTAATCGCAACTGGATCACCTGCAGCAATATCATTTACAATCTCATGCCAATTTAGGATTCGTTGAGGATAGGCTCGTTGTACCCCCATATAATCAATTGCAAATACAACGTCATCATCCCGTAACCAACTAGCCTGCGTTGCTGATTCAAATTTAGGTTTATCAATCGATGGAATACAATCTTTTCCACCAAAACAGCCTTGGAGCAAATCGCTTTTATCCACCTTAGCACCTGTGAAATCATTGGCGAGGGATACATCACGAACTACTGTTTCACCAGGTTTAGCTTTTTGCGTCTTTTTTCCACTTAAAGCCCTAAGTTGCTTGTCAATATTCACGCTTTTTTCAAACGTAGTTGCAAGCTGTGTCCATGAAGCAGGTAAATTTGCAAGCGTCCATGCCTGCAGTATTCTATCTGCTCCGGTCCATAAAAATAAAGCTGTGCCCAATATAATAATCCCAAAGATTTGTCTAATTTTTTGGTTGTTTGCTTTAACAAAACCAAGTCTTGCGGAAGCCGCGCGTCCGCCTTTTGCGATAAAATAGAGAGGAACGGCTGTTCCTAAAGCATAAGAAAATACTATTAAAACAGATCCGAATGAGAGTGAATTTACTGCTGCGAGTGTTGCAACAGCCGCAACAACTGGACCAATACAGGGAGTCCACACAACTCCAAGACTTACACCTGTAACAAGTCCCCCTCCGAATCCGCTACCTTGGTTTTGCACTGGACGGACTTGCCAGAAACGCTCAATTAGTATCAACGCCTTTTCCCAAATAATAGGAAAGACCATGCTTAAACCAAAAATGACTAACAGTATTACAGCAATATTTCGAATTGTATCTGCAGGAATTCCAAAAACTTTTACAACTGTTGCAAGAAGAAGTGCGGCAATCGTAAAACTCACAACAAGCCCTATTATAACACCTCTTATTCGCCATATTTTTCCTTCAATTCCGCTTGCTAAAATAATGGGCAGAATGGGAAGAACACATGGTGAAAAAACAGTTAAAACTCCTGACACAAATGCAATAGGTAAAAGCAAAAACATATTAGTTTATTTGTGCAACTAAAGTATCAAAATCTCCGCCAATCCATCGTTTTATTTCGTTTCCCTGACTGTCAAGATAAACCATTGTATGCTGTTGTGCTATACCATACTTTTTCTTATTGAAGCTGTCGTGGTCGTAGTCAATCTTAAGTACTGTTAGGTTTTCGGGAAGCGATGCGCTTTTCTCTCTTAATTCTTTGTCTAAAGCAGAACATGTATTACACCATGCAGTTGCTGCAAAAAACAATACGGTATTTCCGTTTCCATATGCTTGCGTTAAGGTTCCTTCGGAATAATCAAAATAATGTGGGGAAATGGGTTGAAAATCAGCAAGTACTCTTTGCTGTGGGACTGTTTTATTTACAAAAAAATTATTAAAAAGAACTCCCGCAAAAATTACCCCCAGTACTATTATGGCAGTTGTAATTCCATTTAATTTCGTATTTTTTATTTTTAAAGTCATATTAGTTGTTGTTTTATTGTTTCAATGCCGCCACCTATCCAATTATGTACTTCGTTCCCTTCGCTATCGACTTGTACAAGTGTATGCTGTTGAACAATATTATATTTTTGTTTTAGCTCTTTTTCGGTATCGTAGTTTACCTGTAAAATAGTCACATCGTCAGGCAATTCACCACTTCTTTCTTTAAGTTCCTCATCAAGGACTTTGCATGTTGGACACCATGAAGCCCAAAAATAGAGAACGGGGCGACCATTTGTCTTTCCAGCGGCAAGGTTCTCTTCTGAGTATTTAAGATAATGTGGGGCGATTTCTCCAGAATTGTCTTGAGTAGCTGTTATACTTCTTGTAGTATCTTTGGTCTTAGATTGCGTAAGAAAAACACCTCCTAAAATCACAATAAGAAGTATTATCACAATAGCAATTATTTTCCCGATCTTCATACTTTAAGCATACAGTAAACACTCTTCGGTATACCACTCATAAAATTCTCAAAATTCTAGAATACTTCTGAAAGGGTTTGTTAATTAAGATTCGTAAGCAATGCTTCTACCCCTTTACCTCCGCTATTCCATCTCGTAATTTCCTTTCCCTGACTATCAACTTGAATAAATGTATCCTGCATGGTGATAGCATACTTTTTCTTCATGGCAGAATCATTATCATAGTCGACTTTAAGAATAGTTACATCTCCCGGAACTTCATCAAAATTTGCCTTAAAATTCCTGTCTGCTGCCTGACATGAAGGACACCAGGCAAGCGCCGCAAAGAAAAGAACAGCACAACCATTGTTTGCCGTTGCTTTGGAAAGAGAATTTGATGAATAGTCAACATAGCGAGTTGCTATCGCAGAATCATTGGAGCCCATTGCAGAATCGTCTTCCATCATTTCCCCAGCTTCCATAAATGATCCGTCAGTCCACATAGATTGTCCTTCTTTTAGGGTAAATGATGACCCATCTGTTTTTAATACTTCTCTGTTATCTTAACTACAGTGCCGTCATTTAGCGTGGCATCCTTCGTCATTGGTCTTAACTCATGATTTTTTTCAATCATCATCTTTCCGTCCTTTAAGATGTATCCAGTACCCATCATACTGTCCTCATTCTTCTCTTCCGTTACTCCTTGTACTGATGTTGTGTCTTGGGATAAAGGATCGTTTTTAGACTGCCCATTCAGAAGGAAAAAACCTCCGCTTAAAACTATCGCCGCTATTATTCCTAAGATGAGATACGTTTTCATTTATTCACCTCCATTCCCAAATTTAAGGAAATGTCGCTTTTAGTAATTTTCGCAACTTCTGTAGTTATATCTAATAACTGCATCAAGGTAATAACTTCTTTTCTATGTTTTTCGGTTTGAAAAATAGTTTTGTTCTTATCCTTTTTCTCATCATCGCAACAAGTACGTATACCTTTCATGTGACAAGAATATAACTCAATAAACAATAAATCTGTCGCGTAGAAGACAATTTAAGAGGACAGTTGCTCTAGGTGTGAGGAATTAAACTGGAGCATTTTTTTTGAACGCTTAATATGCCCCTTTTTCTCTAGTTGGTTAATAAGGGTTGTTACAGTTTGTCGTGAGATGCCAAGCATCTGGGCAAGTTCTTCATGTGTAAATTTATCTGATATCTCCATATAATCTTCAGATTTTGGCTTACCTAGGCTCAAAAGTAACTTAACTAATCTTTGAAATGCATTATCGGCGGCCACTGAGGACATTCGCTTCTCAACTGAAAGAAGTCTATTAAAAAGCTGCTTCATTAATTTTTCAGATAGGTCCGGATACTGAGAGATTAGTGTAAAAAAATTGTTTTTTTCAAGAGAGCACACATATGAATCAACCGTTGCCTCCACAAATATCTCAGATGAACCCTCAGAGCCTAAATCTCCAAATAAACTTCCCGGACGCAGCCTTTCTATTATCGTCTTTTTACCTGATGGGGTGAGCTGAAACAATTCCACTTGGCCAGTTTTTACAAGAAATACTTTATCTCTGTCTCCAGGTTCAAAAATTACCTCTCTTTTACTATATTCCTTCATAGCAAACAGAGACTCTATTTTATGAAGTTTATCTTTCGCTAAGTCTTTAAACAAATCGAGCTGTTGAATGTACCAAAGCTTCTTGTTCATATACCCATTCTATCAAATAAACATGCATATTTGGAATCACTAAAAAGCCCCTCCGTAAAAGAAGGGGCTTTAGAAAATATCATTAAGATTCTTTAACGCTCTTCCTCAATCCCTTAGTAAGAATAGGAGGAAATGTCAATCATTAATCCAAAATTTTTCTAATATATTTCGTGATGTATTTGAGGAAATACTTCTTCAAGACTGTTCTGATCTTTTGATTTTTAATCTGGTTAATCATTGCAATTAAGCCATCAAAAGTGTCTACCTGAATAAGATTTTCAAGCTGCTTAAGGTCCTTCATTGAATTTATTTCGATTCTGCCCGATTCCTGGAGAACCCCGACTGTGGAGAGAAGATATTGCTTAAGCGCCATAGATCTTGGCCATTTGTTCGTTTTAGCAGGTTTAACCAGTCCCTTAAGCGGAACAATTTTTATTTCTTTTTTGCTAAATAAAGTGTTAAGTATTATTTCGCTTCCTCCTGCTCCTTTTGTCCTTGATAACTTAGAAATATGAGGAGCCACAGAAGAACGCGGATAAACTCTTTCTCCAGCTAAATATACTTCGTGTCTCTCGTATTTTCCGTTTCCATGCTTGGTCGGAACAGCGAAAACTACTTTAGTTTTCCCTTTGAGAATTGGCTTAAATATTTTATTTATATGATCAGTGGTGAGATTAATTAAGTCACTATCGCAGAAGAATAAATATTGACCGGTTGCTTTCTTTATTCCTGCCGCAACTGCCCTGCCCTTTCCTTGGTTCTGTTTAAAATTTATTAATTTAATTTTATTGCCAAATTTTTTAAGAACCTCAAGGCTATTGTCTGAAGAGCCATCATTTATCGAAACAATTTCATTAATTAAATTAGAGCTAAGCAGTGTATCGATCACTTTTCCAACTCTTTTTCCCTCATTAAATACCGGAACGATTGCGCTTACTTTCAAATTTTGCAGTTTCATAGGTAATCATTATTCTATTTTAAAACACATATCAATGCAAATAGGGCAATTGATTAAAAGATGTGGTATATTAAAGAAATATTTTAGCTATGAAAATTATTAAAGTTGTTTTAAGTTTGGCGTTTTTATTTTTTTTACTGCCTCAAATTACACTTGCTCAAGCTCCGCCAAAAGACGAAAGATTTGAAGCTGTCGTTGTGAAAGTTCAAGAAGAAAAACAAATCGAAATAAATGGAAAAAAACAATTATACCAAAAATTGGAGCTTAGAATTACAAGTGAAGATTCTAAAGGTAAAATTGTCATTATTGAAAATGGTAAGATCCCTCAGGTGAAGGTTCAGGAGTTTAAAGCAGGTGATAAATTGGTAATTACGAAAAGTAAAGATGAGGAAGGCAAAGACGTTTATTTGATAGCGGATTTTATAAGGCGGGATTCATTGTATATATTATTCGCTATTTTTGTCGGTCTTGTTATTTTCATCGGTCGAAAAAGAGGAATCTTGTCCATACTCGGAATGATAATATCATTTTTTATTATTTTTACCTTTATTCTTCCTCAGATTATGCAAGGAAGAGATCCGATATTAATAACGGTTACTGCTTCATTTATTATCATACCTTTAACATTTTACTTATCGCACGGTTTGAATATGAAAACAACGTCTGCAGTTCTAGGAACGCTTATTGCACTTATTATTACGGGAATCCTGGCAAATGTGTTCGTAGACGCGACAAGGCTCACGGGATTTGCCTCAGAGGAAGCGGGATTTTTGGAAATGATGAGGCAAGGAGCTTTCAATATGAAGGCGCTTCTGTTATCAGGTATTATAATCGGCGTATTGGGAATACTCGATGATATTACGGTTTCTCAAGCAGCGATTGTTTATCAGCTCAAAGAAACATCACCCAAACTTCCTATTCAAGAGCTTTACTCAAGGGCAATGGATGTGGGAAAAGATCACATCGCCTCTATGGTCAACACGCTGGTACTTGTTTATACTGGGGCGGCCATGCCTCTTTTGTTGTTATTTATTAACAACAAAAGCCCGTTTGGCCAGGTGATAAATTTCGAAATCATAGCCGAAGAAATTGTGAGGACGCTTGTGGCAAGCACAGGCCTTATCTTGGCAGTTCCGATAACGACATTTATTACCGCACTTATTGTCTATAACAAAATAAAACTGTAATTCCCCGGAGCCAGTTGTTGTAATCGCTGTTTTCTGGTATAATACTTTTAGTCACAGCAGATTAAAGTAACGAATCTGCTTAACTTTGAATAGTTACTGATTAGACAAGGTAAAGATAGTCAATCTTTATAAAGTAGTATAAATTCGTATCTTTTCCTCTACTCACAACTCTTCTTTTTATTTAAGCAGTTTCATTATTTTAATTTACTTTTATTCGAAAGGAGGAAATATGTCAAACAAATTATTCATAGGAAGTCTTTCATACAGTGCTACAGATTCACAACTTGAGGAACATTTTTCAAAGAGCGGAAAAGTCCTGTCTGCCAAGGTAATTACAGATAGATATTCAGGTCAGGGTAAAGGTTTTGGATTCGTCGAGATGTCTACTGAAGAGGAAGCAAAAAAAGCAATGAAAGAGCTAAACGGTACGACTCTTGATGGAAGAAACATTGTAGTAAAAGAAGCAAAGCCTCAAGAAGAAAGAGGAAGTCGCAGGAATGATAGCTCGGGAAGCATTCAGTGGTAATTCTATATCTGTGAAAATAATTATAAACTCTAAAAAAAGTTATCTTGATGAGCACTGCAGTCGTTGCGGAAGTGAAAAACGTGTTGCAAGGAAATGGAAAGAGGAAATCGCAACGCTGACAGGAACAACGGTTCTAAAACATACTCAAATAGTTTGCATGAACGAGGAATGTCAGATGGAAGCAGATGAGCTTCTTCTTAAAGAGGCGCAAAAAAGACAAGATGCAAAAATGAAAAAGCAGGCAAATGATGAATTAAGAAAAGTTAATATTCTTCTTGCAGCAAGCAAAATTAGAAAAAATGCCCCAGAAATAAATTCCTGATGTTAAATAATTTATGCTGCCATTTTTTGGGCAAAGGGCTTGACTCAAACTCCATACTTTTCAAGAAGTCTTCTGGAAGTTTTAAAATTTGGTAAAATTAAATTTGTGAGGAAATTTGCGATTTCGACTTTAATAATCGGATGCCTGACTCTAATTTTAGTTGCTTTTATATTAATTTTTTCACAAAAAACTCGGCAAATTCTTAGGTCCCCCCTACCCGATTTTCTTACATCTTTTAGAAATTCACAGGTTTCAACCTTGACCATATGGAAGCCAAATCTTGAGAATCAGGTTAGAAATAGCATTAAGAAACCCGTAGCTAGCGCAAAATCGGCTCTTGTCTATGATCTTACAACCGATACTGTTACTTTTGCCAAAGATCCCAAAGAAAAAGTTCCGATGGCATCATTGACTAAAATTATGACCGCGATAGTAGCGCTGGAGAACAAAAGAAAGGATGGTAAATATATTGTCAGAAAAGAAGATTTAGTCGGTGAAGACTCGATGGGACTGACAGAAGGCGAGATATTAACTCTCGAGGAATTGCTATATGGGTTAATACTTCATTCCGCCAATGATGCCGCAGAAACTATTGCAAATAATTACATTGGGGGAAGGGAGAGATTTATTGAAGCGATGAATGATAAGGCGAAATCTTTAGGGCTTATGAGTACAAATTTTACAAACCCAAGCGGACTTGAGGGAGATGGAGCCCAATATACCTCTGCTTACGATCTTCTGGTGATGACACGTTACGCAGTTCTTAATTTCCCTACATTTACAAAAATAACATCGACATACGCTTATACTCTGCCCTCCTCAAAAAACCATAAAGAATTTTATCTTGAAAATGAAACAAATCTTATCACAAGTTACCCCGGAGTCAAAGGTATTAAGACTGGATACACCCCAGAGGCCGGATTTTGTCTTGTTACCTATCTTGAGTACGAAGGATACCAGATTATAGGAATACTATTAAATAGCGATAATCGAAGAGAAGAAATGAAGCAGCTCTTGGATTATTCTCTTAAATCTCTGGGAGTAGAGCCCCCTAAGCATAGTTGAATCAGGCTTGAGTTTCAAGTAAAATATTAACACTTGCCGCGGTGGTGGAATGGCAGACACGAGGGCCTTAAGAGCCTTTGTCCGAAAGGACGTGAGAGTTCGACTCTCTCTCGCGGCACTCGGGGAGTAGCTCAGTTGGCTAGAGCGCGCGGTTTGGGACCGTGAGGTCGGAGGTTCGAGTCCTCTCTCCCCGACCATTTAAAATTTTTTTTATCTGCTATAATCTGCTAAATGAAGGAAACTTTAAAAGAAACTCCTCAAGAGAAAAAACATTCTTTTTTAGTAAGAAATGCATTGGTGGCATTGGGAATTGCCTTTGTGACTGACCGGGTTCTTCGAGAGGGCTTAAATCCTGAAGGGCGAAAATTGGTAAGGCAAATTATCGTAAAAGCATGGACAGGTTCTAAAGTTTCAGTCGCCCGGGAAGTGGCAAAGCTTAATCAGGAATCAAAACTCTCCATACATATTGATGGACAAAAGCATATACCAGCTTCTGGCCCTACAATACTTATCACAAATCATACTCACGGAGGTCCCCTTAATAATCTCGGTCAATACTTTGAGATGGTAAAAGAAGGATATGATGCAAGACGTCAGGTAGTAGACGACTATGAGAGAGAACCTTTTATTATTGTTCAAAGAGGGTTAGGTAAAGTAAAACCAGTAAGAATTTTGTCCGGTCTTTTTTATGATATTGTAGGAGGAGCTTTTAACTGCGAGATCGTAGAAATTCCCAAATATAATGAAAAGGGAGATATCATAAATAGTCAAAATTTGAGACCGGCTGCTATTCGTAGGGTAGTTGATGGTGGAGCATCTTTATGGCTTCCCCAAGGTAGGGAAAGAGATCCCGAAGATTTTGAATTTCCTGAAAAAGCAACAGGATTCTTAAGGAAAATAAATTATGAAGATCGTTTCGTGCAATTAGTTCCGGTCAGGTCGATACCGGATAAGGTGGGGATTTAAAAATTGTTTTTGGCCCGCCGGTTGATGTAGGCCATGTAGTAAAAGCAGGTGGAATTAATTACTTTGCCCAAAAGCACATCGCTGTTTTGAAATAATTGGGATCATATTGTTTCTTTTACATAATTTGTTTATAATTTAACAGTTGCGGGTGTAGTTCAATGGCAGAACACAACTTTTCCAAAGTTGATACGAGGGTTCGATTCCCTTCACCCGCTCCAAACGATTTTTATCGAACTCGTGGATTTTAGCCTCAAAAAATTGCTAAAATTTACAAAAATATAATCCTATAACGTTATCCCCTAACGGGAATCGAACTAGCCACAAACTTATTATTTCTTCTCTTGATCAGGTTATTCAAAATCTCCCATCCACTTTGACCCATAAAATTCTTGCATGATTGCACAAGCCAATAAATACACAACTTCTTGTATATCTTTTAGCTCATCTTCCGTAGCATTAGGATAGTATTTCTTGATTATTTCCAATGGTAACACAATAAATGCTCACCTCCTTTAGCAGAAGTTGAAAATTTAGCATATAAAGGATACTTACGCTGGGAAGAGTGATTATAAAAATCTTTTAAATAGGCAAGAGCTAGGGGTAATTATTTTTCAGACACAGCAACTTAATTTAGAAATGTCCTTAGTAAAGGACAAGGCGGCAATTTTAATAGCCTCCGAAAGCGTCGGGAACATAGGTAAGGAATTTACCACGTCATCAATGGTATTTTTATTTTTAACTAACGACATCGCTTGAGCAATTAAATCACCTGCATTAGGAGCTAAAATATGCACCCCAAGAATTACTTTTGTCTCAGGGTGGATAACCATTTTTATTAAACCTTCCGTTCTGCCAATAATAAGAGCCTTTGGAACGTCTGCAAAAGAAACAGTCCGGCAAAGACACCTTCCTAACTGTTTCATTTCTTGTTCTTCAGTAAGTCCTACACCTGCGAGCTGTGGGTCAGTAAAGATAGTCCAAGGGACAGTATTGTAATCAATACTATTTTGAGTACCTTTAAGTGCATTTTCAGCAGCAAGCGTTCCCTCTCTGCCTGCTGTTGGTTCTTCTCTAATGGGTAGATTTGTCACATCGCCCACCGAAAAAATGTGTGGTTGAGATGATTGAAATTGAGGACTTACTTTTATCGCCTGTTTATCATCAATTTCTATATTAGCTTTATCAAGACCTAAGCCTTGTGTCTCATCGGCTGATACTTGTTCTTCTTTATTAGCGGTTATATAAGTCAGGACTTTCTTACCTCCTTCTTTACGTGCAGATTTAACTTGTACATTTGTTTTAATAGTTATGCCCTCTTTGGTAAGTATTTCGGCCAAACGATCAGTAAGTTCTCTTTCTGCCGGAGGGAAAATAGAGACATTCTTTTGTAAAACAGTTATTTTTGTTCCAAAACGAGAATACATTTGTGCAAACTCCAATCCCAAAGGCCCCGCACCAACTACAATAAGTTCTTTGGGAAGATTTTTAATCTGTAAAGCCTCAATATGAGTCAAGTATCCAACTTCTTGTATATTCTCAATCGGTGGTACAGTTGCGGTCGATCCGGCTGCAATAATAAATTTCTTTGCTTGATATTTTTGTCCATTAACTTCAATCTCGTTAGGGGAAACAAAACTAGCTTTACCTTCTATGTGGGTAACATTTTCTAAACCATTTAAGACTTTCTCATACTTTTCAGCTCTAAGCTTTGCTACTAAATCGAGTTCATGCTGAACAACTTGACTAAAATTAAAGTTTTTAACTTCTATATCAATCCCTGGAATATTGTGACTTTTAGCAAGATGCATTACTTCTCCTGCCCAAAGAAGCGTTTTAGAAGGAACACAACCAACGTTTACACAGGTTCCGCCTAGAGGAAGTCCCTGATTAACCATCAAAGTTTTTGCTCCAAGCTCATTGGCTTTAATAGCGGAAGCAAAAGCCCCTGCGCCTCCTCCGATAATGATTAAATCGTACTCATTCATATTGTCTTAATTTATGCTCGACAAGGACAACATGGCCCCATAATTTCTCACCCCCTTTAGCATTTATACCCCACATCCTGCTCCACCTTTTGTTTGGGGGATAAGATTTGGTATCTTGGCAATTTCTGTCTGTACATTCTTGCCCCAGCCGCTACCTGTTGAGTAATCAGTACCCAACGCCACTTTTGGATCAACTTTGTCCCACTCTATGTTTTTAACAACCTTAAAATACAGGGCTGTTTGAATATAATTTTGTGGGAACCAAGAGGAATTGAAGGCGAGAGCCTCTTTGTAAAGTTCATCCTCGGAGAGTCCCTGTGATGCGCCAAGTTGCAGAAGTCCTAATAACGCTGATCCATGATTGCAGTCCTGAAAGAAAGTAGAGTTATTGCAACAGGGACGATAGGTGTTTTTGGCAATTTGAGTGACTAAAGCTTCTTGCTCTGGTGTCAATTCAACTATTCTGAATTTATTGAAATACGCTCCGCCATTTTCTTCCTTTCCTATATTCCAACCCCCAGTTGAAGCAAAGTTAAAAAGAGATTTTCCATTAACAGGACTATCTTTATTTGTTGACATATAGTTTGATAGTCCTAATGCCCAAAGAAGGTTAACGTAAGTGTTAGCGTTTTCTCTGGTGAGAAGAATAGGCCTATATGAAGATTGACTTAATATATCTTTCAGCTCGGGAGGCAATCCTCCGCGTTCTTTATAAATTTCTTCAAATTTACCCTGGTCAATAACGCCATTTTGTACCAATTCTACGACGCTATCCCCTAAGAAAATTTTGCTTTGAAAACCTTGTGCTGGCAAAACTTTAGCTACAACCTCGTCATAAACTTTGTTTCCTGTTGAAGAAATGTTAGAGGTATTTAGTTTATTGTCGTTTGAGTTAAGAAGTGCTGTCTTATTAAAGAAGCTGAAAATTATTGGATCAGTCTTAAGCATATTCCAGCCAATAAGTATCAAAACAGCAACCAATGCTAAAGAGGCTATAAGATAAGGTTTATCTTTTGCTCGATATGAAGTAGGGCGGGGAATCGGGCAAGTTTCATCGCCGCAACTTAAAGATTTTAACTCTCTTGTTGTTAACCAGACAGGAAGCGCCATTAAGGCAAAAGAAAGTGATTTTAGTTCTAAACCTTGCAGGGGGAAAGCTGCCAGCCCTCCGGCAATGCCAATAGCGGATAAAAGAACAGAACCGCAGACTGGACAAGCAGAGGCCGCCACCCCTACTAATGCTCCTAAACTGCTTCCGCCTTGAACTTTGAGTCTGGGCGGTCCAAATTTCCTCCAGCGATAAACAAATAATGAGGCGTTAACGCCAAAAAGGACAATAGTACCAAAAGTAAGAAGGATATATGACCATAAGTACACAGGCTGACTTTTGGTGTTGTTGATAAGATTATAAATACTTGAATTAAGGCTTAAGCTCCAATAGAAGATAAGCAGTAGAAGTAGAGAAGCCACCAGCCCGATTGAACCGTAAAATAAAAAGGTCAATAATTTTTTCTTAAATCTGTTAATTCTTCTCATATTTATCTAGCGTGATGATGTTCGCTATCTCCGCCGCATCCATCAGATAAATTCCACACTTGGGTAACCTGTTGTCCAGTAAATTGGTAATTTTTAATTAAGATTTTACCCAACCCTCCATAAACATTCCATCTCCAGCATTTACAGCAACAAGGACCTTTTTCATCAGAATTTTGCATGGCATAATCATAAGCTTCCTGTTCTTCTGTGGACAACTGAATACTGTCATAATCTGCCATTAACTTTTTGGCCAGCTTTGCCTCAATGTCATAAGGATCAGGCGGAATTTCAGCGATATTTTGATATTTCTTCAATCCTTCAACCTGCTCGCTGTAGCGGTGCATACTCATGGGGCTACAACAAGAACCTTGCAAACGAGAATTATCTGGCATTGAAGTGATAGAATCACGAAATGCTCCCGAGCAGGAGGAATTACCATGTTTTGAGAGGTAATCAAATTTTGCAGCCAACGCATCGTTAACCAATCCCTTTGTTTCCTGTTGAGATGACTGCTTAAGAGAAAAATTAAATAGCGGCTTAGATGAGAAAAAATAAAAATAACCTGCAATAAAGGCTGAAATAATTAGTGCTAATACAAGTATCTTTTTATTCATTGTTTTCTAATAATTGACTTTTAATGATCGAAGCAAATTTATTTTTACCTAAAGAATATAAAACTTGCTTTGCTTGCCTTCTATTCTCAACCACTTGTATTTCTTTCAACTTCTTTAGGCTGTGGGATACTGTAGAAATTGGTAATCCAATAATTTCCGCCATCTCAGAAACTGTTAGTTCTGGATGATGACAAAGAAGGTAGCAAATCCTCATTCTGGTGAGATCACCTGTTGTCCCAAACCTTTCAGCACATGCCTCAATTTTCTTGTTGTCTTGAAGTTCATCCCGAAGCACTTTTTTCTTCCTCATTTGCATATCTATACAAATGATAGGAATTTGTTTTACTTTTGTCAATGACAAAATTGTAATAACATAACAGAAATTAATAAAAAGCTTGTGCTATAATCTGTTTACCGAATGAACCTTGTGGTGAAAGTACCTTACTGTTAGGGAGCGAATGTTGATATCATAATTGATAATTCATCTCGGCCACTCGGATCGATTTTCTAATATGCATACTTATACATTTTTTAGACCTAAAGTATAGGCTAAATCTGGTAAAAGGCCGTCAGATAGAAATAATCTGAAGAATTCTGGCAGTCTGGCTAAGATCACGTCAGGAGCTCAATTTATTCCCCAAGCCATTTTAAGGCCTCGTTTTTATCGTTGAACCAATGAATTGTATCGTTTCTTCCCGCTGCTCCAATGATGAAATTTGCAGCAACTTGTAGGAATACATTTTGGCCGACAATAGCAGATTTTATAATCTGTTTGTGTTTCGCAAGCTCTATCCAAATCCTCCTTGCCCCACTTGATATATGACCACGGGAGAAGTATAAGATCTCAACTATAACTTCATATTTTTTACTCGGATCGGCATTGAATATATTAAAAAGTCTTTCTTTTACTATTTCCATTCTTCTTGTGTTTTCATCGGGATCCGCTATATCAGTGATAATGTGAATGTGGATTACTTCATTTTCGAGCCGGATTTTAAAAGTATGTTTTAATTCATCATCTGTTCTCATGGTTGATTATCTCAGTATATATGAATAAAAGGATATGATGTCAAGCAATGAGCCGCTTTTATAAACGGGATTTATGACGTATAATTTATTTACTAAATCTTGTGGAAATAATTTTTATTTTACTTACGATTCTTGGCTTATCGCTCTTTGAGGTTATAACTAGCATTGATAATGCTGTTATAAACGCGGAAGTCTTGTCTTCGATGTCTCAGAAGGCCAGAAGATGGTTTTTGCTCTGGGGATTTTTATTTGCAGTTTTTGTAATAAGAGGAATACTGCCCTTACTTTTAGTTTATGCAGCTAATCCTCAGCTTGGACTAATCGGAGCTTTTACAGCAACGCTTAATGGAGGAAATGGGATTGCCGAAACCATAAAAGAGTCATCAAGGCCACTTCTGGTGGGCGGCGGAGTTTTCTTGATTTTTCTTTTCTTCAACTGGCTTTTTATTGAACCTAAAAACTACGGTCTTAGAGCAGAAAAGTTTTTCCACGCACAAGGCGCATGGTTTTTTTCGATAATATCAATAATACTTTCTATAATTGTCTGGTTCGCCCTTAAAGAAAACGGTCTTATGGCGTTTGGCGCGGTGGTAGGCTCAACTGCTTTTTTTATAGTCCATGGATTTCGTCAGTTTGCAGAAACTCAGGAGAAAAGGCTGGTCTCTCAAGGAATGTCTGATGTATCAAAAATTGCCTATCTTGAAGTACTGGATTCTACTTTTTCTGTTGATGGTGTTGTGGGGGCATTTGCCTTTACTTTTTCTGTTCCCTTAATCCTTTTAGGGAACGGATTAGGAGCGCTTGTCTTGCGAAAACTGACAGTCAGCAATATTGACAGAATAAAAAAATATGCCTACTTAAAAAATGGTGCTATGTATTCGATATTATTTTTGGGTGCAATAATGATTCTTGATAGTTTTGGATTTCATATTCCACCATGGCTCTCGCCTATCATCACCTTCGGTACTGTGGGATATTTCTTCTATAAGTCAAGGCTTGAGTTAAAAAATAATCCCTCATAATTTTGCTTCAATTTTGATCGAGTTTTTGATACAATATCTCTGATATTTGCGCCAGTAGCTCAACGGACAGAGCAACTCCCTTCTAAGGAGTAGGTTGTAGGTTCGATTCCTATCTGGCGCGCAACGTACGAAATCGAAGATTTCTACGTTGCTGGAACGTTTAAATTTATAATTTAATACGTTCCGCCTTCTTAAATTATTCATTAATGCACTACGTTTATGTGCTAAAAAGCTTAAAAGACAATAGTTTATATATTGGATATACTACTGATCTTAAGAGAAGAGTTTTTGAACATAATAATGGTTTATCACTCTCAACTAAATATAAAAGACCGTATAAATTAATTTTTTACGAGGGGTTTCTGGTCAGAATAGATGCGAAACATAGAGAAATTTATTTGAAAAGTGGATGGGGGTTAAGAACCTTGAAAAAACTGCTTAAGAGGACGTTGGTATAATAGAATTATGTTTCCACTTTCAGATTCTATAAAAGCCCGAAGGCTCCCTTTTATAAATCTAATACTGATTGCAGTAAATGTATATGTATTTTTTCAACAGATTACTTCAGTATCTCAAGATATATTGATTTCTAAGTATGCATTCATCCCGTCTCTTATAAATTTTTCAGATTTTTCAACTCTTACGCCTTTTGTAACAGCAATATTTTTACATGGCGGAATATTGCACATTGTTTCCAATATGTGGTTTCTTTGGGTATTTGGAGATAATGTTGAGGGATATACGGGATGGTTTTTTTATCCTCTCATCTTTCTTTTCTCAGGAATTGTGGGTAATTTACTTCAATATTTATTTATGACTGGTTCTTCTATCCCGATGCTTGGCGCATCAGGAGCAGTAGCAGGGGTTTTGGGAGCATATTTTGTACTTTTTCCTAAGGCTCAGATAAGAACACTTATTCCAATCTTCGGTTTCCCTTCAGTTATAAATATTTCTTCCGCTTTTATGCTTGGTTATTGGTTCCTGCTTCAGATTATTTCAGGCGCTACATCAATAGGTATGTCTCAGGATGTGGGAGGAGTCGCCTTTTGGGCCCATGTGGGGGGATTTGTGACGGGACTAGTATTTGGTAAACTTTTACAAAAAAAGGTGGAATTTGAGCTTGAATCTTGATATACTATTATCTGGTGAAACGTAAAATCATTCAATGATTAACGTTTCTATCGCGTTAATTTTCCTTGCAAAATTTTACGCGGTGGATGTAGCTCAACAGTAGAGCGCCAGGTTGTGGACCTGGAGGTCGCGGGGGCAGCACCCGTCTTCCACCCCCGAGTCAAACTCGGTTCCCCCGAGATTGGCGAGGAGTCGCGTTTGACGCGACTACCTTAAATTGTATTAATATAAAAATATGAATGAAACGTTAGACGTTTCAGTTCGATACTACGTTTATATTCTCTACTCTCTTAAAGATAATAAGTTTTATATTGGCTTCACGAACAACCTCAAAAAACGATTGAGTGAGCATGGTGGTGGAAATGTTGAAGCAACAAAAAATCGGTTGCCGGTAAAACTTATTCATTACGAGTATTTTATTAATCGAGCAGATGCTGAAGCTCGAGAAAGATTTTTAAAAAGTGGTTATGGTAGAAAGCAATTTAAGGAAATTCTAAAAAATACCCTCAAGCCTCTGATATAATTGTCATATGTCGGAAGCTGAGCAATCATTGTATATAATTCGTAAAACGGATCGTAAAGAACTACTCTATGCAGAACATGAGAAATTCAGAAAAGTTGACGCTATTGAAGTAAAACGCTCTTTTGTTATTGCTCAATATATTCGTAAACACAATGTAGGTAACAAAAGATATCTTTCAGAATTAACTCATGAGCAATTTCAAGAACGTTTAAAGCGAGCAAAATCATTTGTTTCTCATCTTTCCGAGCCAAAACTAGATGAAGTTATTGCTGAAGAATACAAAAAAAGGCTTAAGGCATACAATGCTGTAGATTGGTATACAGGAAAAGTTCATGCAAATGAAGTTGGTGTATGGAAGGGTGCAGGTGGGCTTCCTGTACCTTGGACACAGGGTTCATTAGTTGATACTGCGGTTCAGGTTCTGGTGGCCATGCAAGAAGATAGTGATAGTGTACTTGTTGCACGAGCAAAAAGAGCAATTCCTCGCATCAGACGCAATATGGATATAATTGAAAAAGACCCTTACCTTTACCCAATTATTTTACCTGGTGGTACGCAGGGAAGAGGTTTGAAAGGACGTCCCTATAAAGGTTTTTTGCTTATGAAAGGTGATATTGATGATGGTTGTATGAGAGCTATAGCTTTTGTTAGTAGTGGGAGAAACAGTTTTCCTGCTTATATTGGAATACAAAGGCGAACAGGGAGTGAAGATTTGGTAAAATAAATGTAAGAATAATCAAGGAGTATGAATATGTCGGCAATCCGTTTTGAAGCAAAACTATTTAAAATCGGCTCTTGGACTATTCTCAGACTTCCTAAGAACGCAAGCACCATGCTTCCATCACGCGCCTTAACAATGATTAAGGGAACCATCAATGGTTTTGTCTTTCGAGTCGCGCTCGAACCGGATGGTCGTGGAAGTCATTGGTTTAGAGTTGATGAAGAAATGTTAAAAGAAGCTCATGTGCAAGCTGATGACAGCGTATCTTTTGAAGTTGAGCCGACCAAAGAATGGGTAGAGCCTGATGTGCCTGAGGATTTTAAAAAAGCTCTTACAGGCAGCCCAAAAGCACATACCCTATGGATGGATATCACACCAAACGCGCGCTGGGATTGGATCCGCTGGATACGAGCTGTCAAGACTCCCCAAACACGCCAAAAGCATATTGAAGTTGCCCTCTCAAAGCTTAACAAAGGTATAAGAAGACCCTGTTGTTTTAACCGCAATCTATGCTCTGAGCCATATGTATCAAAAAACTGGGTGCTCCTTACGCCAATGCAATAGTTCCCTTCTCTTGCTTTTTTAGCTTCATTTTGCTATAATTTGAGCGTGAAAATACCCTCTTTTATAAATTTTAAATTGATAACAGTGCTCAAGCGCCTTTTCTGGCGTTCGGAAAAGTTTGTTTATGTTGCTATAGGAGATAGTACTGTTGAAGGAATTGGTTCGAGCCATTCCTCAAAATCTTTCCCTGCCTTAGTTTTTCAAAAGATAAAACAGGATAAGAAAGAAGCATCTTTTTATAACCTGGGAAAAGGAGGCGCAAGGGTAAGAGATGTGATAGAGCTTCAGCTTCCTAGAGTTATCTTGCTTAAGCCAGATCTGGTCACTATATCTGTGGGAGCGAATGATTTGCGTCGCAGAACCAATATCAAACAATTTGAGAAAGATTATCATCATCTTATAAAAACACTTAAAGAAAAAACTAATGCACAAATTATAATCAGCAATATTCCCGATGTCTCACTCCTGCCATCTTTATCAATTTTTGTGAGATATTTCGCCAGATTTATGAATAGAAGACTTAATCGAATTATCAACAGGCATGCTAAGCAGTTTCGGTGTATTCTCGTTGACCTTCATGAAGGAAGTAAGATTTACAGCAAAAAATATAAAGATCTGATTTCAGGAGACGGGCTTCATCCATCAGATAAGGGTTATTCTCTTTGGGCAGAGGCAATTATTGCACATCTTTAATGAGGATTGAGATTAATTTTTGAGCAAGTTTTATTGTTTTTTGCGCTCCCTTTTTTCTGGGATTTACTTCTACAAGATCGAAAGATAGATTTTTTTGCTCTCTTAAGATGATCAAAACAGGCAAAATATCTTTTTCCAGTAGTCCATTTATAGCGGGAATTCCGGTTGCGGGAGCAGCTTTTTTTTTAAATACATCTATATCAATACTTATATGAATATGGTTCATTCTTTGAGAAAAATCGGCAATTAGTTTTCTAATTCTCTCAGAATCTTGCAGATCCTTTCTATCCATATTTCGAATTTTAATTTTTCTAAAAAATTTTTTTTCTTCTTCGTCTAAGTCCAAATTTCCAATAAAAATTGAATTTTGGGGTTTTATTTTACTGCGAACAATTCTGTTAATCTCGGGTATATCAAAATTTCCGTACAAAGGCCTCATATACATTCCATGAAAGTTTTTTGTGGGACTTTTCTTATAAAGATTCATATCGGCATGGCTGTCAAATCGAATATATCCAAAGCGGTTAATATCGCTTATCCTTTCCAGGACTGCCAGAATTGAAGGAAGAGTTACGCTGTCATCACCGCCTATAACGACTTGGGTTTCATTGTCTTTTATCTTTTGATTAGTAAATTTTTGAAAATTAGTGTAAGAAGAGACAATTTCTGAGAACAAATTATCTGGATGTATGTCTTCCGGCTTGGGAAAAGAAAAATTGTCAATTTTGTGGGATTTGAAATGATTCAGAAAACCATTGTCCAGAATGGAATCCGGCGCGTCTTCCACTCCAAAGTTTACTTTCTTTTGTCTGTAGGGTGGGTTGGGAGTGCCTAGTCTTGACCCGGCTTTAAAAAAATGAGGAATTTTAACCATTGATTAATCTTCTTCAGTGACAATTTCTACGGCATCTTTTACCAGGGAAACTAATTCTACTTCGTACTCGCCTTGAGGAGCTTTAATAGTAATTTTGTCACCTGGTTTATGTCCGTTTTTCTGAAGAGCCGACACGATTGGTGAATTCGAAGATAGTTTTCCTTTTCTGGCATCAACTTGGTCAGCCGGAACAATCGTAAATGTAACGGTGCCGAGTTTTGGATGAATGATGGTAAATTGAGTTCCGGCTTCTAGAGATTCTTCTTTTGGTTTAGAGGTTCGTGGTTGATGTTCTTCATTATTCATAAGCAAACTCTCTCTAATTTGCCTTCTTCTTTCTTGCATTCTTATTCTAAGATTTTTTTCATACCGTTCCCACGCCTCATCAGTTTTTCTTGCAGGATGTGGTCTTCCTGCGTGTGACAATCTTGAGTCCTCAACAAGAGCGGTAATTGTAGCTTGTTGATCTATATCAAAATATGCAGTTCGTCCATTTTTTAACGGAGTAATATTTTTTTTCTTACAAAGTTTTCTTAGGGTTGCATCGGATATTTCTAGTTGTTCTAAAAAATCTCTGAATGTAATTGCTCCGTCAGGAAGATTTTCTACAGTTATCTGCAAGGTAGTTTTTCCGGAAACTTTCTTTTTACTCTTTATTAAATTTAATTTATTTGCGATTTTTTCTATATCTTCTTTGGCATAGTATTTTGCCATCCTCCCCCTTAACGGAGTTATTCCTCCGAGTAGCTTTAGGCGTATTAGGGTTTGATAATTGATTCCTAAGTAATTGGCCAATTCGTTTGTTGATAGTGCGCCCTCCGGCATAGGAGCTTTTATTTTGATACTTTTCTTTGGGTGGTCTTTTCCAAAATAAGTTTTTAAAATTCCCTGATGCCATGGTGTTAAGATGACATCGTCAATCTGCTCTCCAAATTTCCAGCCCATTGATCTGGTTACATCGAGGACCTTATCAACCGGTAAATCATTCTGAAGGGCAAATTCTATAAGTTTTACGTCCGTCTCTTCGACTTTTTCTTCATCCTTCCCTTTTTGACCATTACTGCTTGATGTATCTTTTTGTTCTTGTCCGCTTCGGGTTCTTTCGCTCTGGGAAAAACGTATAAGTCTCTCGAGCGCATCCTGCTGTTCCGTAAACTTACCGACTTGGTCTAAAAGATCCGCACTTATATATCTTTGCCCGCCCGGATATTCTATTAATGGTAATTGTTGTCTTTCTATCGCATCAACTACTGTTCCAACAGAAGTATTTAATCTTCTTGATGCTTCCGAAAGGCTAATAAGATTTTGTTTAAGAGAAGCAGAATCCTGCTGTATGTTTTTTTGCGTAATGATATGGTCTCTAAGCCGCAATATATCATCCATATTAATAAATGCCGCAGCAGCATTACTTTTCTTATCGAACATATATTCAATACCTAATTTCGCAAGGATTTTTCTTAATTCTGGATACGATACTTGAAGCGTATTTGAAAGCTGAAAGAAAGAGACATGTCTTCTTCCATCCCCTTCAGTCCTTGTTCCTATAGCTGTTTGTATTTCTGGTTTTTCAGGGGTAGTTACTTTCTCCTGTTGATTTTTTCTTTGCCAAATTAAAACAGGAAGTCTTCCTAAAAGCCTTTGCTTTAAGTCGGAAAGAGAAGAAGTAAAATCTATATTCAATGATCCATTTTCGTTTCTTGAATTATCGTCATTTAAAGGCTCAGGCTCTTTCTCATCGATTGAATCAATAAGTTCAATCGTGTTTATGAGTTGTTCAAATAAAGGCGTAAATTTTTGACGCGAAAGTTTTAGCGAAGTTTCTGAAGATAAGACAGGTGATTGTTCAATCTCAGCACTCACAATTAAATTTTAGATAATTTTATTCTGGTTGTAAAGTATCTGATTCTACTCTGTGAGAGAGAAGCTTATCAAGCTGAACAAGCCCTCTTATTTGCATAGCTGTATCGTGGTCAATTTGAGTATCTTTTTTCCAATAGAATTCAATTTCCGCGCTCAATTCATTAAGTTTAGGCGCCCTTGTTATATTTTGAATTACATTGAGTTTTGAGTATTGTTCTTTTCTTGGTCCCTTTTGTACAGGCGTTGAAAAAAGTGCCTGAAGTAATTCAATAGTTTCTTCTCTTGAGAAAAATCTTTTTTCCTTTTTAAATCCACTCTTTTTCTTAGCTTTTTTTACCCCTTGTTTACTGCCTGAGATATCTTCAAGCTCTTGAAGAGTAAAGCTAGCATGTCCAAACGGTAAAAGTTTGGTATCAATTCTTAATTTTAATAATTCCGCAAATGTTTTTGGACGATCACTTACCGGCTTAGTGCCCTCTCCTCTTGGTGTAGTTGGAGATGGATCAGAGATTGGTTGATGATTTATTTCGTCTCTTGAAAAAATTACTCCGCCGTGTGCTTCAATCATAGTTCTGGCAAGTCTTGAGGTATCTTCGGTAAATTGTAAGGCAGCGGTAATTTCCGGAATTTGATCTGAAGGATTAGCATCAATGGTTTCTGAAATTTCCCCGATTAAATTTTTACTTTGTTCAAGAAGAAGTTTAATGTTTTGGGCAGTTGATATTCCAAGAGAACTTACTCTTTGTTCTGCACCCATAAATATTTATGGATTATAGCGAGAGATAAAAGCTTTTGTCAATTAGCACTTTCTAAAAATTCCAGAGTGCCTTTTTCAAATTTTGATTTTGTAAAAAATATTGGAAATGGATATTTGGTTTTTTTAAGATGACTTTTTTCTCCCACGAAAACAAATTCTACTTTAAATCCCAATTCATGAAGTTTTTCCCCCATGGGCAAATCAGATTTACTATCCCCAAACGTTATAAATTTTTGAGGTTTTATTTCAGTTTCCTCAAGCCAATCAATAATTCGTCTCACGGCAAATCCCTTTCCCACATGCTTATTTTCTATGTCTGCTGCAATTACAGTTGGATCGATTTTAAAATGTTTTCCAAGATCACTTTTGTTTATAATGTTTGACAGGTCATTTATTAATGCACTTTGATTTTTTTTGTAATCAATAAGCGAATATCCGTCAGTCATCTCTACAGAAACCATAGTCTGTTTGGTATAGTCAAAAAACATACTTTTTGAATATTTTTTCTCAACGAGATTTTTTTATTTGATTTATAAGAAATTTGGGAATTGAAATTGAGTCATCTATGTATTCTTGAATTTTTCCGTTCTCATCAAAAGTGAGCCAAGTTCCGCCCTTTTCTCCAATCACCAAAAAAATTTTCAAAATTTTTATATTCTTGATGTTTTTTAAAAGACGATTGATTACCCGATCCATAGTCCACTCTAAGGATCTACCGGTATTTAAAATAACAGGCTCCCCTTTCTCTAGTTTTTTAATAAAGTGATTTAATATCTCAAAATCTGTAATTATTTTACTTTGAGGATTTGTGATTACACCATCAACATCAAAAATCCAGGCAGTTTGGGTCGTCTTATCTTTTGTCATAGCATTATTCTACTTTCTCAACTTAGTAAACACAAGGGATTTCGGGATAATATAACTTATAGTTATTTTACATTTAAATTAAATTCTGGTATTATCTCCCCCTATGATAAAGAGGATTCAGCTTCTTGTTGTTTTATTAATATTTTTGTTTATTTTTGATTTTGCCAAGAATATCAGAGAAGGAGGAATAATTCACAAGACTCTATCTTATAGTGCTGAGCAAAATTCTTCTTCGGATTGTAATTCTTTGTCTAACTGCACGCCGATTTTTTCCTCAGCTTTAATCTTACCCACTCCTACGCTTGGAATTCCAGAGAATAAAATAACGGAAAATGTTCCAGTGGATGAGAAAATTAATGCTCCCGTTCAGAATGATTACTGTCTCACTGTCCCTGTTCTTACTTATCATCGTATACAGCCTCAGTCAATCGCAGTTGAAAAAAATCAAACAGCAGGAAGCGTGGATAATGAAATTTTTGATCAGCAAATGGCGTACCTTTCCTCAAGCGGATACAGTACGATTACGGCGGAAGAATTGATAAATGCTCTTAGAAATCATACGGGACTTCCCGCCAAAAGTGTTGTAATTACTTTGGATGATGGCTATGAAAATGCATATACATATGCATACCTGATTGCGCAAAAATATCAAATAAAACTTAATCTTATGATTGCCACCGGTCTTGTAGGTAATCAGGACTTTTTAATATGGGATCAGATAAAGGAAATGAGAAATAGCGGGTTGGTTTATTTTACCAATCATACATGGTCACATTATGCCGTAGGAAATGGCTCTTATGAGAAAATTCAATATGAGATACAAACCGCAAAGGGTCAGCTTGAGCAATATACAGGACAAACAATAAATATTTTTACTTATCCTTATGGGTCTTTTAGTCCTAATGCAATACAGATTCTCCAGCAGGACGGTTTTATCGGTGGCTTTTCTACAATTCCCGGTAAAGTTCAATGTGAATCATATATAATGACTCTTCATAGAACGAGTATTGGCAATTCTCCCCTATCATCTTACGGTTTATAAAGTTTAAAATTTTATCCCGTGAAACCAAAAGCAGGTTTTAAAACTGTTTTTCTGTCTGGATCTTTTCGCTTATCTCCAAAATCTCTTTCGATATAAACCAAAGTGTTTCCTTTTGGTGTGACTCGGTAAACTCTTTCCTCAGTTATTCCCGCTAAGCTCATGTAGGATTTGTAGGTTTCATATTGCCCTACGCTTTCAAAAGATTGTCTATATGTAGATTCTTCTATGAAGCCGTAACTTAACAAGTCATCAATTTTTGGCGATGTATCCATTTGTAAAACATGTTCAATTGCATAGGGATTGAGTAAATATGTTGACGTATGATCTTCGAGCTTATTGTCGATTATCTCATCTAAGGGAAAAGCTATAAGTTTACCGGTAAAAATCTGTCTCCCCCTTTTCTTGACTTTCTGTCCAAACTCTTGAGGTCTGTTAAAATCATATGCCACCCATCTTCCAGCTACGGCGTGTTCATGTAGGAGTGATCTTTCTTCTTCGTTCGGATGAAATAGGTCATGGTTAAAAATTGATCCTTCTAAGAGGCCAGCCTGTGCTTCTCTGTCGTACAAAAATCTCCTTGTTTCTGGATTTTTAAGACGCTCTCTGCCATCCTTCGTTGATATTAAGACTGTATATACGGAAATACGCCAAGCAATGTTTGCAGGATAACGCCACAATCTATGACGCTTAAAGAAATCATTTATGTCTTTAGTTAATTTATTGTTTTTTGCTTCCTGTGCAGGGTCTCTTTCTGGCTCTTGTTCTTTCATGTATGAAATTATAGCATGAATTTAAATTATTTTGATATCATAAGAGCTTGTTTGTCGTATTGATTTATTTCGCATAATGTTCTACTTTATTTCTAGTGGACAATTCTAAAGATAAAATTATTCTTCATATTGATTTTGACTCCTTCTTCGCCAGCGTTGAGCAGCAGTATGATCCCAAATTACGTAACAGGCCGATAGGAGTTACAGCCAAAAACGGCAGGACTTGTATTATTGCTTCATCACGTGAGGCAAAGCGGCTGGGGATCAAAACAGCAAGTCGTACTTATGATGCTTTGAAAATTTGCCCCACGATTCTTTTTACTCCGGCTGATTTTGTAAAGTATTGGGAGACAAGTAAGAAATTTTTGAATATCTGCAAAGATTATTCTCCCTTTGTTGAGATCTTCTCGATCGATGAAGTCTTTATAGATGTGACTAAAACGATGCATTTGTTTGACGGAACTTATGGAATTATTCAAAGAATTAAAGAACGCATCGAAAAGGAAATCGGAGAATATATCACTGCTTCTTTTGGAGTTTCCCATAATAAGCTTTTGGCAAAACTTGCATCAGGCATGAATAAACCAGACGGAATCTTTGAGATTAATGCCGGTAATCTTTCAGAAGTTTATAAAAAAGCAAAACTTACGGATGTTTGCAGAATCGGAGAAAGAATTTCTAATAGATTAAATAAACTTGGAATATATAATCTTCTTGATTTAAGAACAGTGAGCGGGAATATTTTAAGAGAAGAATTCGGTAATATCTATTCTCAAATTCTCAAGAATATTGGAATAGCAAGAGACGATTCAGAGGTGATTCCCTACACACAAGCGCCTGCTGTAAAATCAGTGGGCAGAAATTACTGTCTTGCGCAGAATGAATATGATAAGAAAAAAATTTTACAAAATGTTTATGAGCTTTTGGAAGAGGTATGTATAAAATTAAGAAGGTTAAATAAAAAAGCAAGAATATTAGGGTTTTCTCTTCGGGGAAATATAAATATTCATGGCAGAAAAACTTATAATTTTTATTTTGACAACATAAAAGAAATTCGGCCTCTTTTTAAAGAGCTTTTGAAAAAAGATATTAAAATTTTTAATCTTTCAGCTTCTTATATAAGACAGATCGGCGTTTGGGTCTCAGGGCTTGAAGAGAAAGGTAAGGTGCCATTATCTTTGTTCGATGAAACACCAAAAAGAAAGTTTTTAGATAAAACTATTGATAAAATTAATGATAAATTCGGAGACCACACTATCAGAAACGGGTTCCTGCTCTATTCAGAAAAACTTACAACTGTCCCCAACGGCTATATGGCAGATAAATACGAAAGAACAAAATTAGCTAGTACTGGTTAAAATTTTAGCCTATATTACAGACAAAGTTGAGTTCTTCTTCAAGCTTCTTCTTTTGCTCATTTGAAATTTCTAGCTGTTCGATCAGGTTTTTGTTTTGGCAAATTGTTTTGCACAGTACTACTCCCTGATCAAGAAACTTTTGTTTTTGGGAAGAATTTATAGATTCAAGAGATGTTATTGGATGAAGTTTTGATTTTTCGATCAAGTCCCTTAAGCTCTCTCCCTCAGGATAGCTCCAGCTTACTACCTTCATATCATTGCATTGGGCATAATTTAAGGCATCGGATGTAATTTTGGTATTGGTTACAAGCCAGGCGTTTGAAAAGCCGTGTTTTTCCTTCACGTCATCAAATCTTGATTTGGTATATAAAGAAACGTGGATATTTGACATTATTCCGGGCTTATTATGGAATTTACATTCGATCATCGTCTTGGTAGAGTCTTTGGTTGCGATAATATCGATCTCATGCGAAACACATCTGCCGCTTAGAACTTGACGCACTTGTGTATTAAAACCTTCGGTTTTTAAGATTTCTGCGATAAAATCCTCAAAGGGAAATCCAGTGGGCCCCAAATCCATAATTGATTGCTTAAGGCTATATCTTGAGCGGCTAAAGGGACGTGCGATACTTAAGAATTCTGTAATATGTCTATAAATTTCAGAAGTAGGAATATTATCGTAGATTTTATCTTTAACATGAGTTAAAACTTTATCACGAATATCATCTGGAATTCCTGCTCTTTTTATAGATACTATAACTTTTTTTTCATCAAACGGAACTTTTTCTCCGCTTGCTTTTATAACATTTATCATGCCAATTTAATCGTACATTTTCAGGATAAAATATACAAGAATTATTCTAATTTTTTAAAAGCCACAAATTCGTCCTTTTCATATATTAAACGGAAATTTTTATCGTTTTTCAAATCATTCGCCAGTTGAATCTGAAACTTAAGTGAAGGCAGAGCGTAACTGTCATTTAGAAGAAAAAATATATAATTCGCCTGCTCAATACCGTTTGGGATAACGAATATTTTTTCTCTGTGTGATAAATGTGCTCCGAGATTATTAGTCGCTGCGATACTTGAGTCCTCAGGTATGGAGGAGAAAAAACTGATGATTTCATCCTTATTTTTATAAGGCTTGGTAAACATATCCAAGTTTGAATTTTTTGCTCCGGGAAGCGGTCCGTATAAATAAGCAGCAGAAATAGAAGTGAATAACAAAATTAAAATAACATATGAGTTTTTTAGACTTGGAAGCATTTTTTTTAAAATAGTTACCCCATAGATTGAGGAAATAAATATAAATGGGATAATGGCTGAGGCATATTGATAGTAAATATCTGACAACTGCTTATTGCTGCTTAACGTATTGATAAGTAAATCCGGTAAGGCGAAAATAAGCGCTGCTGGCGATAGAATTGCCAGAAAACCCGTCGGCCAAAAAAGCATTTTAAAATATTCGATTTTTTTGGGTTCTAAAATAATACTTGCCGTTTTAAGAGGCGAAAATATTAAATTTTTAATTATACTGATAGGGCTTTCGCCGAACTCTGAATAATAAGCCAGGGCAAAGTGATCCCCTCCTCTTGCCTGAGGAATGGCCTGCCAAATTAGATAGTAAAAGAGAAAGCTTGAAATGATAAAGATAACTGTTCCTAGCAATTTCCTTTTTTTGATCAAAAAAACATATGCGCCGAAAATTGCGGCAATAACCCAAATTTGCTCTTTTGTCGATGCGGCCAGGGCAAGAAATAAAACGAATAATAAATATTTTTTTACCTTTAGAAAATAAAAACTTCCCAAAAGAAGCGTGGTTGTAAGTGCTACAGCATGAAAATCATATAAATTAGCATACTGGACAAAGGGACTCAATAAATACACAAAGGAAAATACAAGAGAAATATTCTTATTTTTTAAAACTTTAAGAGATAAAAGATAGATAAAATAAGCTCCAAATCCCAGAACAGCTGACTGAATAAAAAGTAGCATTTTGGGATCTTCCCAGATAAAGTAAAAAGGCGCAAAAAGAATAAGGATAAAATCCGCATGAACTGAGAGTCTTGAAATAATATTTGTTCCGTTGGGGTCTGTAAGCTGAAAGATGTTTCCGTTTTTGGTATTCCAGACAGTTTGATCCATGTTGCCTAAATCAAATCGCCCGGTATAAAAATTATCGTGCCTTAGAAAACTGGCAATAGTAAAATAGGCAATGTATACAGCAATCAAAATTATCAAAAAAGTTTTGTGAGGATTATTTGCTAAAATTTTTTCTATTTTCAGGAATAGTTTATTTTTCAAATTTTTCCATATTAACGCAGTAATTAAAAAAATCATTTCTGATAAGATTAATATGATTCTTGAATAGACCGCTGCAAATCCCGCCGCTTGAAGACTCATTATTTTTGATAAGCCCAAAATTAAAATTCCCTCCCTTACTCCAAGACCCATAGGTGTTATAAAGGATATGTAACCTGCAAAAAGCGAGAGAACAAAAAAGCCTGTTAACGGGAAAATTATGAGTGTATCTAAGTATGTAATTGAAGAAATTGCAAAAAAAGTACCAAACCCAAAGAGTATAAGAGACATAATAGAAATAAAGAGTACCTTTAAATTAATAGCGGGTTGATAATCAGGTAGTAAATTTTTAAATACCGACAAAAAAGGCGAGACAGGCTTATTAATGACTATTTTGTTAAAAATAAAGAATGAAGATATTAAGATTATCGAAATACTTGCTAGCAAGACCAAATTCAAATTATTTTCAAAAATAAACGTAAAGGAGAGTAAAGAAACAATAAGACATCCAATTACAAAGAATTCTGCTTCAATCAAAAGAAGTTTCGTGACCGTCTTTTTATCAACTCCTTTTTCTGAAAAAGCAATTCCTTTACCTAGAAATGACCAAATATTTCCTGGAACAAAACGCTTAAGCTCTGCCATTCCCCACAGAAATACTACTTCTTTAAGCGGAATATTATGCCCTTTTTCTTCAAGGAGCATCTTCCAGATGAATGAGCGAAGATAATAGAAAACATTAAAGCAAATAATTCCGAGAAATAGTAAAAGGAGATTTGGGTTTTTGAGATTAACTAAGAGCGTTTGATATTGGGGAAGAAATATTTTTACTATAAAAAATATTGCGACGAGTGAAATTGGCCAACCAATAAAAAATTTTAAGAGAGAGAAAAATGTATTGCGCATTTTTACTTGCGAGCCGCCGGGGAGTCGAACCCCGAACCGATTCCTTAAGAGGGAATTGCTCTGCCGGTTGAGCTAGCGGCCCATCTTTATTAAATTTTCAATATTTAGTATACTACATTAGGCCAATTATGCAACTGCGCCTGTAGCTCAATGGATAGAGCACGCGGCTTCGGACCGTGGGGTTGGGGGTTCGACTCCCTTCAGGCGCGCTCACTTATGACTATAAAAGAAGCTCTTCAAAACGATCTTGTAACTAGATACTATGATTTAGAGACAGATACGTTTGCGCGAGACAGATTCAGGCTGGTTCTAAATAAAAAAAATAATATACTTATGCCAACTCCGGAGAACTACACTATCGAAGAAACAGAAGCCCTAGTTACTCTAAAAGAAAAAGTCAATGCAAAACCCGATTTTTATAAATAGTGAAAAGAGTTTTTATAATTCATGGATGGGATGGTTATCCAGAAGAAGGATGGTTTCCATGGTTAAAATCTCAACTTGAAAAAGAATATGATGTCATTATCCCCTCAATGCCTGACACTGAAAATCCTAAAATCGTTCCTTGGGTGAGAAAGTTGGAAAAGACAGTTGGAGAAATAAGAAAAGATGATATTCTCATAGGCCACAGTATTGGTTGCCAGGCAATTTTAAGATTTTTGGAAAAAACTGATAACCACCTGAAAGTTGATAAAGTTATTCTGGTTGCGCCATGGCTAAGACTTACTAACTTGGAGGATGAGGAGTCATGGAAAATAGCAAAGCCTTGGTTAGAAGCACCAATTAATTTATCTAAAGTTAAAATTAAAGCAAAATCATTTACTACTGTTTTCTCAGATAATGACCCGTTTGTACCTTTAAATAATAAGAATGATTTTAAAACTAAGCTTGGTGCAAAGATTGTTATTGAGCGCAATAAGGGTCATTTCAACGGCGACGACGGGGTAACTGAGCTACCAGTTATTATGAAGCTTGTCTAAATACTTCGTTTCTCTTTAGAAAAATTTGTGATAGAATAAGCAGCATTAATGAAAAAGGAAACCTTAATAAATATTACTGGGGGTGTGCTTCTAGTTGGTGCAACCGCAATTGGAGCAAGGCAAATTTTAAGGGAACGAGCTCCAAACGATAGTGAGAGTCCAGGAGTAAAACAAACGACTGATCTTAATCTTGAATCTTCTAACCTCAAAGAAATATTGACCGGTAAATCCCAGGACGAAATTGAAACGCTTAAATCAAATTATTTTGCGATTGCGCAAAACTTCCAGAATTTATATGGTCAACGAATTTCGGTTGAAGGAGACAGAATTGGATCAATTCTTGATTCTGATGTCGAATCAGAACTTAATAAAGAAGCTAAGAATAACGTAGTTCTTGGAGCGCTTATTTCAGAACGCTTTTTTCCAGATAAAGTAAGAGTCAGTGATGATTATAATACTGTTACGTTTGAAGAAAATACGGTTTTGGATCTTAATAATCCATTAAATTTGAGTATAACAGCAGCATTTATAGAAAATATATTTTTATTTGAGCAGAGCTTGTCAGGACTGAATAACGGAGAGATTGTTGTATTTTATGCCTTACCAACACCAGAGGAGATAGATCGGGAAAACAGAGATCTTAAGTGGCTAGCGAATGCTGATGTAAACATTGTAATTGAATTAGGGTCTTTTGCTATATTGCCTAAAGATCATCTAGTTAAAATGTCAAGAATTTTGCAGGAATTAGAGGTAAATAAAATTCCGTTTCCAAAAGAAATAAAATTTAAAAATCCAAGCCCAGAAGACCCAGGAGGAAGTTACTATAATTCAAAGACTGATAGGCCATTTTCGATTGTAATTTATAATTCTACAGACAGCGATACTGAGGCACATGAAATAGGACATTTTGTTTCGGATGCCCATAATATGGACCAGGCTAGTGATAATTTAACAGCACATAGTCAAGATGCGTTTACCCAGATGATAGACGGAATAAAGGAAAAGTTTAATACGACTGATTCTGTTACCGAGACGGTTGATCTTGTTGAAGAATACGCAAATAAATTTAGAATGTACTTTCAAGATGGGGATACATTCAGATACCTAATTCTTAATGCTCAGTCAGATATAGAAAAGGAAGTTCTGCTTCAGGAATACAGATTTTTTAAAGAATTATTTAACAACAGAGAATTTAGGGCTGATGGTGTTTTGGTAAAAAAATTAGAAGACGTTGAAATTAAAGCAGGAAATATAATTGAAATAACAGATACTGATACAGAAAGACCAGGAATATTTTTAAGACCTTCCCCTACCCTTGGCATCGATGCATCTTATCCCGTTGCTTGGGATGAAGATGAAGTTAAAATTTTAGAAGGACCTCAGTACTTTACCGATACAGATGGTAGGACAGTTGAAATGTGGAGGGTGAGGCTTGGAAATTACTTTTACGATAAATTCTATGAATCAAAAAATGAAAACGGAGGTCTAATTGATGGCTGGATGTCTAGTGAATGGTTCGGTAGGTTAGTATCCAATTAGTTATCCACCTACTATAAGAATTTGCTTAAATTGAAGGATTTGCGGTGGATTTTGGAAAGGCCGTATTTTTTCAAAGCTTCTCTGTGCTTTTTTGTCCCATAACCTTTATTTTTTGAAAAACCATATCCCGGATACTTTTTATTTAATTTTCTCATTAATTTGTCTCGGTAAACTTTTGCTATTATTGAGGCAGCAGCAATTGAAATTGATTTTTGGTCACCTTTGATTATCGCTTTTTGATTTACGAGTCCAATCCCGCGAATATAGCGGACATGGAAACCGTCTGCTAAAACAAAAATAGGAGGTTTACCTTTGTTAATTTCCATAATTTGCCATAATATTAATTTTATAGCTTTTCTTATTGCCATTTGAGTTGCTTTTCCGATTCCAAATTTATTTATTACGGAAAGGTTTATCACAGATGTCGTGTGCAATAGCGACTGTTTGGTTATTTCTTTTGAGATGACTTCTCGTTTTTTTGAATTTAAAAGTTTTGAATCATTGATTTCTGAAAGCACCCCTGTTTTAAAATACGCACCTTTTTTAAATATTACGGCACCTGCGACTACAGGGCCTGCAAAAGCGCCTCTGCCTACTTCATCAACCCCAATTACAAAACTACAATTTTTCTTCCAAAGTTTTTGTTCTTCTTTAAAAGTCGGCTTTTTCACATTTTTAAATTATATAGTTAGGTTTGACACAGCCTTATAGATTTGCTAGCATCAGTAGATATTAATGAAATCTATCCTTAGAAACATTATTTTCTATGCCTCTGCCTTATTTGTTTTAACTCAAATTCTGGAGGGAGTCAAGATATCGGGTGGATTTTTTACTTTTATCTTAGGCGGTGCAGTTTTGTCCCTTATTTTTTTGATTATCAAGCCGGTTCTGAATCTAATTGCACTTCCTTTAAATATTGCGACTTTGGGCCTTTTTTCATTTTTCAGTAACGTAATTATGCTTTATATACTAACTGTTCTTGTTCCAGAAATAAAAATTAACGCTTTTGAATTTCAAGGCTATTCTTTCGCAGGCTTCATAATTCCTAATGTAGCACTTAATTCATTTATGGCATATGTAGCGACAGCGTTTTCTCTTTCTATAATTGTTTCATTTTTAACATGGTTAGTAAAAAAGTAGTTTGTCTAGGCGGCGGAATTGGAACCGCCAATCTTTTGGCAGGGATTAAGAATAAATTCACTGATGTTACTGCTATAGTCTCTATGGCAGATGATGGTGGCTCTGCCGGAAGGCTAAGACGCTATTATAAGACCTTTCCGCCGGGAGACGTAATAAACTGCATGATTGCCCTATCTCAAAAAAATGAGCTAATGAAAGATCTTCTCAGATTCAGGTTTTCGGGTAACCGCTACGGACCAGACAATATTCTTCCGGGACAAAAACTAGGAAACCTAATTTTGGTCGCTTTAACGACTATTAAGGGAGACTTCAGTAAGGGGTTGTTTGAAATGCAAAAAATTTTTAATACAAAAGGCAGAATTTTTCCATCAACTGCAGTGCCTATCTCTATTTGGGCGAAAACTTCAACTGGCCATATCGTAACGCGGGAGGAAAATATTGATAGAGGAATATTTAAAGGGCAAATAAAGAAACTATTTATAAAACCTAAAAATCCGCCGGTTTTAGGTGCAGTTTTGGAGGAGCTAAAAAAGGCAGATGTTATAATTGCCGGTCCGGGTGATTTGTACACAACAATTCTTCCTGTAATTATGGTTCCTCAAATTCGTAATGAAATCGAAAAATCTAAAGCTCAAAAAATATTTGTAGTAAATGTTGCCAATAAGAGATACGAAACGCCTAAATATTTTTTAAGTGATTTTGCAAATGCAATCGAAAAACATTGTCATAATATAATGTTTGATATGTTTATTTTGAATAATAATTTTTCTTTTGAAATTCCCCAAAAACATCAAAAAGATTATAAATATGTCCCTATAGACGAACAATTAGGGAACAATCCATATAAAGTTACCTACGGGGATTTAGTGAACAGAGATTTTCCTTTGTATCATGATTCCTTAAAACTTGCAAACACCATTGTTTCCAATATATAATAAATGAACTTAAACTATGATGATTGCGACAGTTATACAAATAATTATTGCTGTACTTCTGATAGGTTCAATACTGCTTCAAATGCAGGGCAGCGGACTCTCAAAGACATTTGGAGGAGGCGGAGAGTTTTATAGAAGCAAACAAAGCATGGAGAAATTTTTAGTTTGGATAACAGTTTTTCTTGCCATACTTTTCGGATTGTCTTCTCTTATTTTTGCTCCTCGTTAATTTCAAATAATTTATGATTACAATAAGACGCCGGCTTATTGTCTGGCTTATTAGAGCATATATTAAAAAATGGGGAAGATCAATTTTCATTTTTTTCATATTAGGTTTGGTAGGATTTTTTCTTTTTCGCTTTGTAATGAGAATGCTTCCATCAACTCTTCCGATAATGGATAAAGAAACAGTAGGAATGGTGGGATCATTTACGATAAACAGTCTGCCATCTGATGTTCTTGATCAAATTTCACAGGGGTTGACTAAAGTTTCCCAAGATGGAACGATAAAACCCGGACTTTCGACTTCGTGGAAAATTGATAAAATGGGGAAAATTTACACATTCAATCTTAGAAAGGATGTTTTTTTCAGTGATGGAACAAAGTTTACTTCAAAAACCATAAATTATGGATTTTCTGATGTAAAAGTAATTCGCCCGGATGATTTTACAATTATCTTTCAGCTTAAAGATAGTTATGCCCCATTTTTGGTAACAGTATCAAGACCAATCTTTAAAAAAGGTTTTGTTGGGATTGGAAATTATCAAGTTAAAGATGTTGAGCTAAATGGTAGCTTTGTAACCTCCATAGATCTTTATTCAACAAATAATGAACGGAAAATCTTACGTTTCCAATTTTTTCCCACTGAAGATGCTTTGAAAACTGCTTTTGTTTTGGGAGAGGTATCAAGAATTTATACCGTGCATGATATTAATTTTCGCGATATTTCTTTTTCAAAGTTCAAAACTACTCAGATCAACAAGCTTCTTTATGATCAAAAGCTAGCAACTCTATTTATAAATGTAAATGACAAAGTACTTTCTGAAAAAAAAATAAGAAATGCTCTTTTTTATACAATTCCAGATAAATTTGATGAGGGTCTCAGAAACTCATCGCCTTTCTCTCCCTTAGCGTGGGCTAATACAGCCGGAGATTTGCATCAGCAGGATTTGGCACACGCAAAAGAGCTAATTTCCTCATCTTCCTTCTCTTCCTCTTCGGCCAAAACAAAATTTACCATAAAAACTCTACCTCAATATGAGAAAACTGCCAAAATATTACTTGAAAATTTTAAAAGAATTGGAATTGCGGGAGAAACAGAGGTTGTAGAATCTATCCCTCTTAATTTTCAAATGTTTCTGGGTGATTTCTGGTTGTCAAAAGATCCCGATCAGTATATGCTTTGGCATTCTAATCAGAAAGACAATATTACAGGTTACAAAAACCTACGGATAGATAAATTACTCGAGGATGGAAGAAAAACAGTCGATTTTAACGAACGAAGGAAGATATACTCGGATTTTATAAAGTATATGCATGACGATCCGCCTGCGTTCTTTTTGTATGTCCCCTTTGCGTACGAGATAAAGAGATAACTACAAAGTTAAATTTTTTAAGCGAAGTTTTCTATGGTATGATAATGCAAATCGATGAGCCTCATCTCTTATTCTCATGAGCAGATGAAGAGCAGGTGAATTCTTACTGATTTTTACTAAGTTAAGATTACTTGTTACTATTTCTTCTTCCCTCTTGGCAAGACCAATAAGCGGAATATTTAATTTTAGATCTTTGAGAAGTTTTGCTATAACAGAAACTTGACCCTTGCCTCCGTCAACAACTATTAAAGATGGGATTTGCCATTCTTTGTGAGTCAATCTTCTTGCTACCATCTCTTTGAGCATAGCAAAATCGTCTGGTTTGCTGTTAAATCTGATTTTAAATTTTCTATATAAAGAGGTGTTTTTTTCTCCGTTTGCAAAAACAGCCATAGATCCTGTAGCAAATTGACCTGAAATATTAGATATATCGTAACATTCTATCCTTCTTAAATCCTTTATCGGAATATTATGATTTCTAAATTCACTTAAAAGTTTATTTATAGACTTGAAAGCTTTATCTTTCTCTAGGTTTGGATCAATATTTTTCTCAAACAATCTTGTCGCCGGATCAGTAGATATAATAATTGCATCAATTTTTTCTTGAATAGAATTTGCTCTTTCAAATTCTAAGTCGTTACTTGCTTTATCTCGGTCCCTTTTTAAGTCATTTATAACTTTTTTTATTTTGCCATTCAAAAAATCAATAATATGATTTATACTCTTAAGGTATTCTTTTCTCAATTCTTCCGAGTCATTCACATAAGGACATGGACAAATTCCAATATGATAATACAGGCAATTTTTGGAAGGGTGGTTTGTGACCGACTGAAAAGGAAAAATTTTTCTTATTGTTCGAAGAACAAGTCTCATAGAAAATGCATTCGGGTAAGGACCAAAATAAATAGCAGACGGATCATCAGTTCTTCTTGTAATTAAGATTTTTGGGTATTTATCTTTAATTGTTATTTTGACAAGAGGAAATGCTTTTCCATCTGTAAGTCTCGAATTATATTTTGGAGAGAATTTCTTAATATAATTTGCCTCAAGCAGAAACGCCTCAATTTCCGAGAGTGTATCAATAGTTCTTATTTTGTGAATGCTTGATACAAGTTTTTGTGTTTTGGGCCCAAGTGATACATTTTTTATAAAGTAAGAACCGACTCTTTTTTTTAAATTTTTTGCTTTTCCAATATATAAAACATTATTCTTTTTGTCTAAAAAAAGATAGATTCCTGGATTTGATGAAATAGATCGAAATTCCGATAGTAAATATTGCGACAATTATGCTTCCTCCAATCAAAAAGAAAATATTTAAAAAGAACGGGGATAAATTAATCTTATATGAAAGAGTCGTTCCTCCGATGGTTATTTTAATATGCTCTTGTCTATTTGTCAAAAATGATGTTTTATCGAATTTAACTTTGACAGTCGTGTAGCCGAATGGGGGGATTTTTTCAAAAACGATTCTTTGACGAGATGGGGTTAAAAAACCAGACTCTATTATTAATTGATTGTTTTCAGAGATTGCGCTACCTAAGTTTTTGATCGTTAATTCTCCGTTAATAGGAAAACCGGCAACATAATTTTTGGAAAAGTTTTCATAAATTTGAAATGTTGACGGATTCCTCATGAAATTTTCTGAAAGAGAAATATTTACATCTTTTGAATTCTTGTCATTTTCCAGTTTATAACCGCCTGCCGGCACCGGATATTCGCTATCAATACCTTTAATCACGAATGCTATATGGTCAAAGTCCATTACGTTAAAAAAGTCAATTCCACCGG
The DNA here is from genome assembly GCA_016182185.1 of Candidatus Levyibacteriota bacterium. GTDB lineage: Bacteria > Patescibacteriota > Microgenomatia > Levybacterales > UBA12049 > JACOXU01. The sequence continues at coordinate 81,311 of JACOXU010000001.1, forward strand.
TTGTATTTCCCCATGTGGGATCAATCATTATCCACGATTGACTTTCCTTATCATAATACTCTGGCCAGGAGTGAAGAATATCCTGGCCTAATGATAAGGGTCTTTCCTTAGAATCCCTAGTGAAACCGTAACCGTTTACTTCTCTGGCAGGTATTCCGGCTGCACGGGCAAGTGCTATAAACAGGTCTGTGAACTCAAGGCAAACTGCTGATGTCGGATTATTTAGTGCATTTAACGCACCAAGACGAGGTTTTTCTTGTGAGACTCTTGAATAATCGTAGTTTAATTTACCAACGACGTAATTGTAAATCTTCTGGGGGGTTTTTAAATCTTTTGCGATTGATACAATCTTAGGACTTAAGACTTCCCAATATTTTTCTTCATTTAAATATTTCAAAGCCTGTTCAGGGGATAATAGTTCTTTTGTCGGATTAAGTTTTACTTTTGCCTTCCCATGAACAATAGCAGTTATTTTCTGAGAGGGTGAAAGCATGTATTGAGCAAGCCAGTTCCCGTCTTCATCAATTGTAACATTTTCCGGTTTGGGGTTAATATCATCAATAATTATGTCCTGATAGTTAGTTGAGGGCGGAAGTGCAATCTCTGTTTTAATCGGGTAAATGTTCTTGTTAGCCAGATGATATTTAAGATCAAATTCATATACTTGCTCATCTCCAAACGTCATTGAAATTCCAGATTTTCCCAGATCTTCTTTTTCAAAATCAAAAGAGCCCTGCTTTCGTACAGGTTTATTAGCAAGTATTGGCTTAACGAATGAAGGATTTCCAAATGACTTTGGGGTAACCACGTGAACCCTAAAACTGTCAAAATCTTCCTGTTTGGAAAGTCCGGGAATATTTATTTCCCATATTTTTCCTGATTTGTTTGCTATATTTGACGTATCAAAAGAAAGGGTAAAATTAAGTTTGTTTCCTGCTCCAACAATACGATCATTGAATTCAAGATTAATAATCTTATCTTTACCGTTTACCACTACAGTCGGAACTATTGAGCCCGATGAATCAAACGCCTTAATATTTTTGATTTCTTCAAAACCAACCTGAATCTTGTAGGATGAAGCATAGTACACATCAGAGGTATTTGTCAGATTCACATTAATTCTTACATTGGAGTTTTGATTTTCATATATGGTGTAGGTAACGTCGTAATTTGTTAGGAAATTTGAAGAGGCATACACGCCTTGAGGGAAAATGAAGAGAAACAAACACAAGAGTGTAAGGAAAAAAATTCTTTTCACCTATTTAGTATAGCTTTATATTTTAGTTCTTGCCAGCTGCTTTCCTCAAGAATTGTCCGGTATGGGATTTTGAATTTTGAGAAATTTCCTCAGGTGACCCTTCTGCAACAATCTGTCCCCCGCGTTCTCCTCCTTCTGGGCCAAGATCTATAATGTAATCTGCGTTTTTAATAACATCAAGATTATGCTCTATGACAATTACTGTATTGCCCAGTTCTACGAGCCTTTTTAGTACATGAAGAAGTTTTTCAAGATCCGCAAAATGGAGTCCTGTAGTGGGTTCATCGAGAAGGTACAAGGAATTCGATCCCTTTTTTGATAATTCGGTAGCAAGTTTGACTCTTTGCGCCTCTCCGCCTGAAAGCGTAGGAGCAGGTTGTCCAAGCTTAACATATGATAAGCCAACATCATTTAAAGTCTGTAACTTATGAGATAATCCCGGAACAAAAGAAAAAAACAAAAGAGCTTCTGAAACGCTCATCGATAGAACTTCTGAAATATTTTTATTGTTGAAAGTGATTCCTAATGCTTCCCTGTTGTATTGCAACCCATTACATTCATCGCATTTGATATATATATCAGGCAAGAATTGCATTTCAATTTTTATTTGACCCTCTCCCATGCATGTTTCGCATCTTCCGCCTTTTACATTGAAAGAGAACCTTCCGGGTTTATATCCTTTAATTCTTGCCTCTTTTGTTTTCGCAAACAAATCTCTTATGTAGGTAAAGCACCCCGTGTACGTTGCCGGATTGCTTCTCGGGGTTCTCCCAATAGGAGATTGATCAATCATAAAAACGTGTTTTATATATTCATAGCCATCCAGTTTATCAAAAAGACCGGGTTTTTCCTTATGAAAAGGATTTTGTTTGAGCATTAAAGCATGATACAAAACATCATTAATAAGAGTTGATTTTCCGCTTCCGGACACCCCTGAGATGACAATAAACTTTCCAAGAGGTAACGAGATATTTATATTTTTAAGATTATGCTCACGTACGCCCTTTACCGTAAGATACTTAGATGATTCTTTAGAATTTACTCCGGTTAAATTCTCGAGTTTTATCTTTTTTTTACCGGATAAGTATTGTCCGGTAAGCGATTTTGGATCATTTTTTATATAATCTATGGGTCCCTCGGAAATTATTTTCCCTCCCTGATCGCCTGCGCCCGGACCAAAATCGAAAATGTAGTCTGCTTCTTCCATTGTTTCTTGATCATGCTCAACTACGATTGCAGTATTTCCTAAATCCCTTAATTTTTTAAGAGTTGAAATTAATTTTGAATTATCTCTTGGGTGAAGTCCTATTGACGGTTCGTCAAGAACGTATAATACACCCGTAAGTCCCGAACCTATTTGGGATGCAAGCCTAATTCTTTGAGCTTCGCCTCCTGCAAGTGTCTGCGCACCTCTTGAGAGCGTTAAATAATCTAATCCAACGTCTAAGAGAAAGATAAGTCTCTGTTTTATCTCCTTAATAATAATCTTTGAAATTTCTATTTCTCTTGCGGATGTTGATTTTTCTATATTTTTGATGAATTCAAATGCATCATTTATCGACAGGCTGGCCACTTGGATTATTGAATTATTATTAATAGTCACAGATAATGATTCTTTTTTTAACCTTGCACCATTACATTTGGGGCAAGTTTCGTTTCGCATAAATCGTTCAATTTGATTTCTTATAAAAGAGGAGTCAGAAGAATGATATTTTTGTTTAACTTCACTCAGGATTCCCCCAAAAGGTTCGTAAATAACCGTGTCTTTTCCCCAGCGATTTCTTCCTTTAACCTCATATTCCTTGTCACCAGTCCCTTTTATTAACAGTTCCTTTTTATCAATAGGAATTTCAGCTAACCGTTTATCAGTTGGAATATTGTTTTCCCGACAAAATTTAGTAAATGTTCTAGAATTCCATGTATCTTGATAAGCTATATTGGGAAACGGTAAAATTCCACCTTCGTTGATCGATAGGTTATCATTGAATACTAATTCTTTGTCCACTGTCAAAACGGTTCCGATTCCATTACAGTTTGAACAGGCGCCATGAGGCGTATTAAAAGAAAAAATCCTAGGCTCAATTTCAGGGACTGATATTCCGCAAACTGGACAGGCAAATTTTTCTGAAAATAATTCATCATGCATTTTTTTCGGCTTTTCCGGAATCGAAAAGCCCGCGTCTTTTACTATTGATGCAATTACTTCGCCTGATCCAAATTTAAGAGCCTGTTCTGCATCCTCGGCGATTCTGGATTTATCTGTATTCAGATTAAGAATCAGTTCATCTATCACCAATTCAATCGTATGTTTATTAGTTTTAATTAGGACAAAATTTTCAGTAAGTGTGTAAATTTGATTATCAACTCTTACTTTTTTGTATCCTCTTTTTTTAAGATCTGAGAATAGTTGCGAGTACTCTCCTTTTCGGTCTTTCACAATCGGAGCGAGCACGAGAATTTTTAGCTTTGCAAGTTTAAGATTTACATTCTGTTTTTTAAGAAGATCAAAAATTGAGCTTACAATCTGTTCTTTTGAAAGATGTGTTATTTCTCTTCCGCAGTTTGGGCAGTGCGGGTGACCGATCCGCGCAAAAAGTAACCTTAAATAGTCATATATCTCAGTAACCGTTCCCACGGTTGATCTTGGGTTGTGGGATGTAGATTTCTGATCAATTGATATCGCAGGAGAAAGTCCCTCGATAAGGTCTACATCAGGTTTTTTCATCACTCCCAGAAATTGCCTTGCGTAAGAAGAAAGGCTCTCCACGTAACGTCTTTGTCCTTCTGCATAGATTGTGTCAAAGGCAAGTGAGGATTTACCGCTCCCCGAAAGTCCCGTGAAGACAACAAGCTTATTCTTGGGAATTTCTACATTTATTGATTTTAAATTGTGTTCCCTTGCGCCTTTTATAACGATTTTATCCATAATAAACAGAATTTTGCGAAATTTTATTATAAAGGAAAATTTTACCTGAAGCAATCAATGGAAATTAAATTTGTGACCCCAACGGGAGTCGAACCCGTGTTGCCGGGATGAAAGCCCGGTGTCCTAGACCACTAGACGATAGGGCCGTTAAGCCTTAGTATTATATCCGAAATCATCTGTTTGGGCAATCTACTTAAGCTTGTTTCTTATTCCCTCTACAATGTCCTTAGCACTACTCTGACCGCCCAGTCCGAACGCGATTCCTCCTGCTATCGCAAGCATCGCCACAAATCCAGTAAAGAGTATCCTTATGAGATCAGATGCAACGCCGAGTTGATTTAAAGCAGCCAATATTACAAAGATACTAATAGCCCAACGTGTTATCGATGCAACTGTTCTTGATGTTTCCGGGCTTAATCCTTTGGTTGAGGCAAGAATTACATCATGCGCTAATCTTGCAAAAACGAATCCCACCAAAGTGATTATTACTGCAACGAATACATTTGGAAGGTAAAGTAAAACCTGATTAAGTACCGTATCGACTCTAGGTAATCCCCAAACATCTGCCGTGGGCAATAAGAACACTATAATTACAAACCATCTGACAATCTCAGACAGTATGCTACCCCAGGAAAATTCGTCTTTTCCTTCAGGGACTCCGTATTTCTTCAGGAATGCTTCAATTTTGAGCGCTTTGAAAATTTCAGTAACGACCTGTTTTAAGATTGAAGCGACAATTATTCCAATCAGAAGAACTATAAGTCCGAGAACGAATTTAGGTACGAATTCTGCGATAGCAAGAACCGCAGTGTTGATAGAGGCTACCAATGTCTGACCAATGTCCGGCATTTTCTTCACCCCCTTTCATTTTAGAAGTTAATACCAGTCTATATTAGAATAATTTTCTTGTCAAGTTTTGTATGTATTGCTATAATAACGAAGATGGGCCGTTAGCTCAGCGGTAGAGCAGGAGCCTTTTAAGCTCTTGGCCGCAGGTTCGAATCCTGCACGGCTCACACCTTCGCGTGATGATCAATGAGTAATAATCCCAGCAAACTTCTTATAATAACGATTTTCTTTGTTTCTGCATTTTTCTTAAGCTTCATGCTCATAAATGATTTGAGTTCAAAAAAAGATGACAAAAGTTTAGTCAATCTGCCAACGCTTGCACCAAGCGGATTAATCAATCCTACTCCAACGATAGCTCAAAACTTGATCTCGACTGACCAAATGGTTAATTGTAATATTGATATTAACTGCGGAGGCGGTGCAAAATACATCTCAAAAGAAGCATGTCTTAATTCAACCTGCTGTCTTCTGGGCGATAAATTTATTCAGTATGATGATAAAAACAAATGTTTGTACGACCGGGTTCTTCTAAGCGGATCTGGCTCTGCTTCTTTTACTCCAGTTAATGTGGCAGCCTATGTCAGCACATATAATGCATATATTTACTGTAAGCCTGAGGCCGTTTCTCAAATTAAAGAACTTGATAAGATTGTCAAAGAGTGGATCGAAAAGGTTAGGAAATGCTCAAGCGGAACGCAATACGATTACAGTAACTGTCTTAAAAATTGCACAGACATAAATTCGTGGCCAATTTGTTCGCAGAATTGCAGGGATAAATCAAGTATTTCAGCTTGCGACGCATTTAAAGAATACCCGCTGAATAATTTAAATAATGCTATTAGTGCAAGTTGCGGATAAAATTATTTAATAATTTCTTCACATGTGTACGAGGAAAAGTCCTGAGTAAACTGACAGTTTTTACCGCACTCATGCTTATAAGTTCCCTGAATTAAATTTTGCTCCTCGATCTTATTACTCACCCATTCTTTGCAGGCATCAGCATTGCTGTACGCATCGCTTTTTAGAAATGAAGCATTATTTTTGTTTTCATAAAAAAACCCAATCCATTGGTCTTTTTTAAATAATGAAAACAAGTCATAATCGAAAAATCCGCTTGCACCGCCTAATACATAAATAAAAGCCAAAACTAGAAGTATAAAAAATATAATTATCCTGAGCACTGTACCTTAATGATATCACTTTTTTAAAAATTGCAACAATATTAAGCGAGGATCAGAGATTGAGGTAATAGTTTATTTGCGCACTGTCTTGAAGTTTCTTTATGTACGTTTGTGCTTTTTCCTGAAATTTTTGTTGCTCAAGTTGTGTTTTTACTTGCTTTTTATACTCTTCTTCCGGCATGCTCTCAGGCTTGATTTCCTTATTCTTCTCAACGTAATCTAATATTTCGCTGTCGCTTACAGCAATGTCTTTCCCCAAAAGTTTTTTCATCAGCAAATTTAACGTGATTTGTTCCCTTACGGTGTCAAGTGTCGCCCCCTGAAGCTTTAGTACATCTTCAAGTGTTTGACCCTGTGCTTTTAAATTTTCTTCAATTTTCTTAATTTCCGAATTAATTTCATCTTCGGTGACCGAAACATTTTTCTTTTTTGCGTCCTGCATAACTAAAGTTTTCGTCACAATAGTTTCAAGAGCTCTTTTTCCGGACAGTTTTTCAAGTTCATTTATTAAAGTGAACCTATTTATTGGCTCGCCGTTGACAGTCGCAACTATTATTTGATTTCTAAAGATGTATAAACCTGACAAGATAATAACAACTAGAAAGAATATTGACAAATATTTTTTCGTCAAATAATTATTTTTAAATTTCGCAAAACTTGTATCCTGTTTTTTAGTTACCACAGCGGTGGATTGAGCTTTCGAGGCTTTAACCGATCTTTTAACTGGCATTTCGCAATTATATAAAAATAAATTTGATATAGCAAGGGTTAAATAAGCAACTATTTTAAAAAATTATACTGGTTTTCTATTTGCTCTTTTAATTGTTCGTTGAGTGAATTTCTAAGGACTGGGCTTTGTAGCTGGTCATTCAGCATCGATTGGAAATTTTTTACCAGCTCAAGCGTATACCATATAGAAAATATAGTTACAATCAGGGTTAAGGTGATTGCAATTGCTCCAACAATTTTTTCATTTGCGGTCACTCCTTTTAAATATTTTATTCCCGGCCAAAGACCAAGCGGCGGAAGAAATATAGAAAGTAAATATATTCCGAGCTGCTTGATTATAGATGTTGAGAGCGGCTTAGGTTTTAGCTCTTTTCCGCAATTGGGACAAAAATAAAAATCAGTAGGGTTTTTTTTGTGACAGGCCTTGCAGATTATTGCCTCTGCTTCGTTTCCTTGACTTTCTACATTTATTTGCTCTGAATCCATTTATTAATTATGACAAAAATAGTAGAAAAATAAAAGTAAGTCTCATTGATTAAATTGAGGAGTTTTCGTATAATGTATTCCCATGAAAATTCTTGCTTTAACACTATGGATTTTTACGCTTTTAACCTTTTCTACTTCAAGAGCTTACTCGGCCAGTAGTCCTTTCGACACTCCTAATAACAAGATAGGTATTCATATCCTTTCTCCTTTAGAAATAAACTTGGCATCTGAAATGGTTAACGGAAACGGTGGGGATTGGGGATATGTTGTTATTCCGATCCAGGTGAGAGATAAAGATTTAAAAAAGTGGCAACAATTTATGGATGATGCCAGAAGGCTACATGTGACTCCTATTATTAGAATCGGAACTACGAGTGATTATTTTAACACTGTCTCTTGGTCTAAACCTTCTTTTTACGAGATAGTTGATTTCGCCAACTTTCTAAGTTCTTTAGATTGGCCTACAAAAAATCGCTACATTATAGTTTTCAATGAACCCAACCGAGCAGATGAATGGGGCGGTAACCCAAGTGCGCAAGAGTACGCTGAAATTTTAGACTTCACGGTTGACGTATTTAAGTCAAAATCAGAAGATTTTTTTATTATATCAGCGGGTCTTGATAATGCATCCATAGACATAGAGGGAAAATCTATAAATCAGTATAATTTTCTGAGACTTATGGAGCAGTCGATACCCGGAATATTTAATAAAATTGATGGTATGGCAAGTCATTCATACCCCAACCCCGGATTTAAACAATCCCCGTTTATATCCACGTCTAGAAATATCTATAGTTTTTCCTACGAACAAGATTTGATCTATTCTCTTTCGGGGAGAAAACTTCCTATTTTTATTACTGAAACAGGCTGGTCGGCAAAGGAACTTGATAAAAATGCGATAAAAAAATATTTCGAATATGCATTAAACAATGTTTGGATTGATAATTATATTGTGACTATATCTCCCTTTTTGCTTCAAGCGTCTGAGACTTATGCAGAATTTTCATTTGTAAATAGTAACGAGAGAGAATTGTTTAATTTATTTCAAAATATGCAAAAAGTCAAAGGAGAGCCTTTTCTTTCTTCTCTGGTTGATAACGTTAACATCTTAAATTCCGAGAGCCCGCTTCAAGACAACAATTCGATAGTACCCGAGCCTCTCAAAGAAGAATCTAGGATTGATTTGAGGCCCTTAGGTAAAATTACAAAATGGCTTCTTAGGATCTAAATTGTGATATAATATCAAGAAATTTATGATACAAAATAGTGAAGAAGAAAATGGCAAGTTTCAGAGTCAAACCCACGGTAAGCTTAATGTCAGCGAAGTCATCAGCCAAATTAAGTTTTTTCTCGAAGAAGAACCAAATGCACAGTATAGTCTTGTAATCGGCACTGATTCTCATGAAAAATCGACTGGTAAAAACGGATCAAGAGACATAAGTTTAGTTACTGCGATACTTGTTCACAGAAAAGGTTTTGGTGGAAAATACTTTTGGAAACGGTTTAATCGAAACAATATTCATTCACTACGGGATAAAATATACTCGGAAACCATGGGCTCTTTAAATTTTGCTCTCGTATTCGTACCGCTTCTTAGAAAAAAGCTAAATGGACATACTCCCAAATATAATCTTGAAATACACATTGACGTCGGAGAGCACGGCGATACAAGAGATATGATAAAAGAAGTAGTGGGAATGGTGACAGGCAATGGTTTTGTTGCCAAAACCAAACCTGAGGCGTATGGTGCTTCATACGTAGCTGATAAACATACTTAGATAAAGTCAAAACTCAAAATTTAAAAGTCAAAATTTGTAAAACATTTCTATGGAATGGCAAGAAGCATCCGACATTAAAAACAAGCTAAAAAAAATAATTAATGTAATCAATCTCCCCCACGTAAAACTTTCAAGAATTTACTGCTATAGGTCGTCCGGATCCAAATCTAAATCATATGCAAGAATATGGTCTATGCCAAAAGTTTTCCAATTGGCATTAGGAATTGAGCCGGCATATGTTATAGAAGTTTTATCAAAACATTACGATAAATTAGATCCGGATAATCAAATTAAGGTATTGATTCACGAATTACTACATATTCCTAAAAATTTTTCTGGTTCTCTCCTTTCCCATAAGGGGAGAAATAGGCATCTTGGATCACTTGCAAATAAATTGTTCAAGGAATACAAAAAAAATGTATGATAACCATCATCCACGGAGATGACTCTTTCTCTTCCAGAAGTCTTGTTTTAGATCAGAAAAATAGAAAAATTCCAAATATAACACTGGATGGGAAAAATCTTGATCTTACCACAATTTCGCAAATAGTAGACTCTGATAATTTATTTTCAGAAAAACCGGTCATTTTTATTGAAAATCTGTTTTCAGATAAAAAGGGGAAAGAACTTGAGGTTATTATTGATTATCTTAAAAAAAAGCAGTCGGTTGCCGACATAAGCCTTTGGGAAGGAAAAGAAATTTCCAAAAAGTATCTTGAGGTATTCAAAAGTGAAAAAATATACCTATTTAAACATCCGTCATCAATATTTACATTTCTTGATGCAATAAGTCCTCAAAACGGGGCGAGTTTAGTTCTGCTTTTCCATCAGCTTCTAAAAAGTTCGGCTCCCGAACAAATTATATATATGCTCATCCGTCAGTTTCGAATTCTCCTAGCAATTAAAAATACCGAAATTTCAGAATCAATCGATGAGATTAAAAAATTATCAAACTGGCAAAAATCAAAAATTGAAAAGCAGGGAAAATTATTTTCTGAAGAATCGCTTCGGAAAATTTACCTTAAACTTTTCCAGCTGGATTACCAGCACAAAACGGGAATGCTTCAAAAACCTATTGTTCAAGCCATTGACTTTTTACTGCTCGATATCTAATATAAAAAATATGCCTCTTCTTAAGAGAACGATGTTTCGTGAATACGACCTGAGAGGACGCGAAGCAGACGATGAACTTAATGAATCTTCAATGTATTTTATCGGAAAAGGATTCGGAACTTTCCTGGGCAGAAAAAAAATTACAAAGGCGATAGTTGGACATGACGCACGGGCAACTTCTGAAAGTTTTCACGAGAGTGCCGTAAGAGGACTTACGGAGTCGGGTATTGACGTCATAGACATTGGGACAGTAACAACGCCAATGAGCTATTGGGCTCAATATTATTTCAAAGTAAAAGGGCTTTTGACTACTACTGCTTCTCATAATCCTTCGGGATGGAACGGTGTAAAGTTAGGATCTGATTTCTCATATACCCTTCTGACAGATGAACTGAGGCAAGTGTATGATATTATTGCAAAAGAAGAATTCTCAAGCGGTAAAGGATCTGTAAAAAAAGAAGACATATTTAAATTTTACGCACAAGATTTGCTTACGCGTTCCAAAATCACAAAAAAATTTAGAATTCTTGTAAATACAGGTAATGGAACGACAGGTCTTTATATACCAATCATCTTAAGAGAAGCAGGATGCGAAGTCATCGAACACTTTACGAATCTTGACCCGGCCTATCCCAACTACACTCCTAATCCGGACGGAACGGCTATGATGGATGATACCGGGGCTCAAACCCTGAAAAATAACTGCGATTTAGGATTTGCCTTTGACGGAGACGGAGACAGGCTTGGACTTGTCGATGAAAAAGGTAAAACTATCTGGCCGGACAGATATATCATCTTACTTTCAAGACTTATTTTGAAAAAACATCCTGGTGCAAAAATTGTCTTCGATGTTAAAGTATCGGAAGCGCTTCCCGAAGACATAAAGGAACACGGCGGCGTCCCTATTATGTGGAAGACCGGTCATTCATATATTAAAGCGAAGCTTGCAGAAGAAAAAGCAGCTATGGCTGGCGAGATGAGTGGTCATATCTTCTTTGTTGATGATTTTTACGGGTTTGATGATGCATTTTTTGCATCACTTAAACTGCTCGAATATCTGTCTACCCAGCATGATAAGTTATCAAATATTATTACCTCCACTCCCTATTATGTTTCTACTCCTACAATCCAAGTCCAGGCAACCGACGAGGATAAATACGAAATAGTTGAAAAAATAACTGCAGAGTTTAAGAAAGAAGGATATAGAGTAGTCGACATAAACGGAGCAAGAGTTTATATGGATGATGGCTGGGGTCTTGTAAGAGCCTCTTCAAATACGCCAACTCTAGTTCTGAGATTCGAAGCCAAGTCTGAGGAAGGTTTGGAGAAAATAAAAAAAATATTTGAAGACAAACTTGGTAAATTTGATAAGGTTAGCAAAAATTGGGACTCATCCGGGCATTAATGTAATGAATAAAATTGACAAATCAAATCTGAGACAGGTAATAATTGACTTCCCGGATCAATTTAAGGAAGGATTATCGCTTGCAAAGAACATAAAGCTAGAAGGAAAATTTAAGAACGTTACTGTTTCAGGAATGGGAGGATCAGCTTTACCGGCAAATTTGCTTCGAATTTACTGCAGTGATCTTTTTGAGAGAAATATAAATCACAATTTTTTTGAAATCATTATAAATAGATATTACTCAATTCCACCTGAAAGTATTAGATATGATAATCTTAACTTTGTAATGTCCTACTCCGGAAATACTGAAGAAACCATTTCTTCTCTTGAACAGATAAATAAAAAAGAGAACCCCTTTATTTGTTTTGCAAGCGGCGGCAAGTTAGAGGAATTATCTAAGAAATACAAGATGCCTTTTATCAAATTACCAATTCCCAACCCAGCTTTTCAGCCGCGAATGGGTACGGGTTATTTTTTTGGCGCAATGATTCAGGTTTTAATAAACCAAGGACTGATGCCTGATGTCTCAAATGAGATCACCTTGCAGGCTGAGAAATTGAAAATTAACATGAATAAGCGGGAAAATGAAGGCAAAAAGATTTCAAGCATGATTAAAGGGAAAACTCCTGTGATATACGCCTCATCAAAATATAAATCAGTTGCAATGATCTGGAAAATAAAAATTAATGAGAACTCAAAGACTCCGGCCTTCTGGAATTTTTTACCGGAAGCAGATCATAACGAAATGGTTGGATTTACAAATCCCCAAGGAAAATTCTTCATAATCATGCTTAGAGATTCAAAAGATGACTCGAGAAACCTAAAAAGGTTTGAAGCAACAGCGGGAATAATCAAAGAAAAAGATACAGAATCTTATATTGTCAATATGGAAGGAGAAACTGTCTTTGAGAAGATATTTGAAAGTATTTCATTAGCAGATTGGACGTCTTACTATTTGGCGCTAGAATATCGACAAGACCCCACTCCGGTTGATCTGGTTGAAAAGTTAAAAAAGATATTAGCTTCATAATATAAACTACCTTGATTTTTGAGGAAGATTAATTCAGAATGAAAAGAGAGTTATTATATGGGTAAAATTAAGCAATTAATCGCGCGGGAAATTCTAAATGCCAAAGGAAATCCTACTGTTGAAGTAACAGTTGTATTAAATGATGGAGTTTTAGTAAATTCCTCTTCTCCAAGCGGCGGCTCAATTGGAACCTTTGAGGCATTAGAATTAAGAGATCAAGATCCAAACAGATATGGGGGAATGGGAGTTCTAAAAGCAATCTCCAATATAAATAATATCATTGAGCCGAAGTTAATCGGCATTGATGCAAATAAACAGCAAGAAATCGACAAGATTATGATCGAACTCGATGGAACACAAAACAAATCCCACCTTGGTGCAAATGCGATACTTGCAGTATCTATGGCTGTAGCCAAAGCAGCGGCAAAGTCATCTTCTCTTCCTCTTTTTCTTTACTTAAGGCAATTTCTAAAAACCGCTGATCCGCCTAAAATACCTGTTTCTCTAGTAAATTTGATTAACGGAGGAAAACATGCCGGAAATAACCTTGATTTTGAGGGTTTTTTGCTTATTCCCGCTTCATCGAAGCAGTATTCAGAATCTTTACAAATAAGCGTGAACGTATATAATTCTTTAAGAAAAACTCTTGAAGCCAAGAATCTTCATACCATGGTCGGAGATGAGGGCGGATTTGGACCAAACCTTGCAACCAACGAAGATGCGTTTGCTTATATTATGCAGGCGATTGATAATTTAAATCTTAGATTCGGATTCGATGTATTCTTAGGCCTTGATTTATCTGCAAATGTATTTTCCTCTCAAAGCAGATATAAAATTAAAGATAATTCAAGCAGCCTTTCTGCGACAGAAATAATAAATTATTATGAGAACATCACGAAAAATTACCATTTACTTTATCTTGAAGACCCTTTGGCTGAAGATGACTGGGATGGATGGGTGGAAATAACTGCAAAATTATCGGATCAAGTAATTATCGCAGGCGACGATTTAACATCGACTAATCCCTACAGACTGCAAATGGCTCTTGATAAGAAGGCAATATCAGGAATCGTAATAAAACCAAGTCAAATAGGAACCGTAATTGAATCTCTTGCTGTTGTAGAGGCTGCCAGACAGGCCGGACTTAAAATAATCGTCTCTACACGAGGGGGAGAAACAAATGACGATTTCATAGCAGATTTTGCCGTGGCTGTATCAGCGGACTATACAAAATTCGGTGCGCCGGTCCGAGGAGAAAATTCTTGCAAGTTCAACCGATTGCTTGGGATAGAAGAACAATTGAAGTCCCTAAGACTTAAAACTGAGTAATATAACAATTTCTCCCCGAGGCTTGTTTGAGGAATAATAATCAATGATCGAAGGTATTAATCCCCTTTTGACTTCTTCATGAATTTTTGTGAGTTCCCGCGCAACAACTATTTCAATATTTCCATATATACCCTGCATAATTTGCAGTGTATTTATGAGCCTATGCGGTGATTCAAAAACAATTACCGTTGATTCAACATAATTGTTACCTTCTTTTATATTTTTAAGAAGTTTTTCTCTGTGTCCAGGCTTTTTAGGAAGGTACCCGACAAAAAGGAACTTGTCTGTAGGAAGACCCGATACAACCAGGGCAGAGATTAGAGAAGATGGTCCGGGTATGGACTCAACTTTAATCCCTGCTCTTATACACTCCCTAACGAGTTTAAACCCAGGATCTGAAATCGTAGGAGTTCCCGCGTCTGACACAAGTGCTACGTTTTTGCCATTTTTTAGTGCGTTAATTATTTCTGGCAGGCGCACAAGTTCATTCTGTTCATAATAAGAAATTAATTGTGGTCGTTCAGAACCGTTATCATATTTTTTCATTTTTTCAAGTTCATTTAAAAGAATACCTGTCCTTCTTGTGTCCTCGCAAGCGATCACATCAACGCTTCGTAGTGTGTTTATAGCTCTTAAGCTTATATCCTGAAGATTCCCAATCGGAGTCGCCACTATATACAAATATCCGTTCATTTTCGAAAAGGCTTGAGAAATAAAATTAATATTTGTTTTCTCATTTCTCTGCTCTTTAGAATCTGAATCGCTTGAGGCAGTATTGATAAAATAATTATCAAGCCTACTACGGGAATTAGGTATTTATCTACATCAGGAATTAGGTTTCCAAAAAAAAATCCTAAGATCGGAAGCATTACTGCCCAAGTTATTCCGCCTATTACGTTATAAAAGAGAAAGCTTTTGTATTCCATTTTTCCTATTCCTGCGACAATCGGAGCAAAAGTCCTGATTACCGGAACAAATCTGGCAATTACTATGGTTTTTTTTCCATGTTTCTCATAAAAGTTCTCAGCCTTCAATAAATGATCAGGATGAAACCAAAAAGACTCTCTTTTATGAAACAATCTCCTTCCATAATGTTTCCCAATTGAATAACCTACGCTGTCACCAATTACTGCTGCAGAAAACGTTATAAGAACAAGAATTTTTATATCAAATATGTTTTGTGAGGCGAGGAAACCTGCGGTAAAAAGAAGACTGTCTCCCGGAAGGAAAAAGCCTATGAGAAGACCTGTTTCAGCGAAGATTATTCCAAATATTCCCAAATAGCCAATTACTGGTAATATTTTTATAAGATCCATTATGTGATTATATAGATTTGAAAAGTTTGTGTAAAGAAGAGTTTAAGGATTTATTTTAAAATTTTCTGATAAGACCCACCACTTTCCCCTGAATCACCAATGAGTTTGGATATATCGGTTCCATTTGAGAATTCGCAGGTTTAAGTACTACTTTATCGTTCTCAAGATAATATTTCTTAAGAGTTGCTAAATTATCATCTACAATCGCAACAACAATATCGCCGTTTGACACATTATGCATTTTTTCAATCACTACATAGTCACCGTCTAATATTCCATCCTCAATAAGCGAGTTTCCCCTAACCTGAAGGACATACGAGGTTTTTTTGCCTGAGATCATTGAGGCAGACACCTGGAAGCTTGCATTAGGGTCATGGTAAGGTTCAAGCGGCTTGCCTGCGGCGATATATCCCATAAGAGGCAGATCAATAGATGAACTTATTCCGTGTGCTGCCTGTTTAACCCTGTCCTCGATTATTTTTAAAACCCTGGTATTACCGTCAACTTTTTGAATATATCCCTTTTCGACCAGAGATTTTATTATCGCATGGACAGTCGATTTACTGCTGTGCCCTGTGGCTTGTGCCAGTTCTGCCAGAGTCGGTGAATAACCGTACTGGCTTTGGAACTGAGACAAGTATTCAAGAAGTTCTCTTTCTTTTCTGTATAAGACTCCGGCCATATGCATTCAACTTCGCTCAGCATACTGAGAATATCGAAGTACTAGTATTTTATACGAAAAAATTATGAACTCTGTCAATACATCATAGTCATATAAAGTAGCTCAATATGTTAAAATACTTAAGATATCTTATGAAATTTAAATTAAAATCGAATTTTAAACCTACCGGTGATCAGCCTGAGGCAATTAATCTACTTGAAAAAAATATTCGCAAAAGTGTAAAAAATCAGGTTCTTTTGGGCGTAACCGGCAGCGGTAAGACCTATACGCTGGCAAATATTATAGAAAAAGTACAGAGGCCGGCGCTCGTCATATCTCACAATAAAACACTTGCCGCTCAGCTCTATCAGGAATTTAGAGATTTTTTTCCAGATAATGCAGTTTCTTATTTTGTTTCTTATTACGACTACTATCAGCCCGAAGCCTATATTCCGCAGTCCGATACTTATATTGAAAAAGAAACGGAAATCAATGAAGAAATTGATAAATTACGTTTATCGGCAACTACAAATATCCTAACCAGAAAGGATGTTATCGTAGTTGCTTCAGTGTCCTGTATATACAACCTTGGTTCACCGGTTGAATACGGAAAGTTTGTTCTTGAGCTTAGGGAAGGAGTTGGGACAAATTTAAAAGCGATCCTGATAAGGCTCACCGATCTTCAGTACGAAAGAAACGAATACGGCTTTTACAGAGGCACCTTTAGAATTAGAGGAAACTCGGTCGATGTCTTTCCTGCTTATCTTGACCATGGAATCAGAATTTCGCTCAAAGACGGAAAGATTCATGATTTACACGAGTTCGACTCGCTAACCGGTGAAAATATCAAAGAAATCAAAAATATGATTATTTACCCTGCAAAACATTACATGACAGATCCCAGAAGTTATAGCTCGGTGTTTCAAAAAATCAGATTCGATCTTAAGGAGCGAACCAATAAGCTAAAGCAAGAAGGAAAAATACTTGAAGCTCATAGGCTGGGTCAGAGAACGAATTTCGATCTTGAAATGATTAGGGAAATT
This sequence comes from Candidatus Levyibacteriota bacterium, assembly GCA_016182185.1. Taxonomy (GTDB): domain Bacteria; phylum Patescibacteriota; class Microgenomatia; order Levybacterales; family UBA12049; genus JACOXU01. The sequence continues at coordinate 98,415 of JACOXU010000001.1, forward strand.
GGGTATGTCAACGGAATCGAGAATTATTCAAGATACTTTGACGGAAGAAAACCAGGGGAACCTCCCTACACGCTTCTTGATTATTTTAAAGAAGCGTATGGTAACGACTGGCTTTGTTTCATTGACGAATCGCATATGACTGTTCCACAGCTTCGCGGAATGTATAACGGCGACCAATCACGGAAAAATATTCTGATCGAATATGGGTTCAGGCTTCCGTCAGCGCTTGACAATCGCCCGTTAAAATATGAAGAGTTCGCAAGAAGGATAAATCAAACAATTTTTGTCAGCGCTACGCCGTCTGACTATGAAATTTCTCTGTCAAAAGAAGCGGGAGAAGAGACCGTAGTTGAGCAGATTATTCGACCGACAGGCCTTGCTGATCCTAAAGTTACGATTAAGAAAACAAAAAATCAAATAAACGATGTTATAAATGAAATCCGAAAACGGGTAAAAAGAAAAGAGAGGGTGTTAATTACTACCCTGACAAAAAGGATGGCTGAGGAACTCTCTTATTTTCTTGAGGAAAAAAATATAAGAGTAAATTATCTTCACTCAGATATTGAAACTCTCAAAAGACAGGATGTGCTCGATGACCTAAGAAGAGGAGAAAACGATGTCATAGTCGGAATTAATTTATTAAGAGAGGGCCTCGATCTTCCTGAAGTCTCTCTGGTTATTATTCTTGATGCGGACAAGGAAGGATTTTTAAGAAGCAGATCCTCTCTTATCCAAACCATGGGTAGGGCTGCCAGACATATTAACTCGGAAGTAATAATGTATGCAGATAGAAAAACAAACTCGATAAAAGAAGCTATAAAAGAAGTGCAAAGAAGAAGACGTAAGCAATTGAAATACAATAAAGCACATAACATCACTCCGAGAGGAATTGTAAAAGATATAAAAGCAAAACTGGTTGAAGAAGAAAAAAAACAGGAAAATACGGCAGGCTATATTCCTGACTTATTGAATAAAGAAGTTATACTTGCGGATGAAAAGGAAAACATAATAAAAAAGATGACAAAAGACATGAGAAAAGCGGCTAAAGATCTTGACTTTGAAACAGCTTCAATTATCAGGGACCAGATCAAGATTATTAAAGAAAAATAGCTAAAACCCGGAAATATTTTTTACAAGTTCAATGCTGCCTACCTCATGCCCATTGGTGATTTTGACGCAAACCGCATCAATTCTTAAGCTTTCCGGAAGCTTTGGATTGACCCTTTTATAAAAATAGGCGGTTTTGATAAGTGATTTATGCTTGAAATAGGTTATTGCTTCAAGTGGCTCTCCAAATTTATCAGATGATCTTGTCTTAACCTCAATAAAGACCAGAATATCACCATCCAATGCGATAATATCTATTTCTCCATATCCCTTACGGAAGTTTCTTTCAATTATTTTATAACCGTTCTTCTTAAGAAATTCGCAGGCTTTTTCTTCTCCAAGTCGGGCAGTTTTATTTGCAATTTTCATCAGGAAGCTTTTCGAAGATATGAAAGCTTAGCCCGTCTTATTTTCTTTTTTGCAGAAGTTTTTACGTCTACCCTATCAATACTTGGAGAATTAACCGGCCAGATTCTTTCAACCGCAATATCTCCCACTGTTTTTCTGACAGTAAAGCTTTTATTTTCATCGCGGCCTTTTATTCCCAAGACTACCCCTTCAAAAACCTGAATCCTTGATTTGGCATCTTCTTTAATCTTTTGGTAAACTTTTATAACATCGCCTACTTTAAAATTTATATCCATAGGAAAGTATTATACCTCACATGACAGATTTGGGCAAGGCTATTTAATTTTGGAGCATGCATCAATAAATGCAAGAAAGATCGGATGGGGAGACAGGGGTCTGCTTTTATACTCCGGGTGTCCCTGAATACCAAGATAGAAAGGATGTGTCTGTTTGGGCAGTTCAATAATCTCAACAAGCGACTCAATCGCAGATTTTGCAGATATTATCATTCCGTTTTTTTCAAAATCTTTAATATATTTATCATGAAATTCGTATCTATGCCTGTGGCGTTCGCTTATAAGATTCTTGCTTATATTTATAAACCCATTGTATTTTTTGTAAATTTCATAGGCATTACTTTCTTTTTTGACATACGCATCCCATGCTCCGAGTCTCATAGTACCTCCGTAGGCCCTTTTTTCCATAAATTCTTTCTGCTTGGGAATAAGATGAATCACAGGATTCTTTGTTTTGGGATTATTCTCGGTAGTATTTGCATCTGTAAGGCCCAAAATATCTCTGGCAAAGGCGACTGCTTGAAGCTGCATTCCGTAGCATAATCCCAAATAAGGAATTTTGTTCTTTCGTGCGTAGCTTGCAGCTTCAATCATTCCCTCGGCTCCTCTTTCTCCCCAACCGATCGGAACGATTATTCCATGAGGCTTTCCAATAATCTGAACACCTAATTTTTCAACCTGCTCAGCGTCTATCCAGCGCGTTTTCGTCTCAAGTCCCGATTGCCAAGACGCATGATCTATTGCATCAAAAAGCGCAGCGTATGAATCTCTTAACTGATAGTCGCCCGTTCCAAAATACTTCCCTACAATTGCAATCTCTATGATCTTTTTGTTTTTGGCTTTGGTTCTCTCAATAAGCTTCTCCCAATCAGCCACCTTAGGCTTTCTAACCGAAATACCGAGCTTCCTGAGGATTTTTTCATCCAGATTTTGCTTGTTTAGAACAAGAGGGATTTCATAAATAGACTCAAGGTCAGGACTTGAAATAATATCTTCCTTTTGCATGTTGCAGAAAAGCGCAAGCCTATCTCTTCTTCTCTGATCTAAATATTTATCCGAGCGGGTAATTATGAAGTCCGGCTGAATTCCCATAGAGTTTAACATCTTAACGGAGAGCTGCGTCGGTTTGGTCTTAGGCTCCCCTAAATGTCCAGGGGTCGGAACGTAGCTTACGTGGATATGAATTACGTCTCCCGGACGCTTAAGAGTAAGAATTCGGGAAGCTTCATAGTAAAGAACATTTTGGTATTCCCCGGCTGTACCGCCTAATTCGATCGTCACTATATCCGCATTTTTTTTACCTGCGAGGCTGTCAATTCTTCTTATAACTTCATCTGTAATATAAGGAATCGCCTCAACATCTTCGCCGTTATACTCAAATCTTCTTTCTCTGTCTATTACGGAACTATAGATCTGTCCCATTGTCACGAAGTTATCCCTTCCCATGTCTTCATGTAGAAATTTCTCATAGCTTCCGATGTCCATATCTGCCTCTGTCCCGTCTTCGCATAAGAACGGATCGCCGTGCTCAATAGGGTTTATGGTTCCCGCATCGATATTGAGGTAATTTTCAAATTTTATCGGCGCGACTTTATACCCCGAAGACTTAAGAAGGAATGCGATCGAAGCGGCTGTTGTTCCTTTTCCGATGCCCGAAATTACTCCTCCTGAGATGAAAATATACTTGGTTTTGGTATTTTTTTTTGATAGGGGCACGATTTATAGTATCAAATCAAGTAAATTCAGTCAATGGGGAAATTCATTTTTCATGACGACTTAGGAATGCGGGGATGTCCCAGTCAAGACTTATTCTTAGCTTCAGTTATCACTAAAAACACCTAGGTAGAATATAGACTTTTTAAGAAGTGCCGTCAAGTGGAAAGTTATTATGTAAAATTAGCTGTTAAATGAACTTCGCCAAGCTTATGAGGATCTGGAACTTGTATCAAAATCTGGAAAGTAAAAATCCAAATAAAGCAATTAGGAACTGTAAACCACATACTTTTAGTCCTATTCTCGGCTGAAATCTCTATTGAATCTATATGTGGATCAATTGAAATTATTTTATCCAACGGAATTATTCTATTTTCATTTTTTCCGTCAAATACGAATCTTTTATTTGTGAGGATTAAAGTTCCTTCATCGATAGGTTTTAACTCCTGCACGCTTTCAGATTTTCCTGACCGAGACGATCCACCAACATATACCCCCTTTGCAATCCTAACTGCTCCACCAGAACCTGAACTTTTATGGTATGAGACGGCTCTAGTTTCATAAAGCTTGCTATCTGTTTGAACGAACGCCTCCTCTTGGGGTTTAAGCAACAATTGAGTAGATATTGCTGGGAGATTTTTTTCCTTATTTAAATTAAGGCTAAATTCATTGGCCTCCGCAACCAACAATTCTTTTTTCTTTTCACTTGGAGATTTAAAACCAAATAATCCCATATTTATTCAAAGTTTATGTTTGATAAGAATATAGACTTTTTAAGAAAAGATTACAAGCTCATTTTTATAATAGAACTATGTAATTTCGCTGATCGTATCTAGGTTAATAATTTCAAGGTTTCTTAACTCTATATTAAGTTTTTCTTTTTCAGCTCGTTCGAGATGATGTGCGTTTGCTTGAATCCATAAGCTTCCAAACGATTCTAGCTGAGCCGAATCGTCTGATAATTCTTTTTCTGATGTGATTGCAAATAACCGGTTCTCCTCAAGGATCAGCTCTAACTTAGTAAATCCATCTTTATTTTCAGATATTACATTCTGCTTACTTACTCCTACGACGGGCGTAGATCTTATTCCCATTGTGACTGACTCAAGATTTTTGTTTTCTCTTACATACACAAGCTCGGAAAAAGATGGTCCAGGATCAGAGGCTCTAAGATGAAAACCTATCCAATCTAAGGGATCTGACGCATAAATAATTTTGTATTCAACTCTTAACCTTAGGTTCTTGATTTTTTCTGGGAGTTTTACTTGAAGCAAATTATTTCCGTGGCTAAACTCTAATCTATCAACCCGTGTATAACATTCATCTATGTAATTATCGAAATCTTGATTCTTAATCTTTAGAAACATTAACAGGTGTTTATTAATCAAACTCAATACCTCTTCCTGATTAGAATATTTATCAACTTCAAACCCTTTTATGTCAAAAGGTAGTTTGCTTGGGTCTTGACTAGTCAGTATAATAACATTTTTGTTGAGTTGAATGGCAATTCCCAGCTCCACCATTACATTTGGATTTGCGTTAGTTACATCAGCTATGAAAATATCAGATTTTTGGATACCGTCCACGAACTTATCATAGAGTTGCTTATTTCTATTTAAAAATTTTTCTCTTTGCGACGAATCCTTGTTGGCTTTTGTAATTTCAGATCCGTGTCTTATATCCCAGTCTTTTGAAAGCGTTTCAATCACGCTTGAATACATAGACTTTACAAGCATATCCCAAGGATATGCTATAAAAATGGACCTTCTTCTTTTTAAAAACTCTTCCATCTTTATCTTTCTTCCAGTTCTTTTAACACCTTTTTTTGCATAGTGAATAAGGAATATGGCAAGACATACCCGACATTATTGATTATTTCACTTGCCTTTTCAGTGGGATAAGAATTTTCTTTAGCAAAGTTTCTGTGAACGGAAAGGGTAGCAATATAAACCGCATTAACAAATTGTTTTCTCATTATTTCGATTTGTCTATTAGAGTATCTTTGATTTTGAAAATATATTTTTAAAAAAGGGAAATCAGAATTAACACTTACAGCCTTAAGTAAGTAGATTGATTTCTCCAGATTTTTCTCTATTTCCAATTCTGTCAAATTGTTCTTATCATATCCGGCTTCTTCCCATTCTTTTTCAGTAAGAGAATGCAATTGAGGTAAATTTAGCTTTTTACCTGCGGGAGGTGGTGGTGGGATAGCAATATTTGTTTCTTTAATAATGGGGTCTGTCACTCTATACATAAAATCTGCTTTTAAGCTATCCGTGAATGGTCTAGTAAGTTCAACTAGAACCTTTCCTTCACCCCCTACCTTTGAATTTTTAGTTGGAAACAATCTAATTGTTAATCTTCCGTTCCGCAATTTTATTGACCTTGCTTCCCCATCAAAGCTTACATTAATACCGCCGGGATTCTCATCTCTTATCAAATAGTTATTTTCAGCGTCAGTTTCCAAAACCACATTTACATAAGAATTAATTGGAATGTTTTTGAATCCTGTGTTATTTATTTCTGTATCTTTAACTTTTAAATACGTAGGATACTTTTTCCCCTCAAATGTTTTTTCAGAAATTCCCCGCTGACCCCGCAAGCTAATTTCAAAAGCTCCCTCTATCAACATTTTTAATGTAGGATCGAATTCCATTAAATCATTAACAAAAGACTCTAAATCTTCAGACTTCTTAACTTCCTCTGTAATAATCTGATTTTTTCTAATCATATTTAATTGCTTCAATCCTTCGTCGTTCTTTAATTCATATTCTAAATTTGCCTTGACCTCCTCTTGATAACGATTGTTTCTCAAGATATCTCTAGTAGGTGGGAAAACCCTGTCAAAGTGTGTAGGAATCGTATTTGTGCAATCAATATAAACTGACATATCATTTGCTATATAAGAAAGACCTACATCATTTTTTAAGAAACTTCTGTCAAATTCCCCGTGAGATTGCCCATTCCTTATAAAGAAAACCGATTCCTTTGAAGTAGAAATGGCCTCACTATCAATAAAGCTTTTCTTTCCATCTCCTCTTTTTTTACTCACATAGATATCTATATCGACAACACCTAGAATCCCAAGTTTAGCTTTTTGTATGGTCAATTTATTTCCCCCTTCTAACTCGTTGTTATTTTTCTTTAATCTATTAAGATTCCCAAACTGTTCTTTTCCGGCACCAACGTGGCTTTTTGTTTGAGCATCTAAGACCCTATATGGTAAGGCAGGTGCAAATAAAAATTTGTCTAAAATTCTTGATAGATCCCTATCAATATTTGATGTAGTAACCAAGTCATAATCATAAAGCTTTACAATCGTTCCGTGTTTGTAATCTTTTATATCCAATAAGGAATAACCAATAGTTTTTCGAATTATTTCTGATAGGTCATCACCTGCGAATGTCGGAATTTTGCCTTCCAAGGTAATATATTCATACCAAGCACTCTTTGTGTAGATATCTTCGGGCATACGTTTTCTAATCAAAGTCCAGCCCCATTCTCCGGAATTGTCATTTGGGAGATATTTTTTAGAAATGATCAATTGATATCCATTATCTCCAGAATTAGGTAGAACTCCGAAGCTTCCTGTCCCAAATCTACCGTGCACAAAGAAGATTTTAACTTTATTTCCTCCAAATTTTAAGAACGTTTCTTTAAACTTTTCCGGAGCTTGGCCTTCCCCTTTATCAAGGATATAAATATTCCCTTTTTTATTATTTAAATTTTCTGCAATTAGATATATTTGGGAAGCTAATCTGTCCATTTTATCTTTGCTTATTCCTGTTATATCACCACTGTCGATCTCAAAAAATTTCTCTACAGCTTTATTTATAGAATTTGGAGCTTCTTCGGATTCCGGACCTATTCCTAATCTTGAACATTCTCTTAATAGAATTGCGTCGATTGCATTTGTTAGCTTTTCGACTAATGCACGATGAGGATCCCGCCCTTGCGACTCTATTGTCCCATAACTTCCGTCTGGGAATGGCTGCCAGTTTTTCGGAGCGAAAAAATTAGGATTTGATTGAATTACTGAAGTGACTTCTTCTTCTGATTTTGCTTTCAATAATAAGAGGCATATATCTTTCACTTTTATAATTTAAATTCTTTAATTCTTTTCTGGGAGAATCTCGTTTTTGTTTCTGAAAGTTGATTTTGGATTGTTCTGAAGATTTTATCTATTTCTTCCGGCTCATATTCGTAGAGGCTCTTATTTGAACAGTGTCCTAAAATTCTGATTTTATCAAGAATTGCTTGCGTCCTAGCTTCAGCAACATTTACAAATCTTTCTCTTTTTGTGGCATATGTTCTTTTTGGCATATGTATATGTATATCATAATAACTATATATTGTCAATATGTAATTAACATATTAAAAGGAAAGGATTTCTTGTCGCACAATGATTGTTCGGCGTCTTAAGATTATGGGTGGTTGACAATGCTAATTTACGGTTATATTATTTTATTATGATTAGACATTACGAGTTTGAGCCAAGACCCAGAAGAACAGCGCCTGATACTTTCAGGACGGGTTATACCACCGGGCCTGAGTTTGTCATCTCGAAATTTGAAGGTCCCAAGATCGTAAAACCGCCCACAGAAAAAAGAATGAAGATTGCACAACGCGACCTACGTGATCTGAAATTCGAAGATTTTTAGATAGTACCTCTGAGCGGGGTACGAGAATCGAACTCGCTTCTCCACCTTGGGAAGGTAGCATACTACCGGTGTACTAACCCCGCAATTCCACAATAATTTATGCCTTTATTTTAGGCTTATCAAATTATTTTTTCAAGATTTGGAATTAACGAGGAATCTTAAGTACGTTATCTGAGAAAATTAAATTTGGATCGGTTAGATTATTCGCATTCGCGATTTTTACCCATTGATATCCATCACCATATGCTCTTACTGCAATATCCCAAAGATAATCTCCTTTTTTAACTTTGTAAGTTGCTCCTGTTATTTGATTTGGGACAGCGGCAGGTTTTTCTTCCCCGCCAACTACGGTAACTGATTTTTGCTGAACATTTGGAATAGTCAGTTTATTTCCCACATGAATAGTACTTGGGTCACTTAAATTATTTGCCTTGACAATATCCACCCAATTATAACCTGATTTATAAAACTTCTCAGAAATTGTCCAAAGACTATCTCCCTCTTTTATCTGATATGATGTAGGCAGGTTTCCGGGTATTTCTGAACCTTCTTCGACTTCGATTGTAGGCTTATATTGAAGCGAGCTGGTATCCGATTCTCTATTGCTTCTTAGTAAGAAAATAACGCCCCCTGCGATCAGAATAATTACTACTACTCCGATGATAAGACTTATGTATGATTCGTCAAGCTTAAACTGAGAAAAAAAATTATTTTTCTTAACTGATTTTTTCTTTGGCATTTTTACTCCTTTCTGGACAGAGGTAATGGGCAGAATTTAATAACTAATTTGCGGGCTCGACCGGATTCGAACCGGCGATCTTCTCCGTGACAGGGAGACGTGATAGGCCTCTTCACTACGAGCCCAATTCATGCGTATCCTAACAAATTATTGACTTATAGTCAATCCTCTGATAAAGTTTTTCTTGATGAGCAATCAAGAGATATCAAAACTTCTCAGAAATGTTGCCGCATCATTTACGATTAAAAATGAAAAGAAATTTCGATTTCAGATAATCGCCTACCAAAAAGCCTCAGATTCGATTGGAAATTTAACCTCAGAACTTAAGGATCTCTACAAAGAGGAAAAGCTGGAACTTTTACCCGGAGTGGGAGTTTCTATCAGAGATCATCTAATTGAACTTTTCAAAACCGGAAAGGTCAAACACTTTGAATGGGCGCTTAAGGATATACCCAAGTCGGTCTTTGTTTTACTTGATATACCTGGTTTTGGCCCGAAAAAAGCCTACCGTTTAGTTAAAGAGTTTGGAATAAATGATCCCGAGAAGGTAATTTCATCACTTGAGAAAATAGCCAAAAGGGGTGAGATTGCTTCCTTACCGGGATTCGGAGAAAAATCCCAAAGTGATATTTTAAGATCGATCAACGAATTTAAAAAAGGAGTTGGTAAAACGACAAGAATGACACTTCCCTACGCTCAGGAAATTGCTGAAAAAATAGTGAATTACCTTAAGAAATCCAAGCACGTGGTTCTGGCAGAATCTCTCGGAAGCCTAAGAAGACGCATGGCGACAGTGGGTGACATTGATATTGCCGTGGCATCGGCTAAACCCAAAGAAGTCATAAACCACTTTGTTGCCTATTCGTACAAAGACCGTGTTATAGAAAAAGGCGAAGTAACTGCGTCGCTTTTAGTCTCGGGAGGAAGGCAAATTGATCTTATGGTACAGCCCCCGGAGAGCTTTGGATCGCTTCTTCAGCATTTTACCGGCAGTAAAGCCCATAATGTAGCCTTGAGGGAATTTGCTCTGAAGAAAGGCTTGTCTTTATCTGAATATGGCATAAAAAAGAAAAACAAATTGCAAAAATTCGAAACTGAAGAAAAATTTTACGCCGCTTTGGGATTGGACTGGATTCCTCCCGAGCTTCGGGAAAATACCGGTGAGATAGAAAAGGCTTTGGAACATAATCTTCCCAAGCTTGTAGCACTTTCCGATATCAAAGGGGACCTGCACATCCATTCAAGTTATCCCATTGAACCAAGTCACGATTTGGGAAAAGCTTCGTTTGAGGAAATGCTAAGAAAAGCTATCTCATTGGGATATGAATACATAGGATTTTCAGAACACAATCCAAGTATGTCCAAACATGATTCAAACGAAATATTTGAAATAATAGCGAAAAGAAATAAAGAAATTGAACAATTAAATAAGAGTAATAAAAGTATTCGAGTACTTAAGCTCCTCGAAACAGATATAACACCCAATGGCAAGCTTGCAATCAGTAATGAATGCCTTGACCTATTAGATGCAACGATTGTCTCAATTCATAGTGGATTTGGCATGGACAAAAAATCTATGACCAAAAGAGTTTTAACGGGATTATCCCACAAAAAAGCCAAAATACTCGCCCATCCTACAGGAAGAATGCTCAACGAGAGACCGGGTTTTGACCTTGATTGGGAGGAAATCTTTGACTTCTGCAAGAAACATAACAAAGCATTGGAAATAAACAGTTGGCCTTCAAGACTTGATCTTCCTGGTTCAATTATCAAAATGGCTGTTGAAAATAAAGTGAAAATGATTATAAATACCGACAGTCACGCACTCTGGCAAATGAATCTGATGAAATACGGTGTTGAGATAGCCAGACGCGGCTGGGCAACCAAGAATGACATTCTCAACACTTTGGGGTATAATGATTTTGTAAAATGGCTGAAGGGAGGTGAATAATAAATGACAGTACTAATAATCGTTATAGCAGCAATAGCTCTTTCTCTTTGGTTTATCTACAACAGTCTTATTACTGCCAAACTTAGAGTAAGCGAAGCTTTTTCTCAAATTGATGTTCAACTTAAAAGAAGAGCAGATTTAATACCCAACCTCGTTGAGACTGTTAAGGGTTACGCAAAGCATGAAAAAGAACTATTTGAAAAAGTGACCAAAGAAAGATCTGCCTTGTTGTCTGCAAAGGGAGCAATGGAAAAGGCCTCCGTCAACAACCAGCTGACTGATACGCTCAAGTCAATCTTTGCTGTTGCAGAAAACTATCCCGACCTTAAAGCAAGTCAAAACTTTCTTTCACTCCAGGAGGAATTATCGGATACAGAAAACAAAATTGCGTATTCAAGGCAATTTTACAACAGCAACGTAATGGAATATAATACGAAAATTAAAATTTTCCCAAATATTTTTTTCGCTCAAATTTTAAATTTTAAGCCTGCTGAATTTTTCGGAGCAGAAGAAAAAGATAAAGAACCCGTAAAAGTGAAGTTTTGAGTATGAACGTCTATTCTGCAATTTCGGCCAATAAGCTGAAGACTTGGCTTATAATGGCTTTGTTCATCATTTTTATCACTACACTAGTTTACATATTTAGTAAAGCTTCAGGCTATGGCTTATCTCTGGCAGGTTTTGCGCTGGTACTCGCAGGTCTAACCAGCTTTTTCAGCTATTATTATTCTGACAAAATGATCCTTGGATTATCCGGTGCAAAACAAATAAAAAAAACCGATAATCCAACACTATTTAATACTGTCGAGAATCTTTGTATTGCATCAGGACTCCCCATTCCCAAAATTTATATTATCAATGATAATTCTCCAAACGCTTTTGCCACAGGAAGAGATCCGAAAAACGCAGTTGTCTGCGTAACATCTGGAATTCTTGAAAAATTAAATAAGGCCGAACTTGAGGGAGTAATCTCCCATGAACTTTCCCACATTAAAAACTACGATATAAGGCTTATGGGAATAGTCGTAATCCTTGTAGGCTTTATCGCTATTTTGGCTGATTTTTTTATGAGGAGCTTATGGTTTGGCGGAAGAGAAAATGACCAACGAGGCGGAAATGCCCAAAATATATTTTTACTTTTGGGAATAGTATTTGCAATTCTCTCGCCTATAATCGCAACCTTAATTCAGCTTGCAGTCTCGCGAAAAAGAGAGTTTCTGGCAGACGCTTCAGGCGTTTTGCTCACAAGATATCCGGAAGGACTCGCAAGCGCACTTGAAAAAATTTCCAAGGATCCAGTCCCGCTTAAGACTGCAAATAATGCAACGGCACACCTTTTTATTACCAATCCATTTAAGGGCAAAAATGCTAAGCACTGGCTGTCAAATCTTTTCAATACCCATCCGCCGATTGTCGAACGTATCAAAATTCTTCGTTCAATGTAAAATCCATGTTAAATATAATACTAATACTTTTAGGTAAAATAGTTATTTCAATTTCAAAGTTAACAAATATCGGTTCCGGATCCACATGGCCGGGACATATTGCATTAAATTTAAACAATAATTTTATAAAAGAAATTTTGTCAAACAATAGAAATCTGAAAACTATCCTAATCGCAGGAACAAACGGAAAAACAACAACTTCAAAGCTAACTGCCATTATTCTTAATCACTATGGAAAAAAAGTATTCCAAAATAAAGCCGGTGCAAACCTGATGAACGGAATTGCTTCATCGTTAATAGAAAATTCAAGCCTGCTAGGAAGTATCAAATTTGATTATGGAATTTTTGAAGTCGACGAAAACTCCCTACCGCTTGCCTTGGAAAATATAAACCCCGCAATTATTACTCTTCTTAATTTATTTAGGGATCAGCTAGATAGGTACGGAGAAGTTAACACCATTGCTGATAAGTGGAAAAATATTTTAAAAAAAGTGCAATCTGATACCACATTGATATTAAATGCTGATGATCCTAAGATTGCCTATCTGGGAATCAACAGGAAAAATACAAAGTATTTCGGATCCATGGGATTGAACTTGAAGAAGGACCACGCCTCTGATTCAACTTACTGCCCAAGATGCGGCTCTAAATTGACATACAGTACAAAAACTTTTTCACATTTGGGAAATTGGAGTTGTACAAATTGCGGTTTAAAAAAACCAAAAACAGACGTCGCAAATTACAAATATTATCCCCTATCGGGGTTTTATAATAAGTACAATGTTCACGCTGCAGTTCTTATTGCGAGAACTATTGGCGTGCCGGAAAAAATATTTTTTGAATCTTTAAAAAAATTCAAACCTGCATTTGGAAGACAAGAATCGTTAAAATTCAAACAAAAAAATATCAAAATCCTTTTATCTAAAAATCCAACAAGCTTTAACCAATCACTTGACACAATAATCAAACTTAAAGCCAAGCATATCCTAATAATTCTTAATGATAGAATACCGGACGGACGTGATGTTTCATGGATATGGGATGTGGATTTTGAAAATTCAATTAATAATTTCAAATCAGTTTATGTATCCGGCGACAGAGTCTACGATATGGCTCTTCGTCTTAAATATTCAGAAGTACAAGATTTTAATATTTACGAAAAGCTAAAAGAAGCAATAAATTCTCAATTACTGAATGTACAAAAAAACGAGATTTTATATATTTTACCTACATACTCAGCCATGCTTGATTTAAGAAAAATTTTAACAGGTAAACAAATAATATGAACATGAATTTAACAATTGGCTGGCTTTATCCGGAACTTATGAGTACCTATGGAGATAGAGGTAATATTATTTTTCTGAAAAAACGTTGCGAATGGAGAGGAATAAATACTGAAATTTTAAATTTAAATGATGGATTCGATGCCATGCTTCTTAAGAAAGTTGACATTTTGTTCATGGGTGGCGCCCAGGATGTCCAGCAGAAAATTGTAGCAAAGGATCTCAATGCTCGAAAAGTAAAATCTTTGAAAGAAAAAATCCAGAATAATACCCCTGGGCTTTATATCTGCGGAGCATTTCAATTTTTAGGAAAATATTATAAAGATGCAAATGGTAAGGCAATATTGGGCCTGTCAATTTTTGATCTTTATACAGAAAACCCGGGACTGGATTCTCCAAGATTAATCGGAAACATTGTTGCCAAAACAGAGAAGCACAATATTGTTCTGGTCGGGTTTGAAAATCATGGCGGGCGAACATATTTAGGTAAAACCCTGAGACCATTTGCCAGAGTTATTAAAGGTTTCGGAAATAATGGTAAAGATAAAACTGAGGGAGCAATCTACAAAAATAGCATCGGAACTTACCTTCACGGCCCGATTCTGCCCAAAAATCCCGAAATAGCAGATTGGCTCATTGAAAAAGCGATAGAAAAGAAATATAGAAAAAAAATTAAGCTAGAGACGCTGGACGATTTTATTTCTCAAAAAGCCCGCGAATACATTCTTGAACAATTAATTAATTTATAAGTCAATGCTTGCTTAGGATAGGTTCACAAATTATAATATCAATATGAAAATCAATGTAAAACATGTTGCGAAACTCGCCAATCTACCAATATCAAAAGAGGAAGAAAAAAAACTAGAAAGTCAATTATCTGAGATACTTGACTACGTTGAGAAATTAAATTCTGTCATTACCAAGGGAGTTGAAATAACAAGTCAAATAACCGGCCTTGAGAATGTAGTCAGAGAGGACAAAACCGAATCCTGCCTTACTCAAAAAGAAGCCTTGTCAAATGCGAAAAACACCCATGACGGCTTGTACAAAGTAAAAAAAATATTATGAACTATTCCGCGTATTCAATCCATAAACTCAGGGAAGGTCTTAAAAAAAAAGATTTTCCTTCAGAAGACATAGTAAAAGATTGCCTGGATAGGATAAAAATCAGCAAATTGAACGCATTTATAACCATATGTGAAACTGAAGCAATCAAAAAAGCAAAAGAAGCAGATAAAAAAATAAAAGACGGTGTTGACCTTCCTCTTTTAGGAATACCAATTTCCGCAAAAGATATTTACTTGACCCGCAATATAAGAACAACAGCAGCTTCTAGGGTACTTAATAGATATATTCCTCAATACAGCGCAACCGTTATAGAGAGGCTTGAAAAGGCAGGCGCAATTATTATAGGAAAAACAAACTGTGATGCCTGGGCTCATGGTTCAAGCGGAGAAAATTCCGATTACGGTCCGACTGAAAATCCCTATCTTAAAGGATATGTACCCGGGGGATCAAGTTCAGGCTCTGCTGTATCTGTCGCGGCAAATATGTGTCTTGTGTCTATGGGAACGGATACAGGGGGCTCTATAAGATTACCTGCCAGTTTCTGCAATGTAGTAGGCCTTAAGCCAACCTATGGAAGAGTATCAAGATATGGCGTAATCTCCATGGCATCTTCTCTTGATAGTATTGGTCATTTTACGAAAAATGTAGATGACTCAGCCCTTGTTCTTTCAATCACGGCAGGCAAAGATAAAAACGATGCAACTACTCCTGAAATAGAAGTTGATAACTATAAAAACTATCTGACAAAAGACATAAAAGAAGTTAAAATCGGACTGCCAAGGGAGTACTTTTCAGATGGATTAGATAAAAGGGTAAAAGAAAAAATAGAAAATGAAGTAAAAATACTCGAAGCAAAAGGGGCAAGGATTGAACAAATTTCATTACCGAACACAGAATATGGAATTACATGTTACTACATTGTTCAGCCGGCTGAAGTATCATCAAATCTTGCCAGATATGACGGACTAAGGTATGGAAACGATAGGGCCCATTTTGGTAATGAGGCAAAAAGAAGAATAATGCTTGGCTCATATGTTTTGTCATCAGGCTATTATGATGCCTACTATAAAAAGGCTATGCAAGTCAGAACTCTAATAAAAAAAGATTTCGATGAGGCATTTAAAAAAGTTGATGTAATCATCGCACCGGTCTCCCCCACACTTCCTTGGAAAATAGGGGAGAAGACTCAAGATCCTTTGTCGATGTATCTCTCGGATATTTATACAGTAAATGTAAATTTAGCAGGAATTCCAGGCCTATCTGTACCCATCGGCTTAATCGAAGGGCTACCTGTCGGACTGCAAATATTGGGTCCTCACTTTTCCGAAGGAAAACTTTTTCAAGTAGGTAAAGCAATTGAACGACCAAAAATATGAAATCAGTAATTGGACTTGAGGTGCATGTAGAATTAAAAACAAAATCAAAGATGTTTTGTGGGTGTCCTGCTGATTATTTTGGTAAGAAACCAAATACCCATACGTGTCCTGTTTGTCTTGGGCTTCCCGGAGCGCTTCCTGTTCCTAATAAAACTGCGATTCAATGGTGTGTGATGCTTGGGCTTGCTTTAAATTGCAAAATTCCCCTAACTTCAAAATTTGACAGGAAAAATTACTTTTACCCTGATTTGCCAAAAGGATACCAGATAAGTCAGTATGATGAGCCTTTTTGCTTAAAAGGCAGTTTGAAGCTCGACAATGGCAAGGTGATAAAAATTAGAAGGGTTCACATGGAAGAAGATACGGGAAAATTAATTCATGCAACTGTAGGTAACGAAGACGTAAGCCTGATAGATCTCAATAGATCCGGAGTTCCGCTTGTTGAGATTGTGACAGAGCCGGATTTTGACAATTCAAAAGATGTAAAAGAATACCTTCAAAAACTCCAGCAAATTGTGAGATATCTGGCAATTTCAGACGCAGACATGGAAAAAGGCGACATGAGACTTGAGCCCAACATTTCTATATCAAAAGATGGATCACTCCCCTCTTACAAAGTAGAAGTAAAAAATATCAATTCATTTCGTTTTGCCGAAAAAGCGATCGATTATGAAATAAAAAGACAGTTAGAAATTTTGAAAAATAATGAAACTCCCATTCAGGAAACACGAGGCTGGGATGAAAAAAAACAGAAAACTGTATCTCAAAGAACCAAAGAAGAAGCAAGCGATTATAGATACTTTCCTGAACCGGATATTCCTCCAATCAGGTGGACGCAAAAACAACTGGAAGGATTTAGAAAGCAAATCCCCGAACTCCCACATTTTAAAGTACAAAAATATGAAAATGAATTAAAAATAAAAGTTAGCGATGCTATTAGAGTAAGTGAGAATATTGAAGTTGCTCAATTTTTCGAGAAGACAGTTAAGATTGGATCAAAACATAATGTATCTCCACAAAGCGTTGCAAATTTCCTTTTAAACAAAGGGGTAAATACAAGTAATATAACACCTGCTGAACTTATAAAAACTATTATCTCAACTTCTACTTATGCTACTATAGATAATAGTAAGATTAAAAAGGCAGTTGAAAAAGTTCTCCGGGAAAATCCAAAAGCATTAAATGATCTAAGAGTTGGAAAAACCCAAACTCTTCAATTCTTAATAGGCAAAACAATGGCTGAAATAAAAGAAAAAATTGATACAAAAATCATAATCGAAGAAATAAATAGACAAACAAAATGACAGACACAGGAATAGAAATCAAACAGCTAGAACCAAAACATGAAGTACCAAAAGAAGAGTTTTTACACACTCTAAAACCAGAAGATCGAGATAATATATCCCAATTGATAAAAGGGTTTGAAGCTGCAATGACAGACAGAGATTTAAACGGAGCGCTTATGGTAGTTGGCGGAATAATGAATAAACTACAACCAAGAAAAGATATTGATATTTTATTGATAAGACAAAGAAGGGAAAAAGATCCTCAAAAACTTCCCTTTGAAACTCAACTAGATTGGGCTACCATGGATTTCAGAAGATTCAGCAATATAGTAACGAGCATAACTGTATCAGCTAATCTTAGAATAAGTAGCAGAATTGAACCTTCAATAGATGAAGAATTTGAAAATCCTAATATTTTAAAAAGTGACGGCACAATAACATTAATTTCTAATTCAGGGAGAGGACTACCCATGGAGCTAATAAGAGATACAACTGGAAATGTAGAGCAACAAATTTCTAAGCAAAAAGGTAGGTTTTGTGTAATCGCTGAAGTATAGAATGACTGATTTTGTACATCTTCATAACCATAGCGAATATTCACTTCTTGATGGACTTTCAAAAATTGAAGAAATGGTGAGAAGAGCAAAAGAGCTTGAGATGAAAGCTCTTGCCATTACAGACCATGGAAATTTATACGGCACGATTAAATTCTACAAAGAGTGTGTTGAAAACGGAATTAAACCAATAATAGGAAGCGAAATTTATGTGAGCAGGAGAACCAGGCATCAAAAAGAAGCAGGACTGGACACGGATTCTAACCACTTAATTCTTCTTGCAAAAAATGAAACAGGATATAAAAACCTTATGAAGATTATTTCCTACGCGCATCTTGAAGGATACTATTACAGACCAAGAACAGATATAGAACTACTAAAAGAATACGCAAATGAACTTATTTGTTTAAGTTCATGCCTCAATGGTTATATAAGCGATCCTCTTTTGGAAAATCAGGAATCAACCGCAACTGAGCGTGCTAAAAACCTGCAAAAAATTTTTGGTGAGGGAAATTTTTATCTTGAACTGCAAAAACATATAAACATTGATAAACAAGATGTTTTAAATCAAAAGCTTCTTAATTTATCTAAAAAATTAAGTATTCCGGTTGTGGCAACAAATGATAATCATTATATTTACCAAAGTGATGCTGAAGCACAAGAAATACTTCTTTGCATACAAACGCAAACAACAATAAGCACAAAAAATAGAAGGTTATCCATGATTGACTCGCCTGATTTTTACATGAAGAGCAAAGAAGAGATGACAGGTCTTTTTCTCCAAACACCTGACGCTATTGAAAATACAATCAAGATATCAGACATGTGCAATCTTGAAATTAAACTAGGGCAGTGGATAATGCCTGCGTTTGAAGTTCCCCAAAATATATCCCCTGCTGAATATATGAAACAAAAAGTAGATGAAGGTTTGATAAGAAGATATAAAAAAATTACAAAAGAGATAAAAGATAGAGTAGAATATGAACTTTCAATAATTCTTAAAAAGGGATACGAAACTTATATACTTATAGTCGCAGATTTTGTAGAATGGGCAAAATCTCAAGAAATAACCGTAGGTCCAGGAAGAGGGTCAAATGCTGGATCCATAGTTTCTTATGCTTTAGGAATATCCGACATTGACCCGTTGTTCTTCAAGCTTCCATTCGAGAGATTCCTAAATCCTATGAGACCATCCCCGCCAGACATTGATCTTGATTTTGCCGATAATAGAAGGGATGAAGTAATTGAGTATGTTACCCAAAAATATGGAAGAGATAAAGTTGCCCAAATTATCACCTTTGGAACAATGGAAGCAAGGGGATCAGTCAGAGACGCAGGTCGGGCGATTGGAATGCCATACTCCGGGCCAGATAGAATTGCAAAAATGATTCCGCCCGGATGGCAGGGTCACGCAATGACTATTGACAAGGCGCTTGAGCAAAGTCCGGAACTTCGAATCGTTTATCAAATCGAACCTGAAACAAAACGACTTCTTGATATTGCTAAGAAACTCGAAGGAGTTGCAAGACATGTGTCCGTACACGCTGCAGGAGTAGTCATCGCTGACAAACCAATTATGGAATATACTCCTTTGCAGAAAGAACCAAATGGAGAAAAAATTATAACCCAATATGATATGTATACCGTTGGGGAAGAAGGAGTTGGACTTCTGAAAATTGATTTCTTGGGACTTAGAAACCTAACTATTATCCAGGAATCTCTCCGCTTTATCAAGGAAAATCAAAAAATAGAGGTAAATTTTTCAAAAATTTCCTTTGATGACAAAAAAACTTATGAACTTCTTGCATCGGGTGAAACAACCGGAATATTTCAGCTTGAGTCTTCTGGAATGAGAAGATATATTAAAGAACTAAAACCCACCTCTATATTTGATCTTCAAGCAATGGTTGCCTTATATAGACCTGGACCTATGGCAAATATTCCTGAATTTATCAAAAGAAAGCACAATCCTTCTCTCATAAGATATCCGGATAAAAGACTTGAGGAGGTACTCAAAGAATCCTACGGAATAATTACTTTCCAAGATGATCTTCTTCTTACAGCTATTATGGTAGCTGGTTACTCGTGGCTTGAGGCAGATAAATTAAGAAAAGCGGTTGGAAAAAAAATTCCTTCTGAGATGAAAAAACAGCATGATAAATTTGTAGAAGGATGCGTCGCAAATGGAATGGGACAGAGAAATGCAGAGACTCTCTGGACACTATTTGAACCATTTGCTGGGTACGGATTTGGGAAAGCCCACGCAGCCTGCTATGCAACAATTGCCTTCAGAACTGCCTATCTTAAGGCGCATTTCCCTGTAGAATTTATGACTGCATTTTTAACCGCTGAATCAAGAGGAACAACCGGACCTGTAAAAAATGAAAAAATCGCACAGGCAATTGCAGAATGTAAACGTTTAAATTTAAAAGTATTGCCTCCTCACATAAATAAATCAGGAAGTGAGTTTTCAATTGAGAATAAATCCGATATTAGATTTGGGCTATCTGCAATCAAGAATATCGGTGATGCTGCGATTAGAACAATACTTGATAGTCGATCTAGAGGATTATTTAAAAATCTTCAAGATTTTTGTCTTAGAGTAAACTTAGGTGCAGTAAATAAGAAGACAATGGAAAGCCTAATTAAGGCAGGTGCGTTTGACTCATTTGGCAAAAGAGCAAGTCTTCTTATAGAATACCCTCAGATTATTGATAGAGTTAATAAGATAAAAAAGCAAAAAAATGAAGGCCAAGGCTCACTATTTGATAATCCCACAGTTTCCTCAAATAAGCTCAGCCCGCATTCAAGTCTTGACATTGATGATTTTTCTTTGGAAGAAAAATTGGCATTCGAGAAAGAATTTTTAGGCTTCTACTTAACATCTCATCCAATGCTAGATCAGCTAAGGGAGATAAAAAACATTATTACTCATGAAATTGCTCTCATAGAAGATGAAAAAGAAGGCTCCAAAGTAAAAATTGGAGGAATTATTGAGGGGGTTAGAAAAATATTTACTAAAAAAACTAATAGTGAAATGGCCTTTGTAACCATAGTCGATGATAAAGGAATCTCTGCAGAATGTGTTGTTTTCCCAAAAACATATGATACGTACAAATCATTTATTTCAAAAGACACGGTTATTGTACTTGAAGGAAAAATTGATAGCAATAATGATAAATTGGTAATTATTGTAGAAAAAATCTTCTCTTTGAATAATTTTTCTTCTTGACTTACCCACGATTTACGCTTAAAATAGCATTATGCATTCGTCCTTTGCTGCAGAGTCTGTTGTGCAAATTGGCATTTTTAAGGTGACAAATGCACTAATAAATGCTCTTTTTGTCGACATAATTATCATTGCGATTTGTTATTTAGTAGCAAAGAATATAAAGCTCATTCCTGGATATTTACAGAATGCTACAGAACTTATCATACATTCTTTTTATGAAATGACTGAGTCAGTTGCCCAAGAAAAAGCAAAAATTATATTTCCATTTTTCATGAGTTTTTTTATTTTTATTCTTCTGTCTAATTGGACAGCTCTTTTGCCCGGTGTCACAAGCATCGGGTTTTTTAAAGATCACGAGCTAGTTCCGCTCATGAGAGGAGCGACAAGCGATCTGAATACAACTCTTGGGCTTGCATTGGTCTCAATTGCTGCCACTCACATCATGAGCATAAGAGCCGTTGGTGTGAAAGATTATCTTAGCCGGTACATATCACTTAACCCGATTAATCTATTTATTGGAATTCTGGAGATTATCTCAGAAATTACCAAAGTAATATCGTTGTCATTCCGACTTTTTGGCAATATTTTTGCGGGTGAAATTGTCTTATTTACTGTTTCTGGAATCTTCGCGTTCTTATTCCCAATACCTTTCCTCACCCTTGAAATAATTGTAGGATTAGTTCAGGCATTAGTGTTTTCGATGCTAACTATGGCATTTATGGCAATTCTTACAACACCACATCATCAACCAGACCATGCTTAATTATGATTATAAACATTGATATTTTGACAGAAAATTTTAAAGGGGGTGAGTGCTAAATGGATTTTAGTATTTCGGGAGGTCTTATAATCGCACTGGGAGGTATGCTACCTGCTATCGCTATAGGAATGATAGGTGCTAAGGCAATGGAGTCGATTGGCAGAAACCCTGAAAGCTCGGGAAGAATACTTCCGGCAATGCTTTTGGCCATGGCGTTCGCAGAGGCTATTGCTATTTATTCGCTTATACTGGCATTTTTAAAATAATAATTTATGGAAATTATTAATAACTTTGGGCTTGATCCTCTTCTGCTGGGCGCTCAAATAGTAAATTTTTTAATTATTTTTTATGTCCTGAAAAGGTTTTTATACAAACCTGTGCTTGGTATTCTCAAAAAGCGAGAAGATACAATAAAAGAAGGATTAAGACAAGCAGAGGATGGTAAAAAACTGTTTGAGGAAGCGCAAAATAAAGAAAAGGAAATTCTTACAAGGGCACAAAATCAAGCCCAGACAATACTTGAAGAAGCTAAAATTCAAACTGATGAATTAGCAAAACAAATTGAGCAAAAAGCACAAAAAAACGCCAGCGATATAATAAATTCTGCCACCGAAAAAATAAACCAGGAGAGAGAAATAGCAGAAAAAAAACTTAGCGAATATGTTTCAAGGTTGGCGGTTGAGCTTTTGGAAAAATCTGCATCTGAGCTATTTGATGCTAAAGACCAAAAGCAACTAATAAAAATAGCAACTGATAAATTTAAAAAACTTAATTAAATTATGGACTATAAAAAAATAAAAAAAATTGCAGAACAAAGTTTCATAAACAACAAGCTAGATCCTAAAATCGTAAACTTTGTTACAAAAAAACTTAAAAGATCTGAGATTAAAAAATATATAAAAATTTTGAGATTACTAGAAAGAAAAAAAACAATATACTTAGTACTTCCCAAAGTTACAGAAAACCAGGGGACCGATTATGTTTTAAGCTATCTTAATAAAACTTACCCTGATAAAAAAATAGAAATTGAAAAAGATCCCTCGCTTATATCGGGAATAAAAATTCTAAACGATGATATTATTTATAATTATAACGTTAAAGATACAATTAATAATCTTATTTCGCACATCAATAAAAATTTATGATAGACAATAAGAAAATAATTGACCAGTTAGAAAAAAGCCTCACAACATTCACTTATAAATCAACCACCCAAAACGTCGGCATTGTTGAAAAAAATACTGATGGAGTGGTGGTTGTCTCTGGCTTGTCAAAGGCATTTATGGGAGAGGAAGTGCGATTTGAGGAGGGATCATCAGGAGTAATTTTGAACCTAGATGAGGATACTGTTTCAATTATTCTTTTCGGCAGGGGGGAAAACATAACAGAAGGAAGTACTGTCAAAACAACGGGCAAAATATTAAGCATAAATGTATCCGAAAAACTTATTGGAAGAATAATCTCGCCCATGGGCGATCCTCTTGATGGAAAACAAAAAATCAAAGATGGAAAACAAATGCCATTTGAAAGAATTGCTCCGGGAGTTGTCGAAAGAGAACCTGTAAATACCCCTCTTAAAACGGGAGTCAAACTTATTGACGCACTCATTCCCATAGGAAGGGGACAAAGAGAACTGATTATCGGAGATAGAGGGTTAGGCAAAACAGCAATAGCAATTGATGCAATTATTAATCAACTTCCTCAAAAAGGATCAAAACTTCCTCCTGTAATTTGTATTTACGTTCCAATCGGCCAAAAGCAAAGCACTGTGGCCCAAGTTGCAGATAAGCTGAGAGAAGCCGGATCAATGGATTATACGATTATTGTATCGGCAACTGCTTCTGAGCCTGCAGCCCTACAATACCTTGCCCCCTATGCAGGAACTGCTATTGCCGAGTATTTTATGGAAAAAGGTAAAGATGTTTTAATCGTTTACGACGATCTCTCAAAGCACGCATGGGCGTACAGGCAAATTTCACTAGTTCTTCGAAGACCTGCTGGTCGAGAAGCATATCCTGGAGATATTTTTTATCTTCACAGCAGATTGCTTGAACGGGCGGTAAAGCTAAACAAAGAAAATGGGGGCGGATCAATAACGGCGCTGCCTATTGTCGAAACTCAAGCAAGTGATATGTCTGCCTATATTCCTACCAACATAATCTCAATTACCGACGGGCAGATTTATCTTGAATCTAATCTTTTTAATGCGGGTATAAGACCGGCAGTCAACGTCGGAAATTCTGTCTCAAGAGTCGGAGGAGCTGCTCAGACTTCAAGCATAAAATCAATCGCCGGAAAGATGAGACTTGAACTTGCTCAGTATAGAGAACTTGCTGTCTTTGCCCAATTCGGCAGCGAGCTTGATCAAGCAACTTTAGGACAACTTGAGAGAGGAAAAAGAACCACGGAAATACTTAAGCAGTCGCAATACAATCCCCTACCTGAATCATATCAATTCTTAAGCATTTGGGCGGTCACAAATGGACATCTGGACGACATACCCGTTGAATCATGCAGGAAGTTTGAAAAAGAGTTTCATGAATTTATTAAAAGAAAATACAACATAATATTAGATGCTCTCTCCTCGGGAGAAAAACCAAAAGAAGAAATAATAAAAAAAATAGAAAAAGCAATTGCTGAATTTAAGAAGATGTTCAGCCCATAAACCATATGGCGAATATATCATTAATTAAAAGAAGGATTCAAACAGCTCAAAATGTTTCAAAAACTACTAGGGCAATGCAAATGATTGCGACATCTAAGCTAAAACGGGCCCAAGATTCAGCAGTTGCCTCAAAACCATATGTTGAAAAACTCACATTCCTAACTAGGAATATAACCGATAGGATTGACCCTGAAAATATCAGTGATTATATGAAGCAAGTAGATATCAATGTAAGACTTTTAGTCGTTGTATCTCCGGATAAAGGGCTCTGTGGTGGATTAATTACGAATTTACTTAAAGAACTCTTGCGATATGACAATAGTTTTAATAATGTTAAATATATTGTGATTGGTAAAAAAGCAGAGAAAACAGTTGCGAAACTTGGAAAAGAAATAGTCGGATCTTTTGACTTCGGTACAACACTTCCAATTTTTGAGAATGTCTATCCTATCGTAAAATTAATAAACGATCAGTTTCTTGGAAAAAATGTTTCAGGTGTTGATGTTTTGTATACTAATTTTTTTAGCGTATTTTCCCAAAAACCAAACCTATCGTCTCTTTTACCTATAAAATTACCCGATGATCAAACTTCTGGGAAAGATGTAAAGGACACCCTTGATAAAATTAAGCGGAATTCACCATACACACTTTTTGAACCAAGTCCGGATGAACTTCTCCCCTCCCTGCTTAGCCATTATTTAGAAATGGCAATGTTTCAATACTTACTTGAAAGTTATGCTTCCGAACAAGGAGCAAGAATGATTTCCATGAAAAACGCAACAGAAAATGCTTATGAAATCATAGATTATCTAAAGCTTGAGTATAATAAAAAAAGACAGGAAAAAATTACCAATGAAATTCTTGATATAGGAGGAGGAGCTATGGCTCTGGCTTATGAATAAAACAGATGGAATTATAATCAGAATTCAAGGTCCTGTTATTGATGTTCGTTTTGAAGGGAAGGTTCCAAAGGTTAATGAAGCCCTCACTATTAAAACTAAGAATGACGAACTGACTCTTGAAGTCGCATTTGTAATTGGCGATAGGGAAGTTAAAGCCCTGGCATTAGGACCAACAGATGGTTTAACTCGCGGCATGACAGTCAAAAAAACTAACTCACCAATTAGAGTACCTGTGGGGCAAAAAACATTAGGAAGAATATTTAACGTACTTGGAAATCCCATAGATGGCAAGTCATTCAATCCTAAAGAAAAGGGGATCGCGCTTCAGCCTATTCATCAAAATGCACCCGCTCTTTCCGAACAAGAAACAAAACCGCAAATTCTTGAAACAGGAATTAAAGTTATTGATTTAATAGCACCTTTTACAAAAGGTGGCAAGATAGCAGTCTTCGGCGGAGCGGGTGTTGGAAAAACAGTGGTAGTTAAAGAACTCATAAGAAATATAGCAATGGAGCACAAGGGACATTCTGTTTTCGCCGGAGTCGGCGAGAGAACAAGAGAGGGAAATGACCTATGGCTTGAAATGAAAGAAGCAAAAGTTTTGGACAAAACTGTTATGGTTTTTGGACAAATGAATGAACCACCTGCAAATAGATTAAGAATCGGATTAACAGCATTAACTATGGCCGAATACTTCAGAGACGAAAAGCATGAAGACGTTTTGCTATTTATAGATAATGTATTCAGATTCGCTCAAGCTGGATCTGAGGTTTCGGCATTACTGGGCAGAATGCCCTCAGCAGTCGGATACCAACCAACTCTGGCAACAGAAATGGGAAATCTGCAAGAAAGAATTACATCTACCAAAAAGGGGTCAATTACATCAGTTCAAGCTGTATATGTTCCGGCAGACGATTACACAGATCCGGCACCCGTTACAATATTCTCTCATCTTGATTCAACTCTTACTCTTGAAAGGTCAATTGCAGAGCAAGGTCTTTACCCTGCCGTTGATCCCTTAGCGTCGTCCTCAAGAATTCTTGATCCAAATATCGTGGGAGACGAGCACTACATGATTGCCCAAGAAGTAAAAAGAGTTCTCCAAAGATATAAAGACTTACAAGACATTATTGCAATTCTAGGAATTGATGAACTTTCGGATGAAGACAAACTAATAGTAGCAAGAGCAAGAAAAATTCAAAGATTTTTAAGTCAGCCAATGTTCGTTGCTGAAATATTTACGGGCCATCCTGGAAAATATGTGAAAATTAAAGATACGGTTAAGGGTTTTAAAGAAATCCTTGAAGGAAAACATGACCAAATTCCAGAATCTTCATTCTATATGACAGGAACTATCGAGGAAGTTGTTAAAAAATCAGATCGCAAGAACTAATATGAATCTTCATCTAGAAATAATTACTCCTGAAAAAATAATTTTTGAAAGCGAAGCTGATGAGATAATTGTTCCAACCTTAAACGGACAAATTGGTATTCTGCCAAACCACATCGGACTCCTTACTAAAATTA
Organism: Candidatus Levyibacteriota bacterium; assembly: GCA_016182185.1. Lineage (GTDB taxonomy): Bacteria > Patescibacteriota > Microgenomatia > Levybacterales > UBA12049 > JACOXU01. Next base: position 125,328 of record JACOXU010000001.1, read on the forward strand.
TTCCCGGAGAGTTAATTATTCGCAAAGGAAGCGCGCAAACATTGCTTGCGATAACGGGAGGTTTTCTTGAGGTAAATAATAATAATGTTAGCATTTTGGCCGATTATGCAGTAAAAGCAGAAGATGTTGAGATTGCCCGAGCTCAAGAGGCCCAAAAACGAGCAGAAAAGCTCATGCAGGAGAAAACAACCGAAAAAGACTTTAAAGTTGCCCAGGCAGAACTCATAAAATCAATTCTTGAACTTCGAGTAGCGGGCAAAATTAAGAAAAGATCCTCTCAGTCATAAATCTAAAAAGTTGTCGGTTCACCTAATTTACACAGACCGCACTCCGCTTGAGACCAAGATTCCATTTTTATCTTCACCAAAGCATTTATTCTATCTATTCCGATATCTTTTGGTTTTACGTCTCCCCTATTGCATAATACCGAAAGACCTGTAATACTCCCGCCTGCCAATTTTACGGAGTTAATTACCTCCTTTACTGAACCTCCAGTTGTTAGAATATCATCAACAACCAAGACATTTCTATCGCAAATCAGATCCGCCTGTCCTCTATGAAATTCAAACCGATTAGCCTTTTTTTGGGCAAAAATGTCCAGAATATCTTTGCCGGTCATTTTAGTTAAAAAGCTTGCAACAAGACATGCTAAGATCATCCCTCCTCTTTCAGGACCTACTACAATTTCTACTCCTTTATCTTTAAAATCATTTGCTATCATCAAACAAAGCTCAGAAGTTTCTTGAGTGTGAAGATAAAGATTACGTTTCTCAAGATAACTATCTGAATGCCGCCCGGATGTCAATTTGAAATGCCCTTTTTGGATTACCAAAGTATCTGTAAGAATTTGAAGCACTCTTTCTTCTCGAGGAATTTGAAAATCTCCTTCTTGTTTTGTCATTTATACGGCTTGCCTTATCTCATTAATATGATTTCTTAATTTTTCTGTTTCTCTTCTTGCAGCCTCGGCAAAATCTAGCTGCTTTGAAGCGAAAATTATTCCTCTTGACGAATTAATTATCATCCCCCAACCCCTATTGTCCATGCCTGCTTTTACAGTTTCCTCAACTTCTCCGCCTTGCGCCCCAATTCCTGGAATCAAAATAGGCATATCCCCAACTATTTTTCTGACGTATTCAAGGTGATGGGGGTAGGTAGCGCCAACAACTACACCGACATTCCCATTTTCATTCCAATGCTTTGAAACCCTCTTGGCTACATATTCATACATTCGAGTAGTGGATACATCCGTAAAGCGGCTTACAAATAAATCCTGAAATTCATCAGCTCCGGGGTTTGAAGTTTTTACTAATACAATTATTCCTTTGTCTTTGCGGTCTAGAAATGGTTTTAAGGCTTCTTTACCAAGGTATGGATGTACTGTAACAGCATCTGCTCCATAATGATCAAAAGCTGCCTCTACATAACCTAAATTTGTGTTGCCTATATCAGCTCTTTTAGCATCCAAAATCACCGGAACATCAGGACAAGTATCTCTTATATAATCAATAGTTACAGACAAAGCCTCTAGGCCCTGTGTTCCTTGCGCTTCGTAAAAAGCTATATTAGGCTTATAGGCGCAGACCAAGTCACAAGTTGCATCTATAATCTGTTCGTTATTAGATTTGGATTTATTTTCGTTTTCCGGATTATTTGGGGGCAATTCTTTTTTCGGCATAATAGGAGACAGTTTGCTTATATTATAGATGCAAAGACCTATTTGTCAATTATTTGCGCTTTTGAGAAAAATTTCATACAATAAACGCGTGCCGAGTCAAACTCGGTTTTGCCGATGTAGCTCAGTGGCAGAGCAAATGTTTCGTAAACATTAGGTCGGAGGTTCAATTCCTCCCATCGGCTCACAATTGTACTGAGCTTAAGCAAAGTATGAGAAAACGAGCTTCGGGATCTAGATTATCAAGAAGACTGGAAAGACAATCAAAAAGAAATCTTTTCTTAAGTATCGTTGGTATTCTTATAACCTTTTTTCTGGCTGTAAAATTCGGTATCCCCCTTCTGGTAAATTTTAGTTTATTCATATCAGGATCAAACAACTCAAATTTGCCCGCAAAACGCTCTACAGCAAGTTTTCTTCCTTCTCCCATACTGATTTCCCAATTCACTGCAACTAATAGCGCCAGAATATATGTTCCAGGAACATCTTCCCCTGAGATAGATATCGAGATTTATCATGATGGCAGATTAATTGATAAGATACAGTCGGATAAAAACGGAGCATTTTCATTTGAGATCACGCTTAATTCAGGTGCAAATCAAATTAAGGTCAAAGCAAAGAAAGATATGGACGAAAGTGACTACTCAAATATTTTAACTATTAATTATAACAACAATCCTCCTAAGTTAGACGTTAATTCACCTTCGGATGGCCAATCCTTTCCGAAACATCAAGAAATTATTACAGTATCTGGAAATACAGATGAAAATGTGAGAGTAACAGTAAATGGATTCTGGGCAATAATCAACGAAAATAATAATTTTTCCTATGAACTTAAATTAAGTGAAGGTGAAAATATAGTTAAAATTGAAGCCATCGATCAATCTGGAAACAAAACAATGAAAGAATTAAAAATCACGCGTTCTCAGTAAGACCCACTAGGATCCACAGCCAAAACATAAAAAAAGAATAAAAAAGACTATTTATAAAAAAACTGTTTATGATCAAGGAGATAGTTGAAACGAATAGTACTTGTGCAATAAAGTTTTTTCTGTGTTTTGCATATGAATATTTAATAATTTTATATAAAAGCCAGATGTAAGCAGTGAAACCCACTATGCCAGTTGTCGCAAGAACAAACAAAAGACTTACATCTGCCCCTCCCTCTGCATGGCCCGGATAAAATTTAAGATCGGTAAACCCATAACCATATCTTGCAAATTTATAAGCGTTAAATCCAACACCAAGTAATGGATTTTTTGAAAAAATTAACATTGCCTCTTTGGCAGAAGTTATTCTTGCTTCTGATGATACTTTACGAAACAGATCAGTACCCTCTGTTTTAAATGCTTTTGGAGTCAATACTATCAAAAAAGAAGAAATTATAGCCAATACTAAAATAATTAACCATTTTTTCTTTAAGACGAGAAATATTGATAATCCAACTAGAACCATTAAAATTGCGCTTCTTGAGTAGGTCAAAAAAATTGCAATAAAAGTGAGAATTCCTAAAATTCCGAAGAGAAGAATTTTATATTTACTCTTTCTTTCTATAGCCTCCTGTACTAACCCTATTGTTAAAAAAAGAGACAAAGAAAAAAAAGCCCCGGCAAAGTTAGGATCCAAAAAAACTGAAAACATCCTATATAAATGCTCGTCCCATCCTAAATAAAATAAATTTCGCAGACTTGGATAAAAAAAATACTGAATATATCCGCTTAATAATACTAATGTCCCGGCAAATACCATAATATAAATAATTTTTGCCTGAAATTTCCTGTCAAAATCAAAGATAGCAAAATATATCAAAAGATAAATTATAAAACGGACTATATACAAAGATGAAACTCCTAATTCTCGAATTGTTAAAGAATTAATGTTAAATAATAAAGATAATATACAAACTGCTGTAAAAATAATTATGGGTCTTGATAATCTTCCCTTATTTCCTTTATTATTAATTACATGGTAAAAAATATAGTAGATGGCCAAAATCCCAACTGAAATCGTATTTAAATTAACAGCAGCTCCCCTTACAATTTCAAGTCTGATTATTTCACCAAATGGAAATGTCAACAAAGTTATGACGAAAAGTATTTTCAATATACCCATTTTTGTCCTCCTAGAGAGTATAGATTTACTTTGGTTTTCTCATTCTTGTAAATTAAACTCCAATAAGAAAATCGTTTCGGAAGCATAGTATTTTGAGTAGCAATATAATTGAATGTATCACCTTTTTTAACCCAGGAAGAATCAATAAACGGAAAATTAACATAATATAAATTATGAAATCCGTATAAAAGCACTCTATCTGATGGCCTTATATTTTTCTCCAAATACCCATCAGTGTCGTAAAAGTCTCCAAATGAAAAATTAAGATTTTCTTCTAAAAACTCGACTCGGGTTTCTTTTCCTAAAATTACTGGTAAATATTTTTCATTCGCTAATCCCCTGTACGTTATTGAGAAAACTGAATATATAATAATCAGTAAAATTAAAAATTTGTAAAAGTATTTGATCTTCATATATTCATTTATAACCCCTGCCAAAATAATTGAAAAAGCCGGTAAATAAGGCATAATAAAACGTCCTCCTCCGGTCCTGGGAGTAAAATACCAAATGACAACGGAAAAAATTGAATAAATCAAAATAACTTTAAGAAGTACGTTAAATCTTCTAAATTTAAGAACAATCAGAGGTAAAAATACTAAATAAAGAAGAGATATCCGATCGGGAAGATTTGTGAAAAATACCCACATTTCTTTCAAGAAATTAATCGGATTTAATAAATTAATATCTAAGCTTATTGGATAGGTGTTTGAGAAAAACGGATATATTAGGTTACCAGTATGAATAAATGAAAAAATAAACCAGGGTAGGGGGATAATCACAACCATAATTACAAAGACAAAAATTCTGCTTACTAGTATTCTTCTATTCTTTTTATAAAAACCATAATAATAAGTTATAAGTAAGATAAAAATAAAAATTGAACCAATCGATAGCAACTTAGTGGTAACTGCAAGACCCAACATGACAGCTGATTCGATTAACCATTTCTTTTCTCCTTTTTCAAAAAAATTAACAAATCCCCATAGTGCCATTAGCTCAAAGAATGTTCTTGTTAAATCTACATATGCGGTTATTGACTGCCATCCAATAACTAAATTTGAGTAAAAAATAGCCACAGTGATTATTGCAATTTTTCTATCAAAAAACTTCCTGGATAGTAGGTATAAGGCTGTACATGAGGCAATTCCAAACGCGAAGTGAATTAACTTAGCCCACGTCTCTCTCCCAAACGCTAAAGACGCAGTATAAAGCATCTCAGTAAGTTTTGGCATATCCGAATAATAAAGAAGTCCTCCGGGGATATGAACTATTGAGTGATTAAGAAGGTATATTTTAGGTAAAGTAAGATGATACCAAAGTGCATCAAATCCTAGTTCCGGTCCAAGCGCACCGGCTAAATTTACCGTGGCTTGGGTTACTAATAATATGATTAAAATGGACTCAAGTTTGTACTTTTTAATATTTACAGATATCAGTTTTAAACTGCTAAACTGTTCTATAATTTTATTTTTAAAAAAATAAATTAATATCAAAAAATAAATAATAGTCGCTAATAGTATTGTCTCTTTGTGCAAAAAACCTAATAATCCAATAGCAAATATTAAGTATGAATAAATCCCGATCAAAATAGCAAGCGAAAACATATAATCTTAATCAATCCTAAATATTAGGATCGATCCTCCAACTATATCATAAGACTCAATATCTTTAATTCTAGTATCCTTATAATATCCGCACAAATACCAGCAGGTTGCGCTAATTGCAATTGTTGAATTTTTCGTAAGCTTAAGATCATAAGTTTTTTGAGTGTCGCTTAAGCTTGCATCTTTTATTCTCATATACTTTAAACCTAAAATTTTTGGGTCTAAATCGCCAAAGTAGGCCAGCTGAAGATCTGATATGTTATTTTTATCCTGATAATTCTTTAATACAACTAATCCCTGGCCCCAATCATAATTAGCATCAAATACATATTTATAGCCATTTTTATATCCGTCAAAAAATTGATTTGTAAATGAAACATAGTGCGGGGTCACTTTAAAAAGTCCATAAATATGCCACAATAATAACCCGGCAAGAATTCCGTATTTAATTACAGTTTTCTTGGTATTGATATTTATTACTTGACTTGAATACATCATAATCAAGATATAGAGAGGCAGAATATAACGTAACACCAAGGTAACTTTTGTAAACATAATGCTTGCTAAAACAAATGTAATTGGGATAAGTACGACGAGATGCTTCTTTCTTTTTTTTATAAAGTAAAATGCACTTGTTAAAAAAAATAAAATTATGGTTATTGGAGTTTTAATTAAAATTATTAGTGGAAAATAATATCCTGGATGACCTAACCCTGATAAATCTCCCATAATAAACGAGTCTTTTCTATACCATCCAGAATAGTTATATAAAATCTGCTGTTTGATAGTACTTATGTAGCTTCCCAAAGGCATGGGTTGCGTAAGTGCAATTTTTACTAAGTAATTTGTTTCAGCAAGTTTTATTGCAGGCCTTTCTGGATCAAATCTATAACCCAAAAGAGGTTCAAATGTAAAAAAATAGGTAGACCATAATGTAAGTAGCGTAATGAAGATTAGTAATAATATAGAATTTTTCTTCTCCTTCCAAAAAGTAATAGTTTTCCATTTCGGATTGTCAAAAAAATACACAATAATTAGTGATGGGAATAAAAAAAATAACGCACTAATCTTCGACGATAACGTAAGTCCGAGAATAATTGAAAAGAAAATTATTTTTTTGTAAGAAAATTTTTTCTTCCAGATAAAATATAAGTATAGTGTCAGAACAAATAGAAAAGAAAAAATCATATCCATCGTGGCGTAATGACCATGCGCAAGTATATTAGGATCAATTGTAAAAAGTGTTAATGATAAGAAAGCTGCGGCTGTTCCAAATAATTTCTTAGTAAATAGATAAATTAAGAGTGAAAAAAGTAAAGTTACAACTATAACTACCATTCTCGGGGCTATTAGACGAGGATCTTTATAAACTTCAGAATTTATAAGCATTGGAAGCGCAACTAATTCTCTTGCAAAAGGAGGATTAAAGGGATCAAGACGAAAATCATGTTTTGTTAAGAATCCGTATCCTACTTTTACATAGGTTACCTCATCGTAAACTCGAGATTCATTAATAACGCCCTTAAATAAAAGCGTGAAAAGAACCAACTGCATAAAAATAACAAACATAACTCTATAAATTTGAGTTTTGTTTTTCATAATTAAGCTTTTAATTTTAAATTTTTATTCCTGGCAGTAAATAAAGTAGAAATTCCGATAATAAGTGCTGGTGCAAACGGAACACTGAATCTTGAAAATTCTTCAAGAAATGGAGTTGGTCCTATAAAAAAAATAAAAAGCAGCGATAATCCCATCCAGAAAAAACTTATTTGGTGAAACCACGAAAGGCTTCTATGCTTATAAAGTAAAATAAAGCCAAAAAAATTCAGAATCAGATAAAAAATACCCGATGCTAAAATTCTATACTGGCCCCAGTCAATTGCTCTTGGAATATCCTTAAAAATTTGAATTACTCCAAAGGTTGCCCTGCCATGTACGGGATAAACAATAAACTGTTGAAAAATACCAGATATTCCAAATATTAAATAGTTAAATAAAAACAAAAATGAAAATATCATTAAAAATCCGGCCGTCAACGACAAAAGATGTTTACGTTTATTGTTTAAATAGAGATGTATAACCATTGCAAGAAACAAACAAATAGAAATTAATCTTATATCCGTAGCAAATCCTATGGTAAGTCCGGTAATTAAAAATAAATTACGCCGATATAAGATAATTGCCAAAAGAAGTAAAAAAACAGTTATTGGCTCTGTAGCTATTTTTGTGCTTTGAATCACCCAGACGGGAGGAAAAAGAGAAAAGAAAAACGCAGCCCAATTATTTTTTGTTAACAACCAAAAGAAATAAATTGAAAGTAAAGACGATATCAAACTTATTACTAAACCACTCGTAATAAAAGATTTATAAATCGATTCAAGCAATAGTATGACAACCGGGTATCCGGGGAATAAACGGGTATCGAGAGTATCTTTTGGAAAATCAGAATTATTAACGATTTTGTCTTTAAGATATTGCGTATAATTTATATAATTATCCTGCTGAATACTGTAATTAGGATCTTTGATATGAAATCCGATTATCGCCAAACGAATAAGTAAGGAGAGAAATATTATTATAAATATAATCTTTGATTGTATTTTCATCTGATTTTATTCCAATTTTTTTTTACCATAATTATCCAAAGCAACAGCATGCCTAAAAACCCGTGCGACAGAATTATTGGACCAAACAAAGCATTGGCAAATGCTTCAGGATTTTTAATATTAAATGCAACTAGCAAGTATGAAATACCTATGAAACTTAATGTTAATACACTTTTGGTTTCAGAAATAAGAAAATAATAAGGAATAAGTAAAAGTACAAGATGATGTTGCATGGTGTAACTTTTAACTAATAACACAACAACCATAAGTAATGTGAATGATCTTATAAGATCTGTTTTTTTAATAATAAGATATGTTGAGATAATTAAGATAAACATAATTGGTAAAATCATTATTGCTTTTGGAATATCAAATCGTGCTAAAAAACCTGTAATCGACTGGTTATAATACGGATCTCCGCTTGAGTTTATAAAAAAGGGCAAAAGGACCGATTTTAAATAATAAGAGTAAATCTCAAAGTCAATAAATAAAAGTGATGGAATAAAAAGAAGAATTGTAAAAATTATTAAAGATGTAATAACTGCCCATTTTTTCTTTATTGCCAGTAATATAAGAAACATTCCCGGAAACAATTTTAAGTAAATCGCAATGGAAAGAATTAAGCCAGAGAATACTTTCTTTTCGAAATGCAGGAAATAAATAAACAATGACAATAACAAAAGCAGGATCAAGTTTATTTGACCCATTCCCAATGTAAATTTAAATGGGAAAGATAAAACCAAAAAAGAAAAGATTATTAAAATTATACTTGTACTCAAAGGCTTTATTAATCTTAAAACTAATATTGAAAGAATTGCAGATATGATGGACATAATCATCCAGATTTTGGAAGAAAGTGCTAAAGATAAACCTAAAAAGGGAATGAACATCAAAATTACCAGAGGCGGATAGAGAATTTGAGTAAATAACAAAGGGTTTTTATAGGGATTTTGATTACTCAAAAGTGCTCCAGCGGATTGATAAAAAAGATTAAAGTCGGGAAGACTGCTGTTCCATAAGAGAAAAGTTGTACGCAGCAAAGACAAAACCCCGACGAGAAAGATAAAAATTGTTATTTTTTTTGCCATAGAAGCCATAATTTACTGCGAGCAAGAAATGAATGAAAGCTCATCATCAGTGCAGTAATTAAGCCCTCGATCCCGTCAAAAATTCCAAGTTTTAAAAAATAATTAATAATAAATTTCATTTTTGCATAAAGAACTATCGAGAAAAAATTCGACTTTACTCCCCTATCATAAAGCTCCTTTGCTCGTATATCTGAATAAAAATTTATCTCTTTAAGGAAATCACTAATTGTCGGGTGGGGATAATGAAGTAAAGAATTCTTCAGCTCTCCAACTTTACCTTTAACATTCCATATTTCATGCACTTTTCCCTGCCATTCTCCTTTTTCTTTTCTGGCTAATCTCAAGAGCTTAATATTAGCCGTTTCACCGTATTCTAGTTCTTTTCCCCACATAAAATCCCGTCTTCTGATATAAAACCCATTGATATTTGATATTTGATATTTGATATTTGATATTTCTGAAGCAAGCGCTTCAGAAACCCTCTCATCTGCATCAACAAATAAAATCCAATCGCCTGTCGCCTTCTCTAATCCAAAATTCCTCTGAGCCGAAAAATCTCCATCCAGATATCTCTGATAAGTTTTGATTTTTGAGCTGTAATTTTGAATTTTGAATTTTGAATTTTGAATTATTTCTAATGTTTGGTCTTCCGAATAATCATCGATAACTATTATTTCATCGCACCACTGAAGATTTTGCAGGCAATCTTCGATATTTTTCTCTTCATTTTTTGTAAGAATAACTACGCTAATCATTTTTATTTACTAATATTTTATTATTATTCTCTTCAATATAAATTTTCAAATTCTCATCGTTTTTGGAGGGCTCACTTTTATAATAGTACCAGAGAAGGTATTCGTAATTCATGGTAAAACTGTCAAATTGACTCCCAGTTCCCTTCCCGATTAAATTATACGCATTACCAGAGGTAAGTTGGTAAATTTTTTCAGTTGCATTTCTTCTTATTAAAAATTCCGGACTACCCGAATTAATTTTATTTAGAAAATAATAAATGTTTGTGAAAATAAGAATAACCATCAATAGAACTCCTATTACTTTAAATTTTTTGATTAAATATTGTAAAAAAATTGCAGATATGATAATTACAACTGGAAAAAATACAGGTAAATAAGCCTGGGAAGGAATTTTGTTTATTAAAAAAGCAAGAACTGTAATTAAAAATAGAAAAATAATAATAATTTCTGAGATGTTTTTTTTTGCGATTGCCCTATAGATAAGATATAAAAAAGTTGAAAATAAAAATAATAAAGCAATAGGTTGATTTATTGGGAAAATTATTTTACGGTATTCATTAAATAAAAATACGAAAATTTCTCCGTTTGGCATATCAGTTGCTGAAATCAAGCCGGGCACCGAATTTATCAATTTTAGAGACACCCATGCAAAATAACCAAAAGTTTGTAAAAATCCATTTTTAATATCATGGATAATTACAGGCAGCATTGTAAAAATAATCCCAACAACAATGAGGGATAATATTTTTTTATTTATTATATTTAATGCCCATTTTCTCTTCCATGCCAATCCAGAAAGAAAAAATACTAACAGTACTCCGGCCAGCGAGAAAGTTGCCAACTCAAAATTATAAAGAATTCCAATAAGCATAATAACCCAAATAAAATATATTACTTCTCCCTTAACCCACTTAAAAAGGGAGTAGATAAATAGTATTGTGAAAAGTGGAATTAGCGTAGTATGGTATGGAAAGCGTTCATTTATTATTATCAAGGGTGATATTGCGTACAAAAAAGAAGATACAATGGCTGTATTTTTCTCAAACATTTTTTTGACAATTTTATAGATGATAAAAATAGACAAACTACCTACTACCGCAGTAAAATAACCCGGAATTAGCGGATTGAAGCCAAAAATTTTGAAAATTAAAGCTAATATGTATGTCCAATACGGCCCTTGATGAAGCCAAGTGTGACTAGATGTTATCCCAACCAATGGAATTTTACCTGTCAATACCATGTCTTTTGCGGACAAATAAAACCACCCCTGATCTCCAATAAAACTCATTGTTTCGCTCAATTTATATATTCTTAGGAAAAATCCGATTGTTAATGCGCATATAAGAAGGACTATATGCTTATCAATTCTTAAAAAAGTTTCAGTAAGAATCGCAGAGAACAAACCAAAATGTTTCTTAAAATAATAAAATCTGCTATTTGAGAATATTTTTTTTATGTCTTGCCTGCTTCGGCTACTACTTACGCCCCATTTATGAATTATTCTTGCTTTTGGAGTAATAAAAATCTTATATTCCAGTTCCCTCACTCTTTTACAAAGATCAAATTCTTCAAAGAAAAGAAAGAAGTTTTCATCAAATCCATTTATTTTTTTAAAAATTTCTTTTTTTATCATAAAAGCTGTTCCGGGAACAACATCTACCTCTTTAATATTTTTTTTGTCCCACCCAATTAGGTAATAGTCTTTATAAATTCTATTTGCGGGAATTAGTTTATTGATAAAAGAAAGAGAGAAAATAGCGCGAATCGGTGTTAAAAACCGAGTTCCCTGAAGAGGATATGGATTATTGTTTTTATCAAAAAGCAGTGGTGCCACAATTCCAATTTCGTTATCTCTACTGATAAATCTGAACAATTCATCTATTGCCTCTGGATAAGTTCTAGTGTCCGGATTTAAGAAAAACAAATACTTTCCTCTTGCAAACTTTGCCCCTAAATTATTTCCGGCTCCATAGCCAATATTCGTAGGGCTTTTTATATACTTAACTGACTCAAACATTTTTTTAAGCTCTTTTTCAAATCTTTTTTCTCCATCGTTATCAACTACAATAATTTCGTAGGTAGCCTTGGTATTTGACGTCTCAATTGATTTTATGCAATCAAATAATTCCTTTTTCGATTTATAATTAACAATTATTATTGATATATCGATTTTATTCATTTTGTAAATATTTTTTAATAATGTTCAGTAAATTTTTAGAACTTTTTTCCCATGTCCAATTATTTTTAACATTACTTATAGCATTCTGGCCAAGAATTTTAATAGATTCATCATTATTTATTAACGTTAATAGTTGATGCGCTAATATTTGAGGCTTATTTTTTATCAAAAAACCAGTTTTTCCATCTATTACAGTTTCCAGATATCCTCCGGTTTTAATAGCGATTACAGGAGTCCCGCAAGCCTGAGCTTCAATAGGCTGAAGTCCAAATGGCTCTTTATATGAAAGGCTCACGAAAATTTTGGATTCCGAGTATAATTTTCTCATCACACTATCGTCCGTTATCCATTCATTTTCTCTCAGAACATATCTTACCTTTGGCTTTTTATTCATAATTTTTATTGCGTTTTTTAAAAGAAGGTAACCTTCTGCTTGATCCTTCGACCCTATAAAAAGAACGTCGTAATTTCTATCAATATTTTCAGGATAAAAAATTCTATCATCAACGCCCATATAGCATACTTTGGCAATTAGGTTATATGCTTTTTTTATATTTTTTTTTGTAAATTTTGAGTTTGCAAGAAGAATATCAGCCGATTCTATATTTCTTCTATCAATTATTTTTCTAATTTTTCGATTTATTTTCTCGCAAACTCTTCTTTCAATACTTAAATTATCAGGAATATCAAATAATTTTTCGTAAATAATTCTTAACGGCTCCTGACAATAATATACAGAAGTTGTTTTAAGCATGCTTAATATAAAAGGAGCCTGCGTATATTTTGATCCATGCACAAAAACAAAATCATATTTATTACTATCAATTTCTTTAGTAATTTTATTATGAAGTCTATAAATTTTAAATAATTCTATCGTGTCTATATAAAGTTTTGCTTTCCAATCATTACCATGCCATTTTTTCGGAATAAATTTGTTAAAAAAAACTTTTTTGAACATGCCAAGATTCCTCTCTTCTGAATCATCTATGTAAAAAAGGTCAATATCATGTTGTTTTCGTAAGGCTTTCCCAAGCTCAAGCACTGCCCGCCTTGCCCCTCCGAATGGTAACTCATGAAAAAATGCAATTTTCATTTTTTGCTTCTCATAACACATATATAATCATATGCAAAGAGTAAATGCGCCGGCCAAAACAATGATAGAGGAAAAAGCCAGACAAAAATGTTATAAACCATATCTTTCCAGCTTAGAATTGGCTTATAGGGAATAATCGCTTCTATATTGCCTTCAAAGTTGTATTTTTTGAAAATTTTTTTTAAATAATAATAAGTCGGTTCATTTACATGTTGAATCTTATGCAGTTCGTTTCGGGGATCTTTGGGCAAGTTAGGATAGTCTTTTCCTTTGAATAATTTATTAACAAAAATAATTAAACTACTTACTGGATAGACATAAAACATGTGAGTAAAATTAAGATAAATTTTATTTGCTTCTGTGTGAACTAGAAGTAGACCATCTTTTTTGAGAATTTTTGAGATATTTCTAATTACAATTTCTAGTTCTTCCGGGTACAAATGCTCAAATAAATCTATTGCTACAATGATGTCGAATTCATTTTTCTTATATTTTATTTTTTTTGCATCTTGAATATAAAACTTTACTTTACCTTCGATTTTTCCTGCTACTGATAACTTCTTCTTTGCCAAATTTATCGCGTCTTTAGAATAATCAATGCCCACAACTTCAGCTCCCATTTTTCCCAAATATATCGATAGGTCTCCGTTCCCGCATCCGAGATCAAGTATCTTTTTGTGATTGAAATTTTTGATCGGGTTAAAGAGCTTTTTAAATCTATTACTGATCTGTCCTTCATTAGTTATTGTCGAACAATTACTTAAATAATAATCTTTTGTGTAAATATCAGGATTAATTTGTCTTCCCATAAAGAACTTTATATGAAAAAAAAGCAAAAACTGGGACTGATAAAAGAGTTCCTATAAGCGCCGAAATTCCAGCTCCCAATATTCCAAAAGAAAGAACTAACGGCACTATTGTAATAATTAAACCAAAAATACTTACAAATGTTGCTGCTGTTACATATTCCTGCTTATTAACGGACAGAAACAATGCGGCAGTTGAACCAAAAATTGACCTTACTACTCCAAAAACAGCAAGAATACGAAGAACAGGAATAATTGGAGCCCATTGATCGCCAAGTAAAATAAAGACTGCATCTTTTGCGAAAAAGAAAAGCATAACTCCGATAGAAATGCTCAGTAATGAAATAAAAAATAAAGTTTTTGCAAAGGCTTTTTTTAATCTTTCTCTATCTTCCGAAATTTTAGAGTAAACAGGAAAGACTACTTTTTGCACAACATCTGCAACTTCTGTAATAGGGAGTAGTGAAATTCGATAAGCCATTTCGTAAAAACCTAAGGAAGTAGCTCCAAGAATTTTACCTACGACAATGTTGTCTAAATTATAATACAAATAATTAAAAATTCCTCCCAACGTAACCCACTTTCCTCTATGAAAAATTTTAAAAAGATAATCTCTGTTAAAAGACAAATAGGGCACGGGTTTAATGATTAGAAAAGATAAAATAACCTCTAGGATCACTCCTGCAAGTATTCCAAATACTAAGGCAAGTACGCTTCTTGTAAAAAAGGCAAAAATAATTGTTACTAAGGCATCGAAAAAAAATATTGATGATCTGTAATAAAATTCTTTATGAAACTCAAGATACTTTTGGAATTTTACAGAGGATGGATTTATAAAACCTCTTATAATAGGGACTATGCTGATAAGCTGAAGCAGAATCCTAGAATCTGGAGACTTAAAAAAACTTGAAACAAAAGAAGCAGATAAAAAAATAATTGACCCGATCAAAAAACCTCTAATAATTGATACAATCCACGCGGAATTTAAATATTTTTTAATATCATCTTTCTCTTGAATAAGTAAAACATTTACGCCTGTCTCAGTAAAGACTTCAAGAAGAGACGTAGCTAGAATTGCAATACCAAAAATTCCAAATTGAGAAGGTGTTAATATTCTTGCAAGTATTAATGTTCGCAGAAATGAAATTCCGCGAGTAAAAATACGAAGGAAACCAACCCATCCGACACCTTTTATGGTGTCTTTTGTGTAACCCATAGATGAATTATATCAGGCTTATTATTTAATATAAACTGAGGTTGTTAACGGAGATGGTATAAGAGCAGAAAAATAATAGTCAATATCATCTCCTACAAAATAAAATAATCTTAAATCAGGGCTAAAAACTACAAGTTTTTTATAATTATCTCTCTCAATTCTTTTCATCAAATCCTTTTTGGAAGAATTTTTCAAAATTTGTGATTCAATTTCACCATTTGTCATTACTATAATAGAAGGTAACTTTTTGCTCTTACTATCCACAATTTCGTATTTATATATATAATTCATTTTCACGCTGTGTTGACTATAGTAAAATTCCTTTTGAATGATATCCGGAATACCTTGATAAATAGGAACGTTTTCAATTCCAATCGTACTACCTTTTTGAATATTTTTAAAAATCCATTGAGAAGAAATTTCCTGAGGGCTTTTAATTAGCTTTAAATGTACCCATACAAATGAATTATAAATCTGAACGATTACAATAAAAGTAAGCCCTATTACCACTAATTTAGATCTGCTTATTTTAACTTTATTCAAAAATAAAGAAGATATTAATACTAGAAAAGGAAGCAGAACAAGACTCCTGTTTCCCCCTCCAAAAATATTTAATGGAAGTATACTTATTAAAAACATTAATCCTGCAATCAATATAAAGAATTCAATTTTGAATTTTTTTACACCAACTTTTAGAAATATATAAACCCAGAACAAAATTGAAATTATAGATAGTAAAAATAATCCGTGTCCGAAGATAATTGGATAATGGTTAAAGAATAAATATTGATAGACGTTTTTTCCAGGATTTAATACGAGAAGCGATTTTGAAGCAGTAAAAACATCATTTTTTAGACTAGTAAAAAAATACCCCCGTCCAAACAATGCATCAGGCATTCCAAAAATCACAGCTATACTGATAAAAAATAAAATTCCTGTAAAAAGGCATTTGAAATTTTTTCTCCAAAAGGGAAAGAATAAAAAGTATAAAATAATATAGATTGGCAAAAGAGGAAATGCTGTTATTTTTACACTCACGGCAAGAGCCGGAGGAATTGCAGATAGTAAGTAATTAAGATAAGTAGGATTTCTCGTAAAATATATGAAAGAAAAAATAGATAAATTAATCCAAAAAAGAAGTGCAATATCGTATTTAAAATAATTACTTAACAATAAAAAAATAGGGTTAAAAATGAATAAAAATAACGTTATCTTTTTTGAAATATCAAGAAGTTTTGCTATCCGATATATAATAAAGATCGATAAGACTCCCCAAATGATAGTACTTATTCTTAATATTTCAAAAATACGTTCTCTCATCATCCAATCATTTATCTGCAAATTAAACGGATCTATTATTTTAAACAGCACAAAAGGCATAAGATATATTCCCGAAATAACGAAATGAAGCATTGTCCCCCAGGCAGATCCCGATACATTTGGAGTTGCATATTTGAATGTTGTCCAGACAGCTCGAAGCTGATGCCATTCATCCATATGATAGGGGAAAGGATGATTTCTGTTGGGAATCCCCCACCTAAGAACCGTAATCATTAATGAAATATAGACAATAATGACCAAAAACAGAAATTTATTCTCTCTCATATACTTAAACAGATTAAATTTTTTAATTAGGGTCACCAATCCAATCAATGATCCTGATAAAATCGCAAGATCGGCTGTTAACTGAAGAATTGGAAGAATGTATAAGGCTCTTAAGTCTTTTATATATTTATAGTTTTTATGAATTGACCAGATCAGATATAGAAAAAATATAGAAAAAATAAAAAAACCTCCGATTAATGACTTGTAAAATAAAACCAGAAGCAATAAATAAAATAACAGGAAATAACGAAGAAATACCAAGGGAACATTTGATCGTAATATTTGTGCTTTTAGATCATTTTTGGCAAACTTAAAAAACATGATAAAAGACTGCCAAAGATTATTTCTTGGAATCCAATGTATAATTGCGTTTTTTTGAAAGGAGATTTTAAAACCGTACTTTTTAATTTTTTGTGCGAAATCAAAATCCTCACTTACATCCAAATCTTCCCTAAATCCGCCGATTTTAGCCCATACTTCTTTTTTAAATGCCATTGATCTTGCTGCTGGTAAAAATTCACCGGGTTTTATTTTATCATCCATGACTAGAACATATGGAATAAGACACTTCTGAAATAAATTTCTCGCCAGTCCTTTATAATAACCGGAAACTACATCTATTTTCGAATCAGTAAAAGGTTTAATAATATTCTCTATCCATCTTTTATCTAGTACACATCCAGAATCACTCGATAGAATGATCTCTCCCGTTGCCCTTCTTATTGCTTCGTTTCTTCCCTTTGGTATATTTCCTTTTTTGGTGGCAAGAATAAATTTTATCTTTCTTAATATTTTTTGATATTTGATATTTGATATTTGATATTTGATATTTTCGATCGTACGATCAGTGCTTCCGCCATCAATAATAATTATTTCGTCTGGTAATCTCGTTTGAAAAAGAAGTGAAATTATTAATTTTTCTATATTTTTCTCTTCATTTAAAACTGTAGCTATGAAACTAATTTTCATATATATCGCATTATATAATTTTTCAAATAAGACTGCATATACCAATTGAATTACTATAGATATTTACCTATAATTCAACAAATGATAAAAAACATCGATATTATTCTTCCCACATACCATGAGCAAAAAAATATTATCAAAGTTATCAAGGATATCAGAAAATTTGTAAAAACCCCAAATATTATTACTGTAGTCATTCAAGATAAAAGTGATCCAACTTTAGAATCTTTGAAAAAAATTAAAAATAAAATAAAAGATTTAAAAATAATTTTTACTAAGGACGGCATAGGGTTACTAAAGGCACTCAGAGCTGGTTTTTTAAATACAGAATCATCAATTATTGTTACTATGATGTCTGATTTATCAGACAACCCAAAAGATATCGATAAAATGATGAATAAAATTAATGAAGGTTATGATCTTATCTGCGCATCTCGTTATATTAACCCCGGAAAAAGAATCGGGGGACCGAAAATTAAGGCAATTTTATCTTTTCTTGCCTGTAAAAGTTTGAATAAATTAATTTCACTACCGACTAACGATGCAACCAATGCTTATAAATGTTTCAAAAGATCTATGCTTAAAAAAATAAAAATTGAAAGTACTCAAGGATTTGAAATGCCGCTTGAATTAACCCTTAAAGCTTTTTATAAAGGCTTTAAAATTGTGGACGTACCGACAATTTGGAGAGACAGAGAGCATGGAAGTTCGAAGTTCAAAATTTGGAAAGTCCTCCCTTATTATTTACGCTGGTATTTATATGGAATAAGAAAAAAATACTTCTAGCTGATTTTTTTATACTGATTCCAAATTTTATCAATTCCCTCAAACACTCTAATTTTCGGTTCCCAGCCAAGATTTTTTTTTACTTTTGATATATCGCTTATATAAATCTTCTGATCGGCAACTCTCCAGGACTTATGGTTAAGCTTTAGTTTTTTTCCTCCTTTATTATTCAGATAGTCTATTGTTTCTACAAGACTTAATGTATGATTAATACCTCCGCCGATATTGAAAACTTTTCCCTGAACTTTATTTATATTTTCAAGCTCAAGTAAATATAACTCGGCAATATCTGAACCAAAGACACAATCTCTAACCTGTTTACCGTCCCCGTAAATATTAAGTGGTTGATCGTTTATCTTTGCTCTTACGAACCAATCGAGCCATCCTTGATCCTCAACCCCCTTTTGATATAAACCGTATACACAAGACATTCTATTAACAACCGTTGGAAGACCGTAAATATGAAAATATTCCTGACAATACAAATCTCCCGTTGCTTTGGATACGCCGTATGGACTATGCGGAAAATTTCCCGAGCTATCCATGGGAAAATTTTCATTTATCCCCTTTTCAGTGATTCCCTCCAAAAGCGCTTTTCTAACCCTTTTTTTATTGATTTTTTTGAAATCCCAAGAATAACGTGTACTTTCTTCCCTGACTGGTATTAAATTAATTTCTTCGGAATATATTTTATTTGTCGAAGCATATATAAATGGGGTTAGATTTTTTTTTGCATGTTCGAGAATATTTATAGTTCCCTGAGCATTTGTCTCAAAATCAAAATCCGGCCATTTTATAGACCAGGGAATACCCGGATTTGCGGCCAGATGTATAATTCCGTTTAATTCTTTAGGAAGACGGGCAAGATCTTCTTTACTTCTTATATCTCCCCTTATTATCTCTATACCTGAATTTTTTAAAATCTTGGCATTTTCTTCAGTATGAGGACGAATTAAAGAATCAAAAACAACCACATTATATCCTCTTTTTTTTGCCTCAAGCGAAATATTTGTCCCAATAAAACCGCAGCCGCCAGTTATAACTATTGTTCTTTTCATTGATGCTTATCTTAATAAAAATGAAACAGGATGTAAATAAGTAATATTTATATCAAGTTCTCTTTATGCTAAAATTTGTATATTAATGTTAGAAAATATTATTTACTCGAAAAGATTTCCAGACAAGAAAAATAGAAACTTATTATGGAAAACGCTGATCAAAAACTTCCTTCAGGAGTTCTTCGACACTAAAGATGTGGTTCTTGATGTAGGCTGCGGATACGGTGAATTTATTAATAATATTAGTTGTTATAAAAAATACGCTTTAGACATCAATTCCGATGTAGCAAAATTTTTAAATAAGGATGTATTTTTTTTAAAAAGTTTTTCATCAAAAATTTCTATCAAAAATAAAATAATTGATAAAATTTTTATAAGTAATTTTTTTGAACACATTACCAAAGATGAAATTATTAAAACGATTCAGGAGCTTAAGAGAATTTTAAAACCTGACGGTAAAATAATAATTCTTCAACCAAACATTCGCTTTTGCGGTAAAAATTACTGGATGTTTTTCGATCACATTACTCCAATTGATGATAGAGCGTTAATTGAAGCATTTGAAACATTAGGTTTTAAAGTTAACTTAAATATTGAAAAATTTCTGCCCTTCACAACAAAAAATAATTTGCCTCAGCATCCGGTATTTTTATACATTTACTTAAAACTTCCTTTTCTTTGGAAAATATTCGGTGCTCAAAGTTTGTTAATTTTTAATTTGTGACATTTAAAAATCTAGATAAAAAATCGGTGGCTTTTATAAAATTAATAAATCATATTGCTCCCGGACTAGTTATTATTATTTTTTTAATTCTAAAGCTTCTACTGGTTGGAAATCAATTTGCAAATGGAATATTTATTGAAAATACACTTGACTTTTCTTGGCAATCAGACGTTTCGGAGAGGCTATTACATGGATATCTAGCAGGTCGAGATTTTATATTTACCTACGGTCCTCTTTATCAAGTTCTTCAATCCCTTCCCTCTTTATTCTTCAATCTCCCATCGTACGTTTCCGTGCTTCTTTTTCCTCTAACACTAAGTTTAGTAAATTACATAATTTTATACTATATATTAAGACAAGTTCTTAGAAACGCGGTCATTCTACCATTTGTTATTATTTTGACCCTAGTGACTTTTATTTTCCCCATAGATGAGAACACCCTGATCAGATTACTTGTACCAATAACTTTTTCTTTAATTTATTACAGATTTTCATTTTTGAAAAATTCTTTAGATACTAATAAACTGTTAATATTGTTTTTACCTTCATTTTTGGGATTGTATACTTTTGACCTTTTCATCACAGCAAGCATTATACTTTTCTTCTTTTTACTATGTGAAACATATTTAAGTCTGTCTAAAAAAACAAAAAAAAGTTATTTATTTGTTGCTAAAAAAATTTTATTAACTTTATTTTTACCAATATTTTTGATTCTAGTATATGAAATTTTGGTGAGTTTGATTCTAAGTAAAAACCTGAATTACGTTATATACTCATTCGATGCAGTGAAGAATTACCAATATATTATGAACATTCCTTTCTCTACCCATCAAAATTACTATCCAGTGCTTATTCCTGCTTTGCTAATATTTGCACTATTTATTTCTTTCAAAGAAAAATTGTTTACAAAAGAGCAAAAATTTATAATAATTATCTTATTTTTTACTGCAATCCTTCAGTTGAAATCTCTTCTCGTAAGATCGGATGACTCACATATTTTTCAAGGAACATATCCTAGTTTAATAATTCTTACTCTTATACTTTATCTGTGGTTCAAGAAATTGAAAAAAACTTATTTACTATTTCTGCTTGTAGTATTTACTTTCCTATTTTCAAATACAAGTTTATTTCCATTATCAAGTGCTAAAAATATCGAAAACTACAAATTAATAAACAAGAATATTTCATTTTTTCAGATCTATAAACTACTTGATAATTATTATCTCACAGAAGATGACTTTGATTATTTTTCAAAATTAATAAACAATAATCCGGGAAATGTTATGATTTATCCCTACGATACATATATATTAAATATTAATAATCAAACATTTAATACCCTTCCCCTTCAATTCTATGCCTACTCAAATTCAAGAGTAGAAAAAGATGCAGTTAATAAACTTGCTCAAGCTCCGCCAAGGTTCATAATCTTGAGCATTGATACGAAAACGGCTGTAAATCTTGATGATATTCCAAATTTTTCCAGAAATCCGCTTATTATCAAATGGATTATAAATAACTATTATGTTTATGATGACCGAGGAAATCATTTGGTGCTGAGATTTAACCCTGACAAAAAAAATAAAGCAGCACATATTCCAGACTGCAGTGTATATGAAATTGACACGCGTGAAATAATGAAATCAAATATTCTGGAAAATATTTTTAAAACATCAGCTTATTACCTGGAACAAAAAAACAAAAAAAATATCAGACTACCTTATACATCAAATACGCCCAATGTTCTGATTTTTGAAAATTTTGATAACTTAAAAGAAATTAGAAATATTATCGAAGACAATATAAACTTTGAAAAATATTACTCTTCAAGGAAGGACTTGAAAATTATAAAAAAATATCCTGTTCCGGGATTTCAAAAAGAATATAATAGATTTAATGTGAAATGTTTTGAAAGTTTTTTAAAAGTTGACGCATTGAAATTGCAATAGAATAAACTCCTAGAGGAGCAATATGAACCAGCAATCTTTCTATGGAACTCTCGGGTGTATTCCTTGCAGTGAAAATATACATAAAGATGTAAGCTCCTAATTGTGACAAAATAATAATATTCAATATCTTTGATGTTTCATTTCTGGGAACTTTCATGAGAAGTGACGCAAAATAAGAAACCCAAAGTAAATTCCAACTTTTTATATTTACCAGTTCTTTCAAAGTTCCCCAAATTGCGTTCAACGTTTTACCCCATGTCATTTCAAGTGGATGAGCGGAAATATAAGTATATTTTAAATTATTAAATTTTTTATATATCTCCCAATCTAGAAAGAAAATAATCCAAATGATAAAAAATTTTAACTGATGATAAATCTTTTTCATATGAATATTAAATATTGCAATAACACTTATTGCTACAGCAGTAAACAACCCTTCGGGTTTAACAAGAATAGTGATTCCGAGAAATATGTTTAAGGATAAAAGAAATTTAGCCGAGCTATTCTTTAAGTATTCAATAAGAAATATTGTAGAAATAAATATGTAGTATCCCAGGGGTAAATCGGCTTGCCCGGCTTCCAATCTGCCTCCTTGTCTTACAAAAGTCTGGATTGTCATTAACAAAAAAGTGAATAAAAGAGCATAAGTTAAGCTAAATTTATTTTTCAAAACAGAAAATAATCCTATGGCAAGAAAAATATAAAAAGCAAATGATGTTAATAAAACTGCGCTGTCATCAACTTTTCCTAATATTAAATAAATAAAAGTGTTTAAAAGACTTATAATTAATGGGTAATCTGATTTCACGTAGTTTAACGCCAACGAATTTATCTTCCCGTCTATAAAAAATAATTTTGCCCTAAGAAGCCAGATTGCCCACCCATCCCAGACTGTTACGGGACGAAGCAAGACTTCGAAAAAAACGTACGATACTGTAATTAATATCATAATAATAAAAACTATATGAATTGGTTCAGTTTTTTTTGTTCTTAAAAATTTAAAGCTCATTTTTTTCATATTTTTAAATAAAAATAAAACTATTAAAATAATCCAGGGAAAAATTAAAGACTCCTTACTCCATGAAATATTAAATCTTGAATAAAGATAGAGCTGTAAAGATATCAATCCCGCACCTAGCCCATAAGAACATCCAATAGTAAATAAAACCATTTTTTTTGGAAGTAAAGTAAATAATCTTATAACTACATATCCAACAAAGGACATAAATAAGATTGTAATTAAAACAATAAAAATATTCATTTCCTTTTTAATAATTGAAACCGATTATTTCCTTCAAAATTTTGTACTTTAATAAGTTTATAGTTGTTGCCTGAAAAATTATTATTAAATATTGCGATGTAATCGTATTTTAAAGTTTTTGCTAAAAAACTAAATTCTTTGATATTTTCAGTAGTATAAATTATTCGAGGGTACAAATAATATATCCCCAAATAATAAGTTTTTGCATCATCAGAAAAAATTAAAATATTTGAATTTTTTTCGGTATGGGTTTTAATAAAAATAAAAAAGGGATGAAGGTTCCCGAAGATTTTTTGCCTTTTTTCAGAGTCTGAAAGAGGAAGCCATGCTTTTGCCTCAGATACTGACTTGACTGCGTTATAAAAAACGCTAAGAAATGATAATACAATCCATATAAGAAGCAGGAGCAGTAATATTTTTCTTTTTAAGGAAAGAGGAGTCATTCTTGCTGTTTCAATTATTACTGTATATTATATCAGTATGTCTGACCCCTACAAGATGGTAATCATTAGCATATTGGCTTTTCTCACTCTTGTAATTGGAGTTTTAGCCTATAAATATATTTATCCAAAGAAAAATATTAGTTTATTTATTTTACTTATTTTAATATCCCTTCTCCCATTAGTAAGTCTTCTTAGGATAGGCAGTTATGAAAGCGGCGATCTGACTCAAAATGTATTTAAATCTATGGAGTTTTATAATTCGATTCAACAAGGCAATCTTATTCCTAGATGGGCAGGAAACCTTAATGCAACTTATGGATATCCGCTTTTTGTTTTTGTTTATCCACTACCTTTTTACGTGGTATTTTTTTTTCATTTTATTGGCTTTTCTTTTATTTCAAGTATCAAATTACTAATCGCATCATCGTTTATTTTATCAGGGGTTGGGATGTATTTTTTTGTAAAAGAGGAGTTTGGCAAATTTTCAGCTTTTGTAAGTGGGATATTTTATCTTTTCGCACCCTATCATCTTGTAGACATGCACTTCAGAGTGAGTATCGGAGAACTGGCTTCTTTTGCCCTCCTACCTTTTTCTTTTTTATTCGTCCATAAATTATTAATCAAGAAGTCTTCGATTATTTTTATACTTGCGGTAATTTCATTATTTTTGCTCTTTCTGGCAAACCCGGCAATTTCATTCATTTGTATCATTTTGATTGCGATATATGCAATCTTTATCTGTATTCAAAAAAAAGAAAGGAAAATCATCGATGTTATTTATCTTATTCCTGCGTTATTATTTTCCCTAGGACTTTCTGCATTTTATTGGATGCCTGTTATATTTGAATCAAAATTTACACATCAAGCGATTTATGTAAGTCAAATTAGTTTTGTAAAGTTTCAAGAATTATTGTATTCATCATGGAGGTA
The DNA here is from genome assembly GCA_016182185.1 of Candidatus Levyibacteriota bacterium. Lineage (GTDB taxonomy): Bacteria > Patescibacteriota > Microgenomatia > Levybacterales > UBA12049 > JACOXU01. The sequence goes on from JACOXU010000001.1 coordinate 150,187, forward strand.
CGGCTTTTTATTTCAAGGACCAAAGGGAGAATTATCTTTCTTGATAGGATATGTTCAAATTTTAGTGATTGCTCTTTGCATCTATTTACTAATCAAAAATCAATTTACTAAAATTCGAAAATCAAATGTCATGTTTTATTTAATTCTTTTATTGTCATTATTTTTTTTACTTCTTCCTATCTCAAGTTTTGTCTGGGATAAAATTTCAATTCTCAAAAATTTTCAATTTACCTATAGACTTCTTCTCTTTGTCTCATTTATCACAGCTGTCCTTGCCGGAATTCTCGCAACAAAAATTAATAAAAAAATCATACTATTTATTTGCCTCTTAGCAATTCTTCAGACAATTCTAAACTGGGGAAACCGCCGGACAATTCCTCAAATTAATGATTCTGTTCTCTCATCTCAATTACCAATGAGCACTTCAGCAGGCGAAGGATTTCAACCTGCAGCGCCCAAATGGATCGACCCTGACAATCCGTGGCAGAAAAATATCCCGAATAATCATCTTGAAGTATTGAGAGGCAAAGCCGAAATAACTGAGCTTGAAAGAATATCAACCAGGCATGAGTACAGAGTTAATGTATCATATATTTCAAATTTTAAAGAAAATACACTTTATTTCCCAAATTGGCAAGTAACCGCCAATAACAAAATTCTTCCGATTAATTTCACCGACCCCAAATATCCGGGAGTCATAACATTTCAACTTGAACCGGGAAGCTATAAAATTATCGTAGAATTTAAAAATACAATTGTCAGAAATTCTTCGAATACATTAAGCGGAGTTAGTTTTTTAATTTTATTTCTATATTTGCTCTCTATTTTAATTCGAAAAGTTAATTTTTTTTCCAAAGTTTTAAATAAGCTTCTGCCATCTTCTTCCAAGTCTCATTTTTAACCCATTCAAAACCTTGATCTATCATTTGATTCCTTTTTTTCTCATGTCTTAAATAATAGTTAATCTGATCGTAAAGTATACGATAATTTGGAGAAATTGAAATGTATTTTGCAAAAGGGGCCATCTGAAGATAGTCTTTTTTTATTTCATTATTATAAGCTGCAAATATTAATTTCTGAAAAGATAATGCCTCCAATATTCCTAAATATCTTGAAGTGAATATAAAATCAGATTTTTTTAAATACGGATCAATATTGGGCACAAACCCTTTGAAAAAGGCTTTGATTTTATGTTTTTTAGAAAATTTTTCTGCTTTCTTAAATAACGATCCATCACCAAGCACTGTAACTTCGAATTTATAATTTTTCTCTTTCAAGAGCCTTAAAGCCTTAAGATACTCCATAATCCCTGTTTCCTCTTCCAGCCTTCCAAGAAAAAGTATTTTTTGTTTTGCTTGCCCGCCGAAGTCTTGACGAGGGCGGGAGTTTTGTATTTGGAATTTATTTGTAATCTGTAATTTGAATTTTGGAATTTTTACCGCTCCGTAGGTGACGTAGTTTGGTTTTGTCCCATACCATTTTTTCAAAAACTCCCCTACGCAAATATTTCCATGAGAAAGTTTCTCTGCGATTTTGTGCATTAACTTTGCTTTAAATCCTGGAATTTTGTCTCCTTCATATCCATGAAAAGTTGTAAATATTTTTTTGGATGGGTATAGAAATCTAAAAGGCAGATACCAGAAGAAAACATCGTGGGCATGCACTACATCTGCATCCTGAATTAATTTTCTATTTTTAAAAATCTCTCTCCAAATTCTGAATTTTTTAAAATAGCCGTCTCTTCCGGCATTAACTCTTAGTACAGTTATTCCTTCAATTTTTGAATTTTGAATTTTGAATTGTTGAGGAAGAATTTCAGTTACAACCGTAACTTCATGACCTAACTTAATCAATCGTCTGCTAACTTCGACCACATGCTTCTCAACTCCACCAATATGTGGATAAAATAAACGCGATAAAAACAAAACCCTCATCTCTTCCTCGCAACTATAATAATATTTGATTCTCCAGAAAATGGAATTGTAAGATTATCAATAAACATTACAATATCAGAGATAAAAAATTTAATAAACCTAACTAACTTACCGGCGAACGAATTAATAAACAAATAATTTCTTATAATACCCTCTGTTTTTTTAATATATACTACTTCGAATCCATTCTTTAAACACAAACTTTTCAATTCTTTAACAGTATATCTTCTCAAATGCCCCACCTTCATATCAAATTCTTTCGCCAAACCCAACCTGTATAGCGGGGCGTTTTGGGAGGGCGTTGAGATGACCAGCATTCCTTTAGAATTAAGTATCGAAAATATTTTTTTTATAGCTAAATTATCATCCTTTAAATGTTCTATAACCTCTGTGAGAATAATAAAATCAAATTTTTCATTTGGAATTTCTTCGGGAAAATTCATTTTTGTAAATTTAACATTCGTTAATTTAAGATATCTCGCGCTTTGAGTTGCATTTTCAACCGCTTTCTCGGAAATATCTAAACCCAGAACTTTGTATCCTTTATTCGCATAATATAAACAAAGCGAACCCGCTCCACTTCCGATATCCAGGATATTTTTACTTAAGCCTAAATAATTGTCGATAATTTTTAAAATAGTTTTATAGGTAAAATTATTATTTCTAATAATTTTAGTTTGGACAGAAGTTGTATTATGAAATTCATCATAATCTATTATCTTATTTGTCATAAAGGATAGGATATTAAACGTATTTTACCAAATTTGTATATTGACATAAATCATATATTTGTTTTAGTCTAATACTTATAACTAATTTCATTATTATTTACTAGCATAGTGAAAACTTTAAAAAGGATTCTCCCGATAATTTTTATTTTATTTCTGTTATTTAAAACCTCAATAGTCCATGCAGATTTAGTAAATGGAGCATCTATAGATACAATTGATCTTCCATTCCAAGGAAGTAAAGAAGCACTTGTCCTAGATAAATCCCAGAATCAGTATTTTTTTGACCCTACAAAAAGTAATATTAAAACAGACGGCGATTTTACGATTGAGGCTTGGATAAAAATTAAACAATTTCCTGCTGGGGGATCTTGGGTGGTCACAAAAGACGATGGTTCTTCCAATAGACAGTTTGGCTTTGCAGCAGCAGACATTAGGAAAATTGCACTACAAGTAAGAGGTATCGGAAATATAAATTCGGCGAATGCTTCTCTGTCAACAAACATTTGGACATATATTGCAGTCACTTGGCATGCAGATGTTAAAAGAGCAGATTTTTACATAAATGGGCAGTATGATAGCACGACATATAGTAATGCGTTCATACCCAGTAGCGGTAATGCCGCTGAACTCCAAATTGGGAGACGGGCAGATGGAAACGCCAATACGCTTGACGGAAAAATAGCCGAAGTAAGAATATGGAATCTTGCTAGAGATTCTCTAGAAATATCTAATAATTATAATAAAGCTCTGATAGGAAATGAGCCTGGGCTAATTGCTTATTATCCAAGATGGTCATCGGTAAATTTAAATGTTCCTCTACTTAAACAGACAGATCTCGTCTGGAAAAATAATATCTATGACTCTGCAAATATTTGGGCTCCTCTGAACCCCACTATTAATAATTGGGGCTGCGCCCTAACCTCTGCAGCAATGATCTTTCAATACCATGGGCTTACTAAGCTTCCCGACGGAACAACTCTTGACCCGGGATCATTAAATATATGGCTCAAATCTCAGCCTGACGGATATCTTAATGGTGGTAATGTGAATTGGTGGTCTCTTCCCAGACTTTCGAAATTGGCTAAAAATACAAATAGTATTACTGCATTTGAAGCACTTGAATATGAAAGAATTAATACATCTGATAATTCTATATTGTCAAATGACATAAATAATGGAATTGCGGATATTCTGCAGGAACCAGGACATTTTGTCGTAGCCAAAGGCATTAATAATGAAACCTTCAATATAAATGACCCATTCTATAACAGAAATACATTGGATGAAGGCTATTCAAACACCTTTCTCTCTCTGAACCGATATATTCCTTCAAGTACTGATCTTTCATATATTATGATAGTAGCAAATTCAGGAATAAGTATTACCCTTAAAAATTCAGATGGGAACGAGCAAGGAGAACAATTTGAGCAACAGCCATTGGATAATGATGAAAATCCAAGTCAAAAAAGCGGCCAGCCGATTAAAATTTTTTATTTTAAAAAGCCTGAAACCGGCCAATACCAAGTCGAGTTGAGCTCATTAGTTAATCAAAATTATAATCTTGATTTATATTTGTATGATCAGGATGGAAATGTAAAGATTTTAAGCTACTCAGGAGTTATCGGATCGAATGCGAACGAAACATTTGAAATAAACTTTAACAATCAGGATTCAAATAATTCCTTGAGTGAAAAAATAGTTACTTTTCAAAACTTAATTGATGATATTAACGAAGCAAAAACTTTAGATTTAATTAATAAAGGTTCTGCTAATTCACTTCTTGCAATTGCTAAAAATGCTAAAAAGAACTATGAAAGTGATCGAACTAAAATTTCCCTAAAAGAACTTGATGTTTTTCAAAAACTCCTAAATACCTTTAATACTGTACCATACGAAATTTTAATCAAAGAAGAAGCTTTTCAAATTCTTCTTTACGACGTAAATTATCTAAAATTCCACATCTGAAACCGGATTTTGTGCTCGTGCCTGGATTCGAACCAGGGACCTTTGCAATGTGAATGCAACGCTCTAACCAGCTGAGCCACACGAGCATCAAACACCAACATCTTAGCATAAATGAGTGTCATTGACAAAAAAGCTCGAATAACCGAAAATGAAATATATGATCTTAGAAATTTTAAGAAAAATTTACACCTTTCTGATTGATATTGTTCAGACTTTACTTTTGGCAGCGGCTGTATTTTTGGTAGTTTATGTCTTTCTCTTTAGGCCCTTTCAGGTCAACGGAGACTCAATGTACCCGAATTTTCATGATAAGGAATATATTCTAACAAATATAATTGTGCTTAACTTTGAAGAACCCAAAAGAGGAGAAGTAATAGTCTTTAAGGCTCCGCCTGACCCTGAAAAGGATTATATAAAAAGGGTGATAGGGGTGTCTGGAGATAAAGTCACAATCGAAAAGGGACAAGTTTATTTAAACGATCAAAAGCTTGATGAAAGTAAATATCTCAAATCCGATGTTTTGACTTTTGGAGGATCTTTCCTGAAGGAAAACAGTCAAGTTACAGTGCCTAGTCAGATGTATTTTGTTCTAGGAGATAATAGATCCTTCAGCTCCGATTCAAGAGAATGGGGATTTGTGTCAAAAAAATCTGTGATCGGTAAATCCTTCTTTGTTTACTGGCCGCTAAACAAGCTTGGGTTTGTCAAAAATCTTTAAACTCCGGCTTTCATCAGAATATCGTAGATCTCCTTAAGCTTTGGTGTAGTTTTGTCTGTTTCTCCTCTTACTGCAATAACCATTCTAGCAAGACTTCTTGACTGGAAAACTGTCACCTTATCTAATTCAAGCTTTTTCTCAATCTCTTTGGCCATTTCATCAAGCTCTGGAATCCAAAGCCTGTCATGCGGTGTACGGGGTTCTTTTTTTTCTATTTCTGCTTTGACCTGACGTGCCATATCCTCTGTCTGGCGAACGGTACTATTTTCCCGCAATATCTTCTTGAACAAATCAAGCATTGCCTTCTGGTCTCCGAGTGAAATCAGCGGTCTCACATGCCCTTCTGTAATTACTCCAGCAACTAAAGCATCTTTGATTGCATCAGGGAGCGTCAAGAGTCTAATTGTATTTGATACGGCAGGAGCGCTCTTACCAACTCTTTTGGCAACTTCATTAGTTCCGAGTCCAAATTCATCAATAAGCCTTTTGTAGGCTAGTGCTTTTTCGATTGGGTTTAAATCCTCCCTCTGGACATTCTCAACTATCGACATTTCAAGCATTGCCTGAGGAGTTGTTTCTTTCACAACTACCGGAACCTTCAAGAGTCCAAGTAGCTTAGCCGCTCTCCACCTTCGTTCTCCTGCAATAATTTGATATCCTGCAGGAGTCCTGGCAACAACCAGAGGTTCAAGTATTCCCTGTTCTCTAATTGATTCAGCCAGCTCATTTAATGATTCAGGGGAAATTACCCCACGAGGCTGTAAGGGGTTTGTCTGGAGCATATTGACATCAAGCTCAAAAATTCTCTCTTCCTGCTCTTCCATAAAATAAATTAGATGACTTCAACAACCTTTTTACCTCTTGACGTTTTAAAAGAGACTATCCCATTTTGGACAGCAAACAAGGTAAAATCCCTACCCATCTCAACTCCTGTTCCTGGAAAAAATTTAGTTCCTCTTTGTCGTACAATAATATTTCCTGAGTTTATATTTTGTCCTCCATAGACTTTAATACCAAGACGTTTGGCCCTGGAATCTCTATTTCCTTTTACTGCTCCTTGTGACTTTGTATGTGCCATAGTTAGTTTTTAGTTCTTAGATATTAGTTATTAGTTAAATACCGTGAAAATCAAGCAAATTATAACAATCCTTTTCACAACGGTCAAGGGGGTCAAAATACATCAATTTATCTGGACTTTGATTTAATAAGCTCAATATCCTCAATCTGAAGCCTAGTTAGCCTTGATCTAAATCCCGAGATTCTTCGATGTCTTACTTTGGCCTGAAATTTTGCCACTCTTATCTTTTTTCCTTTTTTTTGCTCAAGTACTTTTGCCTTAACCTTGACTCCTGAAAGTTTTGGTTTGCCGATTTTTATCTGACCGTCCTGAACATAAAGAAGTACATTATCAATGTCTATCTTGGAATTTCCCTCTTCGGCAATCCTGTCAACTTCGATAATATCCCCCTTGGATATTCTGTATTGCTTTGATCCTAAATTTATTACTGCGTATTCCATAGAAGAACAATTATACCAAACAAATTACCTAATTTCTAGAATCTCCCTGTTTGATGATGTTTTAACAATTGAGGAAAGAAATCCCAACAATATAAAATTAGACAAAAGAGAGCTCCCTCCATATGAAACAAACGGAAGAGTAATTCCTACAATTGGGAGCACTCCCAAATTCATTCCGATATTTATTGAAAACTGAACAAAAATTAAAAAAAAGGAAGACACTGCAACTAGCTTACAGAAGTAATCATCAGATTGATTGTAGATAGAGTGTATTTTTGCCAGCAGGAATATGAATGCGCCGATTACTATCAATGCACCAAAGAAGCCAAGTGCTTCAGAAAGTGTTGAAAAAATAAAGTCAGTGTGCCTTTCGGGCAAAAATCTCAGTATTGATTGCGTCCCCTGTCCAAGCCCCCTACCAAACAAGGACCCTGAACCTATTGCAATAATTGCCTGTATGGCATTGTAGGACGTACCTAACGGGTCGCTTTTAAGGTTTAAAAACGTAATTAAACGCTCCCTCTGATAGCCATGAAGAAAGTTCCAGATGATTGGAAGCATCGATAGAAAAAATAAAAAAGATAATATAAAGAAACGAATTGAGAAACCTAGGTTAAAAAGAACCAAAAATACTACAAACACAAAAACCAATGCATTACCAAGATCCGGTTGAAGAAATATCAGAAGTGCTATAGGGAACAAAAAAACTAGATTCAAAATAAAATTTTTGAACGATTTCTTATCTTGTGATGACAGAAAAGAAGCAAAAGAAAAAATCAAAAACGGTTTGATAAGCTCAGAAAATTGCACTCTGAAACCTAGAAATTCAAACCAGCGAACTGACCCTCTGCTCTCAATTCCTATAATAAGCACCAAGAGCAACAATAATATTGAAGATACGTAAATTATAAAATCGTATTGTTTAATTGTGTGATAATTTATTTTTGAGAAAAAGAAAAAAACAAAGATAGAGATAATAGAAAAAATTAGCTGGGATTTAAACAAATTAATATTTATTGTAAAAATTGTCGTAAGTCCCAAAATTAAAAGTATCAAAACCGGAGTCAGGAGTCCCCAGTCAATATCCAAAAATGTACGTTTATTCATTTACGAAGTACAGTGAAATTCTTACTTTTTTTTATTTTATCAATTAATGCATTTTTCTTAATATAATCCTCGAATTCTTTAGGCCAATCGTCGATCTCAAGATCAACCTTCTCATCAAGTCTGGTACCTAATCTTTTTCTTTCTTCCTGTATTTTTCTAACAATTTCTCTCGCCCTCCACTCAGCTTCAAGCTTTGGGGATTTTTTAAAGTCTAGATCAGCAGATACGGTATTTATTTTTACAATATTTGTTATTTCTTTAACGTTAACTTCATCTTTCACTATTACCTTAAGAGACTCGGATAAGCTAATTGGTGTTACTGTTGCTAAAGAAGCAAGCGGCTGTCTTACTCGTATTCCTTCGGACTTACGCTTGGCAAGTGCAATTTCAACGGTTTGTCGAGCGATATCCATCTCTTCTTCGAGCTTATTGTCAATTAAATTTTTATTTTCTTTTGGCCAATCGGCAAGATGAATAGACTCATCTCCTGTTAAATTTATATAAATTTCTTCTGAAATAAATGGTGCAATGGGAGCCAAAATTTTAGATAAAGTAATCAAAGCCTCGTAACATGTGCCATAAAAATTAAGCTTATCCCTTTGATCGTCAGCTGTTGGCCCTACTCTGTCTCTGCTTCTTCTTATATACCATGTCGAAAGTTCATCAATGAATTTCTTAATGTGATCGACAGCTCCAGCAGTATTATAATTTTCAAGATCGTAAGTAACATCTATTATCAATTTATTAATTAAAGAAATTATCCATCTGTCTAATAAATGATCGCTTTTATTTCCATTGTTATGTGGAATCCATCTATCTATTGATGCATATGTCACAAAAAAATTATATACATTCCATAGAATGAGCATTAGTCCTCTTACCTGGTTTTTATATTGCTCTTCTGATATTAGAATATCTTCTCCCCGCATGACCGGACTTCCCAAAAGATACAAGCGAAGAGCATCTCCCCCGTATTTTTCAATCATCTCCTTGGGATCTGGGTAATTACCGTAATTCTTGCTCATCTTTCGGCCATCAGTACCCAAGATTACTCCTTCAACCAGTACATTTTTAAAAGCATTGGATTCAAAAAGAGCACACCCGATTACATGCACCACATAAAACCAGGCTCTTATTTGACCTGTATATTCTGCAATAAAGTCCGGCGGAAAAAAGTCTTCTAGTGTTTCTTTTTTATCAAAGGGGAAATGTCTTTCAGCAAATGATGCGCTACCTGCTTCGATCCAACTATCGAGCACCTCAGGAACCCGACGAGCATCTTTACCACACTTTCTGCATTTAATCGTTACCTCATCAATGTCAGGCTTATGAAGTTCGGTGATTTTTCTTCCGCTTAACTCTTCAAGTTCTTTTATTGAACCCGGGACTATTCTTTCTCCGCATTTACATTCCCATACGGGGACAGGAGAACCCCAATACCTGCTTCTTGAAATATTCCAGTCAGGGGCACTTTCAAGGCTTTTTAGGAATCTTCCATATTTAAAATGCTTAGGAAACCAGTTCACTTTCTCATTGGTTTTCTTAAGCTTATCTTTGAGAATCTGGATGTTTACATACCAGGCATCTTGCGGGGCATAATAAAGCCTGGTATGGCATCTCCAGCATAACGGCACGCTATGAGCATATTCCTCTTCATCGTATAACAAGCCTTTTTCCCTAAGATCCTCATTTACAGCTCTATTTGCTTTAAGATAATACATTCCCCCAAATTTCGGTACGCTATCAAGCACATTTCCTTCTTCATCCAGATGGGTGACAATCTGAATATTCTCATTTTTCATGACCGCTAAATCCTCTTCTCCATAAGCTGCAATTGTGACTACGCCAGTACCTTCTTCAGATGTAACAAAGTTATCCCCTACGATAACAAAAGCTTTTTTGTCAACATCAATCTTATAAAAATCGTAATGAGGTATAAATTTCTTGCCTATCAACTCCTTTCCTTTAAAAGGCTTTGAAGCAAGTTCGTATTTACCTTTAATAATTTTTCCGACCGCATCTTTTGCCAGAATATATATTTCGTTTTTTTGCTTGATCTTCACGTAATCTATATCGGGATTTACTGCCAAAGCAGGAGTCACGATTTTATTCCAGGGAGTAGTTGACCAGGCAAGAATATAGGTTTTTGGCTCATCTGGAATCTGATATTTATATACGCTTGCCAAATCTTTCATGTCTTTATAATTATCTGAATCCATTGCTACTTCAAAATTTGATATCGGAGTCGAACAGTGAGGACAATACAAAGAAACACGAAGGCCCTTGTAGATATATCCTTTGTCGTACATTTGCTTAAACACCCACATGACACTCTCCATATAGGAAAAGTCCATCGTCTTATAGGCATTCTTAAAATCCACCCAGCGGCCAATGTGATCAATGTACCATTCCCATTCACTTGAAACATTTTCTACATAAAGCTTGCACTCATCTATAAATTTTTTTATTCCTATTTTTTCTTCGATATCTTTCTTCCTTTTGATTCCGAGTTTCTCCTCAACCTTGTTCTCGGCAGGAAGCCCATGACAGTCCCAGCCCCATACTCTTCTGACTCGATATCCTTTCATTGCCCAGAATCTGGGGAAAACATCTTTGGGAATACTTGACAGGAGACTTCCGTAATGGGGAAGTCCGGTTATGAAAGGCGGACCATCAAGAAACGTCCATTTCTTATCTTTTGGTCTTGATTCAACAGATTTTTCAAATATTTTATTTTCTTTCCAATACTTAATAATTTCCTCTTCCATTTGAGGAAAATTTATTTTGGGATCAACAGGTTTAAACATGAATTAATTCTAGCCTAAAAATACGCTTAGTTCAAGGAGAGTGTAGAATTTTAAATTTCTTATCAAGATACAGCCATATTTGAGTTATCGGATCGAAAAAATCTATCCTTCTTCTGCTTGCTCTCATATTTTTAACGGCGGGATATGAAGATTTTTCCTTTTTTGCGATTGAATATATTATTAAGTTATCTTCTTCACTAATCTTCTTATATTCATAAACCAAATATTTTGTTAATAAGGGTTTAAGCAAATATGAATGTTTATACGAAAGAGATAGGGAATGCAAGTATGGACCCGAATACAAGCCGTACGGATCAGATACTGCCGATGATGTAATAAATATTTTCTTTCTATTTTTTAGGTATTCGTTTAGTTTTTCCTCTAATCCGCCCTCAATTGTACTTAGCACTTCACCGTTATAACTTTCTTTTATATACGGTTTTTCAAAATGGCTGATAATTAATAAACCTTTGGGCAAATTTTTTACAAAATTTGCCTCGACAAGATACGGAACATTTTTAAGAAGGGGTAATTGAGGAAATGTTGTGAATATCAAATACAATATAATTAAAAACGCATATTTAATATTTTTGTTTATCAACAAAGAAGTCAAAATTGCCAACCCAAATCCGGTAATCACTGAATGACGGCCAAAAAATAGTGAGTCCCAAGCTTGATTAAGAATTATTGAAGGAAGAACAAGAAGAAATAACAGCCAAAAATATTTTTTATTTGAAAAAAATAATTTGAAGATTGAAATAAACCCTAAAATCACAATCAGATTAGTGTTATTTCGCAAAAGAGGAATAATAAAATTACGAAGATAAACGAAAAAATCATATATTGAAAAATCTTTTGGAATATCGCCTTGATGACTAAAATATGAAACAAGAAAAGCATTGGCAAATGATATGCTGGAAGAATAAGCTAAAAGATAAACGCTTATTGATCCAAAAAGGGATAAACTGATTAGAAAATACAAAGATACCTTATATACAATTTTCTTATTTAAGAAATAGCAAAGAGCGATAAGAAAAGGTAGCCATAAAATAACACTAAATTGTATAAAAAAGGAAAATCCAAAGAAAAACGAACTTAATAAAAGAAAGAAAATTTTCTTTTTCTTAAGATAAAGCAAAAGAAAATATAGCGAAAATATAAAAAATGATACATATGTTGTTTCGATCATTACAGTTAGATTTGCGATCCAATAAAGTGGAAAAAGAGAGGCAAATATTGTAGAAAAAAGTGCTGTTTTTTCATCAAATAAAATCTTTACGGATTTATAAAAGAAATAGATAGAGAAAGTTGCAAGTATTACTTGAGAAAATAGTACTAAATATAAAGAACTAAAATTTATAAACTTGGCAAAATTAAATATTGGCCAAAATAACAGAATGTATCCTGCGTGATAGGGAATATGTCCTGAAACTATAGCTGTGAATAGATTATTTTCAGATAATCTTCTTGCATATTCCGATGAGTCAAACATTACAGGATCTGTGGTTATAAAAAAAATCCTTGAAAGAAAAAATAAAAAAATAAGTATAAATAGTGATTTATTTTTAATTTTTCTCAAAATCATTAGTTGAAGTATATCAAATTAATTGTGGTAGAATATTTTTTTGTTTGTAAAATTTATTTAGTATTTCTTTTATACAATGATACTAAATACTCACCCTCTATCTCAGAATTATATATATTTTTATATCTCATAAAGAATTCTAAAGGTAAATTCTTACTATCTCCCCTAGTTACCACTACGTAATCAGCGTCTGTTTTCTCATCAGAATATCCTTTGTTTATCAAATCTTTTCTTAGAGATGGAAAAACATATTTTGGGGTAACTATAAGAGCAACTGAAGATCCCTGAGGTAAATTTTTATTGATCCAAAAACCTATTTCTCTTTGTCCTTCTCCCCACCAAGAAAATTCATAATCTTTTCCAGAGGCTTCCTTTGAGCCTCCTATTATTTGATTGTAGTAATCAAGATAATAAGGATATGCCCGTGCCATATCCCAAATCATAAAAATTACCAGAATGACCAGTAAAAAAGCAAACTTGCCTTTAAGTATTTTTGAAAAACCAAATGCTGAAAGGATAGCAATTGCAGGATAAATAACGAAAATGTATCTGGTTCCCCCCATCTGAATACTTACTAACGAGAAAAACATCAGTGCCGAGAAAAACCACCACAGAAGCAAAATCAAAAAATAATTCCTCTTTGTAAATCCTACAAATATTCCAATGATCAATCCTAAGATAATCGGGACAGGAGTTGTGACCAAAAGTCTTCCTACAAAATAAAATGACGGGCCTATCGGTCTTACCTGATTTTCTTGGAAAGTTAATAGCAAATATTTTGGGAATTCACTCCACATAAGAGGCCAAATAGCGATCCCCAAGAAGAAAGAAATTAAGGGAATCAAAATAAGCCTCCAATTAAATACTTCCATCTTTTTGTTGAATAGATAATGAATTAAAAGCCACCCTGTCAAAAATAAAAAAACATAAATATTGTTATACCTAGTCCAAAAAAGTAAACCACATAAAAAGCCGATGATAACATAAAGTTTTGTTATTTTTGGATTCTTAAGTAAATGGTAGAAAAAAAATGCCGTCAAGCTAAAAAGGAAAACCGACAATGACTCATAAGTTATTAGCTGTCCCATTACGAGAAAACGGGGAGTCAAGACAAGAAACAAACCAGGAACCAAAACCCAATAACCTTTGAGCATAAAAAATGCCAGAATTGTAACAACCGCAATGGCAATACTGTTAAAAAGTGCTGATGCTATTCGGGGAAAAGTAAAATCATAATTAACTGCAAAAAGCTTCTCGTTTAACTGAGTTATAATATAATTTCCATTGCTTATTTGAGTAATTTCATTTGGTAGTAAAAAGCTACGAAGATTACCACGACCGTCATCAAGCCTAATCATTTCAGGCCTAATGAATAATCCGTAAACATACTTGGCTACCATAGGATGCTCTTCTCCTATTTTCCATGAATCAGTGGAAAAATCACCTGCAAAAATTCTATCCCACGCGATATAACCCATATCGACTTTAAATTGCTCATCCCAGGTTCTGCCGATTTTATTTATCCCAATCAAATGAGAAATTATTGCAATAAAGAAAATAAATATAACTAATAGCGGTTTATTATTTTCCACTTACTAAATTATAAACCTAAAGATCGGCAATACTCAATTAGATTCAATCTTATATATTGTGATAAAATAATTTTGATGCTAGATTGGTGGAAATCGCTTTCTTTTACAGAACGGTTAATTTTGTTTTCCCTATTAATTCTGCTTTTGATAATCTTGTACTGGGGATACCGCCATCCTCAATGGCTCGGCTGATCAGATTGGCAAATCAAAAGTATTTTAATAACTCAGTTAAAGATTCAACTATGATATCCGGGTTCTCTTTCTTGAGTCTTTCTTTTACATGGTAACCATTAGTGACCGCGACTGATTTAATTCCCGCTTGCCTTGCTACTTGTATATCATAAATAGTATCGCCAATGTAATATGTATCGCTATTTGCTTTAAAATTTTCTAGAACATTTTGTATCCCAGTCACTTTGTCCCGCACACTTCCTATGAATTCATCAAAAAAATGATAGACCTCATATTCCTTTGCTTCTTCTTCTAAATTTTGCGCAGGATGAACGCTTATGACAAAAAGCTTGGATCCGTTGTGAGATAATTTTCTAATAACCTTACGTGCGTCAGGGTAAATTGTGGGATGAATATCTGATTTTCTTACTCTATCAAACGTTTCCTTATATTCACTGAGAGCTTTTTCAGGTTTTGTCTTAACTCCATAAGATCCTAATAGCTCAACAACGCTTTGCCTAGTGTTAATCAGCCAATCTTCAAAACTGACTCTTTTTTTGCCATACTTTTCAAGAAGTAACATATTTGCTTCATAAACCGGCTGTCTATCATCGCTTATCACCCCACTCCAATCAAAAATTAGAATATTCTTCATACTATGATTATACAACAGCTTTAACTTCTTGATATAATCCAATAAATGACAAGTCATCAACAGAAGCAGATTGAAGTTATAAATCAGATAGAAAAACGAGTAAAAAATAATTCTCTAAATTTCAGTACTGTATCTCCTGTAAAGGATTATATAAATGACACAAGAGTCTGCTTAACAAGCGTTCATTTACCCAATCAAAGTCTTTTAAAAGAAATTAAAGAATCATTTATAGAACCATTGATTAATATTGAGCCGGATTACTACTATTACAACGAAAGTTCTCTACATATAACAATTAAAAGCGTTAGAGTAATAAACGATCCTCCACATTTTACAGAAGAGACTGTATCCAAGGCAAAAAAGGTTTTTTCAGAAGTTATACCAAGCCATAAAAAATTCAAAGTGTATTTTTATCGTTTTCTTCTTTTTCCAAATAATCTTACATTAGTTGGTACCACTGATCCTGAATTTGATGAACTGTTTATTGATTTAGATAAAAAGCTGAATGAAGAAGGAATACCAGATGATAAAAAATACAGTAATCCAGAATATTACTTCGTAAATATGACCCTTGTAAGATTCCCTGCGCCTTCTGATAAAATTAAAGCAAAAATTAAAGAACTGTTATCCAAATTTCCTCTTAGGTCCTATATGGTTGACTCTGTAACTCTTTTGACATGTAACGCTGTTTTTAAAAAGCGAAGGATTATTAACAGCTGGAAATTGAAGTAGTATAAACTTTTCCTAAAAAATAAAGCAAATATATCAAGTTTGTTTAAAATGTATATACATGATATACTCTTTTATATGAAAGACGAACAGATTAAGAGATATGAACAAAAAAATCCCAAAAAGGCTAAGGTGATCAAAAAGGCTATCGATCAGGGAGTCAAACAGTATGAAGAAACCTTCAGGAGACTCGCTGCAGCCTAACTGGATAGATATTGAAGATTTCGAATTTATTTGTTTTAACCTTACTCGAGAATTACTTTCCTTCGACGAACCAATACCCGACTACTCAACTAGAGATAATTCATTGTTGGAATCATCGCTTGCCTCTCCAAGACAAGCATATGAAATAACTGGCGCAGGTCTTACAGAACAAGCTGCAATATTGTTTTATTCCTTAATAAAAAATCATCCTTTTCGAAATGGAAATAAAAGAATAGCGGTAATTAGTATTCTTGTTTTCCTTAGCTTAAATAAGAAATGGCTTGATATCCCTCCTCATCTACTTTACAAACTTGCTGTCATAGTTGCAACGTCTTCTCCCAATATAAGAAGTGAGGTTCTAAAAGACACAAAAGGGATACTTGAGGAATATATTATAGATAAAATCTAATTCCTTTGCCTCAAAAATGCGGGGATTTCGAATACGTCTTCTTCCTCTTCAATTACTTCTTCATTTCCCTGAACTTTTACCTCTTCTGTCTTTTTCTCAGGAACTACGAATTCCTTAAGCACTTGTCTTGTCTGATCAAATCCTGTAGCAATTACAGTAATTTTGATCTGATCGTGCATGCTTTCATCAACTGTAGCGCCAAAAATGATATTTGCATCCGGATCTGCGGCAGATGAGATAATTTTGGCAGCTTCATCGACCTCGCTCATGGTTATATCGGGCCCTCCTGTGATATTAAATAGCACTCCGCGTGCTCCGTTCATCGAGATCTCAAGAAGAGGAGAGGCAATGGCCGATCTTGCGGCAGCTTGTGCTCTGTTTTCCCCAACGCCGGTGCCAATTCCCATAAGAGCAGATCCTGCACTTGACATAATTGTCCGAACGTCGGCAAAATCAACATTAATAAGACCGGGTAAAGTGATAAGATCTGAAATTCCCTGGACACCCTGTGTAAGCACTGAATCTGCGACCTTAAATGCCTCAAGAAGCGAGAGTTTCTTGTCAACCACATCTAGAATTCTTTGATTGGGAATTACAATTAAAGTGTCTACCTTATCCTTTAGGTCTTCAATCCCGTCCTCTGCCGCAACCATTCTTCTTGTTCCCTCAAAAGAAAATGGTTTAGTAACTACTGCAATCGTTAATGCGCCTATTTCCTTCGCAATTTTGGCAATTATGGGCGATGCGCCTGTACCTGTGCCTCCACCCATTCCGGCTGCGATAAAGACCATGTCAGAGCCCTCAAGCATGTCTTTGATCTTTTCCGAAGATTCTTCAGCTGCCTGACGTCCAAGCTCTGGATCTCCGCCTGAACCTAAGCCCTTAGTAAGGTTTTCTCCGATTTGCACCTTGGTGGCGGACTGGGACATAAGAAGTGATTGCGCATCTGTGTTGACTGCCACAAAATCACATCCTTGAATTTGGCCTGTCGCAATCATGGAGTTTAAAGCATTATTTCCGCCGCCGCCTATACCCATTACTCTTATCTTGGCGAAATTTGTAGTTTGTGGCTTAATAAGCATAGGTACACTAAATGTAGCAGATTAATTTATTTTTTGCAAGCATTACGGGATAAATGATTTAATAAGATCAATTACTTTTGTAAGTACCTTATTTACTCTTAAATTTGGGATCTGAGGAACTGATATGCCAAAGGGAAGATTCGCCTGCGATTCCAAAGTTGCACCATAACCGATAAGGCCTATTACGGTAGAAAAGGCAGGAGTCTGAACTTCATCAATAATTCCCTTCAAATTTGTCGACATTCCGATTCTGACAGGCATAGCAAGTGTTCTTTTGGCGCTCTCGGTAACCCCAACTGTAAGAGCTCCACCGCCTGTTATAACGATCCCCGAGGGAGTCTGGCCGGCAAATCCACTTTTTTTCATTTCAAGTCCTATAAATGTGAAGATTTCATTAAGTCTTGGTCTTATAATCCCATCCACCAATGTCTTTTTTGACACTTTGCTGATATCTTCTGCCAGATGAAGAGATGAGAGATCGATTTCATCAGCATGTTTTGGAACAGTATCTTCTTTTTCCTCTTCCTCTGTTACCTTGGCAGGCTTAGGGGGGTTTGAAAGAAATAGTTTAATTTTCTCTGCAGACTCAAGAGAAATTCTAAGACCGATGGCCAAATCATTGGTGATATGCCTTGCTCCGATTGATAAAACCGAAGAATAGGCAACAGAACCTTCGACGTAAATTGAAATATCAGTCGTTCCTGCTCCAATATCAACCAGAACCACTCCGAGTTCTTTCTCCGTATCCGACAGAACAGACAAGCTGCTTGCGTATCCTGAAAAAATAACTGCATCAACATCAACCCCTACTTCTGACATGGCTTTTTCAAGGTTTCTGATTGCTGTAGTATTGGCAGAAACAATATGAGTATCTACTTCTAGCCTTATGCCGCTCATGCCGATTGGGTCTTTAATACCCTCCTGCCCGTCTACAGTGTAATTTCTGGGAAGAACGTGGATAATTTCTCTGCTCGAAGGAAGTGAAACTGCTTTGGCGGCATCAATTACCCTGACTAGATCATTTTGGGTTATTTCTCCATCAGGCGTTGAAACAGCGACCACCCCTTTTGAGTTCATCGACTCAATATGCCCACCGCCTATTGAGGCGACGACATGCGAGGCCGAATAGCCCGCCATTCTTTCTGCCCCCTCCAAAGAACTATTTACAGAGGAAACTGCTTCTTCTATGTCTACGATCTGTCCGCGTCTTATTCCATTTGCTCTTGTCTCTGAGACTCCGAGAATATTTATAGACTCGTCTACTTTAGCTATAACTGTCACGATCTTGGACGTTCCAATATCGATACCTACTACAATCTTCCCTTCATTTTTCATAAACTAAAAAGACAACACCGGTTTTTCAAACCTGAAGTCTAATTTTTTTAATCTTTTCCCCTCTATTGTAAGCCGTTTTAATATAAGTTGTAAAGAGCTGATTTGAATTTCAATATCCTTTGAAGATGAAATAATTACTTGTCCTCCATCTGAAAGATTAACTAAATATGATGAATCTGAAGCAGTTTCTACAGAAGCGAAGGGAATTTGTTTTTTGGAAAGAGTTTCGGAAATTACTTGAGTCTTAGCAACACTTTTCTTACCAAGAGGACTTATGACAACGGGCTTTTTAATAAAAGAAAGATAAAGTATGTAAAAAAAGGAAGTAATACTTATGAAAATTAAAACTGCAAATAATATTTTAAACAGTAAATATTTACCTTTATTTTTTCTTTTTTTCATCCCGTAAGACTTTTATTATCTCAGAAGCAGCATTTTTTTTAACAACTTTTTTGTATTCTGAATCTTTTATCTTATAATTATTTATATTCTCTTTAATTTCCCCAAGAACATGAAGGAGTCTTCGAGGGCTCGCCTCTTCTTGATTCAAAACTTCACCCAGCCCTAATTTTTTCAAAAATAATGCATTTTTATTCTGCTCATCCTTTTGAGAAAATGGTATCGGAATAAGAATTGCAGGCTTTTTAAGATATATAAGCTCCGTAACTGTATTTATGCCTGCTCTTGAGACAATAATCTGAGCTTCTTGATAGATTTTTATTAATTCATGATCGTCTGCAATGAATTTTTTAATTTCATAATTCATTTGTAGATTTTTATCCAGCTTTTCCTTTAATGCGCTCAATCTCTCAAAATCATTAAATTCTTTTGCATCCCCTGCCTGATGGATAATTCTGAAGTTTTTCAAAAGCATGCTAATACAGTCTTCAATTAGAGTATTTATAAAATGAGAGCCTGAGCTTCCTCCGGTTATATAAACAAGCGGTAATTCGTTCTTTACCAATGGGGAATTTGAAAATATTTTTCTCACAGGATTCCCGGTGAGTATTGTTTTCTCTTTTGGAAAAAACTTGCGCGATGCTTCCCAGGAAATGCAGATTTTTTTTGCAATAAAAGAACAGATTTTATTGGCAAGGCCTGCTTCAAGTGTCTGTTCATGAATAACAACCGGAATATTTAGGAAAGAAGAAGCAAAAACAATGGGAATTTGTAAATATCCGCCGAAGCCTAGAATAATATCTGGTTTAAATTTATGAAGAACCATAAATGCACTAATAAAACCCGGAACTAGTTTAAAAAGCGAAGGAATTGTGTGTTTTGTAAATTTTCTTTGAAATCTTCCCGTTGAGAGCAAAGCAAACGGAATATTTAATTCTTTCATCATTTTATACTCCAAAGATTCAGCAGGATCTGCTTCGAATGTCTTTTTTCTGCCTATAAATAAAATTTCGTTTTTTCCTTTAAGCTCTTCAACTACGGATAGAGCGGGTGATAAATGTCCGCCGATTATGATTATTCTCATTTTTTAAGACCTTGTTTTGAGATATTAAGAAGTATCCCTACTGCGCAAAGATCTACAATAAGAGCTGATCCTCCATAAGAGATGAAGGGAAGCGGAATTCCCGTAAGAGGAAGAAGTGCAGTTTGAGCCCCGAGATTAATAATTGTCTGTATGCTCAAAAATGTAGTGATTCCTCCTGCCAGAAGCTTACCGAAATTATCACGGGCAGCCGTTGCAATAACAAACCCCCTCCAAATAATAACGGCAAAAACCATAATAACTACGACCGCCCCGACAAAACCTAACTCCTCTGCGATGATGGCAAAGATCGAATCGGTAGTTATTTCAGGCAAGTAGGAATATTTTTGCAAAGAATTTCCTAGTCCTACTCCAAAAATTCCCCCTGATCCAAAAGCAATAAGTAACTGCCGGACGTGATATGATGTATCTTCAAGTGATTGATTAATATTGAAGAAAGCCTCAAGTCTTTTATATCTATAAGGCGCGAGCTTGATCATGATAAAACCCACAATCGCAATTATAGGAGCAAGTCCTACGAAATAAATAATGTTCCCTCCCGAAAGAAAATAGACGACGAGTGCTTCAGCCAAAATGACAATTGCCGTTCCCATATCAGGCTCTGCTATAACCAGTCCGATAACTAATCCCAGAAGTAAAAGAAAGGCAAGAAATCTTCCCTTTTCTTTGGCTGATAACCATGAAGCAAGATAAATGGCAAGAGCAAGTTTGACAAATTCAGCCGGCTGAATAAGAAATATCTTAGCATCAATCCATCTTCGCGCGCCTAACAAATGCACGCCGATCCCGGGAACAAATACCAATATCAAAAGTAATATTGCAAAAAGAAGAATCGGCAAGGATAGATTGTAAAGTTTCTGATAATTGAAAAAAGAAAATGCGCCCATCAGAAAGAACCCGACAATAATCCAAAAGAACTGACTCTTTAAATAATGATACTTATCCGCAAAATCCCTAAAAGCCACAAAAGACGAAGCATCGTAAATCATAAATAGCCCAAAGAAAGTTAAAAGAACTACGCAGATAAGAAGAATAAGGTCTATTCTTTTCATCTAATATAGGCAATGTAAAGTCCAAGAATTGCAAAGAAGAAGCCAAGAAGCCATGCTCTCATGACAATCTTCGGCTCATCCCAGCCCAACTTCTGAAGATATAAATGAAGCGGCGCGCAGGGAATTATTTTTCTCCCCAAAATTCTTTTACTTAAAATTTGAATAAGTGATGAGCCCACCTCAAGAACAAAAACTCCACCGATAAATGCAAGTGCAATTATTTTGCCGGTCAAAAGTCCGACCACCGCCAGAATTGCGCCAAGCGACAATGAACCAACGTCTCCCAGCCAAATTCTTGCCTTATAGATATTAAAGTAGAGAAAGGCAGAAACACTTCCCATAAGAATTGCAATAAATATTTTAAGAGTTTCGTCTAATTGTTCGGCTGAAATAGCCAGAAAGGCTCCTAGGCAAATTAGAAGAAGTCCGGGCGCCAAACCGTCAAGTCCGTCGGCAATATTAAAGGCATTGGTAAATGAGACGATAACAAAAGCAGCAAGCGGAATAAAAAGAAAACCGATATTGGCCAGTCCAAAACCTCTTATAAAAATAAAGTCATACCCCAGTTGAGTATAAAGGATCGAAGCAATAATCAAAGCCAGAATCCACTGAATTAAAAATTTATATCTGAATCTCAAACCGAAAAATGCGGATTTCTTGCCATTGTCTATAAGTTTCTTAAAATCATCATAAAGTCCCAAAAATCCGAAACTTATGAAAGTAAATAATATCGCGAAAAGTTCCCAAGGCTTGATCTCAATATTTAGCATTCCATAAGCCCAGAGCGCAAGAATTGAAACAACAACGATAATAAGAATTCCTCCGCCAAACGGCGTACCCTCTTTCCAGCCATGAAATCTGTCGAAAGTTTTTGTGGGTCTGTCAAACATATCAACAGTTTTTTGCTTCTGACGCCTGACTTTCATCTTATAAAGAAAGTCTATGAAGGGAATAAGAAGAACGAAGGTAATAAACAAAGAAAGGAGCATAAGCCCCAGTATTTGCGCCATAAATCACATTATACTCTCATGGGATTTCTAATTCAAATTACTTGACTTATATTTCTAATAAACCAGGCTACAATTCCAAATCACGATATCTTTAATTATTAGTTTTATCCACTTTACATCAGTTGACAGAAAACCATTTGCATTGTTTATAATAGTTTTGCTTTTGTCGGCAATCTACGTGAGACAAAAGGACTCTTTGTGAACTGCCCACTCAAAGAGCTTAATTTTTCAAATTATTATGAAATGCCTGCCCGGAAATTATTATTTTATTTTTGAAATCAACTCAAAACCAGCTTGTTAAAACAGGATGGTTTTTATTTTGTGACGAAAGGGGGTGAAAAATGATAAATAAAAAAATTGCCTTAAGTTTACTTTCAATAGTTTCTGCGTTGGCGATTGTCGGCGGCGCCACCTTCGCATACTTCAGCGATACAGCCAATAGCACTAATAACACATTTACTGCTGGAACACTGGATGTAGAAATTACTGATCAAAATGCTGACACACCGTTTCAATCCGAGACAATTATCAGTAATTGGGCGCCGAGCAATCAGACTTTTGTCAATTTTGACGTAAAAAATTTCGGATCACTCCCGGTTAATTTAAGAGGTTTTGCAACAGGGACATGGGGTGATTCCGGTTTGGATTCTCAAAACATGGTCAAAGTTGTTCAGGTAGAAAGATGGGACGGTTCAAACTGGGTCAATATACAGTCTAACCCATCCGGGATTACCGGTTACTTTTATTGGTCCCCTGACGGAACAAACAGCGCTTTGTATACACTTAATGCGGGAGACAGGGCTCAATTAAGATTAACAGTGGAGTTTGACGCGGGGGCTGGTAATGATTTTCAAGGCCAGACATTTACAGCATCTCTGCAAGCCGAAGCAAAACAGACTAATGATACGGTTTCTTGGCCGTAAACTAAGTCAAAATAGTTCTCGAACTGGTAGTGGGAGCTATTATCTCACTACCAGTTCGGACGAAAATTGTTTAATAAATTTTTTACAACTATGAAAATAGTTAAAAAAACGGTAAACGTTATACTTACTCTTGGAGTTTTTGCGCTTATACCTGCTATTGTCTTTACGCTTGTAACCTCAAAGACAAATGCAATTTTGGGCATTCAATCGTTTGTAGTTCTTTCAGGCAGTATGGAACCCACAATTCCTGTCGGAAGCATTATTTATACTCAAAAACAATTATGGTATCCGCAAGGTTCATCCATATCGTTTAAAAATGGCAATAGAACTATTACCCATCGCGTAACTAAAGTAACGAATCGCGCAAACACTTTGTATTATCAAACAAAGGGTGATGCCAATAATACTGTTGATGAAAAAGAGGTAATTGCAAAAGACATTTTTGGCAAACAAGTTTTTTTCTTGCCATATGCAGGGTATTTGATCAATTTTCTTAAAACTCCCCTGGGGTTTTTCCCGATAATAATTTTCCCCACAGTAATATTTATAGTTTTGGAACTTTGGAATTTGAAAAAGGAAATAGAGAAACAAATCGAAAAGAAAATATTAAATAGAATGAATACAACATGAAAAAAATTATATTTTTGGGATTACTAACTCTTATGGGAATTGGTTTTCTTTCCTATAAAACTACTATGTCACTATTTAGCAATACGGGACAATCTACCAACAACACATTCACCGCCTCGGAACTCTTCCCTACTGCAACTCCTTCCGCCTCCCCCACTCCAGTACCAGTTAATCCTGGAGATATTGTTATTAACGAAATTAACTGGGTTGGTAGTGATTTGACAGGACAAACTGGACAAGATGATGAATGGCTTGAATTAAGAAATACCACTTCGAATTCAATTAATCTTGCAGGATGGAAAATTACAGGAGCTGTAATTGGAGATGGAGATTTAAATATCTCTTCAGGAATTATTCCAGCAAATGGGTTTTTCCTAATCTCAAATTTTAATGAAACAACATCTAGAATTAATATTGCACCAGATCTAGTCACAACGGCTATCCAGCTAGATAATGCGAATGCTCAATATATATTGAAGGATAGTGGAAACAATATAATTGATACTGCTGATGATGACTCTGGTGTAGCTCTCGCCGGAACAAATGGACCGCCAAAAAGATCGATGGAAAGAAAAACTCCTGCAGGCGATGGAACACAAGGTGCTAATTGGCAAAACTCAAACGCACATACAAATATGGATGGGAGTGGTTCAACTGATGAGTTTGGAACTCCTAAAGATGTAAATAGTTCACCGTAATATGAAAAAGAGGATTTTAACTTTATTATCTTTACTTTTAATAGCGGGTTTACTAATTCAAAATAACGGATTTGGTTTATTTGATAAAAAAACTGCTTATGCGGTTGGAGACCTCACGGTTGACTGGGGAATGGGGACAGGAAATGTCGGTCCGATATTTAGCATTCCAAATTTCGCACCTGGCGGAACCGAATCAAGGGATGTAGATGTTTCAAATGGCGCGACAAGTTTACGTTCTGTTGGTATTCGGGGAATTGAGACATCTCAGATTGGAACAATTTCAAGTGTTTTAGATATTGTGATTTCAGAAGTAGGAACCGATCTTTACGGAGGGACGAGTCCGGGAGGCCCTAAGACTTTGGCTCAATTTCTTACTGAATCAGCAGGACCAAACGGCATTCCTCTTTCTAATTTAGCACCGGGGAATTCAACAACTTACACATTTAAAGTAACTTTTAACCAGGATGCGGGAAATGAGTTTCAAAACACTCAAGTTGTTTTTGATCTTAAAATCGGTATCTCTATCGATCTTCCCTCATCCTGTGATCAAATAAATCTCTTGCCAACTCCAATTATCGGAACATCCAAAGCGGAAACGCTGACCGGAACACCCGGTAATGATTTAATAATGGGGCTTGAAGGCGCAGATAGAATTAATGGCAACGGTGGCGATGACTGTATTCTGGGTGGAAATGGTGCCGACAGCATAAATGGCAATAACGGTAATGATGTAATTTTCGGCGAAGATGGAGCAGATTCTATAAATGGGAATAATGGCAATGATTTGCTGGTGGGCGGAAATGGAGCTGACACTCTTCGCGGCGAGAATGGCGAAGATCATTTAATAGGAAATGAAAGCGCGGATACTCTTGATGGCGGGAATAACAATGATCTTCTCGAAGGCGGTAACGCAGCAGATAGTATGCGAGGCGGAAACGGAGACGACACGCTAATAGGTGGCACGGGGATTGATTCTGCAAATGGAAACGCTGGAACTGACACTTGCATTGCAGAATATGAAATAAGCTGTGAATTATAGACGCGAAGCCCTCCTTCGCTAAAGCTATGGAGGGTGAGAGGAGGTGAATGAAATGAATATAAAAACAAAAATTGCAGGAGCGATAGCAACCGGAACAATTCTGGCAACAGTGTTGACATCCGGAGCATTTGCTGCAACCAACACTGTAAATGTAAAAAATAATGGTGTTGGATCAACGAATACGGTTGTAGCGGTTAACAAACAAAAAACAAAGGTTAGACAGACCAATTTAACAGGTGTTCTTAATCTAACCGGAGTACACCAGGATACCGGTGGAAATAGTGCCAATGGCAATACTGGAGGAGGTACCAAAGATGTTGACTCAGGAAATGCAACATCGACCGTTACCAATACGACAACAACCGGCGGAAATACTGCAACAGTTGATCCATGTGAATGCGACGGGACAAATGATATAACAATTCAAGGGAACGGAGTAGGATCACATAACACAGTTATTGCAGTGAACAAGAGCAAAACTAAAGTCTCACAGTTCAATGGAACATTGGTTGTAAATGGCACATATGTTTCCCAAAACACAGGCGGGAATACTGCCAATGGCAATACCGGATCAGGAAATGTCACGGTTGATTCAGGTAATGCTAACTCTACTGTTACCAATACCACAACAACCGGTGGAAATACCTTAAATCTTCCGTAATAAGATTTAAGATTAATTGATTGTTGTAAATTAGAGCCCCTTGCCAAAAGCGAGGGGTTCTTTTTTTGAATATTAAATCGGTTCTGCGAAGACGATCCATTCAGCAAGCTCAGGATGGTTTTTTTATTTGATAGGAATTGCAAATACCAGAAGTCTTTGTAAGGATGTGCCGATAGGCACACATGTCTGAAGTATTAATTGTTTTTTTTGAGCATTAAGAAGGAAGCTTACTTCGTTAGGCCAAACTGTCTTTTTATCAGTAACCTTATACTTATATTCTTTTCCATCTTTAAAAATCGTAATCGCGTCCCCTCTTTGAAGCTCAGGAAGTCTAAAAAAAGCGACATTGTATCTTGTGATTCTCCAAGGAAGATCCGAGGAGTGGGCAAAAAGAAACATGGTTCCATCTCTATCGGGAAGATATGTTCCTTTGGCTTGAGCTATCCCCTTTTGAAGAGACGCTCTGTACTCATCTTCATTAAACGGATCAACGTTTTTAATAATTGGAGTTTTGATATTTATTTTAGGTATTTCAATATAAAAGGATTTATCAGAAAATTCAGAAATTTTAGGAGGAAACAAATAAAGATTTACAAGAGGATAGTAGATAAAAATGAGCAAAAAAAGCGAAAACGCCATTAAGGCGTTTCCTATAAACTTTCGTTTAAGCAAAAGCATAAGAAGGTGGAGAGGGATCTGAACCAAAGCGCAAATACCATCCCGCAGCAAACATTATAATCGCAAGAAGCGTCATAAGCAACATAAGGTATCCACCGGTTGCAGGAAGCACAGCTCCAATTGCTGCTCCCAATACCTGACCTGCTCCCCCGACCGAGCTGCCATTTCCGCCGCCACCGCCGCCACCGCTTGATGAAGGGGTCGTGCCCGGATTTCCGCCGACTGGCGGAGTCTCTCCATCTCCTCCGGGAGGTGTTGGAGAACAATTACAATCCACGCTAACAAGTGAACTGTTAATATTTTCATTGCCGATATTAACTACGCTTACGATATCTCCGGTTGCTATTAAAACACTGCCGTTATTCTTGTTTGCAATATTTTCTCCTGTATTTGCATCGACAATAACATTATTAATGATTTCTGCTATATTTCTAGTTTCATAATTAAAAATGCTGTTAAACAACAGGCTTATCTGGTTTATAGAATAATCGCCGTTACCAGATACGGAAACTGATACCCCACTGCTTCCTACCAAGTGGGAATCAAAATTTTGGTTTATGTTTTTATTGAGAATATCTATAAGAGTCGCAATATTACCTGTTTTTATAGTTATATCACCATTATTAAAGTTCGTATCATTTCTGCCTGTATTGGCGGAAACATTGACATTATTTGTTATATTTGCGCTGTTTTGCTGGTTAACATTTGCGATGTTTGAAATATTCAAATTAATACTGTTTGCTGAATTTACTCCATTACCGTCGATCTTGACATTTACCCCAGAGCCACAGCCGCATCCGTCAACTACCGCTGTATTTTGATTTATATTTTGATTGTTAATATTGGTAGTACTATCTATTGATCCTGTTTGGATATTCGCATCGCCGGTATTTGAAGATGCATTGTTATTGCCTGTATCCGCGTTTGCATCGACATTATTGGTAATTTGCGCCTCATTTGACTGCTCAACAGTAGTCGTTGTTGATACATTAGCTTCAACAGTATTATTTGAAGAACTGCCGTTCCCCGAAATCGATAGCACAATTTCCTCTGCTCTTGCTACTGTTGAAAAAACAAAAGCAAGAATTAAGAAAAATATACTTGATGTAAATATCCTTTTAATCATATTATTGAAAACAAAATTTTCTTTGATAAATTCGGAGAAAGAAAGATATTTATACTTCTCTCTTTCGGGGCAGATATTTAAATAAATATTTTTTACTAATTAAATAGAGCATTAAGAAAATTGGTGCGGCTGCAATAATCCATGCAAGATTAATTGTTATCTTTTTAACTGCTTCTTGAGTTTCATCTGAATTGGCACTACTGTTTATTGAAGCAACTTGAATCCCGGCAATTCCATTCACAACTTTTGCCAGAACTTTTACACCGGTTGAATTTCCGGCTGCGACTACAATCGCACTGGTTCCTCCTGAGCTACTTTCTCCTGTTGAATTATTTTCAGATGCTTGATTTGAATCACTGCTATTATTATTTACCAAACTTTCTTGAGAAGGCGCCCCTCCCACTGCAAGGTTATTTGATCTTTTTTGAGTACCGGGTGTGACAAAATCTCCTACCCAGCTTCCGAAAACATTTACAAAGGTTACAACGAGCTTTCCTCCTCCTGTAATATTGTTATTTACGAAATTTACAAGATTGGCAATTATCTTAGCATCTCCGGTTGTAATACTTGAATTTCCACCCGTATTGTAACTTGAAGAATTTCCACCTGTATTTGCAGAAAGGTTAATATTATTCGTTATTTGAGCATTGTTATTTTGATTTACTGTATTATTGGTAGTACTAGATACGTCTGCTGTATTATTTGACAATGCACCGTTTCCCGAGTTCACGGCAATTATTTCTCCATCCTCATTTACAATAAACTCAGTCCCTGCTGATCCAGCGTAATTACTACCCTCTGGCGCTCCTAGAATCTGACCCACCCATTGTCCCGCTCTATTTACAATTACCAGCCACCAAGTTCCTCCGTTAATATTAGAGTTTGCAATATTTAAGACTTGCGCATTTACATCTGCATTTCCGGTAGTGACATTTGAATCACCACCTGTGTTGAAACTTGAACTGTTATCTCCTGTATTTGCCGAAAGAATAAGGTTATTGTCGATCAGTGCGTCATTATTCTGGAAAGTATCATTATTAATAGTATTATCAATGTTGGCTGCGTTAGTTGATCCTGCGCTATTGCCGGTATTTGCAGCTGTCAAAGAACCTCCGCATGTTGAACATGTGGAGGAACCTGCAACTTGACTCTCAGGCAGAATTATGTCTCCGATAAGATTTCCAAAGATATTAACAACTCCAAAGACAACATTTCCGGAAAGATTATTATTGACAAAAGACAAAACATTAGCAAGTACATTGGCATCTCCTGTAGTAATACTTGAATCACCTCCTGTGTTGTAGCTTGTCGAATTACTTCCCGAATCTGAAGAAAGAGTAAGATCATTTAAAACTCCGGCATCGTTATTTTGAGTCGTATTATTGTTTACCGAACTATCTATTGATGCATCATTTGTCGATCCTGCGCCATTGTTTGAATTTTGAGCAAGAAGCGTTCCTCCACCGCATCCTGAAACACAATTGGCAGCAAAATCAAGAATTATGTCTCCCGTATGATTATCTACGACATTAAACTCAGCAACTGCCACTCCGTCTACATTGGTATTGACTCCAGTTACGATAGTTCCTGTTGAATTGGCAGTACCGGTTGTAATGCTTGAATTACCATTGTTAAATGATGCCGAATTATCTCCAGAGACAGATGTACTATTAAGATTATTGCCGACCGTGGCTCCATTTGTCTGAGATGTAGTATTGTCGCTTGTTAGAGTTGCTGATCCGCTGTTATCGGACAAAGCTCCATTTTGATCATTTACCACTGATGCGCCGCTTGAGCAACAGCCGCTGCCTGAGGAAGAAAGATTATCATTTCCAAACGTTGAAACATTTCCGGTGTTATTTACATCACCCGTATTTATCCCGGTATCGCCATTGTTGAAATTAGAACTTTCTCCTTCTTGGCTACTTGTGCCTGGTTGAGTACTAGTAGTTGTTACGGGTGAAACAGGCGCAGTGGGTGGTGTCGGCGCAGTCGGAGGAGTAATTGTCAATACAGGCGCAGTCGGAGGTGTAGGCGCAGTCGGGGGAGTAATTGTCAATACAGGCGCAGTCGGAGGTGTAGGCGCAGTCGGTGCTTGGGGAGGAGTCGGGGCTGTAGGAATATCTTCTGCATGCACAATAGGACCAACCTGCACTAAGAGCATTATTGCTATAACAAGTGTTGCTAATATTTTTTTAATTTTTTTATTTAGATTCATATTTTCTATTCTTTAAAACTTATTTTAATTTTTATTAATATTTATTTTTCTTTTCCTGATTCGGTAGGGTTGTCTTGCCGAAGTGTGAGCTTGACAACCCTACACTACAGGAATTAGTTTACAAACATTCCAAAGAATGCCAAAAGTGCTGCCCAATTGACTGTTACGCCAACTTGCGGCATCTGAGGCAATGGGAATGGTGTAATACTGCTATTTAAAGCATTGACGTTTCCGCTGTTTGAGACACCAACATTTTCTGTGGCGTTTCCAGTTACAACAGATGGATCAGATGAACCATTTGAGTCGCCGGTATTCCACTTGGCTTTGTTGTCTCCTGTATCTGCATCACCATCTACATTATTATTTAAGTATGCGTTGTTGCCTTGTCCGACATCTTGCACGCTTATTAATGTAGCTGTGATAACATTTGGATCACCATAATATTCGTAGTGATCAAAACCAGCACCGTTTCCGTCAATCTTTGCCAAAAGACCGAAGGCACATCCGCAATTAACATCTGCTGAGTTAAAGTTGACCATATTATCTACGTCAGCTGTAACCTTTGCATTTCCTGTGTCGATGACTACATCTCCACCGGTGTTAAATTTGGCTTTGTTATCTCCGGTATCTGCATCTGCATTTACGTTGTTATTAACGTATGCGCTGTTTGACTGATTAACATCAGTTGTCTTGATCAAAGTAGCGCCGATGAAGTTATTGCTTCCAGCACCGTTGTCAAGAATCCTAAGCGCAACATCAGTGCCTAGTCCTGCACCTGTTGGTGGACTTACTTTAGCCCAGTTTGAGTTTGCAGTGGTTGAGACACTGGTGTTTACTGTTGCATTACCAGTCATAATTGTAACGTCTCCGCCGGTATTCCACTTGGCTTTGTTGTCTCCAGTGTCTGCAGTTGCATTTACATTGTTGTAAACGTTTGCATTATTGTTCTGGCTAACGTTTGTGGTACCAACTTGAGTGAGGTTAACAGTATTATTTGAAAATACACCATTTCCCTCAATAGTTACATTTGTATTTCCAGCCTGGCAACAATTTACTTGTGCCTGATTGGCGTTTAATGTATTTGAGACATTAGTTGTAACATTTGCATCTCCTGTGTTAACTGTGACATTACCACCAGTATTGAAGTTTGCACTGTTGTCTCCAGTATCTGCAGTTGCATTTACGTTATTAGTTACATTTGCGTTGTTGGTTTGATTAACTGTTGTTGTACTGACTTGGTTTACATTTGCCCAGTTATTCGAACCTGCACCGTTTCCAGATATCTGGATCGTGGTGTCTGCAAATGCGATTGGTGCAAATGCATTAAGTAAAAGCGCTCCGGTTGCAATTGCTGTTGCCAATTTTCTTTTTGTATCGTTCATTATTGTTTCACCTCCTCTCCTTTGTATATTTCCTGTCTCCCTACCATTATCCCTTCGCAAGAATACGGCAGAGCGGATTACACTTCTTTCTCCGTCCATTTTTGTATAAACAAAAACGGAGACTTCTCTATCCGACTCCCCGAAACTTATTCGGGTGTCAGCTAGAAAAGCCTCCGTTTGCGGTCAGCTTGTTCTTAAAACCTAATCTACATTAGCAAGTATATTTACATTTTTTCGGTTTGTCAATAGTTTTTTTTCATTCTTACTACTTTCTGATTTTTTACTTTCACTTTTTGCAAGAACATTTGTTTTTCTTATGTGGCGGACTGTGATTTGGGTAACCTTACTGTTCTGGACATAAAGCTCTACGCTTCCAAACACCATGTCATCTAGTGCTTTTGATATTTCATTGATTATGGCAACTTTGTCTTTTTGAGAGTCAACCATATTTATTTAAAATCCAGCGAAATCGTTTCCTTCTTCCCGTCGATTTCTCCTATTTGAAGCTTAAGATTTTTATCAGTTTCATTAATAGCAAATCCGGCTCTTGTATATTTTGTGGAGATTGCCTGTACTTCAACCGGATCATTGTGAATATCAGGAGCCAGAAGTTCATTGCTGTTATTTACTGATAATCTTATATAGTCTCTCGCATTTACATTAATTCCTTGTTTTAAGGTGTTAACAAATTTAAGATTTAAAATTAAAAAAATTCTTCCCCTTATTGCCGTGGCCTTTTGACCCTTAACCAAAATTTCTTTTCGAAGCTCTACTGACTCTACTATGTAGGAAAATTTTGAAATCTCCTCTCCTTTTTCATCTCTTAGAGAAAATTTGAACTCTTTATTTAACTTTTTCGAATTAACTGGTCCTGCAATTTTTAAATCACCTCCTACATTTGTTGAAGACGACGGAACAATTTGATTAATTAATTTTATACCACCTACTAATACTAGTATCAGTATTAATGCCAATATTAGGTACTGGAGAATATTTTTTTTATTAAATTTTAAATTTCTAAAATTAAGCTTGCTCGAAAATTGAAGTGGTTGAAACCTACTTCGTCTTGTTTGAACTGCGTCAAGACCAATATTGAATAGTCGAAAAATTTTGTGCCAAATTTTTTCTCCGGTTAACGGTTGCGTTGGTTGAGGAACCGAGATAGATATTGCTTCTTGATTTATTTCTTCCATACTTTGAACTAAAAAACTGTCCGATTTAATAAGGACAGCCACCGTACGCAGGATACTAGCAAAAAGGATTTTTATTGTCAAGCCCCAGGAAACTTTGATATACTCTGTTCTCAGAATGAATAAAAAAATTAATATAATTGAAAAATTCATCTCAATCTTTCCATATCTTTTTGTGTTTATTGCCTCAATTCACTTTCCGACTGACCCTGATCTTGGTTGGCATCTTAAATACGGCGAGTATTTTTTCCAAAATGGCAAAGTACTTCGCGACAATATATTTTCCCAAATGATGTCTGATTTTAAATGGGCAAATACTTCTTGGGGGACTGATCTTATTTCTTATTTTACTTTTAATAATTTTGGGTTTCTTGGGCTTAGTATTTTAGGGGCAGTTATTGTAACTCTTACTTTTTATTTCTTCTCAAAGGGAGCCAAACTTTCTTTTTTTGAAGAATCTTTGATTTTTCCAATTGTAATTTATTTTATGGATCCCCTAAATACTATTTCCTTCAGGGGTCAATTATTAAGCCTACTTTTTCTGGGAATTCTTTCATACCTGCTAAGCTCGTTTGAAAAAAATAAAAGATATGTCTATTTTATTCCAATTCTCTTTCTTTTCTGGTCCAATATTCACGGCCAATTTTTAATCGGACTTGCGCTTTTTCTAGGTTTTATAATAGTTAGATTATTAAATGATTATTTTCTTCAAAATATTAAAAAAAATAAAATTATAGCGAAAGGAAAGTTTTGGGGAATTGTTTTTCTTCTTTCTTTTATAGCCACTTTTGTCAATCCTTTCGGATTTGGAATTTATAAAGATGCTTCGACTCATTTTATAAATCCCGATCTTAAACTGGTTGCCGAGTACTTGCCTTTTGAAGATTTATCGACTCCTTGGTGGAATTTTATTGTGATTTCAGCGCTTGTTATCTGGGGAGGAATCCTTCTCTTTGCCGAAGAAAAGGTTATCGATAAAATTCCTAAAATTTCACTTTTTTTAGTTACCTATTTTTTTTCCTTCTTCGTTAGGAGATATGCCTGGATGATGTATTATTTATCAATTCCTCTTCTTAAACCTGTTGCTCATTTTCTTGAACCAAATTCCCAAAAATATAAATTTATATCAGGGGGTATAATTCTTATATTTATAACTTCTATTATTCTTTCCATTAAATTTCCCTTTTCTCAGTATTCCAATTTTTCCTGGAATGATTACTGTCGGTACAATACATGTTCAAAAGAAGCTGCAGAATTTATTATAAAAAATAAATTAAACAATGAAGATCTTCTTACCATGTATAATTGGGGAGGCTGGCTTATCTGGCAATTTCCGCAGATTAAACCGACTATTGACGGGAGAATGCATCTCTGGAAAGATGAAAAAGGTTACAGCGGATTCAAAGAATTCTTTACGATTGAGCAAAATTTTACTGATATCGACAAGACAAAATACAACACTGCTTTTTTCTCTCCTCAAAAACCAGTCTATCAAAGACTTATCGAACTCACACAACAAAAAAAGTGGAAATTGATTTATAGGGATAACTACTCAGGAATATTTGTAAGAAACAAAATGTAGCCTATTGAAGAGAAACTTCTATTTCGGTGTTTCCCTCATTGTTTTTTCTGACAATATTAACGCTTATCTTAAATCTTGAATTTGCAGATACCAGTTTATTCAAAACATTTCCGTTGGTATTTGTCTGAACGAATGAATTAACATTCATCCCCAAACTCTTTATTCTTTCTTTATACCAGTCAGTTATAACTTGAGGATTGTCACTGCTTTTCATCACAACATTGTTCATACCAATACTTGTCTTTACCGAATTTGGATATACGAAATTGTTGATGGTTGTATCCACAGATCCGCTGGTTGGTTCAGCAGTCGGAGCAAATGTGGGAATAGATGTCGGAAAAGGAGTAGGTGTCAATGCTGATTTAGGAGTTACTGTCGGAGAAATCCTTTTTTCTAAAGTCTCCTTTTCTTTTTGAATATTCTTGGAATAGTTTCTTTGAACAAGAGCGGCAACTGCGACTACTATTATTAGAATTGCAAGCACTCTTATGTTCTTCATAGCAAGAAAAGTTTATACTACTATATAAAGAGTCTGTCAAGTTTGAGGCTATTCGCTGTCGGGAGATTGTCGAGAAAATGGATTTATTCTATTTCCTCTTTGTAATTCACCTAAAACTTCCGAAATAGTTCTTCTAATATTTTTAACAGGTATCGAAAAAATAGTTGTCTCAGGCACCCGCGGACGTCTATAAAATCTATAGCCCGGAATATAACTATTAGTCCGTTCGTTAAAACCAAGCCTGCGAAGACGTTTTGTCTCTGTGCCTTGCCTTCTTAATACCTCTTGTCTTACTCTCATTTCCCAAATTATACCATGAAAGAAAAATCAATACTAGGATTCTGAGAAAGTAGGCTCAAAAGGTTTTGGAGAAGACTGAATTGCTGCATTAACGCTCTTAAAATAATAGAATAGGGTTGGGGAATCAGCGTCTCTTATTTTTCGTCCTGATTTTCTGTCCTGTAGGTATGCGTCTTTCTGATCGATTGCCAGATAATGTGAATCAGTAATAAAACCCAAGAGTACTTTCGTATCTTGGGGCAAATCCATTCTCTTGTGATCGAAAATGCAAGGGAACTGTCCCAAAATTGCAAATCCTGTCGGCTTGAACCCGCAGTCCTTTTTCCATTCATAAAACTCTCTAGCAAAAACAACAATATCAGTCTGACCCCGGTACTCGATACAAGCCGCATCCCTAAGGAGAGACATTAACTCTGTATGGAATCTTATCTTATCATCCGAGGGTCTTTCCTCTTCAGGCGACCTAGTCATAAAAGGATTATAGTACAAAAATATTAAATTATAAAATTTTTCTATTTCACTGTGACGCTCTTGGTCCTTCGACTATCACTCATGACAAGATCCTATTTTACAGTTACAGATTTTGCAAGGTTGCGGGGCTTGTCAGGATCTTTAATTCCTCTGGCCAAGGCAAGATAATACCCCAGAAGATGAGAAATTGTAACTTGTGGAAGTATGGTGGCTTCTTCAATGTCTTCTGTTGGTAAAAACTCATCAAAAACATTATTTTCTTTGGGCCCTACTCCAATAATATAACCTCCCCGAGCTTTTATCTCCTGTGCATTTGAAATCACATCATCATAAGTTTCATCGTTGGGCGCAAAAACAATACAAGCACTCCCCTTTTCAATTAAGGCAATCACACCATGCTTGAGTTCCCCTCCGGGAAAAGCCTCTGCATGAAGACAGGCTGCCTCTTTGATCTTAAGAGTTGCCTCAAGCGCCGCAGAGTACGACAATCCCCTGCCGATGACATAAATGTGTTCTTTGTCTTTAAGTTTTCTAGATAATATTTTGATTTTTTTAATATATGAATAAGAGAGAATCTTCTTGACATTTTCTGCCGACTTTTGCAACAATTTCTGCCCTTTATCCTTTCTTCCTGAAAGAGTATAGGCGGTAAGAATAAGAACTGAAAGCATAGCTATAAAACTTTTGGTGGCAACGACAGCCTTTTCGCTCCCTGACTCAAGAAGAAGTTTAAAATCAGAGATTCTGTAAAGAGTGGATCCCAGGACATTGATGATTGCGGCAATTTTGGCTTTTTTCTCATTTTTTGCCCGAACAACCGGTTCTATAACATCGATTGATTCCCCGCTTTGGGAAATTGGAATGACTAAAGTTTTTGGAGTAATAAAATCTTCCATGTATTTAAATTCGGATCCAATTGAGAAGTTGACGTGTTTTTTGGCAATTTTTGAAAAAAGATAAGTGCCTCCAATTGCTGCGTACGAGGCAGATCCGCAGGCAATAAAAAACGTTCCGAATGCTTTTTTGATAAGCTTGGAAAGATTTTGGACCTGAGGCAGTAAATTCAACGCCGTATTCTCGATCACCCGAGGTTCTTCATAAATTTCCTTAAGGAAGAAATGTTTATACTTTCCTCTATCTTCTTCTTTAAATTTCCAGTTTAATTTATGTTTCTTCGGCTTTATTTTATTTCCCTTGGGCAGGGATAAAATTTTTATATCTTTACCCAAAATTGCCATTTGATTATCCTCAAGAAAAATAACATTCTTAGTGTGTTTCAAAATCCCCGTGCTATCTGAGGCAATATACAACTCGTCTCGGCCTAATCCTACAATAAGAGGAGATCCGTTTTTGGCAGCAATGATCTCAGATGAGATTGAATTGGTAGAAACAATCGCATTTAATCCTTTTAGTCTGTTAAAGGTGTCACGAACAGATGAGGAAAAACCTTCCTTTTTGTAATTTTCTTCTACAAGATGGGCTATTACTTCCGTATCGGTTTCTGAGATAAACTTGTGGCCTTTTTTAATAAGCTTTTCTTTCAGTTCCTGAAAGTTTTCAACAATTCCGTTATGAACTACTGCGATTCCTCCAGTGCAGTCAAGATGCGGGTGGGCATTTTTTTGAGTCACTCCACCATGCGTTGCCCATCTCGTATGTCCGACTCCAAGTGATGATTTATGATTTAAGATCGATGAGTCAAGACTGACATTTCCGATCTTTCCTACATGTTTATCAACGACAAGTTTTTTCCCATATTTAACCGCAATCCCCCAGCTATCATAGCCTCTATATTCGAGAAGCTTTAATCCTTCAAGGATTGTTTTTGGAGCAGACTTTTTTTTACCAACATAAGCGAATATACCGCACATACAATATAACTAATAACTAATAACTAATTGGAGCGTTTCTTTTAAATTTCCGACTTCTGAATCCGGTTTGAAACCAGGAATTTTCTTTTGATTTTCCGCATATATTCCCCTTTTCACCCAGATTGTAAAAATTGATGAAGAAATATTTTTTGCCAGATGTAGTATTGATAATTTATCATCAACCAGAAAGATTTTATTATTTTTATATTTCTTTAATATTTTCTTTAAAACTTCTTCTTTTTTCTCAGCAATATGTATAAATTCTTTCAAAAAATGTTTTTTAACTCCGGTTTTAAGTAACTTATTTTTTTGAAATTCTATATCGCCCTCTGAGAATATTCCTAAAGTCGCAACTTTTGAAAGCACAGTCAAAACATCGTTCACTTCGCTGTAAACAGAGTGTTTTTTAAGACCTGATTTCCTGAAAAGATCAGTATCAAACAAGGTGTAATCAATATCAAAGAGGACGATTTTAGGCTTCATTTCTGACAACAATTTCCTTAAATTTAGTATAATATTTTGAATTTTCTGAAACATTATTCAAAACCACAGTTGATGGACCGATAATTGAATTTGTCCCGATAATAATCCCAGGCATAGTTGATGCTTTAATTCCTATTTTGGCATTCCCGCCAATCAGAGTTCCTAAGAATTTCAAACCAGAATCAATATCCTTTTCTTTTATATTTACTTTGACTGTTTTTCTATCCAGTCTTACATTGGCCGTTGAAAAGAAAGCACCAATATGGCAATTTTCACCAATTACCGAATCTCCGATAAATCCTGAGTGAACCTTGGTTCCCTGCATTATCAGACTATTTTTCACTTCCATGTTGGCGCCGATTATGCAATTTTCTTCTATATCGGCATTCCCGCGCAATATTGCATTGTTTCCAATCATTGTATTTGCCCCAATAAAACATGGACCTTTAATCCTTGCTCCTTCCATAATGACTGCATTGTCTTCTATGATAACTTTACCGATCACTTCAGCGCTCTTTGACAAAGAGATATTTTTACCGCGCGATGATTTGGCTTTTGAAAGAAGATAATTTTTCATCTCAAGAATATCCCACGCATATTTAAGAGAAGGAACATCTATTTTAGTTTCTACAAATCTGACTTGTTCCTTTTTAACAAATGAGGATATTGCGCTTTCCAATCTA
Organism: Candidatus Levyibacteriota bacterium; assembly: GCA_016182185.1. Classification (GTDB taxonomy): domain Bacteria; phylum Patescibacteriota; class Microgenomatia; order Levybacterales; family UBA12049; genus JACOXU01. Next base: position 188,726 of record JACOXU010000001.1, read on the forward strand.
TAATGCTCATCAGGAATTTTAGATAAAGTTTTGAGAAAATCTTTTGAGAATAGATAAATGCCAATAAGCCGAAGATCCGATGGCTCTTTTCCTTCTTGCGGTTTTTCAATCAAGCCGACCACTCTGTCTTTATCTGTCTTTAACACTCCAAACTTACTAAGTTCTTTTTGTTTTTTAGCTAAAAAAATAGCTTTGTCTTTAACACTTTTCTTTTTTACCATTTGATTTTTGAATTCATCAAAATCAATATGTGATGCATTTAGAAGAAAGAAATCTCCCTTTATTAAATTACTAGCTAAAAGAAGACCGTTTCCTGCGCCCGTCGGTTCTTCCTGAAGAATGTATTTTATTTTTACTCCGAATTTCCTGCCGTCCCCAAGCAAATTCTTTATCCCCTCTTTCTTTGAAACAACAATAATGATATCTGTTATTCCTGATTTTTTAATTGATTCAATTGTGTGAATTAAAATTTCCTTCCCTAATATTTTAATTAGAGACTTATGGTCGAAATATCTAAATGGATTAAAACGGGTTGACTCACCTGCTGAAAGTATTACTGCCTGCATATTAAACCTCCTTTTCTCTTATTATCTTTGCGCCAAGTTTATTTAATCTTTCTTCAAATTGTTCATATCCGCGGTCAAGGTGTTCGACTCCAAATATAACTGTTTCGCCGTAAGCGATAAGCGCTGCTAAAACAAGGGTTGCCCCGGCTCGAAGGTCAGAAATATCAACAACTGCGTTGTGGAATCTGATAGCGCCTTCTATTTTGATGGCATGCTTGTGTTCAGGGCGATTATCTCCATAATTAAAATTATAAAACTTCTCAGGATTTTTAACTTTTGGATTAAAAAATTCTATTTTTGCACCCATTTTTCTGAGTTCGTCTACGTAGCCGAATCTACTTTCATAAATTGTCTCATGGATTGTGGATATGCCACCTGCCTGAGTCATAAATACTGCCCAAGGACCCTGCCAATCAGTCATAAAACCAGGGTAAAATGAGGTTTCAATTTCCGTTGGGGAAATCGAGCCTTTATTGTAAAATCTAATTCCCTCTTTTTCCTCCTTAAACCCCCCACCGCATTTATCAAATACTTTCAAAACCTCGGAAATTCCCCTAGAATTTATATTTCTAATAAGAAGGTCTCCTTTGGTCAAAACTGCAGCAATGGCAAGAGTAACAATTTCATTTCGATCAGCAGGGACCTCAAAAGTCGTACCATGAAGATTCCCGACGCCCTCAATCAGGATCGTACGAGGCTTTACTCTTTTGACCTTGGCTCCCATGGAATTTAAAAGATTTATTAAATCATCTACTTCTGGTTCCTGTGCTGCGTTTTCAAGAACAGTCTGTCCTTCTGATAAGACTGAAGTTAATATGAGTGTTTCTGTTCCCGTATGGGTGTTTTTGCTAAATCTGTAAGAAGCACCATTTATTTTTCCCTTTACTTCAAGATGAAAATAACCGTCACGGCTATTATAGTTAGCATGAATCCCCATTTTGGTTAACCCATCAATAATCCGGTCTATGGGCCGGGCACCGATACGACAGCCTCCGGGATTTGGAATAAGAGCCCTCTTGTTTCTGGCAAGAAATGGCGCCATAAACATGGCCGAAGTTCGCACCGCTGCTGCCTTGTCTAATGACATGTCAATATTTCTGATTTCTTTTACTTCAACTGTCGCCGTATGACCGGAGATATTCACTTTACCGCCAAATTCTTCTATGATATCTGCCATAATCATAAAATCAGAAATTAAAGGAATATTTTTAATTACAACTTTTTCCTCGGTTAGACAGGCAGCAACCAACGCTTTAAGAGCCATATTTTTTGATCCCGAGACAGAAGTAACTCCTTTTAATTTTTGGCCTCCTTTTATAATAAATTTTTCCATAAATAGTTTTAAGTTTTAAACTTTAACCTTTCACTTATTTTATATATATCCCCAGCGCCCATTGTGACAATGATCGTACTATAGGGAAACTCTTTTTGATCGATATATTCTACCACATCAGAAAGTTCAGGCAAAAAAATTGACTCCTTATGAACTGCTGAAGTCTTCTCAGCCAAAATCTTTGAAGAAATAGTCTCATCCTTCTCTTCCCGAAGCGATGAATAAATGTCGGTAAAAATAATCGTATCAGCATCTGAAAAACAACGTATAAATTTATCAAATAAGGCTTTTGTTCTAGAATAAGTATGCGGCTGAAATATACAGACAATTTTTGCTTTAGGATATGAACTTCGGATTGCTTTAAGGGTTTTTTTAATTTCAGTCGGATGGTGAGCATAATCATCAAAAACCATGGCCCCGGACCTGAGACGTCCTATAAATTCGAGTCTTCTTTTTGAGCCCGTGAACCTTGAGAGTCCCGTCTTAATCTTATTAATAGGCAACCCGATTTCAACTGCGGCAACTACTGCTCCTAAAGCATTTAAGGCATTGAAATCTCCAGTAATATTTAATGAAAATTGTCCTTGTGACGTGCCGTAAGCATTAACCCAGAAAAATGTTCTCTCTTCTTCAATTGTAATTTTATGAATCACATAATTATTATTAGGCGAAAAACCAAATGTAATTTTTTCTCCTTTATAATCTTTAAGAAGAATCCTAAGCTCGCTATCATCACCATTTGCAATAAGAATTCCATTCTTTCTAATATTACCAGCAAATGCCAGAAAGCTGTTTCTTACCTGGTCGACAGATTTATATATGTCGGGATGGTCATATTCAATATTGGTAAAGATTGCCAAATTAGGATGCTGCCATAAAAATTTGGGAGTTTTATCAAATTTTGGTTCGGTGATGTATTCGTCGGCCTCTGAAATAAAATATTTACCTTTTCCGAAGTGCCCAGGTAAACCGAGGGAATCTATATTTCCAGTTCCAATCAGAAAGGAAGGATCAAGGTTGGCAACGCTCAAAATTGTTGCAAGCATTGCAGTGGTAGTTGTCTTACCATGCGAACCCGCAACTGATATTCCAACAAAATTTTTTCCAAAAATCTCTCCCTTCATGAATTCTCCGACTGTCTGCCCCTGAGTCCAAACCGGAATATTTTTTTTCCTGGCTGTTATTACCTCTATATTCTCGAATCCGCCGTGTGCGCCTGTCGTAACCACTAAATCGGCACCCTTGAGGTGATCTTCGGAAAATCCTATAAGAGGCTCTATTCCTTTTCTCCGCAAAGGGTCGTCTGTAATAAATTCTTCAGCCAAATCTGACCCTGAAACATAAAAACCTGCCTCTTTGGCAATGATAGCAAGAGGAGTCATTCCAACACCCTTTATTCCGACGAAATGAATTGATTTAATTTTTTCCATCCGGTAATTTACGTAGAGTCAAAGCCCTCTTGACTGCTTCATATTCATCCCAAGCTATTTCGCCGTTTCCATAATTCATTGATTTTTCATGTGCTTTACCCGTAATTAGTATTAAATCTCCCCTCTGAGCCAGAGAGATAGCGTGGCTTATGGCTTCCTGACGATCATGAATTTCCTTAATTTCCCCATTTTTAATTTTCGCTTCGCGGTTGATGATCTCTGACTCAATGTCTTTTATAATATTTTCCGAAGGCTCAGAACGCGGATCCTCGGCTGTCAGAATCATGATATCTGAATATTTTGCAGAGATCTTCCCCATTTTTGGTCTTTTACTCGCATCTCTTTCTCCTGCTGAGCCAAATACATGAATAATTCTTCCCATTACTTTTTCTCGAAGCGGAACAAGGATCTTTTCAAATGAATTCGGCGTATGAGCAAAATCGATCATAATTTCAAAACCTTCTTTATATACGATCTCCTGTCTTCCTGCTGGCAGCAAGAAAGTTTCTATTCCGTTTTTTATATCATTTTCCGGTATGCCCAAGGCCCTGCATGCGCCGACAGCAGCTAAGATATTGTATTTATTAAAATCTCCGATCAAATTATGCTTGTAGTTTATATCCCCTATGTTTACCATTGCATTCTTGAAACCATAAGTTACTAACTTATGATATGGAATCATTTTCCTAATCATTTTATATGATTCATCATCCATATTGATAACAGCGGTTTTCGCGATTTTCAGAAGCTTGGCCTTGATCATTACGTAGTTTTCATAAGATTTATGATAGTCGAGATGTTCGTGTGTTATATTAGTTAAGACCCCCACATTAAAATTAATCCCCCATGCTCTGAATTGATCTAGTGCATGAGATGTGACTTCAAGAATAAGAAAGTTTTTACTCCTTGGTGATTTGCTTTTACTGGTTATTTTGAGAAACTTTTGGAGGGCAAACGAAGAAGGAGTGGTAACATGAAAAGGAAGAGGATATTTTTTCCCGTTAATAATCGCTCCTATTGAGGATATCATCGACACGTTAAGCTTTGAGGTTTTTAAGATATGATAGATCAAAGAAACCGTCGTGGTTTTTCCGTCGGTTCCTGTCACCCCAACCACTATTAAATTACGAGAAGGAATCCCGTACAGTAAGTTCGCCAAGATGGCTGAGAGAAAATGATAATAGTTTTTTGTTTTTTGCCACATAGGCCTTATTATACCCTTTTTCGTCTCATCAAGCTAATCTTATAGTTTTGCTTTAGCTACTCTGCCGGAGGAATTCCATAGTAAGACAAAAGATTTCTGGCAATCCTGAAAAAAATAGGGGCTGCAGTCTCCGCTCCATAAATAGAAGTTGTGGGTCTATCAACAATTACAAGCATCGAAAAGCGTGGATTATCAGCCGGAGCAAAGCCTATAAATGACGCAATCGTCTGATTCGGGTCGTAATGTCCTTTAATCGGAATTGAAGCCGTTCCGGTTTTTCCTGCTATTCTATAACCCTTTGGCGCTGCCCAGGAAGCCTCACCTTTTTTGACTGCATTGACCAATATTTCAGTCATTACTTTCGCAGTCGTTTCTGAGATTGGACGCCCTAATTCTTTTGGCTCTATCTTAATTTTCTTTCCTTCCGGAGTTACAATTTCAGAAACAACATGAGGCTCCATTCTAATTCCATCATTTGCGATTGTCGAAAAAGCGTTAAGCAGTTCCATAGGAGTGAGCGTTATTCCTTGTCCAAATCCTTTTGTTGCCAGATCTACCGGGTACCAGATATTTTTTGGGGGAAGTGGATGAGCCGTCTCTCCTTGAAGATCAATGCCAGTTAAATCTCCTATTCCGAATTTCTCAAGATAATCAACCATTCGATCAACTCCTAACTTTTCTGCCACATAAACCATGCCTACATTATCTGAATGTTGGATTACTCCGATCATGTTTATGTCCTTATAATATTTGTCATTCCAAGTGTGAATTTCATATCCGCCGATTGAATAAGGACCTACGCAAATCGGGCATTTTGTTTCAGGCTTAACTAATTCCTTATCTATGGCCGCCGACATAACCAGAGGCTTAAATGTTGATCCCGGTTCGTAAAGACTAGAAATAAATGGATCTTTGAATAGATCTTCCGAATATTCTTGATAACTTTGCGGATCAAATGACGGAAACGTTGCCATGGCAATAACATTTCCACTTACAGGCTCGAGTATCGCAGCCGATACTCTTGAAGCTCCATATCTATCAAGACCTTCTTTTAATTTTTCTTCGAGCATAAACTGTACGGATCTATCGATATTAAGTTTTAATCCACTTCCGTTGATTGCCTTCGTATCCGAACTTGCTTCGGCCAAAATTGGACGTCCGACTGCGTCATGAATCTGAACGGCTCTACCTTCTTTTCCTTTAAGCAATCTGTCATAGAACCCCTCGAGTCCAAAATATCCTTTATCATCTCCATTCTCATCCTTTCCTACAAAGCCTACTAGGTGAGCAGACATCGATGCTTCAGGATAAAAACGTTTATATTGTTTCTCAAACCCAATTCCTGAAAGACTAAGTTTTTCAATGTTTTTCTTTTCCTCAGCTGTTAAATCTTTCTTAAGGGGTACCCAAAAGCGGTCTCGCTTAAGCTGGGCGCTTGCTGAGGCTTCATCTATATCTAAAATTTGTTTTAAAGTTTGGATAGTCGCACTGGTATCTTTAACTTCTTTCGGATTCGCAAATAAAAGGTATGAAATTTTGTTCGTTACTATCGGGAAACCATCTGAGGTCATTATATCCCCCCTCTGCGGAACTATTTTAATATCTTTACCATACTGAGACTGACCAAGAAGATATAGTTCTTGCGCTTTAACAACTTGCCAGTAAAAAAGTCTAATTATTACAACAAAAAGAGAAAAAAGAAGAAGAAAAAGAACTAAACGGAATCTCCATATCATACATTCGACAAGCTCAGTATGACCCTGAGTCTACATCGAAGGGTCATTGCTTAACTGCCAAGGGCAATGGTCTGCTCAGAACAAACTCTGATTTCTTTTCAACAAATCCAAGCAATGCGGCTTTTGAAGAAATGTTGGTTAGGGATGAGATTGACAGTAATTTCTCTCGTAAAATAATATTTTCTGTTTTGTACTTATCAACTTCATTCTCAATCTCAGAAAGAGATACGCCTGATGTTGAAACCATTCCCGATACGGCAATTTTACCGATAGTAAGCAGAACAACCGTTATTACTGCTAAAAATATTAATAATACTGGTTTTTTCATATTTTTTTAACTTAATTTTTCAAAAAATCTAAGCTTGGCACTCTTACTTCTTCTGTTTTTTCTGATTTCATCTTCACTTGGAACTATTGGTTTTTTTGTAATTATTCTTCCCATATTTAATTTTTCATATTCTATAAATGCTTTCTTAACAATTCTATCTTCAAGCGAATGGAAGCTTATCACCCCGAGTCTTCCATTTTCCTTAAGAAGTCCTAAGGCCTTAGGTATTGCGATTTTTAAACTATTCAATTCATCGTTTACAGCCATTCTTAATGCCTGAAAGACCTTTTTGTTTATTTTTTGTTTTTCAAAGAGAGATAAATCTCTTTTTTTAACCCCGTAAGCTTCTTCGACAATTCTTGACAATTCACTTGTCGTCTGAATCGTTTTTACTCTACGGGCCCTAACAATATGTTCAGCAATGGACCGAGCACGATGCTCTTCACCCAATTTAGAAAATAATTCATAGAGCTCTCCTTTCGTTAGGATATTTACCAAATTTTCCGCTCTGACTTGAAGGTTTCTATTCATCCTCATATCGAGCGGACCTTCTTGTTGAAAACTAAAACCCCTCGTCTTATCTCTCAATTGATAGCTTGATAAGCCCAAATCTAAAATTATTCCGGATACCTTTGTAAATTTTTTTAAATGTGCAATTTTATCAATGTCTCTAAAATTTCCCTGAAACAAAAAAATATCTTCTTCAATTTTGAATTTTGAATTTTGAATTTTGAATTTTACAAAACCTATCGCATCCTGATCGCAATCGATGCCTAATACTTTTCCTCCAAGCTTCAGAATTTCAAACGTATGACCGCCACCGCCTAGGGTTGCATCGATATACTTTTCTCCATTTTTTATTTGTAAAAGATCCAAGACTTCTCTTAAAAGTACAGGCGTATGAAAGCTGTTATTTTCCACTTTTGTCTTCTTTCTCGACCAGTCTTTGTGAAATTCTATCTATGTTTTTTTCAAGGTTCTGTCTATATTCAAGCCAAAGCTTCTTATCCCAGATTTCAACGTATCTGGACAATCCTAGGAATATAACTTCATCTTCAATTTTTGCAAACCCTCGTAGGTAAGAAGGTAGGATAAACCTTCCTTTACTATCGAGCTCAACATTACTTGCTCCTCCAAGGAGAAATCGCTGTGTCTCCCGGGTTTCTGATTGGATAAACGGCTTCCCTTCGGTTCCTTCAAGGAGCTGTTTCCAGTTTTCCTCCGATACAACAATGAGCGAGTTTTCATAACCTAAAGTAACAATCAATTTATCTCCAAGAATTTCTCTGAACTTCTTGGGAAAACCAATTCTTCCTTTTGCTCCAAGTTTTACTTCGTATTGACCGATAAGCATAATTTGTTTCCTCTTGTTTATCCCACTTTGTACCATTTTTTCCCACTTTATCTCATTTTGAAACATTTAATAAGGCATGTCAAGTAGCAAAATGATTAAAATAGTGTGGATTAACAATCTAAAACACAATATATAGGAGAATGTTTGAAAATTGAAGAAAAAGTTAGGACTCTAAAGAGGCTTCGGCTTGATAAATTTTGCCGTCTGATTTGGTAACCTTAAGAATTAGCTTGATGTCTGAAACTTCCTCATCGTAATGACAAACGTCTGAACAAGTCCCAAGAACAATATCTTTTTTGATCGGCTGCCCTTTTGTTTTTACATCTATATGTCCGATTGCGCCCCTTGGAACATCACCTTTTGAATTATAGGATAACTGATAATCAACAGAAGCTATATCTTCTGTTTTAACAACCTGTAAGATCACACTTTTCCCATTACTGGCCATGGTAAGTTTGAGTCCTATTTGATCAGCTGATATCCCTAGAATTTCTTCTTCGGCTTGTAAGGATGTATCAGCCGGCTTGACGGGTTTCTTGTTTGATAAAACAAAAATCCCTCCCCCGATTATTATCAGGATTAAAATGACTACCCCTGCTATGATTAAATTTTTACTTTTCATGATTTCTCCTTTGTATAGCAACCATCTTTCTTATATTTTTTACCCAAGCTTTTCCGTTACCATTTCTCAAGCTCAATTCACTCATTCTTTTGCCCACAATTTGCTGAAACTGTGTAGCAGCAATCTCTATCGCTTTTCCCGAATTAGATATTCCTGTTACAAAACAAGATTGTTCAATTTCTACTTCTAGTATTTTTTTAAATTCTGCGTTTTGTCCGTTTTCTATTGACCTTGATGCTTGAACGTTTAAAAATAACTTGTGTAAGCTACTCCCAAAGTCTGTAAATGTAATTCCGTCTGTGCCTTCGAAAATTTGATTATCTGTTAATTGTATATGCGAGAGTGGCGCTGATTCAGGACCACCTTTACGCATCAATCTTGCCCTCCAGATTATTTTGTAAATAAATATTCAGATCTTTAATTTTAATTCTCTCTTGTTTCATTGAATCTCGATCTCTGACGGTTACAGTTTTGTCCTTAAGGCTCTGGAAATCAACTGTAACGCAAAATGGCGTTCCTATTTCATCCTGTGAGAAATATCTTTTTCCGATATTTCCTCTGTCATCATATGAAACTACGCCATTTATTTGCTTCTTAAGATTATCATAAATATCCTTTGCAAGTTTTGCAAGAGGTAATTTGTTGGAAAGAAGCGGAAATACTGCAACCTTGACAGGAGAAAGTCCCGGATGAAGCTTAAGAACTACTCTTTTCTCCTCTTCTTTGTAAGCGTCTATTAAAAATGCCAATATTAATCTTCCTACACCGACTGACGGTTCAATAACATATGGAGTAAAGCGGGTATTTTCTTCCTCATCAAAATAGGCAAGCTCATGCCCTGAAAATTTGGAATGCTGGGATAAATCATAATCACCTCTGTTGGCAATGCCCTCGAGCTCTCCAAAGCCCATGAACGGCCAGTTGTACCAAATTTCACTCGTCCCTCTTGAATAATGCGCGACGTCTTCTTTGGGCAATTCCTCGATTCTAATATTTTCTTTTTTGATTCCAAGATTTAAATACCACTTCAATCTTTCTTTTTTCCAATATTCATACCAATCTCTGTCTGTGCCTGGTTTGACAAAAAATTCAAGTTCCATCATTTCAAATTCTCGAACCCTGAATAAAAAATTACCGGTGGTTATTTCGTTTCGAAAACCTTTTCCAATTTGAGCAATTCCAAAGGGAATTTTGACACGGGTTGAGGAAATTACGTTTTCAAAATTAATAAAAATACCTTGTGCAGTCTCAGGACGAAGGTAAGTTTTATGTTCTTCATTGTCCAATGGGCCCATAAATGTCTTAAACATAAGATTAAATTGCTTAACATCTGTAAAAGAAGGCTCTTTGTGAGTTTTTGCATGTTCTTCTATTTCTTTCTTATGGTCCGCTCGGAATCTTCCATGACAAATCTTACATTCAATAAGAGGATCCGTAAAGGATTTGAGGTGCCCTGATGCTTCCCAAACCCTGGGATGAGAAAGAATTGAAGAATCAAGTCCCACGACATCATCCCTCTTAAAAACCATAGATCTCCACCACTCTTGCTTGAGATTATTGGCAAGAAGAGTGCCCAAGGGACCCAAATCCCAAACTCCGTTTATCCCTCCATATATCTCGGAATTTTGATAAACAAAACCACGCCTTTTTGCCAAAGAGACAATTTTACTCATCAAATTTTCCATTACTAGTATAATATCAGAAAAAATATTATTGATAAAGAACAAATGAGCGACTTTCAAACTTGACTTTTGAAAAAAATCTTTGCTAAACTATAAAAAATACGTAATTTTTACGAAAGAGCTTATTTCAAATGGGAAATTATTTAAAAATAATAAAAAATAAAAATAACGTTGGAACTTATGTAAAGATACTTCAGGGAGTATATGTGTTTCTTTTCGTTTTAGCGCTTGTGAATGCCTTTACGGTTGATATTTTGGTTGCTCCGCCTGCCTTAGCGATCCTAAGAGTTCCAAGCAACCTTCGTGCAATCGGAGAAATCTTAAATGCACCGTGGACACAAAGCTTAAGAATTTACCACATATTTTTGATGATAATCGCTGTACTTGCGTCTTTAAATTTACTGGGTTTATCTCGCATTGAGAATCCGATCTGGAGATCAATTTGTAAAATATCTTCATTTTTCGGCTTTTTCATTTTTTGGTCTATCTTTATATTTTTTGCACTACCATTTATCTTAACGGGAATAAAATTTGATCCGACTTATCTTAGAATCTCTGTTATTTACGCCTCTATAACTTTCGGACTTTTGCTTGTTGATATAGCCACATTCGCATTGGCAGTTGAGTACCACCGGGGTAAAATCAGGATATAAAGTAAGTAAGTAACTCTTTGGTCTTAAGCCTCTTCTCTATTATATTTTCCATAAAAGACTGCCTATCGCTTAATATCTGTGATTTAGATGCGAAACCCAGAAGTTCCAAGAATTCTCTTTCAAAATTATCGACCACAGAACTATTATCTGCCAAGGTTTCTAAATTATTCAATGTGTTTTTTATTAAATTAAATATCCTCTGACTCTCTTGATTTTCAGGACAGAAATTATTGACTAATTCACAAATATAAAAAGCAAAGCCAATTTTCCCAAGATCCTTCTTAAGAGAGGAAAAATTTTCTACGTTTTGCGCTTCAGTCACTATGGGCATTTGCGAACGTGAACTTTTATAGAGAGTAAGAAGCGTAACATTAAGAAGCTCTATGTGCGCAGATCTCTTACTGGTTATTTTTCGAACTCCTGGGGCTTTGATCTGAATTTTTCCGAACCTTTCTGTAAATACAGTCAGGATTCTATCTGCTTCACCGATATTTTTTCTTTTTAAGATAATTCCTTCAGTCTTATAACTTCTCATTTAAGATTTATCTTAAATTCTTTATCGGTCAGAAGTTCAAACTTATTCTTTTGCTTATTGTTTACTTTAACTATATATTCATCATTAACAGTTCCCGGCTGCTTCTGAATAAGAAGGGGCAGGGAGGCATCAGCTTTCATAGGTAATGTATAGGAAAGAATAAGGGTAGCTGTTCCTTGGGGCCTGACTGTTAAGAATCCCTCAAAAACAGTTTTGCCCAATTCATCGTATGTTTTCATTTTTACCTCTGATCCTTTGACATCTACTAATTTACTTCCCTTTGGAACATATATCCTGAACCAATTCCTCAAGACTGCATTCAAACAGAGATTTCCTCTTTCAAGATTGCAATCTGAGGGCGGATAAGGATTTTTATAATTCACTGTTACTGTTTTGATTATAGAACTGTTTTTTACTTCGTAATTTTGAGTAACGCTTCGGGAAACAAAAAGATTTGATTTGGCTCCCCCGAAATTTGCCTCATTAATGTGTAGATAATCTCCCTTAAAAGCCTTGATGCGGCCTGCTGCGTTTAGGGCCTCAAAACCTCTTTGGGCATCTTTATTGTAAACATAAAACATTACGTGTTTTTGATCAATTTGAGTTATTAGATTTTGGAATAAAGGTCCCCAATAAAGCTTGGGCGAAGATTTAAGAGATTTTGTTAAAATAGCAAACAGTAATTCACCAATTATATCTTTTCTGCTTGCTTGAATTGCTTCAAGATCAGAAACTCTCAGATCAAGGCTCAGCGGAGTACTTACCGTACTCTCAAGCTGATAGATAACCTGTGGACAATCACATCTTTTGTCTATTTGCGTAGTAAATGTCATGCCTCCTGCATCAACCCTATCATCAAGTATTTTTATGGTTGAGACTAAAACATTAGTATCAAGTGCAATAATACCATCTACATCAACCTTGACAGACGCCTTATCATACAAAGAATTAAAAGTTTTCATAGATTCTACAAAGTCAGGGGACAAATTACTGTCTCTTAAATTAAATAGTGAAACTCGGGGTAAGTAGTCAAGAATAGGATCGGGTGCCTTAGGTTTATTGCGAATTGTCAAATCTAAATTATAGATATTTTCAGATTTTTCTACGTGAATTGCTCCCCTATCTAGTCTGAAAACTGAATAAGCTGTTATAAATCCACCTGTGGGACGAAGCTCTTTGTCGTTTTGGAATAAAATAAGATACTTCTTACTGTCTGGCTCCCCCAAAAGACTGGGCAATATCTTAATAAGAGGCCTCGCCTCTTCAACAAAAGTAGCTCCTCCATCAACAGCAGTCTTCAGATCCTTAAGAGTCTTTTGTATTTTACCAAGACCCAAGAAAGACGGGTAGCGGCTGGGATTTATACCATCAACTTGGGTCTTTGCGTCCTCTAAATATTTGGAGACATCATCGATATGAGGTGTTACTTTTCCCATAGTTTTTACGACTGTCTGAATTCTTTGCTCGGCCGTACCGCCTACGAAGCTCCCCTGACCTTTAAGCCCTAGGACATCTGCGTAGGGTTTTACTGAATCAACCAAAATAATAGCCGCTTCTAGTCCGTCTATCCCTGCTTTAACTAGTCGATCGGCGTCGTTATAGTACAAACCAACAATAGGAATAAACTTAGCATAAGAAAAAGAATTTAAATCTTTTTGGGTTTGGGCAAGATCAGCTTTGGCTTTAACAAGCTCTTGGGATGCAAGTTCAACATTTTGCTTTTTTACTGCATCGGCTACAATCTGAGCTTGTTTATACGCGATCCTGGCTGATTTAAGGGTTTTTTGAGCAGGAAGAACTATTGCGAAGGAAGAAATGATCAACAATAAAACAACAACTACTAATATAGTCAAACCATTCCTGCTTCTTAAAAACTTAAAAAGATTCTTTCGAGAACCAACTCTATAGGAACGGGACGCTGAATTTGAATTCATGTCCTTGGGAGTGTTTTTGATAGAAGAAGTTGTGGCGGATTTAGTCGGACCTAAATTTATCTTTTCAAATCCTTCCATCCCTATATCTTACCCTGAAATCAATCCCAATGTCAAGCTAAAGGGCGCCCTTTCCTGAGAGCATTGCCCATGGAGTTTTAAAAATAATCCAAAGATCGTAAAGAATCGATCTTTTCCGAACATAAGTTGCATCCATTTCAATTCTTTTATCAAAGTTTATCTCACTTCTCCCTGAAACTTGCCAAAATCCAGTTATTCCTGGCTTTACAGAAAGTACGATTTTTACTGAATCCGCAGTGTGAGGATATTTTTTCTGCTGTTCTTGAAGCTCATCCGGATAATAAGCGCGTGGTCCTACAAGACTCATTTCCCCTCTTAGAATATTGAAAAATTGAGGCACTTCATCAAGTGAGTATTTTCTAATAATTCGCCCAACTCGCGTAATTCTTGGATCATCTTTTAACTTATAACTTCCATGCTTATAATCTCTATAGAGTCTTGAGAACTTAGGGTTCTTACGAAGCAGTTCATGGGCATTCTCAACCATCGATCGGAATTTGTACATCTTAAAAGTTTTACCGCTTTTGCCCACCCGCTCTGGAGTATCTGCCATGATCGGACCACGCGAATCAAGCTTGATAGCAATTGCAACCAAAAATATTATGGGAGAAAAAATGATTATGAGAACTGCAGAAAACAAAAGATCTATTATTCTTTTGGCAATCTCATAAAATAAACTTTTTTTTATCTCGATATACGGCATATTATGTCAGATGCTCGTTTGGGGTTCCTGCAAGGCTCTCGACTAGTTTTTTTATTTTAGGTACTGAATTTTTATTGCATATCAATAAGACATCGTCCGTATTTATTACAATCATCTTTTCCAGATCTATGCCAACTGTTAACTGATCCGTGTAATTAAAGACCAGATTGTCATTCGAATCATTGATCAGAACTTTTCCTCTGGTCACATTTTCTCCGGATTTTATTTCAAGCGCTTCTTTTAAGGCTTCCCAAGCTCCTATATCGCTCCAGCCAAGATCCGCTGCTATCACAGAAATATGTTTTGGGTCTACGCGCTCAAGTATTGCATTATCAAAACTTATCTTTTCAAAAGTGGGATATATTTTTTCAAGAACCGCAGGATAACTACTTTTACCCACTGCCTCTTGAATCTTCATCAATCCTTCCCAAATCTGAGGAGTAAATTTTTTGTATTGAGAGAGAATAAATCGAGGTGTTGTGACAAAATAGCCCGGATTCCAGGCAAAATTTTTATCTCTAAAGAATTTTTCCGTTTCTTCAAGTGTCGGTCTATAAACCGTTCTTTTGAAACGATAGACACGGGTTCCTCTTAATTCCGTTAAAATTTCTCCAAACTCAATCCAGCCAAGATTCTGATTCGCAAATCTTGCTCTCTGTCCTATAAGAATAAGAGAATTGGGATTTTTTGAGACAAGATGCTCTCCCATTTTCAATACCTCTCTAAACCGTCTTTCCTTTCTTACAAAATGATCACTCCAAATAATCGCAACGGGTGTATCCGGATGCTCTCTGCCTATATGAATCATTGCAAGACCCACGGCAGGGCCTACGTCTCTCATATCAGGCTCAAATATAAAGTTTTCTTTGGGCATTTCTGCTAAATGAGATTTGACGATTTCTTCATATCTTTGTCCAGTTGCAATATAAATATTTTCTAACTTAAAATCTGGAAGGAGTCTGTCTACCGCAAGTTGAAGAGTTGATTTTTCACCGACTATTTTTTCAAATTGTTTGGGGGTATTCTTGCGTGAAAGTGGCCAAAGTCTTGTTCCAACGCCTCCTGCAAAAATTGCGATCTTCATAATAATAGCGAATAGCTAATAGCGAATAGTTTTTTAAATTGTTTTTTGAAATTTTCGAAGCTAAACTTTTGGGCATTTGATATAGAATCTTGTGGATTGAACTTTTTTTTCATAAATTCATCGATCGTTTTAATCAAAGCGCTCTCCTTTTGCGGACCAAAGAAAAGGCCTGTTTTATTGTCAATAATCGTCTCAATTGATCCTCCATCGCCAAATGCAATTACAGGTTTTCCAAAACTTTGTGCTTCAAGTATTGTCAAGCCAAAATCTTCTTTGCCCGGAAAGATAAGTGCAAGACATTCTTTATAATACTCCACTAATTCTTTGTCAGTCAAGTAATCTAAAAACTCAATATTGTCATTTGCCATTTTTTCTAATCTTTCTTTTTCCGATCCTCTACCAATGATCTTAAGAGGTAATCCTAATCTGTTAAATGCATTTACTGCAATATCGATTCTCTTATAAGGCACCAGGCGCGAAACAATTAGAAAATATTTGCCATCCGAGCGCGAGGAGATCACAAAATTTTCGCTGTGAACATTTGCGTCATCTCTTCTCTGGGGCAAAGAAGAATTTCCCGCGTTGTGAACACGAAAATTTTTGTGGACGACTTCAACGCTTAACATTAGCGGGGGATAAATTATTTCAGAATCCCGGTTATAATATTTTTTTATTCTTTTTTGGACCTCTTTTGAAATTGCAATAATTTTATCTGGCCTTTGGGCGGCAATCCTATCCCAAAGTTTTAAATAGTAAACAACAGGTTTTGACAAAAAACGAAGAATTGGATTTTTAAAATAATCTTCATATCCACTCCACAGGTACCTTGTCGGAGTAAGGCAATAACAAATATGCAAAGTCCCAGGCTTGGTGACAATTCCCTTTGCTGCTTCGCTCGTCACTGAAATTACTAAGTCATACTCATCAAAAGAAAAACTTTCAAAAGCAAGCGGCATAAGTGGAGCATACAGTTCATGATATGATGAGGCCCAGGGAAATTTTTGAAGAAATGAAGTTTTTACTTTGAAAACTTTTGCCCAGGGAGCCTTTTCCTTATGATAAACCGAAGTATAAAGAGGCGCGTCGGGAAAAATCTTATGAAGTGCCAGAAGTACTCTTTCTGCCCCTCCCCACTTATTCACCCTATCATACACAAGCGCCGTTTTCATTTTCTGATTATAGCATTCTTAAATCCTAGTTTGTTATATTGACAGCTGTACAATCTTGAGTGCTATACTAATTCTCTATGACAAAAAATACAACAAGAAATAATCTGGCAACAAAAACAGATATTAAAGGACTTAGAACTGAATTTAAGCGAACCGAGAAGTCTTTAAAACAAGAGATTTTGAAAGTTGAGTCTAAGGTGGAATTGATTGAAGATAAAGTGGGAGAAGCAAGAGAAGATTTAATTAAACAAATGAAAGAACAACATGATCAAGTTATGACCGCCATATCTAATTTTGCAGGACGCGTGGAAACTTTAGAAACAGAAAACTCTGTTGGTACAGCTCATACAAGAGAGCTTAGAATTCAAGTTGACGATCACGAAGCCCGCCTCGCCGCCCTCGAATCCGCAGCATAATAAATATACTATTCACCGATCATACACAGTCGCCACTCTCATAAAAATGATAGTGGGATTATACCAAAATCAACAAAAGTTGCCTAAGAGGTTTTTTGAAAAATCATCCAGAAATGCTTACATTTATATTTTTTTCCAAAAAATACTTCAATTTTCTTAACCCTCTTTTCTGATACTAACTTGACGTACTTTTTATACAAATTTATAATCTCTCGCCTTTCAAATGTCTTTTCAAATTTACCCGAAATAGGGTTTAAAAATGCATTTCTTTCGTTAGCAGGAGATTTTCGAACCATTTCCTTGTGATATTCGTCATCAACCGACATAACATAAACTAATATGTATCCCCTTGGCTTTATAACCCTAATCAGTTCATTCGTGGCAAACTTCCTTCCCTTAATACTCTCGATATCGGTAGTCGTAAAACAGTCAATCCCAATATCAAAACTGTCCGTCTTAAAGGGCCATGGTTTAACTGCATCATGAATTATAAATTTTGTTCGACTTGAAGCTCTATCCCTTTTTGACCTGCTGATTGCTTCATTAATAGCGCTCTTGGAGAAGTCGAATCCTGTCATTTTAAATCCTTGCTTCGCAAGCCAAATAACATTCCTTCCCTTCCCACATCCCATCTCAATTCCATCTAATTTTCCGTAAAGTTTTTTATACTTTAACCAGTCCCAGAATTTTAAAATTCCGGAAGAGGGCTTATCAGAATCCATTTGCCTTAATACATTTGGCTTTCTATGTTCTTCATCCCAAATTTTTCTTTGTTCGTAATGATTTATTGAGTTAGTTATTCTCATTTTAGGCTTTTTCGTAGATCTTGAGGGTTTGTTCGGCCATTTTGCGCCAGGAGAATTGCTGACTTCTCTCAAATCCACTTTCAATTATTTTTTGATCAAAATTTTTATCATATGCCATCTTCATTTTTTCCTCTAAATCTTTTTCATTATATGGATCAAAATAAACAACATTTTCCCCACACACTTCCTTAAGAGATGAAATGTTAGAGGCTATGACTAAACATTTACTTGTCATTGCTTCAAGAGCGGGAAGCCCAAATCCCTCCATAAAAGAAGGGATAATTTGTGCAATTGCGTTTTTGTATAAATTGCTTAAGTCCTCATCTGGTACATTCCCTAAAAATTTAATATTGCCAGAAAGCTCCATTTTTCTAACATTTTCTTTTAATTTCCTATAAAAATAATCTTCTTTTCCGACAAAAATAAGGTTGGCATCGGGATAGTACTTTAAAAAAATCGCAAATGCTTTGATAAGCGTATCTGAATTTTTATGAGGGTAAACATTACCGACAAATAAAAAATAGCGATTAGCGTTTAGTCCATAGCGTTTAGCTATCCCCAAACTAGACTCTATACCCTTTTTTCTAAACGCTGGTTCGACTCCTTCATAGATTACTTCGATTTTTTTAGGGTCAATTTTCAAATGATCTATGATCTCAGCTCGAGTTGAATTAGAAACCGCAATTATTTTTTTTGCCCTTTGCGAAGTTTTCAAAACTATATATTTATAACCTAGGTATTTAATAGCGTAAAAAGGCCAAGGCAGAGTTGACGCCCTGCCTGTAGGAAAGTGAAGTTGAATTAGATCATGAATTGTTGTAATAAAAGGTCGTTTATAATAAATAGGCGCTGAGAAATAGGGAAAATGCATCAGATCAAGATTTTCCCTATTAAGAATTTCAGGAAGCACAACCTGTTCTTTAAGAGAATGCCAGAGGATATTTACCTTAACAATTTTAAATTTTAAATTTTTCCCCGCTTCGCCCAAGCTTCGCGGGGCGAGAATTTTTAATTCAACCTGATCGTAATCTTGACGTCTTACAAACAGAATATACTGATTTTTTCGATCTACTTGCGCAAGCTGATCAATCAAGTTACGGGTATATCTCCCAACTCCTGTCTGATTCCATAACCTGCAATCAATTCCAATTTTCATTTTTGAATAGATGAAAGAGAAATCTTACGCTTAAACTCAATTACTGATAATATGAAGGAATTAAGAATTTTTGGGTATTTTTTTTCATAATGTTTTTTGTAAAAGATCCTCATAGCATTAAAACGAGCATTTGTCGCTATCATTTTTGTTTGTAAATTTGCTGTAGATTTTCTTTCTGAATGTTTTTTGATTCCGCCTGAAATTCCTTTATGATGAAGTACGAAAACTTTTGGAACAAAATAAACTTTCCAGCCCTTCTCTTTAAGCCGGAAACAAAAATCTATGTCTTCTCCGTAAAAAAAATAATCCTCATCCCACCAATTTATCTCATCTCCTGCTCTTCTTCTTACCATCATAAAAGCACCCACTACTGAATCGACTTCATGCTCAGTTGACAAATCAAGCCAGCCCATTGTATAGCCTGAAAATATTTTACTTTTTGGAAAAACTCTAGAAAAACCTGAAAAATAACAGAAAGAATTCCAGGGTGTAGGAAATCCCCGATGAGCCCCGTCATCAAGTTTCCCCGTTGGAAGTCTTACAAAGCAGGTCGATACTCCTACATCGCTATGTTTATTCATAAAAGAAATCATATATGGCAATGTATTTTCATCAACCTGTGTATCTGGATTTAGAAACAGAAGAAATTTTCCCTGTGATTTTCTGATGCCTATATTGTTTGCTTTTGAAAAACCAAAATTATCACTATTTTTTATTATGAAAACTTGTGGGAAATGTTTTTTAACCTCTTCAACAGTACCGTCGGATGAAGCATTATCAACTAAAATAATCTCATAATTTCTTCTAGAAAGATCTGAGTTATAAATCGCGTCTATGCATTGTTTTATGAATCCTTTTGTATTAAATGAGACAATAATTATTGAAAGCTCAATCATGATCTTAAAACGATCCTATATACATCTTCCAATTTCTTTGTAACCTTCTTCCAATCATATTTTTGCTCTACCAATTGCCTTGCATTTGCTGAAATCTTTTTATAAAACTCCTCATCGGTTACTAGTTTAATAATTTGATCTGCTATCTCTTTCTCGTTTTCTGAAACAATAATTTCTTTATCTTCAACTGCTCCGAGAGGGCCGGCTCCTAATCGGGTTGTAACAACAGGAACTCCTGATGCCATTGCTTCAAGAATCTTATAACTTGACCCTCCACCGACTCTGATTGGCGAAAGTAAAAGGTCTACTTTCTGAAAGATAAGCGAAGTATCATCTGGAGCATTTTCATCGAAAAAAATATCACTACCGGCAAGTTTTTTTATATCATTATGAATATTTTTTCCAACTACCCACAATTTAACTTTTAATTTCTCACTTTTTACTTTTAACTTTATTGATGGCCAAATTTTCTCGATAATCCATTTTATTGCATCTCTATTCTGCACCCATTTAAAATCACCAATATATAGAATTGTTTTTTCGCCGCCAGTTTCTAAATCTGAACTTATGACTTTGAATTTTTCAAGGTCGACTCCGTTCGGGACAACTGCCGTATTCTCATTTTTTGGCTGCATCAAATTTTTCTCTTCTTCTGAAACTGCTACGAGAAAATTTGCTTTTTCCCAGAATTTTTCTTCCTGTCTTTTTAACTTCAAGATATCAATATTTAATAATGGACGGGCGAAAAAAGGTGCCGTATTCGAATATCTTTTATAAACCATATATTCAATATTATGCTCAACTAAAACAATTGGAAGAGATGTCTCTGGTAAATTCTGCATAATATAAGAGGTTTCAATATGGATCAAGTCAAATTTCTCTTTTTCTAAAAGATTTTTGATTTTTTGTTTCATTTCAGGACTGGTGTGTCCGGCAATAAGAAATGATGAAAAAGAAAAACCGGTCTTAAGAATATTATCTAATGACCACTGTTTTTTTCTTTTGACAGTAATCACTTCTTTACAAACATTAGTAACCTCATCAACATCTTTTTGAGTCTGATAATCTCTTTTCTCACAAACTAGAGTAATTTGATGCGTTTTACTTAAATTTTTCAAAATATTATATAAGCGAATATGCCCGCCAGAAAAAAGAGGGTAGGGTAAGAACGACGAGACCATTAAAATCTTCATGGTTTTTGGTGAAGATCAACCAAAATATAATCAGGAGTTGAAGAAATAATTTTATAAGTTTCACCAATATCATCTCCTGTCGGATTAACAATCACCAAATAATCTGCACCCATCATTATCATTTTGGGTAATTCTTCCTGAAAGCTTGCCCAGCCCTGCCTATTTATTTGATATAAAAATGCTGTGTCTCCATCATATGGAGCAATAACTTTTGCGTCTTTAGGAATCAAATTATTTACTGCTTGACCCGCCCGTACTATGGCCGGATTATTTATGTTATAGTAATCTCGAATACTCTGCCAGGAAAAAGCAAACATAAATAGCGCACAAACAGCAAATAGCAATAAACCAAAACCACGTCTTATAAGTGAACTGTTTAATTTAAGTAAATATTCACTACCTAAAGCCAAGAAGATAACCAAGCTTGGAACTATAGGAATTTGATAATAATCATGATGGACATTTCCACCGGCGACTACAAAAATATAAATAAGAGATGAGATAACAAAAGAAAGAAAAAATAAGTGCTCCTTGATTTTAACTTTTTGAATCAAGCCCAAAACAAAAAGCGGAAGCCCCCAAGATCCCAAAATTAAAGTCGCTATTCTTTTTTCAAATATCCAGGAGAAAAATGCACCTTTAAATCGTATATTATTCATATTAAACAGCCAATCGCTTCGAGGAATTCCTTCAGGATTTTGGATAATCCATATTCGCCAAAGAATAAGGGGGTAGATAGAAAAAATTAAAAAAATCCATAATTGCCATTTTTTTAAAAAACTCAATCCTAACTTGTTCAAAGCAAGAACAAATAACGGTAGTGTAAAAAATAAGGCAAATGGTTTAAGAAGAAATGACGAAGCAATCAGAATTAAAGATAGAATGAATCTGAAATCATAAATCTTAAGTTTTGAATTTTTTTCAAGCCATAAATCAAAAAAATAAATACCTCCAAGCAAAGTCATAAGCATCATGGCGTCAGGTAAAATCGTTCTGCTATAATAAACGTTATAAGGAAGAAATATAAAAAAGAACAAAGCCAACATTCCTGCAAAATTATTCTGGTATTTTTTAACAATTAGATACATGAAGATGGCAGCAAGAAGAGAAGAGAAAATCGAAACCAGTCTTCCCCATTGTTCAATCGTAAATATTCCAAATATTTTAAAAAGTCCGGCTTGAATAATATTATATATCGGAAATTCCACAAAACGATACCCATTTGGATTGTCATAGAAATTTGAGGGCACATTTGAGAGATCGTCAAACCGAGGATATAAAACATAAAAGCCGTATTTAATAAAATTCCTAGAAACTGCCGATGTATCTGCTTGTCGCCAGCTATGCCAGTCTGCTACTGGATTATTGAATTTATAAAGCCTTAATACAAAACCTAGTATTAAAATAGAAATTAAAAGAAAAAATTCTTTTTTTTTCATCAAATATCAAATATTTAGGGGAGTAATTTCTCCATGAATATTCTTAATCCACTCAACCAAAGTTCCATCCTCATTGAATTTGAACACTCTCCCGTTTGGTTCACTCATTATAGCAAAAGCTTCATCCACTGATTTAACGATATTGACTTTTATATTTTTACCGGGAAAAAGAAGCCATGTCGCATCCTCAAGACCTACCGGGAAAATCCATGCCTCGCCTTCCCTAATTGGAACATCAACGAAATATAAAGTTGATGCCTCAGAAACACCATAATGAACGTAAGCATTTTCTAAAGATGAAAGAAAACTTTTAGATTTTTGACCTGCTCTTTGCCAATCTGTTTGGGTTTTTTGAAACTGAAAAAGCTGAATTGATAAAAAAAATACTGCTATCAGTGCAAAAATAGAAATTGTAATTTGCCTATCTTTGACATAAAGAAACTTAAAAAGCTTTACGAGAAAGAATGAAAGAAGAAGAGATATTCCAAAAGAAGCAAGATAGCTGTACCTTGATGTGATATTTCCTAGTCCTAAAAACGGTAGGAGAGACACAATAAAAAATAGAATCGAAAAGACTAAAATTCTTTTTTCATTATTTTCCAATTTTCTAAATAAAAATCTATAGAATAAAATAAATATTAATAATAAAACCACCAATGATAAAAAGGCAAATGGAATGTTCGCCCGTAAAAGTGACCTGAGTCCTTCATAAAAATTTAAAGAAAAAGAACCAAAAAGTATAAGAATAAAATAGCCAAGAATATTACCAAAAAAATTAAAAGGAAGTTTCAGAAGATTATAATTATAGTCTCCGCTTAGCCAGTGACTTTGAGATAATAATCTTAGCAGTAAATAAGGTAAGACTGGGAAAAATAATATATAGTAATAAAGTTTGCTAAATAGAGATTTCAATATAATTTTTTCTTGAAAAATCAAATCATAAAAAATAATCAGTAGTGGAGCAATAATTCCCAGTTCATGAAAAAGTAAGCTTATTATGATTGATACAAAAGAAAGAGCAAAATAAAATATTTTTTTATTTTCGCGCCACAAGATAAAAGACAATAACGCCAGGAGAATAAACGTAATGTTAAATAAATGTCCTGTTGCGGCAATCCAGAAAATCGCCTCTGTATATCCGCTTAGGAAAATAAAAATCAATACAGAAATTACAGACAAATAATAATTTTTAAATATTTTTCTTGAAATCAGAAAAAAGAGAACTATATTCAGAAGATGAAGAACGATTGAGACAAAGTGGTAAACTGTTTGATTCAACCAGAATAAATTTTGCATTAAATAAAAATAAAGTTTTGTTCCCGGCCGGTAAAAAAACCCATTGGCTTTTGTGAAGTACTCGCTAACTATTGCAAGGGGGTTACAATTTATACAATCAGTAGCCCAACGAAGCCAAGTAAAATCGTCGCCAACGAAATAGTAACTTATGGCACCAGCAAATAATATAAATCCTGCCGTAATTAAGTAGATAATAAATGCATAGGGAGAAATTAATATTTTTTTAATCTCACTAACTGTATCTATTTCTTTTTTCTTATAAAGAGCCAGACCTCCGATTACTATTCCCATAATAAGCCAATAAGAAAAAGCAATTTTTGATGCTTCAAAAACATCGATAAATATTGCGTTTAGGAAAAGACCTACGGATCCTGCAATAAATCCAATGATAAAACTTTTTACCGGCCCTGAATCAATATCAGGCAAAATCTTCTTAATATATATGGCGGAAATTAGAAAAATTATTAGAAAAGAAAGAAAACCGATAAGACCTGATTCGCCCAATATTCTTAAATAATCATTGTCAACTGCAAGACTTACCGATCCATAGCCGCTTCCCAAAAAAATATTTCTTTTGAAGGCCGCAAGCGTATTGGGCCACTCGCCTTGAAACCTAGTTGTAAATGAAATGTCATAAGCTTTGGCATTTTTTATAACGAAATCTCCGAAGACGGCTCGAATCTCTCCTTGTCCTTCAGGTTCTTTGTCGCTGGCTTTTTCAAAGAAATAAAGATGGGAAGTTTTGATAACGGGCGAGAGTGAAAGATTTATATAGCTTGATCCTTGAGGCAAGCTTTCTCCGTTTGGTTTATTTGACTCTACAATTAATTGTGATTGAGGAGGTATTTTTTCAAATGGGAATACCGCAGAAGAAGTAGTATTTTTCTTATCAACTTCTGAGATTGGCTGAATAAAAACGATTCTGTTTTTAAAATATGATGCTGGTACTTCCTTAATATGTCCGATTGCCTGTCCTGTTTTCGTATCTACCAAAACATCTACTTTCCCAACTGTGCTTGCAAAACGAGACAACAGGCTTGGAGCCAGTATTACAAAGACAGATATGAGTAAGATCAAAGAGATAACTGCCAGTTTTTTCTTTTGTATAATTATTACGATTAAAAGGGCGATTAAAAGTACAGCAAAAGATATACGTGAAACAGTCATAAACATCAAAATAAAACCTAATGAAGCAGAAATTAGAAAAAAGATCCGAAGCAATATTTTTTTAAAACCAAATATAGCGCTTACAATAATTGGAACAACAAGTACCAAATATGCTGCGAGATCATAGTGACCAGCAAAAGTTGAGGGCACACGACCAAGCGTTGAAATCCGAAGAGGAATACCCTTGGCGAACTCTTCATTTCCAGTAAGAAAGGCTGGAAACCCGAGGAATTTTTGACCAAACCCATATAATGAAGCAAGAATAACTATAATTCCTAGAAGTATAGGAATATATTGTAATAATTTCTTATCTCGCATTCCTGAAAAAGCTACAAAGAATAAAAACATATACTCAATTCTCCGAATAAAGCTTAAAATTGCAACATTTGAAAAAACATTTGATAGTGTGGGAAAAAGAATTAATACTCCATGAAGAGTTGATATCCCGCCAATAATCCAAAAGAGAATTATAGGTAAAGTCAGGGGCGTTTTGAAACTAATTTTATTTTTCAAAAGTAAAATAAACCAGACAATAATTGTCGACAAGACTACAAAATCTTCAAGTCGGACATACGCCCACGTATTTCTCACATCGATTAAGGGAAGTTTTGGATAAAGAGGGATAAAAGCAAAAAGTGCCAAGGTAATTAAATATAAAATATTATCTTTTATAAAGGTAAAAAACTTCATATTAAAACTTAAGTGCCTGCTTGTAGGTTTTCTTAAGATATTTATTTCCTGTAATTATTCCAATTATAAATGCCGCAAATGCTTTTGTATTAAGTAATATTTTGACCAAATTATATTCCCAGAAACTTTTATGTTTCTTGTAAAAATACAATATCCCTTTATAAATATTTAATATGGCAAAGGTTTTATTTCCACTTCCCCTTTCTGTATGTAAAAGCTTTAAGTTAGGAAAAAAATAAGTATCAAATCCAAATTTTTTAGCTCTGAAACATAATTCTACATCATCCATATACATAAATATATTTTCATCAAATCCTTTAATTTTTTCAAAAACATCTCTTCTTATCATCATGCAGGCACCGCTCACCCAATCTACTTTTGTAATTATGGAAGGGTTTACTCGCACCAGTCCAAATCTTTCTCCTCCTATCAACATGATGACTAAATTGAAAAGATTATAAAATTTACCTGCCGACAATTGAGAAGAACCATTTATATTGGTAAGTTTTCCTCCTAAAATTCCAGCACCGGTATTTTTCTCTAAAAATTCGATCATGTTTAAAAAATTACGATCCTTCACTTCCGTATCCGAGTTTAGAAACAAAATATACTTACCGCCTGCAGTTTTGGCAGCTATGTTATTTCCTTTGCTAAAACCGTAGTTTTCTTTATTTCCGACAATGTTTAAATTTGGGATTTGAAATTTAGGATCTGAGACTTCATTTAAAGTTCCATCTGTTGAAGCATTATCAGCAAGAATTATTTCAAAATCACCCATTTCAAGCTCTTTCCTGTACTGTTTTATTAACGACTGAATGCAATTAAGGGTTAATTCTTTTGTATTATACGAGAGGATAATAATAGACAATTTAACCATCTTATCTAAACCAAGCTGCTCTACCCAGTTTGTAATTTAACTCTTTGTTTCTTTTTCCGATTTCTTTGGCGGGAACTCCACCGACTATTGTGAACTCTTCGACATCCTTTGTAACCACAGCTCCAGCTCCCACGACTGCTCCCTTTTTAATCTTTACTCCAGGCAAAATAATTGTCCTAGGTCCTACGAAAACATAATCTTCTATAGTTACCGGTGCTGTTATAGCGTGAAAATCAACGCTTTGTACATCATGCTGGGCATTATAAATCATAACCTCCGAAGCAATATCAACATGATTTCCTATAATAAGAGCGTCTCTTCCATCCAGAACCGTGCCTTCTCCTATAATCGAATCTTCACCTATCTTTATATTCTTAGGGTCATAAAAAACTGCGCCCATGTGAACAGCTGACCCTTTTCCAATGCTTAATCCTGAAATTCTGTAGAAAAATCTTCTGACATGATGAGACGGAATAAAACCTACAACTCGCAATATAAAATTAATAAGTTCCGTAAGTATCGTATATAATCTCTTGAAAATTTTTCCAATCATATACTTTCAAGTGCCTTCAATGTTTCCCTTGCTGTTTTTTCCCAAGAGAATTTTTTGACTTGTTCATAGCCTTTCGTAGCTAGTTCTCTACGAAGATCTAAGTCCTCAATAATTTTTTTTAAATTTTTCGTAATCTCTTCCACATTTTCAGGATTAAAATAAATAGCCGCTTGTCCCCCTGCTTCAGGCAGACTTGAGATATTACTGGTCAAAACCGGACATCCATATTTCATGGCCTCAAGAATTGGTAATCCGAATCCCTCATAAAGACTAGGCAATACAAAACAAATGGCATTTTTGTAAAAATTTGGAAGCTCATCATCCGGAATTTCATGTAAAAATTTAACTCTTTTTTCTACATCAAATTTTTCAGGGGCCACAAGAATTTCTTCCCACATCCAGCCCTTTCTGCCTACAATTACTAATTCAACATCTGTCTTAAGCTTTGAAAAAGCTTCTATAAGTCTTACAATATTTTTCCTTGGCTGAATTGTACCGACAAATAAAATGTAAGGGTTATTAATTCCGTATTTTTTCTTTAAATCTTCCATATTTTGAGATTTGAGATTTGAGATTTGAGATTTTATACCCGGATATGTAACTATGATTTTTTCGCTGGGTATTTTATATAAATTGATTATATCATCTTTGGAAGCTTGGCTTATGGTAAAAATTCGCTTGGCTTTTTTGATGGAATACCTTCCCCAGTATTTAAGTTGAATAAAGTCTTTCCCTTTAAAAAGTTGAGGGAAATGTAGATAAGAAAGGTCTAAAATTGAAATTGCGGACGGGATAGACGTAAAAAGAGGAAGATAATGGGTGGGTGTAAAAAAAATATCAGGTTTTGAATTTCCCAATATTAGCTCAAAAGACAAACCAAACATTGTCCATAATTTCCGGGGTTTTACTATTTTATAATTCCAATTTTCTGATTCTTGAGGCATATCTGAAGCAGGATTGTCTGGAATATAAATAATGTAGTTATTTTTTTTGTCAATTTCATTAAAATTCAAAAGAAGCTCGAAGCAGTATTGTCCGCTTCCAACTCTGTTTGGCAAACCTGTTTTTGGATCGTATCCGAATCTCGACACAACAGCTTCAAAACCATTTATTCCAATTGTCATATTAAATACCAGGATAAATAACTTTTATTTTTTTTTCTGGAATTTCTAAAATATCCATTACGTCTTTCTTAGTAGAATCCGAGATGCAAAATATCATATCTGATTCTTTTTTAACCAACTCAAATTTTCTTTTTTGAGTATTGATAATTTTTTTATCCATTTCATTTGAAGCTTTATAAATTGTTAGATCGTAGATAATTGTAGTCTTTTTTCCATTCCTCAGTGGTGGCTCTGTCCAATCAGATGTCATGAAAATATCGATATCATCGATAAGCTTATCGATCGACAGCACATGAAGCTTATTCCATAAAATGTCCAAAAGAGTTGGTGGAAACTTAAATTTCTTTATTGTGACCTTTTTATTAAGCCTGACCTTGTTCTCAAATGGAATAGGCAATGATCTTCTTAATGAAGAAAAAAATAAAATATAATAATTTTCTTTATCAATTGCTGTAAGGTTTAATAAAAGATTTGACAGATAATTATAAACTCCGGTTTTGCTTGGATAAGCAAGCTGAGAGATATCAATTCCAATTCTCATATATTAATTCTAAGTCAACTCAAGGTTATTTTCTAGTAGATAGATATATTCCCAGAAGAGCAAGCGTACCTCCGATGAGAAGTCCTAGCGTAAGTCTCTCGCTCAAAAGCACGAATGCTGCTATAAACGCGAAAATTGGCAAAAGATAAAAAGACATTGACGCAAATACTGATCCGCCGTGTTTTATGGCGTATTGGTTAAGAAGATAAGTTATTATTGTACCAAAAATTGCTACATATCCAAGAGATAAAATGCTTGGGAAATTTATAATTGATATCCATTCGTTATTTTTCCAAAAGTCGACAATAAAGATGGGAAAAAGAATTATTGTTGTGATAAGTATGAATACGCTGTTTATCAAAAATGGTGAGTAATCTTTGCTATATTTTTTGGAAAATACTATATAAAATGACCAAGATAAAACTCCTCCCGCAATCAAGAGATTTCCTATTAAATCTCCTGCAAACGGCTTACCCTGTTCAAGAACGGGAAGAAAAGCTACAATAGCAACACCGATAAATCCTACGATAATGCCAATAGATTTGCTAATTGATTGCCTATCATTAAAAAGAATAAATAAAATTAAAGATGTGATAAATGGTGTCCCTGCATAAAGCAGTTGTCCTATTGTTGCAGTTGTTGTTCTAATTCCTACTATAAAAAGAATAATATTAAGAGTTGCAAAAAGAGTAAACGGAATTAATTTTTTTAGCTGCTTAATTGAAAAATTATATTTTTTAAAAAATAGAGGAAGTATGATTACTGATGCAATAAAAAATCTCAGAAAGGCAAAAGTAAGAGGAGGAATACTTACCAGTCCAATTTTTGTGGCTGTTGTTACCGCACCACCCATCAATGAGCCAAGGAAAACTGCCAAAAATGCTATTTGCCGATCAGACATTTTATTTTGCTTTCTTTAAGCTTAATAGATGAAAAATAACTGAGACTAAAAAAAAGGCTGCAGCATAATAAGTCAGTCTTTGAGCTGTAAAAAATATTTGGAGATAAAAAAGAGGAATAGATACAATAAGCGAAATAATTCCAGTATATGCCGATATAGCCGGATTACGCTTTAAAATTAAAAAAACAAAGATAATTAAAAAAATAATATCTTGGATTTTCATTTCTATTCATCACTTGAAAACTTAAGCATTTTTCTTTCGGAAACTTTATCTGAGCTATGAAGAAAAAGATCAGCCAAGAATCCGGTGAAAAATATCTGAATTCCGCTTATAACCAAAAGGATTCCGAGAAAAAGCAGTGGTCTATTTCCAATTGTATAACCTTCAATACGAAGAACTGTAAGATAGAGAAGAACTATAGTTCCTGCTATAAATAGGAGTCCGCCAACAGGGGCAAAGAAATGAAGAGGTCTTTTAGCATATTTTGAAAGAAAAAGCATGGTAAACATATCAGGAATTTCAGTAAATACTTTGGAAAATCCATATTTTGATTTACCGAACTTTCTTTTTTCATGAGTAACCGGAATTTCTGTTACTCTAAAACCATCCTCGTGGAGAAAAAGCGGGATAAAACGATGTCTTCCTCCATATAAATTTAAGGATTTAGCAGCATCACTTGTATAAAGTTTTAAACCACAATTGTAATCATGCAGCTTTGTTCCCCAAAAGACAGATGCAATCAGATTAAAAAATTTTGATGAAATAACCTTTACGATAGAATCCTTACGATTTTTTCTCCAGCCAGAAACAGCATCCCAGCCCTCTTCTTGTTTTTTGATTAATTTTGAAATCTCACTTGGTTTGTCCTGAAGATCAGCATCAAGTGTAGCTATCAATTCTCCTCTTGCTTTTTGAAATCCAAAGGTTAAGGCTTCTGCTTTCCCCCGATTTCGCCTAAATGAAAATATATGAACGCTTTTTTCTTTACTATGAAATTC
Organism: Candidatus Levyibacteriota bacterium; assembly: GCA_016182185.1. GTDB lineage: Bacteria > Patescibacteriota > Microgenomatia > Levybacterales > UBA12049 > JACOXU01. Next base: position 219,191 of record JACOXU010000001.1, read on the forward strand.
TTTTAATATTGTAAGGCTATTATCACTTGACCCATCATCAACAAAAATTACCTCATAATCCACTTTTAGCTTTTTAAATTCTGCTGTAAGCTCTTTAAAAAATGGATTTAAGCTCTCTTCTTCGTTAAAAACAGGCACAATTACGCTTAGCATATGCCTATTTTACCATTTTTTACTTATGTAGCCAAAAATAAGAAGACCTAGAACCAAAGAAACACTAATTAAACTTATCACAACTCCCCTATTGACCCAGTCTTGGGGGGTATAGTAGATCTCAAGCGTATAATCCCCGCCCTTGGGAAGAGTAAAGCTATTGAATAAATTACTATATTTATGGCTTTTTATACTAATCTCATTATTTCTTGCCACCCAATATTTATCAAAACTTTCAGAAAAAACAAGAACGTCGTTTTTCTGTGCATTTTTCACTGAAAGTTTATATTTCGTTGGATTAATAGATTGAAAACTAATTTCTAAATTTTCCGACGGACTCCAAAAATGACCTCTTGGATCTAAGATTTCAAAAACTGTAATCTTCCCAAATCCCTTAACTTCCTTTAGCCAATTAATTTTTCTCACGTCTTCTATCGTTTTCAGATATAACGAATCAAAATATTTTCTGTCTTTTAAGAAAATCTCGTGTTGTGAATCAAAGGGGACAATTACATATTTAACAGAAAGGTTTTGAAGCTCTACTTGTGATTTTTTATCATTCAGATATTTAACGACATCATAAGGATTATATTTATTTATAAATTCCTGGCCTGAAATTGAAGGATGAATATCTGATCGAAATCCAAATCTTTCATGTGTAGGGATCCAAAAAGTTCTGTAAAAAACTTTTTCTTTTGATAAGAAATTTGCAAGTTTTACATATTCCTGAGGTAAACTTTGTTGCCTGAATGTTCCAGTCAACTCTCCAAAAAATGCAGGGCGGATTAAATACAATAGATATAAAGTTATAAATAACAAAAAAAAATTCTTTACATTTAGGATCTTGCCTTTGGTGGTTATTTGAAATTTGAAGTTAGAAATTTGAAATTTTAGCTGAGATTCCAGCAACTTATATAATTTCCAAATGCTAAATGGGATTAGTATTGAATATGAGAGAACAACTAGAAAATACCATTTAGTCGGATCTCTAAACATTACAAATCCCGGGATATGTTCAAAAAGCCATAAATATATTCCGCCAAATGGGTCATTTGCCCCTTTTGCCAAAAAGGAACCAATTAAGCCCAGGAATATAAAAAAAATTATATATTTTTTTTCATCTTGAGCTAATTTTTTGACAAAAAATAAACTTAAGTATGCAAGAATCGGTATTAGTAAAAACTCTGATTTCATAAAATAAACTTTACCAAAAATATTTTCCGGCCAATATGGATGAAGCATTGATATTGTCTGTTCAAATTTTGCAAAACTAAGATATGGAACTATTTCCACCGATGAATAAGCCGGTCCAAGTTGTTGTATGGGATTTTGCTTAGTAACCAAAAGGGGAATAAGCCAAAAAGCATGAACCAAAAAAGCAATTACACCAGGAGGAACAAAAATAACTATAAATTTCTTTATTAAGTCTATGCTATTCCTATTTGCGAGCTGAACAACTATGAAGTAAATCAATACAGAAACAATTGTCGCGTAAAATGCTCTAGGATCAAATATTAATTGTAGGGCAATAATTAAACCGGTCAGTATTGATTTCTTAAGATCAAAGTGTTCTTCTTCAATAAGTTTTATGAAAATCCCCAAAACTAAAGGGGCGATTGCGTAGGCGATTGCAATTGCCATTTGCCCTCCCCCCACAATCATTAAAAGATATGTGTTAAAGATAAATACAAAAGGAGATAAAAAGGAAAGTTTATTCTTAGGCATCGTTATCTTAAACAAATACCAGGAGGATAAAAATGAAATCAGAATAAATGGCCAAAACCAAATTAATCTTTCTATAAATATCCATGGAAGATTAAAGTATCTGAATAACACAATCGTTGTGGTTGAAAAATAGGTATGAAGACCTAAAATAAAATTAATATTTATACCCGTATTGCTTAATAGATAACTCCATACATAGGGGAAGATGGTAAGGCTTTCTATTTGATTTTCAAATCTGAAATTCCAATCACCTGAGGAAATAACATCAAAAGAAAGCCAAGTTTTAAAAACGGCCAGAACGAGAAAAAAAATGAACAAATATGCAAGCTTTGTAATTATATTTTTCAATCTAGCCTACTTGTTGGTTTTAATAAATTCTTCAATCGCATCAATCATATAATCGAGCATCTCTTTTGTCTGAGAAGAATGCACGCCGAGCAGGAATGAATCTCGATGAACCTTATCCGCTGTTTCTAGTCCGCCTACCAAAATGACAGGTAAGGATTTGAATCCTGATTGACGAAGAATATTTCCGGCGAAGAAAAGACGGGTTCTAATCTTATTTTTTTCTAAAAATTCTACCAGATCTTTCCTACTAAAAGGAACTTTATCTCTCAAAGTTAAGGGAAAATTGAACCATGATGGATTAGCCTGTGGCAAAGTTTCAACAAAATGAAAGTAATCTCCCAACTTATTTAATTTTGTCATAAGATATTTAAAATTTTTTCTTCTATCCCTGTGGAAATTTTCTAGCCTGTCCATTTGAACCAAGCCAAATGCTGCCATAATTTCAGGTACTTTAAAATTATAGCCTATTTCAGAATATGAATACCTATGGTCATAAGGAACTCCATTGCTTATGCTATCAAAATAAACACCATGATCTTTGTCGTAACCTAATGTAATCTGTTCTTTTCCCCATTCCCTAAGGCTTTTAACCCGATAGGCAGACTTTTCATTTTTTGAAAGAACTATTCCTCCTGCACCTGCAAGTGTCATGTGATGGCTGGCATAGAAAGAGCATGTGGAAAAATTGCCAAACGAACCTGTTTTTCTACCATAAATTTCACTTCCTAAACCATCACAGTTATCTTCAATAACCTGAAGCTTATACTTAGATGCAAGATGCATAATTCTTTTCATATCAACCGGATTACCAAGGGTGTGAGCAAAAATTATTGCTTTTATATCTTTATGTTTCTTAACCGCCTGTTCAACTCTATCAAGATCGATGTTTAAACTTTTAAGATCAACATCAACGGCAACAACCTGAAGATGGGAGTGCCATATAGGAGAAAGAGTCGAAGGAAATCCAGCTGCGCAGGTCAAAACCTTACTCCCCTCGGGAAGATTTAGCACACGTATAGCCAGAAGGTTTGCGGATGAACCTGAGTTTACCAGACTTGCATAGGGCATTCCGATATATTTTGCAAAACGTTTTTCGAAACGCTCTGTCAGTCGTCCAGTACCAAGCCATCCGTATTTTAGGCAATCCACGACTGCGTTTATCTCTTTCCCATCATAAACTGCTTTTGCAAAAAATATCTGATCTTTTCTTTTCTTCACAAGATTTTCCTAAAAGTTTTTATTTTGGAGTATATCATAGTGAAATTTCAATAGTAAAGAAGAATTTTCAAGTCAATGTTGCTTAACATTTTTCTTTACCCACAAATAAAGTTTTTCCAGCCCTTCATAAACACCTGTTTTTGGTTCCCATCCAAAATCTTTTTTTGCTTTACGAATGTCCGAGATATAAATACGCTGATCTCCCGGACGCCAGTCCGAAAAACTAACGTTTATCCTTCTTTTCATCAATTTTTCAAGCATTGGCTTGAATTCAATCCAAACGGAAATTGATTTATCTGTTCCTCCGCCGATGTTGTATATCTGCCCTTTCGTTTTACTTATGTTCTTTATTGCAAGCTCAAATGCCCTGATGAGATCTTGAATAAATAAAACATCTCTTACTTGTTTGCCGTCACCGTAAATTGTGAACTTTTGTCCTAATGTAAGTGCAATAATAAACCACGCCAGCCAGCCCTGATCTTCGACTCCATATTGGTGCGGTCCGTAAATACAGGATTGCCTAAAAACTATGGTTTTTAATCCATAGATTCTCGCATAATCCCGAACATATTGATCCGCAGCTCCCTTACTGCACCCATAGGGAGAATGAAAGTCTAAATTTCTCTCCTCTGAAATACCGTTTGGAAAATCCTCAAGTACGTACCTTGTTCTTTTTTCTCCAATCCTAAGATCTTCAAGTCCGCCGTAAACTTTATTGGTTGAACTATACAAAATAATAGGTTTACTTTTGGATAAGCGGATTGACTCAAGGACATTTAATGTTGCAAGCGTGTTATTTTCAAAATCATCGCGTGGGTTTTCAACAGAGGTCGTAACTGCGACCTGACCTGCAAAGTGAAAAACAACATCACTGCCTTCTACCGCCTTTTTAAGAGAGGTGAAATCTCTTACATCTTTTTCCGCAACCCTTACCTTTGGGAAATTCTTTGATAAAAACACAAGATTTTTCTCAACATTTTTTCTTGAAAGATTATCATATATCGTCACTGAATCTTCTTTCTTTAAAAAATGTATAGCCGTATTTATACCGATGAAACCCGCTCCTCCCGTGATTAAAATTTTCATATTTTATTATTTAAAGATTATTATGAATAATTCCCAAAAAAATATTATAATTTTTTTTGAATTTCCCTAGTTATATCATAAATCTCATTTTTTTCAGAATTATAGCGAAATGCTGTAATATTTTCCTTTTTAAATTTTTCGTTTGCGATCTCTTCTTTTAGCTTAGTAAGATCGGTAAAGAAGCCGAATCCCTGGCCATTTTTTTCAAAATACCCCTGGTTTCCTAGCTTCCAGAAAAAATTATCAAGCAAAAAGGGATTTAACCTATCTGTATTATTTTTGTATGCATAGACAACTAAAAGTGTGTATCCAATTCCATTTTGAAATGGCAAGGGATTATTTGGGACAATAAAACTATGATCACTTTCTATATAAATTACCTCCCTCTGTGCAATAATTGGATGCTTCACTAATATTTCAGAAAGAATATGTCTTTGAATTGCTCCCCTTTCTTTAAGAAAACTTATCTGATCTTGAATAAAACCAGCATTCATAATTAAATAGAATCCTATCAAAAAAAGGGTTACGGAGTAAATTGGTAGTGAAAGTTTTATATTATTGGTTATTCTTTTTAATCCTCCAAAGAAGCCTTGAAAGCCCATGCCGATTATTAAGACTAAGGGAGCCGCAGGGAGATAATAATATCTCGACTCTAAATACCCATTTGGCTTTATTAACACGATAAAAGGAATAAAGGCTAATAAATAGAAGGGGAAAGAAAAAATTATCGGCCATTTCTCTTTGCGCGAAAATAAAAAAAATAATATTGGTAGAATAAACAACGAAGCAGCCAAAACTGAAATAAACTCTACGATTATCTGTTCTGATATGATTCCTGCATACCCTGTAGGCTCAAAATAGGGGAAAATAATTTCCGTAACCTTTCTTGATAAAGGAAAAATGATTTCTCCGGGAATGATTATCTGCGACAATGATTCGAAAGGATAGGTTATTGCAGCCCAAACCAATCTCAGTAAACCACCAGATACTTCGCTACCTATATATCTAGTATTACTAGTAACGGTGAAAAAAAGACTTAAGAATTTTAAAACAAATATTAGGATCCCCAAAAATAAAAAAAAGAACGAAAATCGGGAAACTTTTACCTTATTTTTTTTGCTGATAAAATAAACAAATTCGACGAATGGAAAAAGCAAAAACAAAAAAAGGGCGTTTTCCTTAAAACCTAGTGAAATAGATAGAGTTATAACTGATCCAATTAGATAGAATGTTTTCTTTGAATGTAAAAAATTCAAAAAAAAGAGTATCGATAATAAAATAAAACTTACTGCCGGAAGTGTCCCCGTGGATGCTCCAAACCATAATACTGCTTGCTTGCTTGTCGCATTGAATATGAAAAACAGCACAACTAAAGCTGAAAAAAAATGATTTCTGATAAAACGGTAGGCAATTTTATAAAGCAGGTAGGAATTTATTGTGTGAAAAAAAGTCGAAAATAAAAATAAGGGGATAATATTGAGGGGAAATTGTCCAAAAAGCACCAAGTTTGTCAATCTGGCTAATGGCCTGTTCTCCAACAATAATAATCCTGTGAGAGATGGACCTGAAAAAATATATGAGATCCCTTCAGCTCTCAGCGTTCCCAGCGTATGCCATTCATCTTGTTGATAAAAAGTTTGTATTAAATCTCTGTATAAAAATAGAATTATAGCAAAGAAAAAAATGATTATAAAAACGTCTCTTTTCATTTTTTTTCTAAATAAATTATAAGATTTGAGGAAAAATATGGTATCAAAGAAAAAATGTAGTCAAGCAAATCATACACTTGTTGTAGTCCAGGAGGAAATTCATACTTAATAGTTGCTCCACGCAATGCCAGTAATTTGAAATTATAAATTTTGGCCATATCTTTTATCGCCAATGCTGTAAAAATTCTTATATGACCGACGGGCTGTGTATTATGGAGAATTTTTTTTAATACACCCAAACCTACACTTCTGTCTTTTGTGCTCATCTCGCAGAAAGTCGGAACAATTCCCACAACACAAAGTAATCGTTGATACCAAGCGAGAAGATTTGGTGTTGTGATAACGACCCTGCCTCCTTTTTTTAACACTCGGTTAAACTCTTCGAAATACCTATCCGTATCTAGAATATGTTCAAGAACTTCTTGCGAAACAATAAAATCAAAGTAATTGTTTGGGTAAGGAATTTTTTTATTAAGATCTGCCACTTTTGTTTCGACGCAATATTTTTTAGCCAATCTACATCCCTCTCTTGAAATATCTACTCCATATAATTTCACCGTAGAAAAACGCGCTGCGATTTCTTTTGCCAGGCCACCATCCCCACAGCCAGCGTCTAAAATATTTCCTTTGAATTTGAGGTTTAATTTATTAATAAGCAAAGATAATCGTAGTGGATAATAATGGTCTTTTCTCCATTGAATCATTTTTTTTTCGTAACGAGTTGTCTGGTAGTATTGATCTATTTTCATCTTATCTTTAATTTATATAAAAAAAATATTGCAACGTATACAACTATGGTAAGAAAAGAAACTATTGGGTGCCAAAACCAGATCGGATTCTTACTCTTATTATACATTTTTATTGCCTCAATTAAGGGAGCGACAATTGAAAGATTATAAAGTACTGCCAAAAAAAAGTCTATCTTCGAAGTTTTATCTACCCATGTTTCCTGACCTCTGTTCTTTCTTGCCATAAATTTTTTGCCAATTTTAATTCTTTTTTTGACATAGCCCCCTAGAGAAGAAACGTAATGATGATAGATGCCGATATTCTTAGGCACTGCATAGCGAACGAGCCCCCCGCTTACAAGTTTTGACACAAAATTAACTTCTTCAAATCTATCGCCAAATCCTATTCTATCGATAAAATTTTTTCTATATAAAAATCCGTTTGCACCTATAACCGGTGCTTCTCCTATCTTAAGTTCATAGATTAGATAATCTTTCTTTTCAATTATATTTGCTCTTGGATGAAGTTTTCTCGCTAATGGATCGGCAATCCTCAGAAGAGCAAAATATTGATTAAGAGAAGAGTCGTTTTTCCGAACTAGCCACGGTGACTCTACGCCAAAAACTCTTCTGTCTTCTTTTAACGGTTTTAGCATCTGCGTCAGCCATATTTTTTCAACCAACTCGTTATCAGCATCGATAAGCGCAATTATTTCTCCTTTTGCATTTTTTATACCTATCGCTTTTCCTCTTTCAGCATCACGAAGTTGGTTCTTAAGAATCTTAGTTCCCCATTTTTTGGCAACCTTGATGGTATTATCAGTACTCCCCCCATCTATAACTAGAATTTCATACTTATTTTTTGGATAATCCTGTTTTCTAATACTCTTAAGACACCTATCTAAAAACTTCTGTGCATTGTATGTTGGAATGATAATTGAAACAAAATATTTTCTCACTCTAGAAAAAATTTATTCATCATCAAATAAATTCGTATTAAAATATTTATGATTTATTTTCAGATCCCTACTGATTAATAGATGTGAGAAATTCTTGTACAGCAATTTTGTAATCTCCAATGCGCTCGACGGTATACAGTAAACTACTTTATATGGTATACTTTCCAATCCTTTATTCAAAGCTAAACATTCCTGATAATATTTATGAATATTTCTTGTACTACCCGAGTAAATTTTATAATTTATTAATTCGGCCACGGAAACATGTCTTGTGTATTTACGTCCGATAATTTTATATGATTTTTCGAGAGCATCCTGATTAGAAGTATGTTCATTATATACTAACGTAGCCAATTGCATGTGTTCAGTTTTTACTAAAACAGTGATCTTATTAGGCAAAAAATTGAATTTCTTCTTGATAAGAATTTTAAGCAGTGGGGCAATAAAAGGAGTAATTAGATCAACATCACGACAGAGATATGGATTAAAATAATCATTTCTATATAAAATGCCTGAATAAGACGTAATGTGCAATATAACTCCTTTATCAACTTCTTCTAAACCCTGCACTTGTTCTAAGTATTTATGATCATGAATTGTTATTCTTGTAAATCGAGGAGGCTTGCTTATAAATTCTACATACCCCCCTCTTACAACATGTACGTCTTTATCCTTCTTGATTAAAGTAAGTAAATCCCTCAAAACACCACTGTAAGCCAGGATGTCATCATCTCCCAACAGGAATGAATACTTAAAGCCTCTGATTTTGACATAGTTTGTAGCAAGCCTAAAATTTTTTGCAAAACCGATATTCCTTCTGTGTCTTACGTATGTAATCTTTGAATTTTTTGGAAAATACTCAGAAACAGGTTTTTTTGAAGCATTATCAAAAACAAATATGTGGAATGGGGCATGTTTTTGCATGAGCACAGATTTTAAAGCTAGTCCAAATTCCTCAAACCTGTTATGGGTTAGAATAATTACAGCAATTTTGTTATGATTCATTGGTAATGGCTTATTTAGGATCCGCTAAGGTAAGGTAGCTAAATATCTTATCAATGCAGTTCTCCATGGAGGCAAAACAACACCCAAAGATTTTGCGCTTGTATTCTTAAGAGAGGACACTACGGGAATTCTTATACCTTTAAAAACTCCTTTTCTGTCTACAGGAACAATTTCTAAATTAAGCCTTCTTAATTTAACAATTTCCTGTGCAATTTTTACCCAAGAGCAATAACCGGTGTTTACCAAATGATAAATTCCTGAACTTGCTTTTTTTTCCAATAATTCTAGTACTCCGCTTGCCAAGTCTTCTGCGTACGCTACGCTTACAATTTGCTCCGATGAGATCTCCAAAGTTTTTTTGTTTTTCGCCTCATTTAATATATACAGTATGAAATTTCCTTTTTTAGCTCTACTTCCTCTCTGTCCTCCAAAAACTCCGCATGTTCTTATTATAATCGTATCCGAATTATAATTAATTGAAGCGATTTCTCCTGCAAATTTTGATAGTCCATAAATTTGCAAAGGGTTTGGTATATCTTTTTCAACATACGGACCCTCCTTGTCCCCATCGAAAACCCAACTCGTACTAAAATGAACAAATTTTATTTTTTTTTGACTGCATAAATCTCCTATGTTTCTTACAGCCAAGGTATTAATATTAAAGGCTTTTTGAGGATACCTCTCGCAATTTAATACTACATGATATGCGGCAGTATTAATAACAATTTCCGGTCTGACTCTATCGATCTTTTTTTTTAGTCTATCAAAATTAGTAATATCTAATTCTTGTTTACTAAAAGCGTGTATTTCATGTCCGTAAATATTAGAAATGCGTTCAATTTGGGCGCCTATCTGACCATTTTTACCTAAAAGCAATATTCTCATTTTTTTTCATTTCATGACAATATCCCAGGAATATGGGACTTTTTGACTTAATGGATCTATTCTAATTATCTCTTTCTCATTGTATGGATGCGTAGAGCAATTAATAAGTACTGCTGGTTTTACGCCGATCGTTTTATAACCATTAATTACTCCCGGGGGAATTTGTACTAGGCAGTAATTATCTTCTCCAACAAATATTTCCTGAAGTCTCTTGTATGTTTTTGAATTCTTCCTATCATCAAATAGGACCAGCTTAATCATTCCCTCCGCAACACAATAGTTTAGTGTCATTTTTTTGTGTTTATGCCAGCCTTTAATAATTCCCGGATAGCTTTTGGAAAAATAGACTTCTCCAAAACGCTCGAACTCCCTATCGTCCTCTCTTAACATATGCATAATTGTGCCTCTTTCATCTGGGATTTTACTCAATTTTTTAATGTGGACTCCGTCTATCATATCCAGTAAAGTTTTTTGTTTATTTTACGACTATCCAGTAAATATTTCAATTTTTTCATTCTGAAATAATCCGCGCTCTTAAGTTCCGCCGCAGTCAATTTGGTTTCCTTAAAAAATTTTATCAACTCACTAATACTCTTTTGCAAGTTCATCTTGAATCTGAATTTTGGAAATTTTGTGTTAAACTTGTAAAAATTCATTTTATAACTTCTTCTATCTCTGCTCTTCTTGTCGCCGAAAACTATTTTACATTCAGGCAATTGTCCATGTATCTCTTGAGCGATATTAATAATTAAATAGTTTTGGCTATTTTCTCCTACCAGAAATACTTGATTGTGCACAAGCAACCTCTGACTCTCTATCATTAGCATAAAAACGCGGGATAAATCTTTTACATGAATTACAGGACGCCAAGCTCTTCCATCGGATAGAAGAATTATCTTACGGTTAGCTATAGCACAGGCCACAAGATTATTAACCACAAGATCCAATCTTATGTTGGGAGAATAACCATGAACTGTCGGGTTACGCAGAATAATAGGAGAAAAATTTTCATTAGACAATTCCAGCAATGCTTTTTCTGTCTGAACTTTGGTTTTTGCGTAACTGGTCAAAGGGTTGACTGAATCCTCCTCTGTTACCGAAGCTTTAAATTTATTTCCATAAACACTACAAGAAGAGGAAAATATAAATCTCTTAACTCCTGTCTGCTTACTTAATTCTGCTAGTCGAACTGAAGCCGAAAAGTTTATTTCGCGAGTTAAGGCAGAATTTAGCTCAGCCATCGGATCATTGGACAGAGCTGCTAGATGAACAACAGAGTCAACTCCTTCTAAATCCCTTTTCTCCAGTTTTCGAATATCTTTTTTGAGTCTTGGGTAGGAAAACTTTTTCTTATTACTCACAAAATAGTCGGTGTCGCAACCGACAACAGAATATTTTTTGTGAACGAGCATAGGAACCAATACTGCTCCGATATAACCTTGATCGCCGGTAACCAAAATTTTTTTCATAACTTTCTCTACCAAATTTTCCAGACAGGATTATCCACCCATTGTTTGTTCAGCTCTTCTAAATCTTGATAAGTATCTACAGCCGACCAATAACCGTTGTGGGCATAAACAGCCAATTGTCTTATCTTAACTAAACGCTCGAGTGCAATTTCTATTGTTTCTTCTGGTTTCACGTATTTTAAAAAGGACTTTTTAAAAACCATAAAACCCCCATTAACATATTGATTAAGAAGAGGCTTTTGTACAAAATTTTTGATGATGCCATCCTTATCCGCTATCACTAAACCCCACTTTGATTTAGGATGTACACCTGTAATAGCGCCAACTGTTTTTTTTGATTTAAAATAAGATAACAATTTAAGTATGTTTATATTACCTATACCATCTCCATAGGTTGCCATAAAAATGTCTGACTTGATATATTTTTTAACGCGGAGCAAACGTTCTCCAGTTAGGGTTTCAAGTCCTGTATTAACAAAAGTAATTTTAAAATTTTCATGCTTTTCGACACTTCTTCGATAAATTATTTTCCTACCCGTTTTTACTTTAATAGTAAAATCATGAATAAGATACTCTTCATTTAGAAAGTAGCTTTTAATATAGTCTCCCTTATAGCCTAAAGCGATAATAAAATTATTAAATCCGTAATGAGAATAAATTTTCATGATATGCCAAAGAATCGGTTTCTCTCCGACAAGCACCATTGGTTTTGGACGAAATTCTGTTTCTTCTTTCATTCTAGTCCCTTGTCCGCCACAAAAAATAACAATAGGAATATTCATGATTAACGAGTATAGCATAGCTAATTCTACCTTGTCGAATATTTTAATTTCAAGTATAATCCTGAATAATGATTAGCAGTCCAAAAAAAATAAGAATCCCATATGCTTTGGCTGTATATGATGAGAAAGAAAAAAAACGAATTATAAAAGTTTTAGACGAACACAGAACCAATCTTGGGAGTGAAACTATTTCGTTTGAGAAAAGTGTGGCAAGACTTTTTGGTAAAAAATTTGGGGTAATGGTAAATTCCGGATCTTCGGCAAATTATCTCGCAGTTGAGTTACTTCAGCTTCCTCCCGGATCAGAAGTGATCACTCCTCTTTTGACTTTCTCAACAACGGTTGCACCACTTATTCAGCACCGCCTTATTCCAGTTTTTGCAGACGTTGAACCAGGTAAATATACGATTGACATAAATCAAATCGAAAAACTCATCTCAAAAAAAACAAAAGCTTTAATGATTCCGCTACTTTTAGGTAATGTGCCAGACATGCATGAACTCGCAGGTCTTGCCAAAAAATACAAACTACGATTTATTGAGGACTCATGTGATACATTGGGTGCAAGGTTTAACAAAAAACCTACCGGAAGTTTTTCCGATATTTCTACTACTAGCTTTTTTGGGTCACATATTATAACTACCGGAGGGAATGGAGGCATGATCTTGATGAATAAATCTAAATGGAAAGACAGAGCGAAAGTTTTAAGAGGTTGGGGAAGAAGTTCTTCCCTTTTTAGTGAGTCAGAGCAAATTTCAAAACGTTTCAAAACAAAGATAGGTGATATTCCATATGATGCTAAATTTATATTTGAAGAGATTGGATATAATTTCCTTCCTTCGGAAATTGGCTCCGCCTTTGGTAACGAGCAGCTTAAAAAACTTCCGACATTCAGAAGAAAAAGGAGAATACATTTTGCAAGATTACGGAAATTTTTTAAAAAGTATGAAGAATTTTTTATCCTTCCCATACAAAACCCCTCTGCGGAAACTCAATGGCTCGCTTTCCCGCTGACGATTAGGAAAGAGTCTCCTTTTTCCAGAATGGAAATTACTACATATCTTGAAAAAAATAATGTTCAAACTCGTCCAATTTTTACGGGGAGCGTTCTTAGGCAACCTGGCTTTAGAAACATAGTTCATCGCTCTGTTAATAATGGGGCTCCAGTGACTCGCGAAGTTATGGAACGAGGTTTTCTAATAGGTTGTCATCATGGACTTGAAGAAAAACATATAGAAAAGCTGAAGGAACTTTTCAGGAGATTTTTAAAACGGTACGCTTAAATTTTAATCAACTTTTTAATTTTATAAATACGAACATCTCCAAACTTAGCGGCCATCATATAGTTTTCATCGAGGAATTCATAAAACGGCCAGTCATTAAGAGAAGGTACCTGCGGATAATCGACGTGATTTAATTTACTATCGATAACAAATTTAGGAGGATCCATTTCAATTTCTCGGGCGCTTTTGTCGTAAGGTTTAAGAAGCCATGGAATAGGCCACAAATACTTATTCGCTGGAAGGCGCTGACTTAAAAAAAGTATATAGTGATTTCCAAGATTCATAATCTTTTCGTCTTTAACCGTATTCTTCTTAAGCCACACCACAGCTTTCAAATCGTCTTTATTATAATCTACAATATTGTATGGTTTTCCTGGAAAAGATTGGATGTACTCAAAAAGGTTTTGTACGTAAGGAATTGAAACAAGTGTGAAAACGATCAGAATAATAAATGACGTTTTAGAAAAAAGGCCGAAGTTTTTGTCGGAGAATTTTGATGACATTGAAATGAGCTTTGCGAATAAAAATCCGTATCCGACTGAAGAAATGACAAAAAGACCGCGCAAACGATTGATATAAAAGCTCGGTAAAAGTCCAAAAAGAAGCCCGAACGCAAACAAGACTAACACAATTACGGCTTCTCTTTCAAATGATGATAAATATTTTTTCTTGTAGATGAAAAGTAAAGGAAAAACAAAAGATGTAAAAATAAAAGCGACTTTTAGTCCTTCAGAAGCTGATGCTACGGGCGCATCTTTTGCATATGTTGTTAGATTAAATAAAATGTTCCAGTAAAAGAAATCGATGAATGCATTCTGTAAAAAAAAATATAGTGAAATAATCCCTATTACAGAACTGAGTCCTAGAGAAAACCACCAAATTTCTATATTTAATGCCCATCTCTCTTCCCTGATTTTTTTTACGAAAAGATATATAAATATAACAGGAGCAAGAACAGCAACAACTTGTTTTGTCATAATAGCGGCGCCTATAGATGCGCCGCTTAAAAAAATGTATTTATCTTTATTTGTTTTTATATACCGCACGAAAAGATACAAGGAGATTGAAGAGAAAAACGCAACAGTTACTTCTTCAAGCTGTGAGTCGGAAAAGAAAGGAAGGTAGAAAATCGTAAAAAACAAAACGGCAAAAAATCCCGATTTCTGTGAAAGATAGCTTCCGCTTTTGTAGACAAAAAAAAGAGTTAATAAAACGGTTAATAAAAAATACAGTCTGTAGGCAAAGAATGTATAACCGAAAGTCGTATAGAATCCAGTTAATATAAACTGCATAAGTGGAGTATGGTGATAAACAATATCTCTATATAAAACGAGGCCATTTTTAATAAGATATGGGACAGTTATATGAATAAGTTGTATGGGTAAGGAAAGTCCCAGATAGACGTAGGCAAAAAATGAACAAAGAAGAACAAACGCTACTACCAAAAGGATGTGTCGCATTTAAAAATATCCTAAAGCCCGAAGTCTTTTCATGATTACTTCTCTATCCTTTGCTCGTCCAGACCTTTCATCTCCCCCAGACTTTGCTGGTTTTGTAAATTCTTTCTCGCCCAGAGACCTGTACCCCAAATCGTATAATGAGATGTAGGGAACATTTTTACTATGAATGTACTCCCATATATCTTCTTCTGTCCAATGAAGAAGCGGGTGAATCCGGATATGATCTTCTCGCTTGGAAAAATATTTCTCATCTATTCTTTCCTTATGCTCGTCCCATCGAATTCCAATAACAAGAGCGGGCAGTTTGTGTTCTTTTACCGCCTGTTTTAGAAGAATAATTTTCATCATACTTGCAAAGGTTACCCTATCCCTTTTTGTTTTTTGTTTTTTATACTCGGATGCTAATTTTTTCGAGGGCTTTATAGTAATTAGGTTAAGATTCCACATTCTGTTTGTCCTTTCTATAAAATTGTAAACCTCCTCAAAATCTAATCCCGTATCCAGAAATAAAACAGGAAATTTTGCTTTTGCTCCAAACATTTCTCGAATTAAATGAAGTAGGACCGTGGAGTCCTTACCTCCTGTCCAGAATATTGCCATCTGCTCCCCATGCGCTTTAAACGCTTCATTTAATTTCTCTCTACTTTTAGCAATCTTTTTACTAAGAGAGGTGATTAATTTTTTTTTCATTTTTTTATTTTTATTTTTATTTAATTTCATAAATCTTTAATCATATTAGTTTATCAGTGAAAACATATACTGTCAACCTAATTGACTTATGAAGAGTCCTTATTTATACTTCTGTAATGAACAGAATAAAACCAACAGTTTCTATTATTGTCCCTCTTTATAACGACAAGAAATTTATTCTCGAAACTCTAAAAAGAATCGAAAAAGCAAAAATTCCGGGATTTAAAAAAGAAATAATTGTCGTCGATGATTATTCAACAGATGGAGGGCGCGAACTTATTAAAAAATATAAAAACAAATATAAAATCATTCTTCACAAAAAAAATATCGGGGTCGGCGGCGCATTACGCTCGGGCATTAAGGTGGCGACAGGAGAATATATTGTAAGACAAGACGATGATCTTGAATATGACCCGAATGATATTTTTTACCTTCTTCATCCGCTCATAACAAACCAGGCTGACATAGTATATGGATCCCGAACCCTAAATAAAAATAATGATTATTCTAAAAAATCCTACTATTGGGGAGGAAGACTACTTAATCTAATTTTTAACATCTTATATTTAAATACCATAAGCGATTTCATCACGGGTTCAAAAGTTTTTAAAAGAAGTGTATTTAACAATTTGCACCTTGAGACAAATGGGTTTGAGATTGAATCTGAAATATCGGCAAAAGCCACCAAGGAAAAATACCGGATAGTAAGCCTGCCTATAGCGTATCGCTCCCGAAGTTTTGAAGAGGGTAAAAATATCCGTTGGTACCATGCTTTTTCAATAATAGTGACTTTGATTAAATATAGGTTCTAGATAACATTTTCAATATTGCTACAATTTTCCTAATCGTGTATTATTTATAGAATGAAATTTATAACTCTCTTATCCTTGTTTTTCGTAACTTTATTTTTAGCAAATACACCATCGCTTTATGCGCAGGGGTCAACGGAATCTGCAAGCCCAAAGGTAGATTACACGCTTCCCTATCCTGGAATACTTCCTGATCATCCGCTTTATAAACTAAAAGTTCTGCGGGATAAATTAATTCCTTTATTTATCAGTGCTCCGCAAAAAAAGGTTGAATTTTATTTACTTCAAACAGATAAAGGTATCGAGGCAACCAGAGTGCTTGTAAAAAAGGGTGATATTGAGCTTGCTAAAGAAACGGGACTCAAGGCAGAAAATAATTATACAATCCTTTCATATATTGTCAAAGCAAATAAATTGGATATATCCGATAAAGAGTATGCTAAGCTTTATTTGGCGGCTGAGAAACATCAGGATGTATTACGCACGATTATTTCATCAGTTCCCAAGAAGGATCAAAAGATCTTTCAGACAATACTATATTTTTCTGAGAAGAATGAGAAAGAAATCAAAAATACACAAAATTCTCTCATCAAGTAAAACTCGATCCATTCTTCTAAGTCACCGCTTTCAAACAGTTAAGGAATTTGTGGAGAAAAATTTTTACTCAATTCTTCTTGTTTCTCTTATTATCGGAATTTCTATAAGTCATATCCTATACGTCATAAAGACCTATCAATACCCCCAATGGGACGAACATCCATACCTAGATTATGCTGTCAATGTGCTCCCCCTTATAAAACATCCAACAATTTCCATATGGAACGATATACTGCATATTACAAAATTTAGACAACCGCTTTATTCAGTTATTATTGCCATTGTACTTAGTATCTTTGGAACAATACATGCCTACAAAACTATACTCATTCTAAACGGCATTTTCTATTCCTTAACAATAATTGGAACATATTTTTTGGCAAAACACTTTATGAATCGCTTTCTTTCGCTTCTAGCAGCATACAGCTTTGCCTTTTATGGATTTCCGCTTTTTTATCTTCATTTCACCGTAAGTGAAACAGCCACGACAACATTTATTATTCTTTCGTTACTCTTTCTTATGAAATCAGATATCTTTAAAAAAAATATCTACACCATATTATTTTCAATTTTTGCCAGTTTTAGCTTACTTGTTAGATGGGAAAGTATTATTTTCCTCATCGGCCCATCGCTATGGATTTTTTTGTTTTATATAAAATTTGTTTTAAAACAGAATAAACTGAATGTCATTCGCATTGTATCCACGGTTAAGCCTATGCTTCTCATAATATTTTTCTTTGTTATTCCTACGCTCCTCCTCTATTACGTGCCCAATTTTAACTATTTTAAACAATATGTAGAAGAAAATAGAATGTATGGACCAATCTGGGCACCTGGATCAATAAAAAACCCCTTTTCCCCATCTTCATTAATTTGGTACTCAAATGTCTTAGCGCAGCAAACGATTTTCTTTTGGTTATTATTTATCGCCGGATTTTTACTAAGCGTATCAAAAATAAGAAAAAATGGCTTTCTTGTTATAACCTTCCTGACGCCATATATAGTTTTGACAATTGGTGGAGTTTGGAAAGACGACAGATTTATTGTTCCAATTTATCCATACATGGCTATTTTATCTATAACGTGTATAGATATGATTAAATTAAAAAAAATAAAATATTTGTTGATAGGCAGTGTTATCGTAATCGGATTTCTTAATTTTTTGGGCGCAAGTTGGGGCATTGGCCCTATGAAATTCAGCGTAACAGGAAACCGTACAACTGTTCCGCATTCAATTCTCGTCCCAATGCCAATCGGGCATCCCAGGCGGGTGTGGTTTGCTCCAATTTCCTGGCCCCCAAGAGAAAACGAAGGAAATTCAGATTTAATCCTCAAGACAATTCTGGAAGATAATAAAAATGAGAAAAGACCAAATGTCCTTCTTACATTTTCTATCCCTCAGATAGAAGGACCTTTATATAAAACTGTTCTCTATGAACAAAGAGATATTATTGACCTTCGCGCTCTTTGGGGATTCAATGCCGATGATTACGAAATATTGTTTAACAGAATCAAAAATGCTGACTACATCTTGATTAAAGAAGAAGGCGCCTTTGATGATCAGTTTGATGGCAAACTTGACTTGCTGCAAACCTTTAACGAAACCATACGATCTTCTAATGTCCGGCTTCCCATGGCGTACCAGAAATTAAAAGAGGTAAACATTCCTTTTGATGAAAGTCGAGTATATATTTATAAAAGAATTCGCTCTCTGTCTCAAGAAGATATTGAAACATTTGAAGAAATTTTTTAGATTTTATTTCTTAAATCCCACAGATATTGTCCAAGACCTAAAACCATCAGACCGTAAACGATATTTCCCAGGTTCTCCGAAAGAGGGCTATCAATGGTTAATATATTTATCACTGCGTTTACCCCAAGAAGAGTCATGGTAAAAATAACCGTATGTCTTGCCTTTAAATTAAAAAGAAGTAAAATTGCAATATAGAAAACGATAGCTGAAATTATTGGATCACCAAACACTAAGTTTAAATATGGAACATTTTTTGAGAAATCAAAGAAGTAAAGTAAGAAAAGCAGGAATATAATTTTTGTAAAATTTCTTCGTATAAATTCAGAACTTTTGTTCCGTAAATAATCTAATCTATTTTTCATTTTTAATCAAAACTATAGCTAGCGAACCTAAGACAATAAAAACGCTCGAAAATGTAATTAAAAATCCAATCCAGGTTATGATCTGAGGAAAATAAATTACTGCCAGAAAACTATTATCATCAAGATTATTCGGGTCGATATACCACGCGTTTGCGTAATTATTGGCCATGTAATGATTGGATTTTTCAAGTTCTCTGCCTTTAATAACTGTGTATATTTGCATTGTTGCTTGACAAACTATATTTGTACAATCTTTAAGCGGCATTTTATTGGGCATTTTAAATAGCCTCCAACCCTCAGAGTAACCCTGTTTCAGTAAAATAAAAAATGGATTTTTTTGAGATTTTATATTAAATGCATAAAACGTAGGATTATGTTTTTGTAAATCAGGAAAAATTGTTGACGAAACAGGAATAACATCTCTCCTGGTTGGCAAAAGCATTAGGATTGGATCTTTTATCAACTGATGCATTTTTAATTTTTCAATATTTATAGATTGAGAGTTATTTCGCGGATCTGAATAATTAAATCCTAAAATAATTTCTCTAGTCCTGTTTGGGGTCTCAAATATAATTCGTTGTTCTTCGTCTTTTTTGGGAGTCAGCACTTTAGATGCAACTGTTTGTTTCTTTTCACCCTGTAATACGGCAGTGACGCTTATTTTAGTATCTCTAGTCGAATTCTCTTTATATTTAAAGCTCAATAGATATTTCTGATTTGGTTTTATAAATGTAGGAGAAATATAAGAAGGATCGCCGTAGGACGCGATATCTACATTAGAAACGGAAAGCAAATTTTTATATTGAGGCGTATTAACGGAAACTTTATAAGTTCCCTTATCTAGGGAAATCTTTCCGTAATTAAACCCGAGATTCGGATCAGAAGATTCTATGTCTTTATTTTCTTTCGTATTTTCTAACACAATGCTTGATTTGACAGAATTCTCATCAAAAATATTTGCATATTCAATGGGGTCTTCTGAGACTAGGTAAAAAGTGTATGAATCTAGTTTGGGAATATTAACTGTAAATTTTAAAGAACTTTCCTGGGATGTCCGCCAAAAATTTTTATTTCCGAGAATCCGTAATTTTTCTATTTTTTCATATATAGATTCGAGCTTCTTATCAAATTCACTTGAATGAGAAAGTTCATAGCTTAAATTTCTAGTTTCATTCGCCATTGCAGTCGTAAAACTTTCCATGTACTGATTGTAGGGATAATTAATCGGCTCATTAAGAATCTCTATACTTCTGATCTTATAAATATCATCAAGTAGTATTTCTACATCAGCGAAAGTTTCGTTTATTACTTTTGCGTATGTGGACTGAGAAAACTTATTTTCTGTTTTTGATAAAATAAGTGATAAATTTTTTATTTCGTCTATCCTCCTTAGTGCGTATCCTGCCATAAGAGAAGTTTTCTTCTGGTTAGTTCCTGAAATTTTAACATTTATTCTCTCCTTTAATCTTAGAAAGCTGTAAAAAGGGGATGTAGAAAGCATGTTTGATTTTTGAATAGGAAAACTTGGAGGAGAAATATCAGTGTCGCAAAAATTGCACTCTGCTGTGATTACTGCTCTGTCAATTGGCGTTTTTATTTTTTCAGTATCGACTGTATTTGGAATTACAATTGTATTAACGTTTAAAAGTTTTATAAATTTATCCAGATTCGTTACATCGTTTGTATAGGACACGGCTTGTTTTACATCAAGTGGTAAAAATTTGTAACCATCTCTTTTTGGCAACTCGTAAACAACCCATCTATCAAATATATAAACAGGCTTTATCCAAGGCGATTCTGAGAGTATATTCTCGTAATAACTTACTGGGAAATCATCTAGATTTGTTTGCACGTCTTTTCTGAATAAAATAAACTTAACATCGAGTAAATCAGCAATTGAAATGGTTTTTTTCTCATCTTTTGATTCAATTACCTTGTAAAACTGATCGACGATATCATACTGTTCCTTGCTTAAAAAGATGCTATCTGAAATGACAGATTTTTCTGTCAGAAGGTTTATAAAGGGAGTTAGGCTCCAATAATTCCATGTATATTGATCCGCCCGTCCTCTTTGAAGCCTAGGGTAAAGCAGAATTTTGTTATTATCTTTTTTCTCATTAATCCACTTTTGGAAGTCAAAAGAATATTGAGGAGGACGAACCATTGTCGAAAGGGGCGTATCCCATTTGAAAAAAACCCCTGTAAAAAACGGGTAGCTATAGATACCTGTCAGAAGTAGAAAAAGTACCAACGTAAGTAACTTGATGATTTTTTTAAACAATTCTCTTTTAAAATTTATTTGAGATATTTTTTCAATAAACGTAGAAAAGGAATAAGATATCAAAACCGCATATCCAATCCAAAGCATATAGCCAAACTTGTAAAATGGGGTACGTATTGTGGCGAAACCGGGAATATTAAGTAGACTTGAGAATATAAAACCCAAAGGAGATCTGGTTCCGCTCATGAAAAATATTGTCAAAAGTAATAAACCAAAGAAAAAACCTATAAAAACTTTATCCTTACGATTTACTTTCTTTAGAATTAATGAAGTCAATACCATTAGAGACCAAACAAAACTAATAATAATAAAAAACGGATTTTTCAAAAGTATATTTGAATAAGGATGGTTTTCAATGTCGTACCAGCCCGAGAATCCTTGAAGTCTTAGTAAATTATCAAACGTCGCATATCTTGTAATTATCTCAACCCAGCTTGAAACACCCGCAACTCCTCCTGCTAAATTAAGTTCTGCTGTATAATTATTTTTTACATAATTACCAAAGGGTAAAATCCAATAAGCATTAAATAAAATAAAAAATATTATTAACACTGTGATAAATTTACCGCAGGCGAAAAAATTTTTCCTTCTATGTTTTTGTGAAAATGAGATAAACCCAAAGTAGATAAAAAACCAGATCAGAGCTAGTCCTAAACCCGCAACTATTGGAATACCGACTCCTCCCGTACCATTAAAAATGGTAAGAAGAAATGCTCCAATTATACCCAGTAAAAGAAAATTATCTCCTTTTGTAAAAATTTTTATTAAAAATGCAATAAGTATTGGGGTAACAATTACAAAGGAGATTTCTTGCTTTAAGGCCACAAACCAAGCTTGAAGCAAATAGTGATTTAGACTATAAAAAATACTACCTGAGAGAAGAAAATATAAACTATATTTTCTTGGAAAATCTTTATTGTCTATAATTGTTTTTAAAAGATAAAACATCGATAAGCCTGGCAAAACAAACCAAATCATAAAGACTATTATTTGTCCAGTTCTAATGGGAACTCCTAAAAGTTGAAGAATTGCCTCCGGAAGATACGTAGCGATAGCCCCTATGTTAAATGATGCATCAGAGCCTAAATTCAATGTATCAGACCAGATAAAAATTCTATTAATAACTCTTGAAAGAGGATCTAGCGAATAACCCATATCATGACCGGAAGCAATAAATCCCGGCTTAAACCAAAGTAGAGGAATTAAACCAATTAAAAAAAGGGGAAATAATGGAATAAGAGCTTTCAATCTATTGCGCCACATAAAAAACAGTCGAGTTTATGAAGGGAAGATTGCTGTTAAATGGAAAAATTATGTTTAATCTGGAATCAATTCTGTATAAAAATGGAAAAAATGTAACAGGTTGAAATTTTACCTCTTTAAAACCGGCATCTTTCATAAACCTCCTCCACTTTTTAGGATGTAAAACATTGACATGAGTATTAATCTCTATATATTTTTTAAAAGGGTATGGAGTAGTAGCGATCAACTTTCCATTCTTATTAAGTGATTTCTTTATGTTAATCAAACCTGATAAAGGATCAGTCAGATGCTCTAGTACTTCAAATGCGAAAATAAAATCGAATTTTTCCCTGATAGGAATTTCCTCCTGTACATCACACACCAAAAAATTTACCTCTGGGGAAAGTTTTTTCGCTCTACTTATAGCATACCTTGATATATCTACTGCCCATGCATTGCTTCCCTTCTCCTGAAAAATGTCTGCTATGCCACCTATCGCACATCCTACTTCCAATACTTTCCTTGCCTTCTTAAATGAAACTGAAAAGTGTTGCTCAAAAAATGAAAGCTGCCCTTTAAACCAATACCTGTTTCTTTTTAACGCGCTTGAATCAAAG
The DNA here is from genome assembly GCA_016182185.1 of Candidatus Levyibacteriota bacterium. Lineage (GTDB taxonomy): Bacteria > Patescibacteriota > Microgenomatia > Levybacterales > UBA12049 > JACOXU01. The sequence continues at coordinate 242,352 of JACOXU010000001.1, forward strand.
TCTCCAACTGCATTAAACTGTTTTATAAAATAGCCTTTGTCGTAATCTTTTTTTTTATTCTTAAGTTTTTTGTTCATCTGTCAAATATATCTTTTCTTATTTTTCCTTCCATTGTTTTGGGAGCCGGTAAACCTAGAATATATAGCAAAGATGGTGCAATATCAAGTATTTGCATTTTCTCTACTTTAGAATTTCTTTTTTTAAGTTTATCATGATAATAAATAAACATTCCATCCCTCCCGTGCTCTGCACTTTTCGGAACCCCACCCTCAGATGCAAGCCCTATTTTACCCTTTTTTATCCCTTTTTGAAGATGATACCCGCTCTTAGTTTCAACAATCAAATCCTGAGCATTTTCAACATACGGACCCGAGTATATCTCTTCCCTTCTGTAGACTCGTTTAATTATTTTTTCTCCGGTATTTGGATCTTTAAGGTTAAGTAACTTATTGATAACATAATTTCTTATTTTATTATAATCTTTTTCTTTTACAGCTCCTTTTTCTTCTCTACCGACAAGATTTACCCTTAAGCCTTGGCTTGAAGGCGTGGGAAAATAGACTTTTGTATTTGACCATTCAATGTGTAATTCTTTGCCCTCAATACCAGATGTTTGTGCCAAAAACGTAAAAATATTACCCGGTAAGATTCTCTGAACATATTGAGCAAGTCCCAATTTATAAGCCAATTTTCTTCCTATTAAAATACTCTCTGTAAAGTACTTGGTTAAATATCCCGCATAATTTTTTTTAAAAGATAAAAGCTTCCATTCCTCCAAATATTTTTCAATAAACACATCATTATAGAGAGCTTCGGTGCCATGATCTGAAAATATGAAAAAAGAGAAATTACGGAACGATTTGAGCAAATCTTCTAAAATCTTATCAAGAACTACATAATATTCTTCTATTCTATTTTTTTTCTTTTTATTATCATAAAGCGGATGGCTCTTGTCGATATGGTGGTAAAAATAATGATGAACTCGATCTAACTGTGTAAGGAATATAAGAGACAAGTCCCAAGGATACTTTCTTAGCAAATATTTCACTGCTTTTGCATGATCGAGTGTTAAACGCACAATATCATCAAAATATAAATCTTCCTTGCCGTTTATAATATGATCACCAAGTACATCTATTTTGTATGATGGTGCCACTTGGAGTATTTCTTTTTTAATCGATGCAGGGTATGTAAAGTTTGTATTGACCCCAGGAGTGTTCATCCCGGAAACAAAAATTCCTTCAATTTTTTTTGGAGGATACCCCATCGGATAATTGAAAACGATTGTCTTTTTTTTGGCAAAACCAAGGAAATCCCAAACGGCGAGGGATGATCTATCAGTTGAATTTAATACCTCAACTCCATAATCGCTTGTATAAGAAAAGAAATCAAAAATATTATGTTTTCCCGCATTTACTCCTGTCACTGCAGTTTCCCATGCGCAAGGAGTAATTGGAGGAACTGTACTTTCAAGTGCTCCATATATCCCCTCCTCCATTATTTTTTTAAATGTAGGAAGATAACCTTTTTCTACTAACGGAGATAAAATACTTAAGGTTGCACTATCCAGCCCTAGACCGATTAGTTTCTTTTGACCAGCGCTCTTTTTTGCTTTCATATGTTTTAAAGGGTAAAATTTTCTAGGTATTTACCAGAAACAATGTCAATCTGGATAATCTTCATTTTCAAATAACACCTCCTTATTAAGAAACATGTTTAAATAATATTTAAGATTAAATTTTCTGCTTATCCAAGGAAGATAAGCTTTGTCAGCGACCGCTCTTATTTTAGTTTGGATTACCCTGCGTTTTTTGAGAGTATTGTCGATATTTACAACATTCCATAAAAGAGCATTTATTACTGCTATGCTCAGTCTTAACTTAAACTTTATCGAATAAATAATAGCCAGAAATAAATATATTACTACCAATGATAAGACAATTCTGGCAAGCGTTGGAAGTTCAAAATTTTTAATGGAGCTTGCCAACCTATTCTTGAATGAGTGAAAAAAAATAAAACTTTCTGCCATTTTCTGACTTGTCTGTCCTCCTTTGTGATATATCACCGATGCCGGTTCATAGACGACTTTATAGCCTGAAAGCCAAACCCGATGACAAAAATCAGTTTCTTCGTAATATGCAAAAAAATCCTTGTCAAATAAAGAAACTTTCTTTATGGCCTCTCTTCTTATCAGTAAGCAAGCTCCATTGCCGGAGAATATGGGCATTGATTTGTTGTAGATTTTTTTCTCGGGATCCTGGCCGTAACCGAAGTAATATAAAAAACCGGGAGTAGTAAAAAAAGCACCCCCGGATTGAAGACGCTTGTTATCAAGAAATATAATCTTAGGCTGAACAACTCCTATCAGTCTATCTGATCTTATTTTTTCAACTAAAACTGTTAAAAAATTGGGTTTAACAATAGTATCATTATTTAAAAGCAGTACTAGATTCCCATTTACCATTGGTATAGCCTGATTATTAGCCTCGGCAAAACCTACATTTTTGACATTCCTGATTAATCTTATATTTAAATCTTGATATCTTTTTTTTGATAATTCTTCGAGTGAGCCATCTGTTGAACCATTATCTACAATAATTATCTCTGTATTTTTATATGTATTGTTTTTAAAAGACATAAGACATTCTTTAAGTAGCCCAGAGCCATTAAGATTAACAATAATGATTGATACAAGATAAGATTTTTTCATTCTGAAACGGAGATTTTAGGTACCAGCCGTAGGCTTTCTACGACGACATTTCCAGGAAAATTGCTAAAATCAAGACTTATCTTCTGAATTTTTCTTTTTAAAAATTGTCCTGGTAAGCTATAATTTTCAGATTCGTAAATTGGAATTTTGTATGCATGAAACTTCCCATCAACTGCAATTTTGAAATAAAAACTTGTTTGGTCTTGGGGAATATTTGTAAGATTTGTTTCCCATGTCAACTTCCCAAATGAATAATCGGGTATTTCAGTAAATTTTGAATTCATAACGTATGCATGAAGGTTGTATAAATCTTCTTTTAATTCTTGTCTGCTAGACCACAAATTAAATATCCCTACTGCATCTGCAAGCACCGGCTCAACTTCATCAAGCTTGACAAAACTTCCTTTTTGAGTTGAATCAACACTTGCTCTAACAAAACGCGCATTATAAGTCTTGGGCCATTTATCTAATATTTCCCATCTTGTATTATTCTTAACAGTCATAACCTTTTCCCAAGCTTTCCCGTCCTTAGATACCTCATAGTTATAATCCTGAGGAAGTAGCGGGTCATCTTTGATCCCTCCCATTATGAAACCTGAAAGCTCGTATTCTTTTCCCAAATCCATAATAAACCACCCTGGTAAACAATCTGCCCACCAGGTAGAGCGTGTTCCGAAATTCCCGTCGACTAGATGATCTGGATCAAACATTAGCATGTTTCCGCGGGTTCTACACACCTCTAAAATTTTTCTATCTATCATCTCCTCGTAGCTTTTGGAATACGCCAACAATGCTTTTAATTTTTCTTCGGTCATTTGAGCATCATCCTGTTCCTTGGGTATTTTTGCTGGAAACAAATCAGCTTTTAAACTAATCTCTGCGATATATGGAATTTCAACGGGAGATATATCATCAACAGAAAGGTTTAAAAAAGATTTCTGAGACTGTTCATTTGAGAGGTTAAATTGAACTGTTTTCTGATGCAATATTACTTCTTTTACCTCATCTGTGTAATTAACAACGCCAATATCTGGATCGAAATCAATAAAATGTAGATTCTGAAAAACAGAGGGTTCATGTTTTATAAGCGTGATGACTTTTTCCATCTCGCCATACGACCAATCTGTTCTTAAGGTTGATAAACCCTTATAGTAAAATTCTTTAGAAAAGTACCATTCCCATAAATAGTCTCCCAGTTGATATGAATAGGGATACACGTAAAGAATACTATCTTTTGAATAACTTGGGAATGTTTTTAAAAAAGTTGAATAAAAAAGTTTCTGAGCACGAAACATATCAGAATACATCCTATCCTGTTCTGTCCAGAGAAAAAAAATATTCCCTACGATATTTAAAAAAAATATACCGCCAATAAGAATCAATCCAAACGACTTTCTAAGCTTTTTAAGTTTAAGGCTCAATAGGGAAATTACGATAAACAGTGATGTTCCATAAAAAGCGAAATAACGCCATCTATTTTCGTCATAACTATAGTTCCGAAGAAACATGTTTTCATCCATGCTGATTGCCGTTGAATAGAAAAATGTCGGAACGGTTATCATCACAATTGAAAAAAGAAGTAATTTGAAGTACTTACTTTTTTTTTGCTTATAGACAACATAGAACGCGCTGGCATAGATAAGAAACCCCAAGACAGAAAAGAAATATACTTTTGCAATTTTTTGCGGCAGTAAAATGACAACAATCTCACGCAACGTATTTAACACCGGATAGGGAATTACGTGAGGAGGAAGATATGTGCCAAATGATGCAATAGAAATAAAAAAATATTCTAAATATCTTTTCTGAGTAAGAAGTACGAACTGGAATTTTACTCTTTCATCGATGAAATAATTGGGCGGTTCAAGAAAACTTTTTGAGAGAACAAAGTAAATACATGCAATAATGATAAGTGGAAGCTGCGGAAGGAGAAAACGTATGATTTTCTTTCCATTTGCTAAAATAGACTCTTTCTTATGATGGGGAAAAAAAAAGATGATATCGAAAAAAAGCAAAATAGGAAAAAATATAAGTCCCAGTTCACGAAGAGGCAGAGTGATTACAAGAGAAATAAATGCAATAATATAACTTGCTGCGGCGTGTTTTTTTTCTCGAAATTGTTTATAAAAAAATAATGCTATAAAAAATAAAAAAAACTGTAAACTATAAACTCCTTCCTGGCTTCCAAAAGTAATCGCATCGATCCAGGACAAGTTTGCAGAAAACCATATACCAGTAAGAAAGCCTATTACTCTGCTTTTCGCAAGATTTGTTGTTAAAACAATAAGCATGAATGTTGCGAGAATATGAAATAAGATAGCTGTTGCATACCAGCCAGCAGGATTAACGCCAAATAACTTGTAATTTATGAATGATAAAAACCCATGGCTTCTAATAAGGTTCACTAGGGTAAACTGCTCCCCGGTTGTGCCAATCAGCCATCCGATTTCTCTATTTGCATGGAAGGAGAAATTAAATACTTTATAAAAACCGACCAATACAAGGCTTGCGACAATAACAAATTGTAAGAGATATGACTGTAAAATTTTTTTAAATATTAATTTTGCAATTATCATTACTTCTTGCGGCAAACAAAAATGAAACAATAACTCAAATTAAAAGGTACGAATTTGTTAAAGAACACGTTATAAAGTTTTATTATGAGAGGATGTGCGAATCTGGTACCTCCTAGATGGTTATATACGCTTGCCGATTCTATTTCAAGACCTCCTTTAGCCAGAACTTCTCTCCAGCCCTGATATGTATAAAATTTCTCGTTATTGTAATCATATATGTTCTCGCCGCTATTTGTAGTTCCTCCGTGGGTGGGCATAAGGCCACGACGTAATGCGAGCCATACATAACCTACAAACATAAGATTTGGCACAAATATAACTGCCCGTCCATTATTCTTAAGAACGCGGGCGATTTCCCTTGCGCCTTTCACTGGATTTTGGTAGTACTCAAGTCCGCCAAGACAGGAAACAAAATCGAATTGGCTGCTCGTAAAGGAGAGCGCTTCTCCGTCATCTACGGAAAACGTTGCATTTGGAACAATTTTTTTTGCATTAGTAATTGCGTATCTTGAAATATCTGATCCGTAAAGTTCAAGGTAATTATTCTTTTCATTAATTTGTTTAATTAGTAGTCCTTTTCCGCAAGCCACGTCCAATAACCTTCCTCTTGTTTTACTGGTGATGCCTAAAGCCTGCATGACATTCCTGTTGGAGAACGAAAAGTCTTTTATGCTTTTTTCTATATCAAGTTGGTAAACTTCTTTATGCCAACGATCGTATAGTTCCTGCTTGGTTCTATTCCTTTTTCTCATTGTTTACTATTGCTAAATTATATGCACGAAAAGGTTCTAAAAAGGGAACTTTTTCCATAAAAAATTCAAAAATTTTGAAAGGGAAACGTACGAAAGAAGGATATGCGTGTGCTTCAAAATATTTAAACTGGGACCTAGGAAATATTGAGCGGATTATTCTTATAAAATATCCTTTCGTAAAATGATTATGACCTTCCATTTTGACCATATGCGGGTAGAAAAGAGGATTATACCTATTGGCCTCAAGAATAATAATCTTCCCCCCCCGCTTACAAACCCTTCTTAGCTCCTTTAAACCATCGAGATGCAACCTAGTACTTTGATTTTTCTCATCTATGTGATGGAGTACATCGTGTAAAAAAACGTAATCAAAAGAATTATCTTTGAAAGGAATTTTGTAGATACTTCCTTTCTTAAAATTAAGAGCTTTTATGTTTTTGATGTTTTTGTCCTTATAAATATCTGTCCCCCATGTTTTTAGACTATATTTTTCAATAAAAATTTTATCATCATCACCGTCGCCGCATCCCACATCCAGAAGTGTGTTTCCTTTTTTGAAGGAAAGTCCCATTTTTTCAAAAATATCTTTTTTGTAAAGCTGTTTTACAGTCATACAAATACTCTTTTCAGGTGCTTAGCAAGAAGAGACGGATAATCAAATTGTTTTGCATACCGAAGAGATGATCTCCTATATTCTTTTAAGCGTTTGTCATTACCTATGATTGATATTATAGCACTTGCTGCTTCTTTCGAACTCTCTTTTATTACTATTCCTCCTCCTGCATCCTGAATATCATACGCATTATAGAAAGTATCAGTCATAACAACAGGTATACCAGCTCCTAAATATAATTTAGTCTTTGCAGGATCCGCATAAAAGGTGAGACCACTTTCATCTTCATTGGTATATGTTGCAATACCTACACCACATGAAGCAATAATATTTTCCACTTCTTTGTGATCTTCGACATATCCCATAAATTTTACATTATCTGAAACTCCTAAATTCTTTGCTAATTTTTCAAGCGAGTTTTTATAATCACCTTTTCCGATAATAATAAGAATAAAATCAGGGATTCTTTCAAGAATTATCGGCATTGCGCGAATAACAATTTGAACACCCATTCTTTTGACAATATGTCCTACAAATATTGCTGAATGTTTATTAACATTGAAAAATGGTAATCTTTTAATTCTATCAATCCAGACACCCTCAGGGACAAGTTTTTGTTTTTTGTCATACTTATTATTCAACTCAAGTAGATTCCGTCTTCCTTCAATCACTCTAGGGGACAGTATCCAAACTTCATCGGAAAAAATTACTGCAAGTTTTTCAACCCAATGATAAAAATTATTCAAAAGTTTATTTTCAAATCTTTGAGGGACGAAATCGACTGTATAAAAAATGACCTTATCTACAAAACCCAGTTTTTTTAAAATTACTCCAGATATGGTATTGAGATTATCAGCGCCGATGTAAAGATCCCATCTCTTTCTCTTACTCAAAACGAAAACAATATTTAAAATGCCGTCTTTTAAATAAGTCAGTAATCCCTTATTCTTTAAAAAAGAAAACTTCTTCATTTCTACAGCTTTACCTTTTTTTGAAAAACGATAAAAGGATAGTTCATTTTCTCTTTCTGGATGCAATGGGTGGCCTATGTATAAAAGTTTTTTTATTTTTATAATACGAAGGAATTCTTCCAGGTGCTGTATAAATGCAGTTGATGAATAATGTGTTGCAATGATAACAGATTTGTTTTGAAGAATAGTGTTGTCATTATCGCGCTTGTGCATAAAATTTTTTTATAGCATCACAGATATATTTTATTTGTCCTTTTTTTAATTCATAATAAACAGGGAGCGATAATCCATTTTTATATGCATAAATTGAATTTGGAAAATTTTGGTCATTGTATTTATACATTTTATAGCAAGGCTGCTTATGCAGAGGATAAAACATTTCTCTAGTTTGAATTCCTTTTTCTTGTAAAAATTCTGTAAGCCCTGGTAGATTTTGGACAAAAATATTAAATCTGAATGGAGTAAAGCTTGAGTATGAAAGCGGTTTTATTATTTCAACATTCTTAAGATTTACTAAGTATTTTTCATACAAGCTGTGATTTTCTAATCTTTTCTTCAAAATTTTGTCAAATTTTTTAATCTGCGCGAGACCAACAGCGCATTGAAGATCCGTCATTCTGAAATTATAACCTATTTGAGGATGGATAAAGGAACCGCTTGTTAATCTTCCTTGATTTCTAAAATACAAAAGTTTTTCGTACAATCTCTTGTCGTTGGTAACAACCATTCCTCCTTCCCCGCCCGTTGTAAAAGCTTTGTCAGCAAAAAAAGAAAAACAGCCTAAATCTCCAATAGTTCCCACGTGTTTATTTTTGTAAAACAACCCATGACCCTGACATGCATCTTCGACAATAAATAATTTATTTTTCTTGGCAATTTTTTGAATTATATCTATATCGCATGCTGCGCCATAAATATGAACAGGCATTATCGCTTTGGTTTTCTTAGTTATCACTTTTTCGATCTTGTCGGTATCAATGTTTAAATCATCAATTTTTACATCAACAAATATTGGTGTTGCGCCTGTTAAATAGACGGCATTCGATGACGCAATCATAGTAAAATCAGGCACTATTATCTCATCTCCCGGACCAATACCGAGAACCATTAATGACATATATAAAGCCAGCGTCCCATTTGGAGCAAGAACACCATATTTTGATCCAGTTATTTTCAGCATTTCTGAAATAAAACTTTTGGCTTTTGGCCCTTCAGTAACCCAGGCATTTCTTAAAGTATCTAAGACTTCTTTTTCTTCATCTTTTGTAAAATATGGATAAACTTGTGGAATTATTTGTTTCATAAATTTAATCGTTTAAATAGGATTTGTACGTTGTTTTAATTCCTTGTTCAATACCGGTTTCTGGTAACCATTTAAAAATTTTTTTGCATAGGGAAACATCCATAACTTTATAGGGAGCTCCATCCGGTTTTGTTTTATCAAAGACTAACCTACCTTTATATCCAACAATTTTTTTAATTAACTTTGCCAAATCTAATATGGTTATTCCCTTGCCAACTCCTATATTTATTGGCTCTATGAAGTAATCGATATTTATAGCTTTGATCAGTGCTTCAGCCCCATCGTCAACATATAACCATTCTCTGACAGGTTTTCCTGTTCCCCATACCACAACTTCAGATAGCCCCTTCTTTTTGGCATTAATAATTTTCATAAGAAGAGCTCCTAAAGCATGGGATCTTTCGGGATCAAAGTAATCACCGGGTCCGTACATATTTGGTAAGACTAAGTTGATAAATTTCATTCCGTACTGCCGTGCATACGCCCATGTTTGCGCCCACTGTGCTTTTCTAACCATGCCGTACACCATAACTGAGGGGTGAAGCGGACCATTCCAAAACTCAGATTCTTTAAAATCTTTATTCACCACATCAGGATACGCACAATTGGCAATGGGACTTATAAAAAGCTCAACTCCAGTAAGTCTTGCTGCCTCTATTAAATTTGTGCTGATCAAAATATTATTAAAATATACTTCACCTGCATGATCCAATCCAAACTTAATTCCGCCTATATAGGCAGCTGAGTGAATTACGATATCAGCTTTATTTTTCCTGAAGTAGGTAAGGGTTTTGTTAAAATTTCTGAAGTCAACTCCACTAGTTAAAGAGGCAGAAACAACCTTGTATTGTTTTTTTTCTTTTAGTTTTTTGACTATCCTTTTACCTAAAAATCCATTTCCACCGGCAACAAAAACAGTTTTATTTATCATGCGCACAGATTAATCTTCAATATCATATAGAATATACGATCATTTTTCAACAGGAATCAAAGGAAGAATAAGGGGATCGCGAGGTCCTGACTTGAAATCGAAAGCGTTCAGCATATTTGCAGATTTCCCATCACGCTCTGTTAAAGAAGGCAAGTTATAAAGTGTTTGAAAAAATTTTAGTACAGAACTTGTATTATACGTGGTATGATCTATATACCCCTTTTTACTGTAGGCTGAAATTACTAAACCTGGCACTCTTGGTCCAGGACCAAACTGGTCTGTTATTTCTGGCTTAACATGATCAAAATAACCCCCGAAATCATCCCAAATAACAATTATGGCTGTGTCCTTCCAATATTTGCTTTTCATAATTTCGTTTATAACCTCCGTTACATGATTCATTCCCTTTCTCACATTTTGAGGAGGATGCTCGCTTTCTTCCGCTTCCGGAAAAATCCAGGAGAATTGTGGCAAGGTACCATTTTTTATATCCTTAAAAATTTTATCTCTATGAACAATGTTACTAATGACTTTTTTGTCATTTTTATGCTGCTTAAAAGTAAGGATGTAATTAAAACCATTAGGGACATTTGTTAGATTATTAAAAGTTTCGCCGGAGTAAAGCTTCCAGCTGATGGAGTATTCTTTAAAAAGGTCTATCATGGTCTTTGAAGCTAGATAAGGTTTCTCCATTCTGTTGGTCATCCAACCTTCTGCAGTTGCAGCAATTAAATAAAAATGCGACGGCACAGAATATCTGACTCTCACTGCGCTAAAAAGTCTGTCTAAAAGCACAAAATTTTTAGCATATGCCCAGTAATTGGGAATTTCCTTCTCCTCAAAATATTGCATTACAACCATCCCGTTAGCATCTTCTCTACCAGTATCAAAATCCTTATGATAGGCTCTTTCTCTTAAACTGGGAGTTTTTGTATTTTGTGTGCGTCGCAAACCAATTGATGGTTTTTCGCCTGGAAGCCTAGGAAGCAGAGTATTTGGATCAAAACCATCCGCTCCAGGATATGTTCCGAAATAACTATCAAAACTATGGTTTTCCTGAACTATTAAAACTACCCTTTTAATCGGGTAGCTTGAAACAGCTTTTTTCTGATCAAGTACGATTGGAACTTTTGTTTTATGACGAACAAAGGTCTTGATAGTTAAGGACAAGGTGACAATTAAGATCAGTAAGGCAAATAGTAAAAATGATTTTCTCATCAAGAAATCCACCATATTTTTTTGTTTTTTCATTAGATATCTAAATACGTAATAAACCCATGCTATCTTTTTTTAAAATAGTCTACCGTTTGTCTAAGTCCCTCTCCTATAGTTGTCTTTGGTTGCCAATTAAGTAGCTTTGACGCTTTATGAATATCTAGTAACCATTCATCCGCTTCCCCCAATCTTTCCGGAATTTGTCCGTAGAAAACCTTAGATTTGCTTTTTGCGAAAGATAGTATAAGATCTACTATTTTACGTAGAGAATAACTTCTACCGCCGCTAATATTTATTATATTTACACCATTGTTAAATGTTGCTTCTTTAATTCTAATAAGTGCCTCAACAACGTCATCTATAAAAACATAGTCTCTTTTTTTTAGCCCTGAATTTAGGTCAATTTGTTTATTATTTATTGCCCGGACAATAATCTGTGGTATTAATCTATGTATTCTATCGCCTGGCCCATACATAGTTCCTATTCGTGCAATAATTAATTGAAATTTAAATTCTTTTGCATAAATCATGCACAATCTTTCGGCCGCCAGTTTAGAAATTGAGTATCCTGAGGGAGGATCCACTTTTGATTCTTCAGTGTAAGGAATATTGCTGTTTCCATATATTTCTTCTGTACTGATGAAAACAAATTTTTTTGGTGGATAATCTCTTAGAGATTCTAAAAGATTGAGAGTTCCTATCGTATTTATCTCAAGACAATTTTTGTATACCTCATAATCCCTTGAAAGATTAACTAAACCCCCTATGTGGTAGATAACTGATGATCTTGCCCTGCTTATTGTTTCTTTTACCTCCTCAGGAAACAAAAAATTCATCTTTTGAATTTTTAGATTCTTATTTTCGCCTGAAGCAGTCGCAAAAACGTCTACTTTTTGTTTTGAAAGATACGCCAAGAAGCGTCTTCCTAAAAAACTTGTAGCGCCTGTCATCAATATTGTATCTTTTATCATATATGTAGAATTTTTTTGAGTGTTGCAAAAGAATATGCCAGAAGATACACCCAACACACAATTGGATGAAGAAACCAAGCTCGATCCCGAATGACAATGTATCCTCTTAAGCTGTCCATAAATGGCTTTACTAAAGTGATCGTATACAAAATGAATAAAATAAGTTTAATCGTGTCACTCAGTTTTTTTGGATTGTAGATATAATATCTCCTTTCCATTCTACTGTTTTTAGATTTAAAATAATACGAAAGAAGAAAGGCCATTCTTTTTTTCATCAACGTTCTTAGATTAACTGCCGTATCATGTGAGATGCTATTTTTAACTATCGCATACGTGTCGTATTTTTTATCAAGCAAATCAACAAAAACATCCATGTGAAGAAACTTTGACGGATCACTTTGAGCATGCGCAAGTAATAAGTCTTTTCTATATACAACTCCATTGCATCCAACAGTCGGAAGAGTTTCGTGAGTGAACTTTACTATATAATAACGCTGTGTTTCCTTTAAAATTGTACCAACGGCCCACTTTTTCTTAAAATAAGGAAGTCGATCGGGTTTACCTATGTAGAAAACGACAGGATCTAACACTCCAAATAACGCAACGTATCTGTTAAAAATGTTGTCTGTTTCTGTATATGTAAAGTAAATTGTACCAGCATGAATTATTTTCTTTTCACTCATAAAAGGCTCAACCATTTGCTTGAGCCAATTTTTATGGGGAATGTAATTGTCTGCATCTAATGATACGATGAGATTATTTTTTGCATACATCAAGCCAATTGCTCTTTGAGCCTCGGCGTTATGCGGAATCGGACTTTTAATTATTTTGAAAGAATGATTCTTTAATATTTTTTCTGTATTGTCAGTAGATCCTCCATCGATATTTAAATATTCAATTTTTTCTTTGGGGTAATCTTGAAACTTAATGGCCTGAACGCATTTTTTGATCGTCCTTCCATTATTGTAGGTAACAATTACTATCGAGATTTTTGGTAATTTTTTATTTTTCATTTAGTTTATGATTAAGTAAATAGTTATTGAAATTATTGAAGCTTTTAGACCAAGAGAAATTTTTACTCCACTTAATTGAGTTCTGATAAAGACTACTTCTGTCTTTATTTTCAATTAAACTGATTAAGGCATTAGCAATCTCAGTGGGCGATGGATTACTTGATAAAATTGTTCCTGTTCTTTTATGAATTACAGAATCCCGCAGACCCGTTACATTTGATACTATTGATGGTGTCCCGCATGCGGCCGCTTCGGTAACCACCATGCCCCAGCCCTCTTTTACCGATGGTAATATTAATGCCCACGCTTGCTGCATTAATCTAACTTTTTCATCGCGCATATCCCTTTTGAGAAAAAAATTATTTTTGTTAACTATAAATACATTTTTTTTGAGTTTTAATTTTTCGATTTGTGTTTTTAAGTTTTTCTCCTCTTTCCCATATCCTATTAAATATAATTTAGCTTTTGGATATTTAGAAATAACAATAATCATTGCAGAAACACATCTTTCAGGTCTTTTATTCCGAACAAACCTTGCGACAAAAATGAACGTTGGGTTTTCGGATTTCTTTTGTGGATAATATCTTTTGTGATCGAGTCCAAGAGGAAAAACATAAATATTCTTCTTATCAATCCCAAGAGATATTAAATCCTCTTTTGTGCTATTACTATAACAAACAACATCTGTATTCTTATAAGTAAGGTATTGTAACGGTTCAACTAGATAAGCCAGTATGGAAAAAGGGAACGGGTATTCATAAAAGAATACTTCCCTCGCCGCTTGATTAGTATATAAAACCCTTCTATCTTTACTTACATAAAGAGGCGTTTGCCAACAAGCCGTATTTACGCAATCTAGCACGATGTCGGGTTTTACTTTTAGACTCCGATAATATTGAAAAGCATGAAAAAATACTGAATATTTTCCTCCTGAACGAATTATTTTTATTCCTTCCTGCACCTCTTCTTCGGAAGAATTCTTAAAACCACTGCAAAACCAAGTAACAGAATTACCTTTTTTGACAAGTCTTTTGACGAGCTCGTAAAGAATAATTTCAGCTCCTCCGCCTTCCGGATTCTTGATATCACGCCAATTAAGTATTAATATATTCATTACAAAAGACTAATTATTTCTCGAAGATCATCTATCCTGATTATTTTTCCCTCAATGTGCGCACCCTTTATTGTCTCGTCGACCAGAATGCCCATACCAAAACCAAGCTCACTTATTGGAACCACAAGATCGTCTTCAAAAGAATTCCCAACGACTACCAAATCTTCTGAACCTACATATCTCCCTAAAACTTTATTTATCGTAGATATTCCTTTCTTAAAATAATCCCTTGAAGGCTTATCATGTGGATCTCCAACTATAATATCATTAAAATATAATCCTTCTTTTCGAAGCTCTTCCATACGCCTCTTTTTGAATTCTTCGGAATAAATTGGGTCATAAGAAAAAACTCCGTTTTCAAAAAGTAACCTTCCATCACTACTTGTTAATAAATAAATTGGGATATTATGTTTTTTAAGCTCCTTGAATAAAATTTTTGCAGATATGAAAGTTTTTGCTTTTTTTGTAATTGCATGCCAATGAGCATCTACTACTGATTTTATTATTCTGTTGTCTATTTCTACCCCTACACTATCTGCAGCAATCTTAAGAAATACCTCCCTGCTCCATTTTTTTATAAATCCCCATTTGTCATTTATTAATTTCTGATGAAGACTTATCTTTGAAAGTATCTCCTTATATGCCTTCTTACCACCCGGAACACCATCCCAATCCTTCTCGTTTGTTATGAGAAAACCTGCAATCATAAGACTTGTTATATAGTGAACATGCTTAATAATACTATTTGCTTTATGTTTCTCTATTCCGTTATCTATAAGTTCTTGTTCCATGCTCTTCATTGCATAAAGATGACCCGTTGCTGTATTAATCAAAGTATGGTTAACATCAAATAGAAAAATTTTATTCTTTAAATTCACGCTTTTCATGTTTTTTGCATAAACCGTTTACTTCTTTATAGAAACACCTGCGGTTTTTTAAGTGTTGTCAGCCCTTTAATATCCCAGTGTTAATGAGTTTTATTTATTTTACTATAATAATTAAGTATTTTAAGTCTGTAGAATACAGCAATTGTATCCCACAATGCGTTAAATATTATATTCCAAAAATTTCTAGAGGTTATACTTCCGCTTTTAAAATTGAGTTTTATAGGAGACTCATAAATTCTTGTATATCCCAGTTTATGTGCCAGAGCTAAAACTTCTATGTCAAAGGCAAATCTTTTAACAATTATCATCGGGAAAACTTCTTTTGCAACCCGTTTTTTAAATATTTTAAGTCCAACCTGCGTGTCTTTAATTTCAAATCCAAAAAGTGCGTGGGTAAGAGTTCTATATCCCCAAGATAGGATTTTTCTAGTAAATGGGTAATTCACCTTTGATTCAGGATGAAGTTTACTGCCCATAACAATGTCTGCTTTATTCCAATCCATAATATCAAGCATTATTGAAATTTGCGTCGGATCTAAATCCATCCCCGCATCAATAAAACCTATTGTTTCGCCTCTAGCTTCGCTTACTCCGTATTTAATTGCAAAACCCTTTCCTTTGTTTTCTTCGTACCCGAAGATTTTTATATTATTATTTTTTATTGATTTTAGAATTTCATATGTTTTATCCACAAAACCATCAACAACTATAAGTATTTCGTAATTAATATGAAGTGAGGTTAAAATTCTATTAAGATTCTTAATATCTCTAATTATAGTTTTTTCTTGTTTATAGGCAGGAACTATTATTGAAAGAAGATTTCCTTCACTCATTAGTATTGAAAAGTTTCCTAATAATATCCCAATTAAAAAAAGTGTCATCGGGAAATTTAATACCAGCTCTATCAAAAGGCAATCTTTCTTCTTCTTCTGGATTATAAAGTGCAGTCGGAAAGTTTAGCAAAATCGCTGGCTTTTGAGATACGACTAGGAACCCATGAAGAGTCTTCTTTGGTATCAACAGGATATATGGGTCAATGTCAGATTGCATGTGAAATAAATTCAATAATCCTTTTGTCGGTGATTCTTCTCGGTTATCTGCAATTGCAACTACTGTTGCACCTTGGACAACAATAAATCTGTCGTCCTGAACTGTTGGATGATAATGCCAAACGTCTTCATCTCGAGCCGTACCTGGAGGAGTAACAGAGTAATATTGCATAAAAAATTCTCTTTTTTTTCCGTAAATCTCCTTCCAATCTATCCTTAAAGTTTCAACCAGGACTCCCGATTCGTCGCTATTTATTTTGAGCGGATAAAGAAAAACGTCTTTAATAAGATCAGCACTATCCTTATTCTTAAAATCAATAAACTCAATCATTGATAAATGATATCAAATATTAATTGTTATTCCAACTACGTGCTCTAATTTCTTGGATTATTAACAAAAGTAATGGCTTTTATAATTCTATTAAAATTTCCGTATTCTTTAAAATAGTATGCGAGAAGAATTATAAAAATTACCGATGAGGCAATAAGGGAAACGCCAATTACCTGAAAAAAAGTTCTATGGAAAGCCGAAATAAGTATTATTTGAGAGAGCACCCCTAATCCAATAATTATAAATACATTTGTTTTTTTTAAAGAAAGGAAAAAATTTGCACATACATTTAACAAGCTAAATACTACAATAAACAAACCATAAATTCCAAGATAGGGAGAGATTTCTACATACTCTCTTCCTCCTAAAAAGAAATTAATAGTAAGTAGTGGAAAGAGAAAGTAAAATAGCATTATCACAATTGAAGGAATAGCTACCAATATTAAAGCCAGGTAAAATAAAGAATTATAATCTTTCCCGAGATTATGTCTTTTAATAAGCAAAGGGAACATAACAGATACTATAGGGCTAGTAAAATAGAATATTACCTTGCCTGCGAGAGAAAGACCTGCATATAGCCCTGCATCATGAGCATGGAAAAAATGCTTAACTAAAATTATGTCTATTGAAGTAAGAGAATTAAGAGAAAGAATTGTAATAGTGGTTGGAAGAGCATAAATTATGATTTCTTTTGTTGGAAATTTAATATCCATAGTTTTCTTTTTATTTATCAAGAAACGAAGCGGTATAAATGTAAAAAATAAAGGTAATAAAAAAGCGAGCACTATTGCCCAAAGAGCAGCGAATACCTTAAATCCCAAAAATACCAGCAGTCCTCCAATCGCAATCTTTAAAGCCCCTCCTGCTATCTGAGTAAAAGAAATAAACGAAAATTTAAGCAAGCTTTGTAGATAAGCATTATTAACTATTCCCAAATAATTAATGCTCACAATAAAGCCAGTTAAAATAACATACCAAATATTATCTAGATTTAAAAATTCTTTTATTGAGATCGAAAATAAAACAAATCCCAGAAATATAAAAATGGAAAAAATTATAGACAATTTTAATAATCTAGAATATAATACTTTAGCTTCATCGATTTTGTTTTTGGTAAAATAGTCAGCGGCAAATTTAATAATTACAGTCGTTATAGACTGAGCAGGAATTCCTATAAGAATAAAAAGTGATAATAAACTAGCATAAGCTCCATAATCTACGGTATTAAGATTTCGAGCAAGGAGAAGATTAAATAAGAAAGCAAAAATGTTGGCAATTAAAGATCCTGTGAATATATAAAAACTCCCTGTTATTAATTCATGTTTTATAAATTTTTCTCCTATATTTAATAAATTCTGTTTCATATTAAGCTATAAAATAACCTCTAAGAAAGAAGGATGTTAATATGATTAATAATATTGATAATATTGTCAATAATAATAGTTTATATACAGTTTTTTTAATTCTAGCCAGTAATATAAAAATGGGAAAAACAACAAGCGTATATCTTGGCATGGAAGATAACGTCCCTGAAAATGTTGGAACTATAATAGCAAATAAACTAAACAATACATAGGAAAACCTAATGTTTTTTCTAAATAACATTAGCAAAAGTAAAAATGCAGAAAAAATAATAATTTCCAAGAGAGCGATAAGATAATTATGTGTTAGAGGATTGAGGGTAGTCAATATTTTCACATATCTAAAAAATAATTGTGGCAGTAAAATTATTTCCCCCCCGCTTCTTTCTGCCCCGAAAGCAGGCTGAGTATGAATGAATAAGAAGGAATCTTGGTAGTTAACCCATAAGTAAATCATATAAGCAAGTACTCCAGATGAAGAAATTAGAGTAAAAGAAAGAAAATTTAAGAGATATGACTTTAAATTACTCACATTTTTAATTCTAGAAAGATAAAATTCTAGTAAAAGAGGAATCAAAAGAAAAATTCCGATTATTCTTGTTGCTGAAGCAAATCCAATTAAAATACTCGTCAAAGTAAATTTTTGCCTACGCATGAAATAAAAAGACGAAAAGACAAAGGCAAGAAATAAAGATTCAGTATATATACTGCCTAAAAAAAATGCTGTTGGGAAAAACAACAAGAAAATAAGAGTCCACTTTACGGTATCAGTTTTAAAATCCATTGAAGCTAACTTATATAAAAATATTAGAGAGATTAATAAACTAACATGAACAATAAATAACGCGCTGAGAATATAATTTCCCATAAAGAAAAGAGAAAAAAATTTAATTAATAACGGAAATAAGGGGAAAAATGCCTGTTGATAAATACCGTATCCATATTTAGCAATGTTTAGATAATGCTCTCCGTCAAAATTCGCCCATGGAATAAGACCTGTAAATTGAGGGTTTAAAATAATATATTTACTGAAATATTCAACAACATAAAGAACGAGTTTCCAAATAACAAATAATATAAAAATAAATAAAAATAAATCCCTATTGCCCTTTAATAACTTCTTCATATACGGCATTCGTTTCTTTAGCTGTTTTTTGCCAGGAAAATTTTTTGGACTGAATTGATCCTTTTTCTGAAAGTTCTTTCTGTAAATTTGTATTCGAAAAAACCTCTTCAATTCCCTCTCTAATACTATTGGCATCATAGGGATCAACATAGAAAACAGCATCTTCTGCAACTTCGGGAATTGATCCCTCTCTTGAGGTTACTACCGGACAACCGCAAGACATTGCCTCAAGAATCGGCAGTCCAAATCCCTCATACAAGCTCGGCATTGCAAAAACTGATGCGTAATTATAAAGAGAAACTAAATCTTTTTGATCCACAAATCCAAGCCTAATAAATCTGCCATCATTTCTAATCATTTCTTGAATTTTTCTAAGATCCTGATTCCATGGATTATCAATGTCGTAATCTTTAGATATTAAAGCTTCTCCAATCATTACGATCTTAAGGTTCGTTTTTTTAATCGCTTCGATTAACCGAGGTAAATTCTTATTCCATGTCACATCACCTACATAAAGAACAAAACTTTCCGGCAGGCTGTATTTCTTTCTCAAATTCTGAATTTTGAATTCTGAATTTTGAATTCTTTTGAATTCTTCTCCCGCAGCTAAATATACAACACTAATTTTATTTTCATCAATTCCGGCGAATTTGCTTATATCTCTCTTTGATGACTCAGAATCTGTAATAATAGTTTCTACCTTATTCAGCGCTTTTTTTTGTATTTGCCACCTCAATTCTCCTTTTATGCCTCTTGGAAAATAATTGGGAAAAACAAGAGGAGTTAAATCATGAACAGTGACAATTGTCTTAAATTTTTTAAAAAAGGGCAGCGTCAAAAAAAAGGGTTCAAAATAAGGGTAGTGGACTAAATCTAGTTTTTGGAGTAATTTTTCTCCTCGAGTAAAAAAAATATACTTATTTTCTGGATAGTACTTCAATAGAGCCTTTTTAAGATTTTTTAAATAAAAGCCCGTACCCCTAACTCTGTGCTGTAAATAATTTTTCTTTTCCAATGGAGAGATATCGATACCAATTATCATATTATCTTATATCGAAAATTTTTGAAAATTATTATCGTAAATATTACGAAAGATATCAATGAAAGAGCTTCAGCAAAATTTCTGACCGAAGTATTTCCAAATTTTAGTTCAACAACATGTTTCCCTCTTGGAACTAAAAATTTAATTAAACCGTTTTCAGTACGTCCCAGAGCTGAAGGTCTATTATCTATAGTAACATACCAGCCGGGAAAATAAGCAGTGTTTACAATAATTTCGCTTTTTTCTTTTATCTTTATTTCAAATAAGTATCTCGATGGGTTTAATTTTTTTATGAAAATTTCTCCGTGATTTTTATTAATAGATATCTTTTTATCACTTCTGGAAAATGATCCATTGATCCAATTTGTGTTAAATAAATTCCCTGGACTATTTGTCCCGTCCATAAAATTTGATCGGGTTAAATAGTAATTATCTTCTCTATCAAAATAATGAGCTGGTCGAGCATAACCTATCCCGAGCAGGAATACTAAAAAAATTATGATTCCGGCTAGTATTTTTGAATGATATACAGAAAATAGGCTTCCAGCCATGAACGACGCTGTAAGCATCACGATACTTAAAAATCGCCATGGAAACTGAAAATAGTTCATAAGCGGGAAAAAATCCCAAATAGAGATAGAGAACTTTGTTATCAATAAAACTGATAAAAAAAACCAAATTAAGAAAAACAAGAGGATTTTAAATTTTTTATCTTTCCTCTTCAGCAAGGGGACAAGTAAAACAATACTTGCTAAAACCGCAAAAATATTTGCTATTCCAATTTGAACTGACATTTCGTTTCCTCCCCCCGTTCCGAAAAAGCCGGAACCCCACGATGGAATAATGAGCTGGTAAATCTCGGCAAAGTTTCTTTTGACATCAAAAATTTGAAGACCGGTAACGTATTTTAGTTCAAAAATTGCCGGAATCCAAAAAATAGACGCTAACCCTAGTCCGAGAAAAATAACGGCTACAGAATTTTTTAAACTTGTAATTATATTATTACCTAAATAACTTAGTAATAACATATAAGACAGGACGAATGGAAAAAAGGCAAAGGCAAGTATATTGTGTGCAAATATTATTAAAGCCAAAATTAAACCGGAAAATGCAATAAAGATTTTTTCATCTCTAAATATTGCTTTTGTTACAGCCCATAAAAAAACGGGAAATAATCCCAAAGCCCAAACCTCACCGACTGATCCTCTAATATAGATGTCTACAAAAAAATATGGTGAAAATGAATAGAAAATTGCGCCAACTACTCCTCCTAACTTACCCCAAAATTCTTTACTCCATAAATAAAAAGATATAGCACCAAAAACATAGGCCATGAACATATTCAACTTAAAGGCATTAATAAAGCTAATTCCAAGCAAATGCAAGAACGATGCAATATAGTTAGGTAAGGGGTAAACATAGTTAAAAAGTGGTACTCCCAAACCGAAATTTAAGTCCGGTGCCCAACGGGGATATAAATTTCCATCTGCTAAAACTTTATAAAATTCATAAAAACGCACAATATGATACTCACCGTCATGGGTTGGAATGAGACCGGAATAAAGCAAAGGGAATCCTCCTATCAAAGGAAAAATAATTAACAAAACCCATACTAGATATTTCTTGACCATAGAATTTTTTTGGAATAAAAGAAAATTAGTAAGATTAACGATGGGAAAAATAGAAATAATGTTTTTAATACTGGTGTTATCTCAAAATGAGTTCCTAAAAACATAAAAGGTATATAACGCAAGAGAAGACCGAAAGATAAAGATATAGATAAATAAAAAATGATCTTTTTTTCAGGAATCAAAGCTGTAAACACTAAGAACCATATTGCATACCACGGATATATCTCCTCCCTTAACGGGGACAGAAGAAAAATTAGAAACATTGATATTGCTGAAAAATAAATAAATTTTTCAATGTTTAAATTTTTATTCTTAATTATTTGAAAGATTCCATAAAAATAAATTGGAATTAAAAATAATGTAGAATATTTTATCAGTACTGAAAGTATTATTGTTAATAAACCACTCCAAATTTTTTTCTTTATTAGGAAAAACAATGAAGCAATTGCCAAAAACATCATCACAGTATCATTATGTCCTGAAACCATTGTTTCAATTATAACTAGAGGATTTAAGCCAAAAATTATTAATGATATATTTTTTTTTGAAATTTTCCAAATGAAATATAAAGTCCCTATGTAAAAAAGAATATTTAAAAATTTAAAGCTAAATAGAATTATAAGAAAATTTCCAAAACCCAAGGAAAATGGTATTACGGACAGCAAAATCCAAAATGGTCCATAAAGAGCAATCTTATTTGCGGCATGTGTAAAAGACAAAAGTGGATCATTTATAAATTCAATTGGCATAATAATATAGGGGTTTTCATGATAAAAGAAAGCAACCTTGGCTGTTGAAATATAATTAAAAATATCATATGAAAGCATTGCTGGATATGAAAAAAGTAAGGAAAGAGTTGTAATTGTTATTAAAACTACTACTCCCCTTTTGTTAAGTAACTTATTCCTTCCAAACTGAATAAATGATATATAAAATATAAAAAAAATGATGATACCTATTAGATATATTACTGTTGTGATTTCTCTATTATTAAATGCAAAACCTGTATACAAATTACTTAAATATATTAAGTTAGGATCTACAAATAGATATGAAAATATGCTAAACGACAGTAGAAAGAGTCCGTATAAAATGAGGAATAATTTTTTCATAAATTTTTCCTTCGAATAGATATAGACATTTCTATATCTTTCTTAAGATAGATTTTGGTTGAAAAAGATTTCTCCGGCCTCCAATAAACTTTTTCCGGAATTCCTTCTCTCAACATCAATAACGCTTCTATATGCTTTAGGCTCGCCTCTTTTAATAATGTCCGTTTTGAATCAATGCTCTCTTTATTAGCTTTCGAATTGTCAAGATTTGATCGAATATTATAAAAATATTCGTCAGATTTTTTTAGCGCTTTTTGCCCTAATAAAAACTGGTCATATTCAAAAAGCGTTTTTGCTTCAACTAGATATTTATCTGCTTGTTTAAGATTATAATTAAACTGCCCAAATTTACCAAAATACCAGTATTTTAAGATTTTATCCTTAATAAGATTGATTTTGTAAAAAGGGCTTCCTGGCATAAATGATGGGTATGGAAGTACATAAGAAGATTGAGCAAAAATTGGACTATAGAAAAAAAATAAAAACATGATAGAAAGGAGAAAAGATCGAAGAATCCACCTCATTTTGAATTTTGAATTTTGAATTTTGAATTATTTTTGCGCCATTCCCATGCGGTTTTAACAATTGTTTCAAGATCAGAATATTTTGGCTCAAACCCCAATTCCTTTTTAATCTTTGTCGGATCCGCAATTAAAACATCTACATCCCCTGATCTTCTTGAGGAGTTTTTTACCTTAAAATCAATTCCTGATATTTTTTTTACCATTTCAAGTACTTCTTTATTTGAATATCCTTTTCCGGTTCCAACGTTGTAATAGTAATCATCTGGATTTTCTTTTAGTTTTTGAAGCGTTAAAAGATGAGATTCAACTAAATCAATCACATGAATATAATCCCTAATACATGTTCCATCAGGGGTATCATAATCATTTCCAAAAAGACTAAATTCGGAGTTTCCTAAGGTTGCTTTAATTGCTAGAGGAATTATATGAGTTTCAGGATCATGATCTTCTCCCATATTTCCATCAAGAGAGGCGCCAGCTGCATTAAAATAGCGAAGACTTGCAAAGCTCAATCCAAAGATTTTATTATACCAAGCAAGAATTTTCTCAACCATTAATTTACTTTCTCCATAAGGGTTAGTGGGAAGAGTCTGGTGATCCTCAGATATAGGAGTTTTAATTGGATTCCCATAAACTCCGGCCGTAGAAGAAAAAACTAAAGATTTAATATTGTGCCTTACAGCTTGCTCGATCAAATTAAGAGATCCAAGAGTATTGTTTTGAAAATACAATTTGGGATTTTCCATAGATTCTGCCATAGATATATATCCTGCGAAATGGATCACGGCATCGAACTTATCGGTGGAAAATGTATTTTCTAGTATTTCAGGATTTAAAAGGTCTCCTTGAACAAACTTTGCTTTCGTATCAATAGCTTCTCTTTGACCGCGCTCCAAACTATCAAGCACAACCACATCATCTCCATTTTTTAGAAGTCGCTTAACCATAAAGCTTCCAATATAACCTGCCCCACCCGTAACCAAGATTTTCATAATTTTAAGTACTTAATATATGATACAGGAAATCGAAGAGATGAGAAAAGAGAGAAGACAAATCCTGGCCACAAATCCATAAAACCTTTATGCCTTAAATAAGTAAAAAGAAACCAATAAACAGGTTTAAAAGTTAAGGAGGCGCCTGCAAAAATTATTTTGTAAAAAATATTTTTATTTTTTAGCTTTTCTTTAATTTGCGATGCAATAAGATCAGTATATCTATCCCACTTTAAAAGATAATCGTTAAAATCTTTATATGGATAATGTAATAACGGGTTTTTAAGATATGTGACTTCTCCTTCAACTTCTGCTTGTTCATGAACATCCTTCTGAGGAAGCCTTCCTTTTCCCCTTTTATACAGTCTTAAAGTATAGTCAGGATACTGCCCGCCCTTCATAAGAAATCTACCCAAAAACCAATTTTTTCTCGGAATCCAATATCCATTAACATGACTGACTATTGATGACTGACTATTGATGACTGACTTAATCTCTTTTCTAAGTCCTTTGGAGACCACTTCATCTGCATCAAGTTGCAAGATCCAATCAGAAGTTGCCATATCTATAGCCATTTGCTTATTGATATGAAAAATAGGTTTATTTGTTGTGATTTTAATTTTGGCTCCGAATTGCTTCGCCTTATCAACTGTCTTGTCACTTGAAGCTCCATCAACAACAACAATCTCATCTGCCAAACCATCTACGCTTTCAAGACAAGCTGGAAGATTCTTTTCCTCATTGTAAGTTGCCAAAACCACAGACAAAGTTGCCTTCATAATACATATGATACCCTAAAATTTCGTTTTTATAAACTTGAATAAGTAAAAAGTTAATATACCAAATAAAACAAACGTTGAAGCAATATTGGAAAACAATCTTAATTTAGTTTCTCTGTAAACAATTTCAATATCGTGTTTTCCTTCCGGGACGTAAAAGGTTATTAAGCCTCGGAAACGTTGATCTTGAAACTCAACTATTGCAGGTTTACTGTCCAACAAAACCGTCCAGCCTGGAAAATATAATGTATTTTCAAGAATTCTGCTTGTTTTCTGGGCGTTAATTTTATAAATACGTTTCGTCGTTGACCTTTGAACGAGCTCTATTGATGCTTTTCCGTCAATCAGCTGTATTTGCTCTAAAGCTCTCTTTTCCATAAACCTCACAGACCAGATTGGGGAACTTTCACCGGTGTCAGTTGTGCTGTTATAAATTCCAGTGTAAAAGTTTTCAGGTTTGTAGAGATAATCTATCGGCCTCATATAATCTTTGCTCAAAAACAAAAGTAAAATAATCGCAAAGACTGTAAACCAGATTCGAGATTTACGAAAAACCTGCTCAAAAACGACTGCTCCTAATACAGACGTTGTGAAAACCGGAATTGCCAAGAATCGCCAGGGAAATTGAAAATTTTGAAGGAGAATAAATTTCTGCCAAATAAAACTAGAGATAGGAAGCATTAAAAAAATCGCAATTAATGTATAGACGATTAATCCTAAAGAGAATACCAGGTTTTTTCTATCTTTTTTTATATAAAATTTAGTAAGTAATATAATAGACAAAATAAAACTAGCCCAATGTAGAATTCCAAGTTGGACCGTAAATTGTCCGGATATACCATAGCTCCACGGTCCATATAGTAAATCTCTGAAATTTACAAACCTTCCGATATAACCTCCGGCCGTCACAATATTCCTTAATGTATATTTTCCCTCCAAAAGTCCCGGTATCCAGAAGAATGCAGAAAGGCCGAATCCGATGAGCATTAAAGAAGTAAGATTTATGATATAAGATTTACGATTTTTAGATAAATTAAGAAGAAAAAATCCATAAAAAATAATAAATGGCATAAGCATAAGGCTAATGGCATTATGAGAAAGAATTAGGAACGCCAAGGAAAAACCTCCTAGAAAAATGTTGTTCATATTTTTCTTTTTATAAATACTATAAATAAAAAATAAAACAAGAGGTATAAAAGCAAAAGCGAGATGCTCTCCTATATCTCCCCTTACATAAACTTCAACAAATCTATAAGGCGCATGTGTATATAAAACTGCTCCAAAAAGAGCAGAAAACTTGTTAAGAAAAGATGATAACCATAAATACATAAATATTATTGATAATATTGTGCCTAATCCGAAAACTATTTTCACTGAATCAACCAATGAAAATCCCAAGAAATGAAAAAATGAGGCTGTATAAGATGGAAAAGGATACAGAAACTCAAGGATCGGATGGCCATATCCCCAATTAAGGTTCCCCGCCCAACGAGGAATAATATTTCCCTCGGAAAGATTTTGGTAAAAATTTGCAATTCTTGCCACATGATCCTGTCCATCATGAGTAATCGGAAGTCCTGAATGGAAAAGAGATATCGCTGGAATAATACCGATAAAAATTAAAACTAAATATAAAAAATGTTTTTTATATTTTTTCATCTTCTATTCGTTTTTGAATAATAAAACCCGATGGCAATGTTTGAGTCCATTCAATTTTACCTGATTTAATTACCGTCTCCATCCATCCTTTGTAAGACCATGGTTTTGAAGAATCAACCTCTATCCATAAGTAAAACGTGTCTTTTTTTTCTTTGCTAGGAACATAATTATATTTTCTCTGACCATACCACCATATAACATAATCATAGGGATAAGTATAAACCGGAGGGCTAAAAACCAAAAGGTTAAATGGTTTTCCTTTTGAATCTTGATAAATGAAATCGAGTGCGTCTATTTTCCCTTTAATTTTTGCCGTTCCTCCGTAATCTTTATAATCATAGAAAAATGTTACTGAACCTTTAATAGAGGCGTTGATAACCATTACTATAGTCAAGACAATTCCGACAAGCTGAACAATTTTAAGCTTATATTTAAAAGAAGAATATAAAATATAGACAAAAAACAGGATGTAAACAAAATAAAGATGTGTTAGATAATAAACATATATTGCTCCTTTAATGAAAGATAAAATAAAAAAACTGATTATTGGAAGTAGAATAATAAAAAAAAGAAAATTTTTTAACTTTCCTCTTGGTTCCCTTAGGAAAAAGTAAATAAATACAAGGAAAAATAATATTAAAAAGAAAGTATTTTGTACAGGAAAAACTCGTTGAAAAGTATCAAGAAAATTGTAAATAAATAATCCAAAATGATCTTTTAGATTTAGCTCAATAAATTTAGCCGTTACGATATTTTTTTCTCTAATAAAGATGTACGTATATATTCCATTAATTGTTGTAAAACCATGTCTAATCTCAAAGAAAATCATAGGAGCAAAAGCCAAGATGAAACCAGAGAATAAAGTGATAAACTTGATAATTCTTTCTTTTCTGATAATAAATATATAGAAAAGGATAACAGTCAAACTAAGAGGTGTGGCGACTGCAAGCTGAAAATTATAGGAAAAACCTGCAAAGAATGAAGTAAGAAATAGATTTCTCAATTTTATTTGTTTTTCCTCAAGACTCTTAAGTAAAAAATAGAAAGACAGCAGGATAAAAATAGTTGAGCCATGGGTATTCCAGACAAAACGAGAATAAGATATTAAAGGAGGAGATATGGCAATAAGAAGCGACGTTACGATCCCTGCCCAACGTCCTAATAATTTTTTTCCAAGAAGATAACCGAGAAAAATTGTGATTGCTCCATAAAGAAATGTCAGTAAAACCCCACCGTATGGATTACCATTTAAGACAGCGAAAAAAGTCGCCAGAAAAAAATAATGTAAAGGGCCGTGGAATACTCCTTGAAATCCAGCAGATCCTGCTCCAATCTCAGAACCAATCAGCGTCAGCTTCTTATCTACCACGATATTTTTAACTGCGAGATAATCCCTGCCCTGATCAAAGCCAAATAAATAGTTTCCGCTTAAGACTTCCGCTGCTCGCGGAAATACGGATAAAAAAATAATTAATGTAATTATTAAATATTCGATAATTTTCAAGGTTTTTTTAGAAAAAATTTTCTCTCTGTTATTTTTCAAAAAAGTTTTTGTTTTCATGTTTCTGTTATTACAACAACTACATTCCCGTCAAGATTTTTAAATTCTGTTACGGATTGTATATCTTTAGGAAAATCTGTGGGATTACCAACATAAAGAGTTTTTTCTTTTTTGACTTCACTATTCCAATTGATAGGCCGGAATTCGTACTTTCCAATTTTATGTGTTGCCGCAAAACCCCCCGAAAGTGTTCCCCCCTGCTTAAGATATTTTTCCGGATCATATTTAGTATGAAAAAGAAAAAACATATATGATTGATAAAGATTATCCTTATTCGATAAAACTATATGGTTATAATCATTTTGTCTTGAAAATACATATGGGATAGCCTGAGTTAAACCGTATTGAAAAGATTTGGATTGTTCCTTTGGAAAATTATTGAAATAATTTTTGAAAAGAGTAAATAAACTAAATAAAGTAACGAGTAAAAAAAGAGAGAGTATCCACAGCTTAAGCTTTCGTAATTTGTAAAATAAATAACCCAAACCAAGCGCAGTAAATATTTGCCAGACTGGAACGAAATTGTACGATCTCATCGCATGAGGGGCTTGTGTGGCAATTGAAGCAGGAACTGCCGATAATAAAAACCATAGTAAGATTAATTTTTTATAATTAGCATCAACCTCTTTTCGTAGAAGAATAAACCCTGTCCCAAAAATTATAAAAGGGGCCTGCCAAAAATATAATAACCCCAGATTGGGAATTTTGAAGGATTCACTTCCGGAATTAATGAATAACCACCGAGGATCAAAATGAGAAAAATACTCTTCTATAAATACTTGAATTGGAAAGAGCCGTCTATTGTAATATATTGCCATAATTAAATTATTATTTTTAACAGCTTCGTTACGCAGTTCAACGCTTTTTGCAAATTTATCTGGTTGTGCCTCAGGAGTAAGCGCACTTGTACCTTTATAGCGGATGAGTGCTTCGGGCGAAAAAACCATTATTAAAGATAAAAAAAATAAAATAAAAAAAGAGATAACGTAAATCAAATTCTTTCTATTTGATAAAAAAAATAACAATAATTTATTTCTAAAAATTATAAATAAGCCTAACAAAAACAAAGGTATAAAAACCTGACCGGAATAATAACTAACCATTGAAAGAAGAAAAAATATCATTGAGATAAAAATAGTTGTCCCTTTTTCTTTTTTTATGCCATGTAAAAAGAAGAAAAGACCAAAAATGAAAAACGATAAATATGCATTTGATTCGTGTCCAAGCCGGGAAATATAAATATGCCAGGGGCTTATAGCAAGTAGAAATGACGTCAATAAGCCGATATATTCTGCGTATTTCGATCCTTTCTCAAATAATAAAACGACAATATAATAGATTGCCCAAACAGTAAGAATTGATAATATAACAGCAGGAAGACGAACTGATATCACATTTAAATCAAACATTTTAATAAAGGGAATTGTTAAAAAAAGATAAGTTGAGCGCCTGAAGTCATCATATCCGCGTTGAGAAATAAGAGGAAAATCTCCATATTCATCAATACCGGTCTTCAAAACAGAATAGGCATTATAACCAATTGAGGCTTCGTCAAGTGAAGCACTAGGAGGAACATTTCCCAAGTCCCAAATTCTTAGGAAAATAGCAATAATTAGTATAACTATTAACAGTAATTTCTTATGATTTAATTTTTGAAATAATTTCACGAAAATATTTTTAATAATTTCAAGATCCCCATTTTAGGTAGACTTCTGTTGTCGGAAAAAGTTCCGGATCCAACTTCTGCAAACTTTCCCTTATTTTCGATATACCATTTATAATTATCCAAAAATGTGTCTAAATTGGTTTTTTTGGGCTTCCATTTCAGCTTTTTTTTAATTTTGGAAGTATCTAAATATAATGATCTTCCTATCATGGTATATTGGTAAATACCCAACGGAGAAAGGTTTAATTTATCTAAAATTGAAAGAATTATAAGCGCGGGAGCTTTGGGGATTGAAATTATTTTTGAAGTACTTTTTGCGTAATCAATAACACCCTCATATAGTTCTCTTAAGGACAAGATTTCATCGCATCCAATATTATATATATTAAATCCGGAAATGTAAGTTGCTTTTTCAAGCGCATTTGAAACATCTGTAACATCTGCAAATTGATATTTATTTAATCCGTCTCCAAGCACATATATATTCTTATTTTCAGAAATAAATTCAAATAAAATACCTTGTAGTCCCAATCTACCAAGCCCTGAAATTACAGGGCATCGGATTATCTGAATATTTATTTTGTTCTTATATTTTGCCAATTCTTTTTCTGCCTGAGCTTTGCTTTTTCCATAAATTTCAAGAGGGGTAAGCGATGTTTTTTCTACGGCAGGCAAATTTTTGGGGATACCATAGGCAACGTTACTTGAAGTAAAAATAAAAGAATCTGCTTTATTTTCTACGGCTTGAGATATCAGATTACGCGTGCCATCTATATTGGTTTTCCATAAAGTTCCATCAGAAACCTCTTTATTCGGCATGGCCGAAGCAAGGTGAAAAACTACAGAAAAAGGCCCATGCTTACTAAAAACATTTACGACATCTTTTTTTGAAATAATATTGCCTTTATAATATTTTACTTTATTGCCATAATTTTTGGCAGAATGATTTTCGAGCTTATCAAAAATTACTATTTCGTATCCTTTTTTTTCAAGCAAAAAATTCACCAAATTTGAACCCAGGAAACCTGCTCCTCCGGTAATAAGAACTTTTTTATTTTTCATTATTATTATTTCTGGTATAGATATAGTAAATGTACGACTCAGGAACTCCCTGCGTAAATTCTATTTTTTTTCCTTTATTGATTTCTTTCATAACTTTTTTTCTATGGAAATCCAAGCCTTCAAATCTTGCATTATAAAAAATAATAAAATTAAAAATAACATAATAAATTCCCAAACCGAAAATCACAATTTTAGGAAAAATATTCTTCATAAAATAAATTTTTAACACTAGATATGTAAAAACTATAATTGCAATCGGCCTAGTCAAAGAAAAATAATAATTAGTGATCTCACCTTTATAAAGTGAAAAAATAATCCATGGTACTACAAACCATAAAACTACCAGGTATGAAACTACCATTTTTTCCTTTGATCTATTCTTAAAATTATAAAGAATTAAAAAAATTGGTAAGATTAAATATCTTAATGGTTTCAGAAAGCTTATATAAATTATATCAGCGACTTCAGTAAAAGCATCCTTGGAAAGTTGAAAAAAACGGACAAAATGAAACCCATGATAATAAGTAGTCAAATACTTAGTAAGATTTTGCTGTGATGAATATTTATTTTGAATCTCATAAATTATATTGGGAGCTAAGAAAATAAAAAATAAAATAACCGAAACTAGACCGTATTTAATTAAACCCCTATTCCAGTTGAAAAATGGTAAACATAGCACGGTTATAATTAAAAGAAATATGGAAGTGAAATTAAGATGTAAAGATAAGCCTAGAAAAATTCCAAGATGTATTAAATATTTTTTTTCACCAATCATTATTCTGTACAAAGAAAAAAATATAAGAAGGGAAATTATCGGGATAAAATTAATTGGCCATTGAACTCTGTCTGCAACAATAAAAGAAAACGAAAATACATAAATAGCCAAACCAATTAAGGCAAAAGATGTAGAAAACAACTTTTTAAATACATAAAAAAAGACAAAGAAAGTAATAATGCTCGTTGCAAGAGCAATAAATCCTGATGCAATTGGATCAAGATTAAATGCAAAATAGAAAGGTGCAATAAAATAATAGTATAAAGGTCCTATATAGAAACCCGAATTTTGTTTTGCCTGCATCCCTACAAGAGGGTATTTATAATCAATAATAATATTTTTTGCTGCCCAGGCATTATCTACCTGATCCCATGTAAATTGATTCCTTGCCTCCATTTGGTAGGACCGAAGAAAAATATGCATCATGAGCAAAGCCAATAATATCAAGAGGATCTTATATTTCACGAGAAATTTCATTTTTTTAATAAACTGTAAGTTGAATCGCCAGCTCTCCATTTGGATATAGCGCTTCTTTTATTTTTTTTGTACTTTTTGGAAAATCTTGCAATCTTCCAACATAAAGAATTTTTCCATTTTTTTCTTCCTTTTCCCAATTAATGGGACGGAATTCATATTGTCCAAAAACATGATTTTCGGCAAAACCACCAGATACATCCTTATTTTCAGCTTGATATAAAAGTGGAGAATATTTTAAGTAAAACAAAAAAAACATATAGGACTGGTCCATTGGCTCTTGATTTGAAACAACTATTTTTGAGTAATTTGATTCAATCTTATGTATTTCTGGAATAATCTGAGCATATCCATACTGCCAGTCCTTTGCATTGAAATAATTTTGCTGAACAAAATACTGATTTAAGTAATATAAAAAATTAAACATAAAAAATAAAAAACAAAAAGAGTATATAAAATATTTTATTTGTATATTTGATATTTTATATTTGATATTTGATATTTTTTGTAAAGCAAAAAGAATTCCTATTGCTGTAAAAATTTGAAATGTTGGTAGAAAGTTAAGTGTTCTGACAGCATGTGGTACTCCGCTTGTGACAGAAGCAGGAATCGGTGCTATTAAAAACCAGGCTAAAACTAAGAACTTTGTCTTTTTATCAAAATTTCCGAAAATTAAGCAGTATATTCCAATCAAAAGAAAAGGTAATTCAAAAAGATACAAAAGTCCCATATTGGGTGCATGATGCCTCGCAATATCACCTGTGATAAAAAGCCAATTTAGATCAAAATGCGAAACATATCCAGAAACTACTGATTTAGCAAAAGCAATTCGTCTATTATCAAATAACAATCCTAACGTATCATTATTTTTTTGATCTTCTATTAGTTTTTTGGCATTCTCTTCAAGAAGATTGGTAGTTTCTGAAAAAACACTAACCCCCTTGGCTCTTCCCAGCGCGTTTTTATCAGTTATCGTATAAGACACAATCGGAATCGAAATTAATAATCCAGCTATTGCTGCCAGGAAAATATATTTTTTGGGTATTGAAAAAAGTTCTTTTCTAAAGATTATAATCATGGCCAAAAGTAGAATTGGGGCAAAAACTTTTTCGCTTTGATAAATGTATAGATTTATTGCCATAAAAAATGCCGAAAATACTAGAAACCACGGTTTTTTGAGACCCTTAATAAAAAACAGCACTGAAAAAACATTGAAAGAAAGACCCACGTTTGACTCGAATGCAATTCTTGAAAACTGGATATGCCAAGGCGAAATAGCAAGCAAGAATGAAGATAAAAGTGCAATTTCTTCTTTTCTGAACAATTCTTTAATTAAAAAATATATTGCAAAAACTGTCATAACTCCAAATACTGCAGAAGGAAAACGAACTGAAAAAACAGTCAGATCAAATATTGCAATTGAAGGAATAGTAAAGTAGGTGTAAAATGCAGGCTTATAGTCGTCAAAGGAACGTAAAATAACAGGAAATAGTTTTCCATATTCATCGCGCCCAGTTTGCATAATTGAGTATGCATTATACCCAAGAGCTACTTCATCCCAATCTGGAGATATTGGAACCTCCCCAAGCTTCCAAAGTCTTAGAATTGTAGCTAGAGCTATTATTCCGATTAATAAAATTAAAATAACCTTTTTATTCATAAGTCATAAGGCTTACACCTATCTTGTAAACGCCGCTAGAACAGGCTTACCATTCAACAAATAAAACGTTTTAAGCTGTTTAGATTTACTTGGAATTTTATCTGGCGTACTGATGAAAAGTATTTTTTTCTTATCATTATTTACCAAATCAAGTCTATCCATAAAACGGTATTTATCAAAGGAAAAAACATCAACAAAACCATTTACATCTCTATTAATCTCTGCTGTTTCTCTAAACTTACTAGGATTGTAATTCGTGTAAAATAAGTAATATATGTACGGTCTTCCAAGTGAAGATATTATTCTTACCTCATCATAGTTATCGTATTGCTGAGAAACGTAATGAATCGATTCCTTATATCCATACTGCCACTCACCAGAATAAATTCTTGGATAATGGACTATATAATCACGGAAGAAATATAAAAAATTGAGAAATAATAGCGATAATAAGAGTAAAATTATAGCAATTCTATATTTTTTTACAAAACTTATTAAATTTATAAAACCATAGGCAGTAATAATCTGAAAAGTTGGTAACGTCGCTTCAATTCGCAGAGCATGAGGAGTTTCCCGAGCCGTTCCTGCCGGAATTATTCCTAAAATCAGCCACAATGGAATAATCCACCAAAATCCTTCCTTTTTTTTTATCAGTAAAAATATTCCAGAAATTAAAAAGACTAAATCCCATAGATACATTTGACCTACTGTTTGTGTGGAAAACTTGGGATTGCCATCGCCTTTTATGAAAAGAAAGTTAGGGTTTAAATTGTCAAAATAATGCTTAAGATATGAAACACCATATGCTAAGCGGCGATTATGAAGAATTTTTGACCAAAAGGAATTGTTGTCGTTTGCTATTTCTTGGTTTGTATTGGTAATAATTCCAATATCTGAGAAGATGTTTACTTCCCTGAACCTAAGACTTGCTTGAGGAGAAAGTAAAAAATTGACTGATGGGATTATTAATAAAATGCCAAGAATAACTGCAAAAATAACTTGCTTCTTAATCTTGAATAACTCCTTTCGAAAACCTATTGCCAATGCCAAAATTAAAAGCGGGGAAACAATTCGTGCAGTGTTGAAAGTGTATAAAGAAATTGCAAGCGAGATTATTGAAAGGATAATAAACCATCTGCTTCCTTTAACCGCCCAGAGAAAAAAGATTACTCCCGCAATGATAAAAAACGTTGCGACATTTGCTTCAAAGGCGGCGCGGGAAAGCATAATATGCCAAGGACTGATTGCCAGAATTAAAGCTGAAAACAAAGCATATAACTCAGTATTTAGTATTTTGTATTTAGTATTTTGTATTTGTTTAGGATTTAAGATTTCGGATTCAGAATTTGTTTTGAATAGCGTTTTTACTAAAAAGTATGTCATCAATACAGTCAAAACTCCGAAAAAGGCAGATGGAAAGCGAACACTAAATTCCGAAAGACCAAAAATTTTCACAGGAATTATAGCAAGATATGCATAAACCGGAGGTTTAAAATCGCCAAATGACTCCAGATAATCCAAGGGCAAAAATCTTCCGAATTCATCTCGGGCTTCTTTGCCCAGCGAATAAGCATTATATCCCCACGCTGCCTCATCCCAGGTTAGAGATGGCGGGTTCTGTCCCAGCTGATAAAACCGTAAAAAAGAAGCAATTAATAATATAAAAAATAGAAATATGTAAATTTTTTTCATGATATAAGTTTTACAATATAATAAACAGATTTTGAATAAACTCCGTCAATCTTTTTCAAAACTTCAAACTTGTATTGTCTTTTTTCAGATTGAATTAAATTATTTTGAGAATTAAAATCCTCAGAAGACAAAATAAATATTGTATTTCCCTTTATATATGATGACAAATCTGAAGTTGCAAAATTTATTCCCTCTCCCCTATCCCACTGTGAAATGCCAAAATGAATATTTTCAAATCCATCAATACTTCCACTTTTCTGGTATAAAGATGGCTGGTATTTAAGATAAAACAGCATATAAATATAAGGGCGCCAAAAGTAGCCTGTCACATAAATGTTATCGTACTTACTTTTATTTTCTTTTACAAACTGTGCCATTTGTTTATGCCCGTCGCCCCAAACTAGAGATGTATGATATGGCTGATAATCAAAGTAAAGAACCAGAAAACGGATGAAAAAGAAGATAAAAACAATTACAAATAGGCTCAAATAAAATTTAAAAAATCTATTTTTTTTCAAAATATTATATAAATAATAAATTCCCATTGCTGAAAACAGAACTACGACAGGAACGTTAGGCAAAGTTCTGAATGGATTAGGCTGCTGCGTTGTAAGCCCTCCTACGATTGGGACTGCGAAAAACCAAGCAATAAAAATCCATTTCCATTTTTCTTTTATTCTAAATAAGAAATAGATTCCCAGAAGCACAAGGGGAGCTTCCCAAAGATACATAAGACCCATGGGTCCTGTACCAGTGGCAAAATAAAAATCCGGAGCCAAATTCTTAAGATAATTTTCTGAAAATTGCTGGAGATAGGCAATGCGCCTGTTATATATAATCTTTGAAAGTAAAGAATTATTATTTCTTAAAATTGCCTGTGAGTATGGATTAGTATAACTTTTATCCTCAAGAATGCTGACTGTATTTACTCTCGTTAAACCAACAGGATTAAGAATATTGAAAAGAATAGGAATAGAAAATATAACTCCCAGAATAATACCTGCTGTCACCCATTTCTTAATTTTTAAAAATCTGTCTTTATAGATAAGAAAGAAAACCAAAAAAACAATTGGGATTAAAATTCTTGAAGTATAGTAAAAATAAAACGAAATAACTGCTGACATTACAGAAGCTATAAAGAAAGATGGATTTTTAAATGTTTTAACAAGAAGCAAAATTGAAAGTACAATAAAAAAGAGGCTTCCATTTGTTTCAAATGCTGCTCTTGAAAAATTAATATGCCAGGGAGATATAGCCAGAAGTAGAGCCGCTACTTCTGGAATTTCTAATTTCCAATTTTTAATTTCTAATTTAAGGTTTGTATTACGAAATAATTCTTTGAGTAGAAAATAAAAAGCGATAATCGTGAGAACTCCAAGAAAGGCGGAGGGAAACCGAACACCAAATTCATTAAGGCCGAATATTTTCTCGGAAATCGCAACTGAATAAATCATTCCTGGAAGCTTTGAATCATCAAAAGAACGAAAGAAAATCGGCCAAGGATTGCCGTATTCATCTTTTCCCGTAGTCAATATTGAGTAGGCATTATAACCTATGGCAGCCTCATCATGTGAAACACCGGGAGGAATCTGACCTAAATCCCAAAACCGCAAAATAATACCTATAAAAATAATAACAGTCAGAAATATATATTTTTTCATAAGCTTTCCTCTATTTTACCTTAAGAACCGAAAAAACATCTGAATTGTCACCCCTTTTAATTTTTTTAAGTAATTTGAAACTATCTATATCTTTGCAAAGGAAACTGTTTACGTATAGAACATTTGTTTCTCCAACAAGAACCTTGCTATCATTTTTCTTTTCTATTCTCAAAGGACATTCGTCTTGAGAGAAAACGTATTTTCCAAATCCAATTCTATCAAAATCATTAATCTTGGGGTTTCTTGTTTCCTCTTGAAAGGCAATAGGATCGTATTTGCTGTAAAACAAGAAAAAAATAGCCGGAGCTGATTCTCTGTCCGTAATTACTGCCCTTTTGTAGGTAGGTAAAAGATTATTTACGACAGCAACTAGCTCCTTATACCCATCTTGCCTATACCATGGTCTATAGTGACTAAGATGGACATAATACTGATGTAAATAGCTCAGAAGCCCAAAAAGAAAAAATATAAAAATAATCACTATTAAAAAAAGCGAAAAAAATGTTTGCTTTTTAAGTAATGAGTATAGAGAAAAAAATCCATAAGCACTTATAATTGAAAGAGCGGGAAAGAAAATTAAGGTTCTTTGTACATTGGGAACATCATCCGAAGTAAGCGCGCTTCCA
Source organism: Candidatus Levyibacteriota bacterium (assembly GCA_016182185.1). Lineage (GTDB taxonomy): Bacteria > Patescibacteriota > Microgenomatia > Levybacterales > UBA12049 > JACOXU01. Next base: position 280,191 of record JACOXU010000001.1, read on the forward strand.
ACAGGAACAAGAAAAATCCATCCAAGCAAAAAGACACCCTTTCTAAAATTGTTTTTAAGAAGCATCCATATTCCGAATAGTAAAAACGGCAATTCTATTAAATAGATTGGACTTATCTGAGGAACTCTATACCTATCAGGGAGGCCTTGGTCTTCGAAAAGAAAGTCAAAGGAAAAGTGAGCGAAATAATTTTGGAAAAATTGAGAGGTATAACCTATAACTTTATTATGAAAAGTACGAGAAAGAAATATCGGAACATTCGAAACACCATCTTCTCTGATCTGCTGATTTACTTCAAGTTGTGTTTGACTGCTTGAAAAAATACTTACAGTTTTTATTCGTAAAGTCAAACTATCTGAAGAAAGAATCAGAAAAACCGGAATAATTATAGTTAATATAAACAGAAAAATTGAAGTTTTGAATCTCTTAAGCTCTAATTTGGACCAAAATGAAATAATAAATAATAATGGTATGAAAAAAGGAAGAAAAGCTCTAGGCGCCTGGTAAAAAAAGAGCGTTAGGCTGAAAATTAAAAAGGAGGCTATTAATAAAATTAAATTCTTTTTTCTGACCCATAAAAAAAATAAAAGTGTTGTAACTGAAATCAAAAAAACAACAATTGTATTTTCTGTCGCAGTTCTTGCCAGATTTATATTCCAGGGAGAAACTGCAATAAATAAAGAGGCAAGGAGTCCAATTTCGGATTTGTGTTTTTTCTCTCGAAAAATTTCCATCGTAAGGAAATAAGTTATCAAAATAGTCAGACTTCCAAAAAGAGCAGAGGCAAAACGCACAGAAAAAACCGATAATCCAAATAAATATATAAATGGAATTGACAAGTAAGAATATCCCGCAGGGCTATATAGAAATGATTTGAGATGTAAAGGTAGAAAATTTCCCGTAATATCTTTACCCGTTAAAAGAATTGAGTAGGCATTATAGCCTAGAAATGCTTCATCCCTATGAAGTCCAACAGGAATTTCTCCAAGCCTATAAAGCCTCAGCACTAATCCCAGAATGAAGATTAAAACTAGAAAGAAAATATATTTTTTCAAATTTTTTGGATATACGTATTTATTCTTTCTCTAAATATAAATATTAAACCTACTATTACTATTCCTATTAAACTGACATAATCTGCAAAGAGTCTTATTGGAGATTCTCCGAATTCAACTTTTACAAAGTGGTGTCCTCTTGGAACATTGAAAGTAATTAATCCTCTATAATTAATATCTTGAAATTCAATGGGCACTTTTTTATTATCTACAAAAACTCTCCATCCCGGAAAATATACGGTACTATCAAGAATTTCAAGATTTTTTTCCGCTTGAACCTCAAAACTATGAAAATTGGATTTTCTGAATACATTATAAACTCTTCCTTTGCCTGATACTATCGTAATTGGAGCCTTTGGGTATGATGATGCGTCTCCTGCAACCCAAATTGTTGTTGCCTCACTGTGATATGCAGCAGTGCCTGGGTAATTAAAATAATAACTATCAAGCCTGTCTTGATATGCAGCTACCTTTGCCATGGGAATAGACAGGATAAATAAGAAAAGCAAAACAGTGAGTATTAATATTTTATTTTTAACTTTGGTAAAAAAGTAACCAGTAAGAACAGCAGTTGCAAAACTTGATATAGCAGTGAAACGCCAGGGAAACTGAAATTGCTGCAGGGTATGAATGTTTTTCCACAAAAATTCTGATAGCGGAGTCGAAAGAAATATAGCAAGTGATAAAATAACAAACCAGTATCCTACATGCAATTTATCTTTTATTTTTTTTCTGAGAAATAGTAAAAAGACTAATACTGAAAAAATCATATGCAAAGGCCCTATTTGAGCAGATAAACCTCCTTGTGTATTAATATTACTTCCGAACCCCCAGCTTGAGTAGATTAATCCCTCAAATTTCAAAAAATGTTCTTTATACCACTCGCCAATCAGTAGTTTGCTGTTTATATATTTTGCCTCTATCAATGCAGGCAGCCAGAAATAAACTGTGATTATTAATCCGATTAATAAGATGCTTGTATTCGCAAGTATTAACTTTTTATCTCTTAAGCTTTTAACTACAATGTATCCAAAAATAATAATTGAAAAAGAAAAGCTTAAAATATTATGAGAAAGAATCAAAAATGCGTAAGATAATCCACCAATTAGAATATTGCCAACTGAAATTTTATGGCCGTTTTTTTCGATCGCGTATAGTATAAGAGGTGGAAAGATAAAAGCCAATGATTCTGCCAAATGTCCTCTGACAAATACGTCTAAAAAACTATATGGAGCAAGTCCATAAAATAAAGAAGAAACCAGAGCTGCCCACTCTTTAAAAATTTGCTTTGCCCATAGATAAAAGGACAAAGGTGCCAAAATAAATGTTGCTCCCATTAATATTTTATAACTGTCTTGCAGATTAAATCCGAAAAAGTGAATAATACCTGTGATGTAATTACTTAAAGAATAAAAAAATATCAGTCCGGGGTTCCCATAACCATAATTCAAACCTCCTGCCCATCGCGCGGGAAACTGTCCATCTGATACAGCTTTTATACTCGCGGCAATTCTGGCAATTTGAGGAATACCATCATGAGATGTATACAATCCAGGTTGCATAATTGGTAAAAGATACAAGGAGGAAACGATAATGATAAAAAAAGGAAATAACCAAATTGATAATTTTTTCATTTACAAATGCCAGCAACTTTGAATTTAGGATTATTATAACCCATCATAAGATACTTATGCTTTCTAAATAGTTATTTTATGTAGTTTTTTTGAAGCAAAATTTTTACAACCTGATCGACGCTATCTTTGCGAATGTACAGTATGTCTGCTAAATTACCGGGATATAACCGATCAGGAAAAAAATAAATTAAATCACCTCTCTTTTTAACATCGGACAACTTTATATAATTCTGGTTTAAAAAATCTAGAAAAAAATCACTATATGTATAAGCTTTGTACGTAATGTAGGTAAAATCTTTATCAAATAATATTACTTTTGGCATATTCGTATTAAAATCCGAAAGCATCTCGTTTCTCATTTTTTCAGACAAACCAATTCCTCTTATTAGGATATGGTATTTGGACGGGATTTTACGATTAAGATGAAATAATTCTTCGAATTCAAAAGGCCCTATCCAGGCATAATCGTCTTTGTCTGTAACCGTCTCAATAAGAGGTGTAAATCTAGGTCGATCGTAAATAAGAGGCATTTTACCCATATATTTGGGAAACACTTTTTCATTAAATTTTCTAACTATAAATAATAAGGAAAAAACAAAATAGAATGAGGTCAGTAAGAGTAAAACAGAAAATATGATTTTCTTACTTAAATCATTAATTTTATTAATATCCAAATACAAATTTGGCAGTACGAAAAAAATATTTAAAAATGAAAGATAAATGTATACTGCGGACTGATAATCTGTTTCTCTTGAGGTAAGAGGATTGCTTCTGACATTTGAATAAACAAGGATCAAAAGAATAAGGATCGTCAATTTGTATTGTTTTTTAAAAATTAAATAAAGTAGCAGTACTGTATTGCCGACTGCCATAGTCACATTCAAAGGATTACCAAAATTAAATTGATTAAACCCGGCAAGCAACGCATGAAAATTATTGTAAAAATCATTAAATATTAATATTGCGTAACGAACTGGATTGATATTGCTTGAAATATCCCGTGGATAATTGTAGATATAATATCTTACATTAAAGGTGAAGTTTTGAAAATAATAATCCCCGAAACTTTTCGTTAATATCAGGTAAAAAATAAATAAAGCATGAGGAATTGCAAAAATAAGAATTGGCAATATAAATTTTTTTGAAATCATAAATTTTATAGATTTAATTTGTTGTTGATAAACCAGATACATAACCGCTGGAAAGATTATCAAATATAAATAAGTATAAGTAAGAGAAGAGTAAAGTCCTATTGCGAAGAGAGAAGCAATAATTATAATATCTGCGGTGCTCAGTAATTTTTTATAAAAAACCTTAAAGACGATGAGGATATAAACAGGCAAATAAACAAAAGCCGCAATATTATCTGCCAATAGCATATGGCTCCAATAATATGTAGCCAAAAAACCGATAAAAATTATAAAAAGTAAATAAATTTTTCTTATTTGTTCTCCTAAAGATTTTCGAAGAAGATAATATGTAAAAATAAACCATCCTATCAGGAAAAGAGAGTATAGGATCCGAAATCTCACAAATGACTGACCTGAGAAAATTTCAACAAGTGCCGCTATAAAATAGGGTATTGGACCGTGATGAGTAAAGAAACCTGTAAATGGAAGTTTTCCTTGCAGTATAAACCAGCCGCCAAGAATATTGTCAAATTCGTCCGGATAGCTTTCGTGAAAGGTATTCGCTAAAAACAAAAAAATTATAAAAACTCCAAAAAGTGCCTGCTGGAAAAAATTTCTATTCAATAATTTAATAATTCTTTTCATTTGGCCAAAAATAAGCTGTTATAAATACCATCGACAGATACCCCAGATGACTATTGTTTAAGTATCTTGAAAAATACCAGAAGACAATAAGAAATATTCCATATGCTAATAAAAGTTTTTGAATAGTATTTTCTTTTCTCTGCCATTTTATCAAAAATATAATTAGAGGTAATCCAACAGCAACTTGCCAAATCCAAAAGGGATAATAAGAGTAAACATCTGAAATTATGCCGAATTCTTTCAATACTGATCCAAAACCATATCCTGATATCGGATAGCTATGGAGAGTATTTCCGGAAAGATAAAAAATAGTACTATCAAGATAGGCTCCCGGGTTCCAGAAAAAAAAGGGCAATACTACTGTGGAAAAAGTGATTGCAAAAGGAATAATTTTAATAACTGTTTTTTTGAAATTTTTATTTTTGAAATAAAAGTAGGCAAAGTAAAAAGGGAAAATAGGCCAAACTGATTGCTTAACTGCAAAAGCAAGAGCTAACAAAATTCCTGCAAGTAAATCTTTCTTTTTATAAAATAAATATAAACCTGCAAGTAAAAACGAGAACATAAAAATATCATCTCTGCCTTCCAAAAAGTAGCCAAGTGTTGCGGGATTAAATGAAAGTAGTATTAAGAATTGCCGTTTTTTATCCTCATCTTTTACCAGTCTTCCTGCTGTAATAAGCATTACAAAAAATAAGAATAAAAGCGGAATTCTCGCATCAAAAAAACCAGGATATCCATGTGCGGTAGCTAAATAAAACGGTATAGCAAATAATATATAAAACGGTGGCGTGACAAAATGATAAAGAGCAGGGTTTATCTCCTTATCGGAATAGTTCCATCTTTCAAGCGGAGTTCCAAAGTATGTGGTTGCGTACGGATTTTTTCCATGCAAAAGGAAACGAATAGCTGATTCCTGCTGAAGTGGCATATCATGAATGCCATATTCAGGAACAGTCTGATGCCGGACAACAATTGCTGAATAAAAAGCACTTCCTATAATAGTAATTATCAAAATCCACAGTAAGCTATGCTTAATAATATTTAGAATCTTTTCTCTTAGATTGATTAAGTCAAAAATAATATATAACAAAAGCCCAAAAAAAATTAATCCGAATAACCAGTAAGGGGTGCCTCCGGGGCTTATTCTGTAAGTCATTATAAATGGAATAACAAGAGCAAAAAGCAAAATGCTGTCAAGTTTTATATTTTTCATTATTTTTTAATCTTATGTAAAACAACAGCTAAAAATGAAAATAACATTAAACCCAATAAGGTTGATGCTAGTCCAAGCTTGAATGATAATGGTTCGTATTTAAAGGTTACCATATGATTACCCCCCGGAACAACCACGGCTCGGAAAGAGTAATTAGCTCGATAAATTTTAGTTTTTTGATTATCTATATAAGCATTCCAACCAGGATAGAAATTATCTGAGAGAAAAAGAATAGAATTATTGTTAGTTTTTGTTTTAACTGAAATTAAATTTGGAGAGTATAAATTAATCTCAGAAGTTCCCTGAAAATCTTCAACCGAACTAAAATTAATTGGATTTTCTTCTAAAATTACTATTTTGGAAAGGTCTATATTTGGATCAAAAAGAGTATTTAAAATTTCTTGCGGCTTTTCTTTTTTTTCGAATTTCCCTACCAAAAAAGTCCTTGGCAAAGCAAGTTTATTTCTATATAGCAAAAATTTACCGTCGGACCATATTCTGTTTAAATTACTTCCAACATTATCCTCCTTAGGTTTTAAATCCCTATCTATTATGTAAGCCACAGAAAGAAGAGATAGTAATCTGTTTCTATAATGATCGCTCTCAATTGTCTCCATGTTCTCGGCAAAAGGGAGTTTGGCATCTGCCCTTGGTATCTCTTGTGAATATTTTCCTTTATTTGTTCCTGCAAAGAGCAATTCACCATATCTACTGATATAAAAGGAGTCATAACCCTCAGGAGAATAAAGATTATAATAAGTTAAAAGATTGGATTCGACATAAGATTTTCCAACACTCCATACCCTACTAACACCGGCTACTCTTTTGGCTTGTTCCAGGATAGGCAAATTGGGAAAAACAAACTCTCTATCTGAAAAGTACAAATATTTATTTGCAAAGTATAAACTTCCAAAAAGCGAAATTATAATCATGAAATAGGCAACATGATTTGTGATTTTTTTAAAAAAGGCACTAATTAAAATAATAATTATTGACACTAGATAGAAAATAGAAGGAAGAATGAGATTCCTGAAACTTCGAGTCGCAAACTCACCGGAAGGATCGATAATTCTTTTATAAAAAACAAATCCCCAGGCAGCGATAAAAACAGAAGTTAAAATTAGAATTACTAACATAAAACTTTTTTTTGATATTTTTTGGGTTAAAAAATAATTTAGACCAAAAGCAGAAAGTACCGAAATCGAAAAAGTACTGATCAAAAAAATTCTTGATGGAATAATAGCTGATAAAAAGGGCATTTTTGAATAATAAAGCAAGAACCAGCTCGTTGGGAGAGACAGCCCTAAGGATAGCGTTACCAAAAAAACAATTCTAAAAAAAATTGAATATTTATGAGTTTTCGTCAGTAATGCAAATAAGCCGAAGATTAATCCTGGAATGCCAATATAGAGAACCCTTTCGTAAAAAAATCCTCCCCCAAAATAATTATGGACTCCCGGATTCCCAAAAAAATCTGAAGAAATAAAAGTAACTAGTCTGTTTAAGGGGAGAAGGTATAAATCGAAAATAAATTTAGCATCAGTTGTTCCCCTGGCTGAGTAAATATATGCTTCAAGACTTGGGATTAAATGAATCCCTGCAATCAACAAAGAGATCAAAAATCCTGACAGAATCCAGACTAATTTTTTAAAAGTAATTTCCTTTTTAACAAATAGATAAAATAACCAAAGAAAGGAAAAAAGAAATACATATAGACTCGTCTGAAACCAACCTGACAATATCGACAAGGTTAATCCGGCAATTAAAATTGAAAAAGAAAAAGCTGAAAGTTTTTTTCTAAAGTTTAATATTGCAAATAGTACGATCGGAAGAAACACTGCCGAGTAAGTACTCATCAAAGACTCTTCCCACCACGCAATCATGAATCCTGAGAAAGTAAAAACAGTTGCCCCAAAAAAACTAGCTTTTTTATCCAAGGATAATTCTTTCAAGAAAAGATACATAAAAACTCCTGTAGTAAGAGGTGTTAAGATAATAATTATTGACCACGCGTCAATTTGAGGCAAAAAAAGAAATAAAAAACTTAAGGGATGGAAAGCTGCTGACTGATATGTAGCAAGGAGAGTATTTCCCGAAAAATAATAAGGATTCCAAAGAGGCAATGTAAAATTTTTTATTTGATCTGTGGTTATTTTTCTTAAAGGATAGAAAATTCTCAAATTATCAAATCCAATGGGCTTGCTGGGAGGACCAGACACATATCCCTTCCACTTATAGGAAGAAAAAGGTTCATAATAGGAGACAAGAAGATTGCCTGGAATAGGTACTTTTTTTTCAAAAAAATAAGGTTTAAAGAAAAGAAAAGTTAAAGTTATAAAAATAAGAATAACGAAAAGAATATCTTTCCTCATTATTGGGTAAAGCGGTATTTTAAAAGAGTCCAAAGAGCAATTGTTCCATCTCTTACAGTATTTAGTTTTTTCCCCTCACCATAACCCCTTGGTTTAGTTTCTATAGGTATCTCCAAAATTTTATAATCTTTTTTAAGTAATTTTGCCGTAATTTCTGGCTCAAAATCGAAGCGGCGAGAATTAAGTTTTATATTTTCTAAAGCTTTTTTGGGAAAAAGTTTATAACAGGTTTCCATGTCTGTAATCCACTGACCGTATAAAACGCTTGTAATAAGACTTAAAAATCTATTACCAAAATAGTGAAGGAGAAAAAGTGGGCTTTTTTCGTCCTTTGTCAGATTAGGTAACCGGTTAAGTCGTGTGCCATACACGACCTTTGCCATTTTTTTTTGAATAGGGATAAAAAGTTTCTTAATATCATTGGGATCATATTCAAGGTCTGCATCTTGAATCACTATATAATCCCCTGAAGAGTTTTCGATTCCTGTTCGAACCGCAGTGCCTTTTCCTAAATTTTTTTTATGATGAATAATCTTAAGACCCGATATATTAAAGCCTGAAAGTTTTGCTGCTGTTTTATCAGTTGATCCATCATCAACGACAACAATTTCTTTTTCAGCGTTCGGAATCTTAAGTTTTGTAACTTTTTCAAGAATCTTAGATATTGTCTTTTCTTCATTAAAGACTGGTATTACAATAGATAATTTCATAAATTAATCAGCTCGCAATGGCTTTAAGCTAAATCAACGGGTCATTCAATAAATTCTGTAATTTCTCTATCGGTTTTGCTAAATAATTTTTGAGCCCTGAAACTTGATTTTATAATTTTTGGAAATAAAATTAAAGCCCTAAAAAAACCTAGAAAAAAAGCTGAGTCTAATCTCAATATTGCCATGATCAAATGATAAGGTAGCCACAATATATGAAGTATTTGTAAATCAAAATCTGTCGCATTTTCCCATACGAAAATAAATTGATTTCTGTATGATACTACTTTTATTTCATAATCTGAATATTTACTCTTTATTGATCCTTTTTCATGCTCGTGAACAACGATACTTTTAGGTTCAAATTGTATTTTGTATCCTGATTTAAGAGCCCTATAGGAAAGATCAATGTCCTCCCAGTAAAAAGGTGAATAAAGTTCATTAAATCCTGAAAGTTTATCCCAAATAAATTTTCTAAATGACCCGCTTCCGCCGCTTACCCAAAGAGTGTCATTTTTACCTACTTCTCCTCTTTGATGGACTAGAAACCCTTTCTGCCATCTGCCTATGCCTCTACCCCGAAGCACTGCTTTACTCTTCTCAATACTTTTATCCATACAACCTACTGCAAAAATCCTTTCATCATCAAAATGCTCTATCAATGGCTCAAGAAAATTCTTTTCAGGAGCAACATCCGTATTTAATAGTACTAAAATATCCCCACTTGCATCTTCTACCCCACGATTTACACTTCTTGCAAATCCCAAATTCCTTTCATTCTTAATTAGTTTGAGGTTTGAGATTTGAGGTTTGAGATTTGAGACTGTTGATATACTTTCATCAGTTGATGCATCATCAACTATTATTATTTCCACATCCCCATGATAAAACTTTGCAGCCTCTATAACCCTTGGTAAATTTTTTTTTAGAAGAACTTCTCCATTATAATTTGGAATAATAATACTTAGATTCATAATAAAGAATTAGAAAAAACTACCTCGTGTTTTCCCTCTTCAATCACAATGCCTCTAAAATCGAAGTTTGTGAGATATATCTTGGTAGATACACCATCAATCTCCGCACGCCAAGTTGGATAAAAACTATCAGTCAAAACCAGGAATCCTTTATTCTCATTTTCTGTATTGATAATAATTTTATTAGAACGATATTCAACAATATTTACTTTTCCGTTTTTATTACCAACCTGTGAATCTTCAAAGTTTTCAACTATTGCTGTTTTGAAGGGATCGAAATCGGATCTAAATATCTCATTAATTGCCTCTGTTTTACCAGCAACATTTTTCACTTCATTGACAAAAAAAGCTCGAGGTAGTACATTTTTATTTTCATAAACTCTTGCTTCTCCTTCCTGAAAAACTTTAACTAAAGCACCTGATTTAAGATCAGCCAAACTTAGAATATATTTAACTCCCAAAAGATCTATAATTTTCGAAGAATAATTATACGGAGTAATAATTCTATTGAAGCCAAACGGAGGTTTGATGTTCGGCACTCCTCTTTTTGATGCAGTAATTAATTCAGCATATCTGCGTAAATATAAAGGGTCATAACCTTCTATGCTCTGGATTTTATATATTATCGAAAAGTTAGGAGGCAAAATTCTTGAATCCGTACTCATAACTCTAAAATTATCATTTTTTTCTTGAAGGAAGGACAAAATTTTCGTTTGTGGAAATAAATAATCTTTTTTTGTAAAAGGCGTGAATTTCCAGCCGGCTCTAAACAAATCAAAAATAGTTATGGATAATACTAGAACGGAAAAAACAAGAAAAACATTTTTGTTTTTTTTATGAAAAAAAATATAAAAAAATATTGATAAACTAGACAAAAGAAAAATTAGAGTCGGTAAGACAATATTTCTTTTTGCAACGAGTAAGTTATCAATAATTAAATTTTTATCGATGTTTCTTCCGTAATAAACAAATAACCAAAGACAAATTAATATTATCAAAATAAATATGATCGGATGGAAAATTTCCTTCTTATTTTTCATTTTCAAGAAGTAGTCAAAACCAAATGAAGCAAGAACTGCCAAAGAAAAATCAGTCAGAAATAGCAATCGCGTAGGTTGGGTTGTATTTATAAAAGGAATGTTTAGAATAAAAGGAATTTTCGCAAATATTGTTGGGAGTGCAAGAATAAGTGAGAGAAAAAATATTGTACCAAAAAATAGAGTTTTCCTATCGCGACGAAAGAAAAGAGAATACAGGGAAAAAATAAGCGGAAAGACACCGATATAACCTAAAAATTCTCCATAATTCCATTCTCCCCAGTAATTAAGCGTCGTAGGGTTTCCAAAAAAATCAGGAGCAATAAATTGAATTAAATTCTGCCAGGGAATAAACCAACCGGGGTTTTGCCATGGAATTTGATCAACGCTTCGCGCTGAAAATAAAATAAATTGAAAGAGCGGATACCACTGAACGAAAGTTAATATAAAAAATAAAAGATAAAAAATCAAAAAAATAAACAAAATTTTTTTTATTCTACCGTACTGAGCCCATCTTACAATTAAGTACACCGTAGAAGTAATAAATAAATAGAAGAATGTTTGCAAATGTCCCGCAAAGAATGCTGATGTCAGAGAAAGTACGAATATTAAACCCCAAATTAAAAAATTTTTATTTTTGATACTTAATACTGAATACTTAATACTGAATACTATTTTATCCGTCGCTAATAATATAAGGGGTAGCCAAAGAGCGGTATGCAGGATTGTGTTCCATTCCATCCAAGCAATCGAAAATCCGGAAAATGAGAATGTAATCGAACCTATTATACCTGCCCATCTATTTAATTTAAAATTATTTAGATATAAAAATAAAAATATTCCAGCTAAAAGAGGCTGGAGAATAATTAGAATACTCCAAGAGAAATTAAATGGGAGTATAAAAAATAATAAATTTAACGGATAAAGTGCTGCCGATTGGTGATTTGCCAAAAGCGGTGTTCCTGCAAAATTATACGGATTCCATAATGGCAGCTCTAAGTTCTTCTCAAGATTAATTGCTAAATACCTCCATGGGTATTGCTGCCTCACTGGATCCGTAATCAGGAAATTTTTAAATGGCACTCCTCGAGGAAATTCTTTTGAGTATAAATCGCGGAATGGATGATAAAGCCCTACAATTGTGTCGGATGGAATAGGATACAAACTTTTAAAAATAAATTGCCAAAAAAATGTAAAAGCAATAAAAATTATAAAAAATATTGGTAATAATCTTTTCACAATTCAAGAATATGCCTAAGATCAGAGCAAAATCTATCTCCTCCGAAAAAATTTGCCCTTTTTATTGCCTCTTTAGACATCTTACTCCACAAATCTTGATCTTCGGTTAATATTTTGGTCTTATCTATCAATTCTTCCAGCGTATTCCAGAGGAATCCATTTTTTTTATCCTCTACTATTTCTTTTTGACCACCAGCATTTATCACAACGGGAACATTTCCTGCGCCCATTGCCTCAACTGTCGATATACCGAAGTGCTCAGCGTATTCAGGATGCCTTAACAAATCTTCACCAAGCCCTGAAGCATGCCAATAAATCTTGGCTTTTGAATATATATTCCAAAGATGATCGTTTGTATTATTGATTGAAAACTCAATCGGAAAATTTTCCGTTCGTTTTTTAAATTCATTAAAAATTTTTTCTTCGTTCTTCTTAACACTTACTGCAAGCACAAATTTCCAATTAAGAAGCCCTCTCTTAATCATTTCTTTAAAAGCTTCAATCATTACACCTTGCTTTTTATAATCATCCGCATTTACGTTTCGCACCCTAAATCTTCCTACATGAAGAATAATATTTTCCTTGTTGTCTTTCGTAGGTCTTAGGCTAACAGGAGGATACAGAATCGAACTATCAATATTCAAAGATCTATCAATGTAAGATTTTGTATATTTTGAATTACAAAAAAATTTGGTTATTTTTTTAATTTTAAATTTATCTTTAAAATTTAATCGGAGTTCTGAAATTGGCTGCTGAAAATGAATAAATGTTTTTTTTGATAGAGTTATGGGAATACTCCCATCGCTGAGTAAAATGATTACATCGTATTTCTTAGTTATAAGAAGTCTCCGAAAAGTACTTACTTTTGGTGAAAATATGTTTTTTGCAAAATTTATTCGTGATAAATTAAACGAAAATCTTCTTTTAAGCTCTTCTACATCATTATTATTGTCCCAGAATACATCCACGTTATGATTGGAGGCCAAACACTGGGCTACCGTCATCATGTACTTCTCTCCACCGCCTAAATCATCAAAGTATGGATCAAAAATTCCAATCTTCATGAGTTAATTCTACCAACTTTTATACTCCTTGCAAAGTTATTTGAGCTATGATATCGTCAGAATATGAATTATTTTGATTCGCTTAATCAGATTTCACCCCTTGCTCTCTTTGCAGTATTCCTCTGGTCACTCTTGTGGAAAGGCGTTGCCTTGTGGAGAGCTGTAAAAAATGATCAAAGAAATTGGTTTATTGCAATCCTTGTTATCAATTCAATTGGAATACTCGAAATTACTTACCTTTTTGGATTCGCGAAAAAAAAGATGAAATTAGAAGAACTTAAATTTTGGGAATTACTTCAAAAATCTTCTTCTTGATAATACTGTACTTACTATAGTAATTAATATTAAACCCGTAAAAAAACTATATATTCCAACTCTAAAACTTAGCGGATTATAGGTAAATTCAACAGTGTGTTTTCCCTTTGATACAGGAACTGCCCTAAAGATATAATCTGCCCTATAGACTTCTGATTTTCTTCCGTCAACGTAAGCCTCCCAACCCTTGTAATAAACGTCAGATAAAAACAGCAGGCCATCGTCATTTGTGTCAACCGATATTTTTATCTTATTTGGAGTATAACTTATAATTTCTGCATTACCAATCTCTCCTTCAGACTGCTGAATACTTGGATTTTTCTCAAGAATAATTTCGTTTCTTAAATTAAAATTGTCGCTAAACATAGTACTTAAAATTTTTTGATCGTCCTGAATAACTCTGTACTTTCCAACCATAAATACTCTTGGAAATACCTCTTTATTTTCAAAAAATTTATAGTGTTTATCAGCGTAAACCAATTTAAATCTATCTTGAGGGTATTTCCAGACTGGAAATGTCCAACCCATATTGTCATCAGAAATTTTATGAATGATATATTTTATTCCCAATAAATTAATAGAATCGGATGTGGATTTTCCATCTCTTGAGAAAATAACTACTGATGCCCATAATTCATCTCTTAATCCCGCATTTATAAATGAAATAAACTCTCCATATCTTTTTATATAAACTGCATCATAACCCTCAATAGACGGAACTTTATAGTAAACCAAGGCCTCGGCTCCAAGATTTCCCAAGACCCTTTCATAGCCCGAAATTCTTTTAAACTCCTGCGTTGTTTTCGTATCTGGAAAAACTAAATGTTTTGGATCAAATGCTTGCCATTTTATGGCAAAACGAAGCATGTCAAAAGAAACAATAAAAAGAAAAAATAAAGATAAAAATGAAAGTATTAATCCTTTATTGTCTTTAGTCTTTTTAAGATATAAAACGGAAAAAAGAACAGATATAGATACCAGAATAAAAAGCCCTGTCGGAAGAATTAAATTTTGCCGTGCCACCACCAGCCTGTCTTGGGGGATGTATATCCTGAAAACAACTATCAACCAAAGTAATGAAAAAACAACAGTAAAAGATCCTATCCAAATTAAAATTTTTTTAATCTTATATTTTTTTATATCAACTAATAGTTCCTCTAATCCAAATGCTGCAAGAATTGCGAATAAAAAACTATAAACTACGATAATTCTGCTTGCGGCACTTGTTGATAAAACTGGAATATGAAGATTTACCAGAAAAGTTAATAAGGGTGTGTTAAAAGCCAAAAGTAAAATAAAAATACCAAATATGAATAAAAAAAATGTTTGAACTTTTTTTTTACTTGTTAATCCATAAATAGAGAGGATTAAAGGCAAAACTCCAATATAACCATTCCACTCAGCATAGTGGCCAAACCAATCATTCCTAGTTATTGGGTTACCAAAAAAATCAGGTGCAATAAAAGTTGCAATATATTCCCAAGGAATTATCTCTCCTACCCTGAATAGTCCACTCCTGAAAGTTTGAAAATATAATTCTATAGAAGGAAAAAGTTGGGGTGATGACAATAATACTCCTAAAAAAGTGTAAGATATTAAATACAGTGCATGATAGATATTTTTACTAACAATTGATTTGTAAAAAATATAAATTACAACTGTCAGCAAGAAATATAAACTCATTTGAAAATGGCCACTAAAAAATGATAAAGGAATTGTAATGCTTAAAAGTGCAAGGAATATAATTTTCTTTTCCTTAATATAATTTTCTATGGCAAATATAGCCAGAGGTAAAAATAAAATTGCGTAAGCAAGTGTTCCATATCCCATCCAAACTGTAATAAACCCGCAAAACATAAAAGAAATCGATGAGATCAGGCCTATTAACTTACTAAAATTAAAAGCTCTAATGAGCAAATACATAAATAACCCTGCCAGTAGAGGTTGAAGAAGTATTAAAATACTCCATGCATCAATAAAGGGCAAGATAAAAAATAAAAAGTTAAATGGAGAAAAAACAGCAGACTGGTAATTTGCAAGATGAGGCGTTCCTGAAAAACTGTATGGATTCCAAAGAGGAACTTGTCCGCTCTTCAAAGTATCGATAGTAAAATATTTCCAAGGATAAATTTGCGTAATAACGTCTGGCATTGCACCATTTTTGACTGGCCCCCAGAATTCTGGATATGCGCTCCAAGGCGCAAAATTATTTACTTGATAAGTCGAAGTAAACGGAACTCTGTTTTGCAAAAAATACGGACTTGCAAATATAAACCAGATTATTACGAGAACTAACAATGGCCAAGTTTTTAGCAAAAATTTTTGAATTTTAAATTTCACTTTTAATTTTTTTTTGGGTTAATTTTAACTTTATTCTGAAACTCCCAAAGTCTTGCATAGGTAATAAAAATGCTAAAAGCCTGATAAATACTCTCAATGATCCCTGCGGTGCCTGCTTTCCATCCGCTTTGTTTTATATAAGAATCTAAAAAGGCAGAAAGCATCACTCTGGGAAAACGCCACCATGTCATTTTGGGATGATTGTTGCTAAATTTAAGACCCGCCTCAATTTCCGACCAGCTTAATGTTTTTGTAACCATTGATGATAGGTCATGATGAGTAAAGTGGAGAAGAAAACCCTCTAATTCTTTTATATCTCCATCAAAGATTGGACTCTCATGAAGCTTACCTTTCCATGATTTCAATTTTTTCCTTAAAAATAATCTTTCCATTTTTTCTATATAGGGCCATTCATGATTTCCAAAGTAAAAATTCTTTCTCTTGAATCTATAGGAAACAATGCCATTTCTAAAATTATTCACTGCCAAACTTATTTCTTCCCTAAGTTTTTCCGATACTCTTTCATCTGCATCAACATACAAAATCCACTCAAAAGATGCTTTTTCAAGACCAAAATTTCTAAGATCAGAGAAACTATCTGATTTTAAACTGAAAACCTTAGCTCCCATCTTATGAGCTATTTCACAGGTTTTATCCTGAGAATTGTTGTCAACAATAATAATCTCGTCGCAGAAAGAAATTGACTCTATGCAATCTTTAATCTTCTCTTCTTCATTTTTGGTAATTACAACAGCAGATATCTTACTCATATTGAAAACTTCCTTTTCCAAATTTACCCGAATAGAAATCTCTTACTCCCTTTTTTTGCCATTTTCTTCCTTTTGTCAAGAGTATAATACTTTCTTTCAAAAGAGCTAGTTTTGATCTATATGGAGCATATTTCATTCCAAACAGCAAACGATTTCGAGTCAAATAATAATCCTGAAGTTCTGAACCTGATCCACCCGCAGACCCGGCGTTCTTGTGCCATAAAATTGCGCGAGGAGCATATATTGTTTTATAGCCCGTCTTTTTGCTTCTTTGACAAAAATCGGCATCTTCATAGTACAGAAAATATTTTTCATCAAATTTTCCAATTTTTTCAATTAACTCTCTTTTTATCAACATACAAGCACCGCTTGCAAATTCGGTTTCTAAAATATGATTGTATTGTCCATTATCTACTTCATCAACACCAGTATGTTTTCCTATAATATTGTTCCAATCAATTTGTCCTCCGGCATACCAAATCACTCTTCCTAATTCATCTTTTTTGTATCTGTCTTTATGAAATTCGAAACCCGGAAAAAAATAAATTTTTGGCGTAGCAATTCCTACTTTACTATTTTTCTCTAATTCTCTTAACAATTCTTGAACTAAATTTGAATCAACAATAGTGTCATTATTTAAAATCAATATATAATCTGCATCCTTTGAGAGTGCAAAATCTATTCCTACATTATGGCCCCCGGAAAACCCTAGATTTTGCTCATTTCTTATTATTTTAATTTGATTTTTAAATCGTAAATCACGAATAGTAAATTTTTCTTTTGAATTGTTATCAATCACAACTACATTCAATTTTGGGCCAGCTGAGTTAAGTTTCTCTATGGACTCTAAACAATCAATAGTATTTTGTCTTCCATTGAAATTAATCAGGGAGATAAAGATGTTTTTCATCAATTTATTTATTCAAAAAGCGGTAGATAATTTTTTTGATTGGACTTTTTGTTTGATTTATTTTTACCTCCAAAAACCAATGCTTAAACTCGATACCAAAATTCTTTAACTCTTTTTCTAATTCAGTTAATAAATTATTATCTGAGATATCTTTAAAACCGAGTTTTTGCCAAATATTTATAAATATAACTAAATGATAAAAAGCCATAAGTATAGATAAGGCAATGCCATGTAAACCGTCTTTATATCCTTTTCTTGCAAAAAACCTGCTCAAAAATTCCTTAATCGGAAATCTTATTATATCTTGCCATTTTAATTCGTACCCATTCTTAATAAGTTGAGTTGCTTCATTTTCTGTATAAATAATTAATTTTTGCAAAAACTGGGTAATAGTTTCATAATTTCTATGAATCATTGGGTTTTTAAGATATTCAGACTTTCCCTCAAGCTTTATCATCTCATGAACATGTTTCTCCTCAAATTTCCCTTTATTTCTTCTAAATAATCTTAATTGATGATCAGGGTACCAACCGGTATGTTCAATCCATTTCCCGAAAATTATGTTTTTTCGAGGAACCCAATAACCATTTATTTTGGCATTCGATGCTTTAAGCGTGGATTTAATTTCACCAACTAAATCATCTGAAATTTCTTCATCAGCATCTAATGACAGTATCCAATCACCGGTTGCCTTTGTGAAACCGAAGTTTTTATTTACATTAAGCATCGGATTATTGGGTCTTTTAAAAATTTTAGAAGTAAATTTTTGGGCAATTTCTACTGTTCTATCAGCGGACATATTATCTACCAGGATAATCTCATCGGCAAACCTAACTGATTCAAGACAATCTTTAATCTTACTTTCTTCATTAAACGCTGAAATTACTACAGAAAGTTTTGTCATATAATTTATGTTAAGTTTTCTTTTATTAGATTTATATCTGCTATCAATTCTTTCTTTGCAATTAAGAATATTAATCCAAAATATAGTATAGCACCCATCATGATCATTATCAGTAAAGTTACAATATTCCTTACTATCAATGGGCTAAGAAAATAAATAACAACACCCATTACCAATGTGCAGAATGCAGGATATTTAATTATTGTGAAGATGTTGAAATCTATGTGTTTTTTTGCTAAATAAACAACTACTCCTAGTGAAAGAGCAATAAAAGCTGATGCTGCTGATACACCATTGAAACCAAAAATAACTATAGCTATGGGGGTCAATATCCAGGTTGCAATAGTCCAAAAAACCATCAAATATAATGTAATTTTAATTTTTCCTATCGCGTTTAAAGCGTTTGTCAATGGCGTTGAGATTGATGACAAGACTGCGTTTAAAGAGAAAAGAGATAAGGATATTAATGCGGGTTCCCATTTTGTATATTTAGGAATAATCTTAACAAAATAAGGAAATAAAACTATAAGCCCCATGAGAGAAGGGAAAATTAAAAAGCTGGAAGCAAAAATTGATTTCTCTAGTGCCTTACTAAGAATATTTTTATCATGCTGAAGTCTTGAAAAAGACGGAAATGTTATACGTATTACGTTATCCATTATCAAGCGCAGTGGAGTAAATGCCCATTTTTGGGCAAAACCTATGTAGCCTACCTGAGCAATGGGTAGAACTTTTCCAAGATATGCTATCAAAAGATCATCCTTAATAAGAGCCAGAAAACTATTCATCTGAAAAGGGACTCCAAATGATAAAAGTTTCGAGGCTGATTTTTTTGAAAATCCAAATCTTATTCTCCAGGGACTAATGATATAGATTGTTATAAGTCCCGATAGTCCCCTTGCCAAAACTGCCAAGGAAAAACTGGTCACCCCGAACCCATTTATAGCAAGCAGAACTACAATAACGTTAAAAAAAATGTTTTCTACTATTTGAGGGACAACTAATTTTTCAAAATTTAAGTTTCTTTCAAGAATAATCGAAGGAATTGTCTTAAGCGAAGAAAGAAAAAAAGAAACAATCAACGCCTGAAATAAAAACACTCCATCATTCCCCAGATTATAAAAAGACTTAATAAAATTAGAAGAAAGTAATGCAATCACGACAAGAGTTGCAACAAGAATTTGCTGGATTGTAAACGTTGTTGAGAGATCCTCATCCGTTATTGCTTCTTTCTTTTGAATTAATGCTGCGGCAAGTCCAATATCTGAAAAGTATGAAAGAAAGGCAATTGCGGCAGAAACTACAAAAAATACACCAAAAACAGACGGGGAAAGAAAAATTGTAAGAAGAAAGTTTGCACCAAATCCCAAAATTTGTATTGCAAAAGTACGATAAACCAAGGCAAAAATTCCACGAACTGATCTTTTTGTGATTAGAGCAAGATCAACTTCTTCCATAATTCAGATCTTTCCATAAAATAAAACTCTCTTTTATTGCTCGCAAAATTACTCTTAGATTCCCTCCGCTTTGATCTCCATAAATTCTAGGATAGTGAGATACATTCACCTGACTTATTTTAAGTTTTTCTTTTTTGGCCTTGGCTAATATCTCTGTCGTAATCATTGCGCCCTCTGATCTTAGAGGGGTAATTCTTTCAAGTGCCTGTTTTTTAAACATTTTAAATCCGCAATCAATATCTCTGAAAACGAAACCAAAAAATACGAAATCCCAAATCTTGAGTAGATTCATTAAGATATGTCTAATAGGATGATCGTGTCTTTTCTGCCTGTAGCCAATTACTATATCCGAGTTTTTAATTTTAGGAAAAAATCTTGAAACTTGGGAAAAATCAAATTGACCGTCACCGTCCGTAAATACAACCAGGTTATATTTTGCTGCCTCAAAACCTGACCTGAGTGAGGCACCGTAGCCACGATTTATTTTATGAGCAACGACCTTAAGATTAGAGTCTTTTCCTGCAATGCTTGTGGCAATTTTTAAAGTATCATCAGATGAACCGTCATCCACCATGATTATCTCCCAATCCTGAGCACTTTTTTTTGCAACTCTAATTGCACTGTCAACAACCTTTTCAATATTTTTTTCTTCGTTCCAAAAAGGGAAAAAAATAGAAAGTTCAGCGATTTTTTTGTCCATAGACTATTTTTCTAGTAGAAAAGATTATACCAATAATAAATACAAATAAGCCAGTAAGTGAGAGGGCATTGGCGAATTTCTCAATAGACGTTTGAACAAATTCTGCATACAATTCATGCCTTCCCGGCTCAATTATCAGGCTTATTCCATTCTCTAAAATGCTGGGTGTTGTTTTTTTACCATCTATGTAAAATTGCCACGCAGGAAAATAAGCTATATTTAATTGTATTTCTGATCGCTTTGAAATATCAAAAAAATAGCGAAGAGTTTTCGAATTTTCTAATTCAAAAAGTGTTCTTCCCTCATCCTCCTTAATTTCAATGATTTTACTGGGAATATCTTCTCTATTCCTAGGTTTGTTAAAGCCTTTTGGCATGTATTCATCTGAAATCTTTGATATTCTCCATCTTAAATTACTAGGACTTGTATAATCTTTTTCTGTTTTAAACTCTGTTGTTTGGGGATTAAAGAGTTTTGCATTAAAGAAGATAAGAGAAAATAACAAAATAGATACAACGAGAGGTATAATAAATTTGTTGGTCTTAAGCGTTTTGAGCTTTTTTTCCGTAAACCATAGAAAAAATCCTGTAAGAACTGCTGAAAAGAACGAAGTCAACAAAAGAAATCTCCACGGATACTGAAAAAATGCCATAAGAGGAATCTGTTCCCAAATAGGCTTTGAAATCTCAAGCATCAAAAAAATTGATAATAGTATTCCGGCTGTAGAAAAAAATGTAAATAATATCGTATTTTTGTACTTATCATTGTCAAATTTTGTTTTTAATACAAGCCATATTAAGCTTAAAAAGCCAAGAAGAGACAGTAGTAAATGCATCTTGCCAATCTTAAATGATAATCCGTCTATGCAACCGGGTGCTGACCCTCCAAAGCCCCAGGGACTTTGCCAAAGCTGCTCAACACAAACAAAGTGATCTCGAAAATCCGCTCCTCCTCCAATTTGAGAAATTACATTTGTATATTTCATCTCAAAAAGTGCAGGAATCCAGTAAAATGCAGAAATCATTAAGCCTAGAACTATAGCAATTAGCGGATTGATGAAAGTATTTATTCTTTTTTCTCTATAATAATTTAAAAAATAAAATAATATGAAAACCAATATGAAAGGCGTGATCATCATTGCGGTTAAGTTATGTGAAAGAATGACCCCTGCGTAACTTATTGCACCAATTGCGATATATTTCCATTTTTTTTCAAAAGCACTCCTCAAGAGTCCATAAAAAACAAGTGGAATAAAAGTATATGCCCAGGATTCTGAAATATCCCCTCTAATATAAATGTCTAAGGCGTGGAATGGGGCATACATATAAAAAAGAGCTGATGTGACACCTGCAATTTTCCCAAATAGGTAAGATGTTAATATATACATAAAAATTCCAGAAAGGATAATTCCTAAGCCCATTATAATTTTTGTTGAAATTAAAGCATCAAAACCAAAAATATTTATAATTGACCCTGCATAATATGTAAGGGGTGCATAGAAATTAAAAATCGGATAACCGTATCCGTATCCAAGATCAGGAACCCATCTGACCGGAAACTGTCCATCTAGAAGAGCCAGTTTCATTTCAAATACCCTTGCCACTTGAGTATCATCGTGTATGGGAAAGAATCCGGGATTAAAAAGAGGTTTTATTGTCAAAAAAGAAAGTATAATAACAAACAGAAAAGGTGCAATTTTTTTAAAAAAAATCATAACTTTATTAAATATTTCTTTTTACTAATTAGAAGAAAAATAATAAATAGTAAACTGATAATAGAAATTACATCACTTAAAAACCTAATTCTAGTTTCGGAAAATTTAACTTCAACGTGATGATTGCCCGACGAAACATTAAATCTGATCAATCCATTCTCATCATAAATAATTGGTACGGACCTTCTGTTTATTTCCAACATCCATCCCGGAAAATAAACTGTGTTTATCTGAATTTGACTTTCCTTATTTGAAAAAAAATTAAAAATAAATTTATTTCCGTTTGTTGAAAAATTACTTATTTCCCCTTCCCCGCTTATTATTTCTATCTTTTTTTCAGGCATCTTAGCAGGAACCTGTCTGATCCATCTTGGCATATATTCATTTTTAACAGTTGTGGTATCTTGATTGGTAGAATAATAAGAATCGGGATAATTCTCGAAATTTTGAGGTTTCAAAAAATCCTTTGCAGAAAAAAATATTGCTAGAAGGTATATAATCCCAATTATTATCTTTGCTTTATTTTTAAAATGACTCAGTTGCGATGCGGAAAGAAATGCAATGCTTAAGGTAATTAAAGATAAAAACCTAAAAGGAAATTGAATTAGAGCAACAAATGGTAAATTTCTCCACAAAAATTCACTAAATGGAATTATTAAAAATAAAGATACAACAGTTATTGATAGAAAATAAATATCAACCTTATTTCTTCTTTTATAAAAAGGGGTAAGGCTAAGTACTAATACTAAAATAAAAATAAATCCGAGTAGATTATAATTACTCAAAGACACAAAATAATCTGAATAATTTGAAACGCTTACAGAATCAAATATTGTAAATTGTTTATCATATATGGCTGGGATCCAAAAGAATGCACCAAGACCCAATCCAAGAATTAAAGGGGATAGTATCTTTAAAAAAACTTTTTTATTAATTTTTGGGCTTGAGAGAATATGATATAAAAAAATTATAGGTAAAAATAATAACGCAAGTGAATTATGCGAGGTTATCAAAAGCCCATATCCAATTCCGGCTAGTATTAAATTTTGTTTTTCTATCGACCATAAAATAAAAGGAACAATTGCAAGTGCAAGCACTTCTCCAACTGATCCTCTTTTATACACATCCCACAGGTGGTATGGAAAATATAAATATAAAAGCGATCCCACAAAAGATGCAAAATAATCAAATCTCTTTCTCAACCACAAAAAACAGAAAACAGCTGAGAATATTAAACTAGTGCCTAATATTACTTTTATCGTATCAACGAAACTTGCACCCAAAATATGAATCGGTACGCCAATATACATGAAGAGAGGGTAAAGGAAATTCGAGACTGGATAACCATATCCGTTGTTGAGGCGCGAAAGAAAACGCACAGGGAACTGACCATTCCTCAACGATTCATAAAATGCTGAAAATCGTATAACCATCCAGTTTCCGTCATCACTCTGAAAATATCCCGGTTGAAAAAGATAAAATATTGCAGGAATTGAAAATAAGATTAGTAAAATTATTGAAATTTTTTTGAAAATATTTAAATATTTCATAATTATTCTCCTGATTTAATTAAAACATAAGCATTTTCCTCTACCGGGTACTGGATGATTTTTTGTTTCAAGGAAAAAACTACCGGTCGGCTTGGGAAATTAAAAACTTCAACTGTTGAGACTTCCTTCGGCTTTCTATTTTCTGAAGTTATGATCAATGTCCTTTGGAGGCTCAGATCTTTTCCCCAATCAATATCTCTGAATTCATATTTACCAAACGACTTGACTTCGCTGAAACCCTCTGAATCATCAGGAAGACGTTCTGTTGTTTTCTGAAATTCCCAAGGAGAATAAGGTATATAAAAAAGAAGTGAAGTATAAATAAAACCTGCATATTTATCGAAAATAATTTTTTCATATTCTGTCTCATGTTCTTTAATAAAAAGGGCTACTTTCTTATCTTCTGATCTCCATGCTTTTGCATAAATTACTGGAAACCGAATATAGTAAGATGTAAAGTAAAATATTAGATTGTAGATGATGATAGACCCAATAACAACAAATAGAGCAACCTTTAATTTGTAATTTTTAATATCATTAAGCCATTTGGTAAAAAAGATAAACCCATAAGCTGAGAAAATTACAAATGGTGCAATAAGAAAAAAACTGCGCGTTGCGTGAGGTGATTCGCGCGTTAAAGCTGCAACCAGAATTGTTAAAACTGACCAACCAAACAAAAGAAAACCCCATCGGTATTTTTTATTAAATATTTCAATAGCACCCAAAGATATAAAAAGAATTTCAATTAAATAGAATTGTCCAACGTTCCCAATACCATGATTTCCATGTGTTGATCCAGTAATAAAGAAGAAAGAAGAAGAGAGATACGAAGCAATATTTTCAATATATTTCCAAAGAGTTAATAATTTTAAATTGAAAAATATTTTTGTAAATAAACTCGATAAATCAACAAGATAAGCTCTAAACTCTAAAAGATTTGCCTGTATTTGGGCGCTTGTAGTAATAAGCGTTCCGCTTGAGGAAGAAATTCCTCCGCCTGAAAAAAATGTTTTTAAGAATGGCACGAGAAAGATAAAAGATATTATAAATGTCGATATTATTTCGATTTTTTTTATGTTGCCCATTTGTTTCTTGTAAGTCATTACGAACAACAAATAGAGTGCAGGGGCCAGTAATCTTGTCAAATTATAAGAATAAAAAGATATGATAAAGCATATTGTACCCATTAAAAACGCACCTTTACTTCTTTTATTAAAAGATTTCAATAGCAGGAGTCCGCCAACTATAAATAAAAATAGCGAGATGCTAACCTCAAAAGTTGCCCTGCTGTAATGCAGATGCCAGGGATTTATAGCCAGTATAAAAGAACTTATTAGAGCAAAATAATTTGTATCTATCTCCTTTCCTCTTATTGTTAATCTTTTTTCGTTTATTAATTCTTTTATAAAAAAATAGAACATAATTACTGTCAGAAATCCAAAAAATGCAGAGGGGAAGCGAACTGCAAATTCAGTCAACCCAAAAATTTTTATAGATAAAACTGTTGAATAAATATAAACAGGGAGCTTCCAATCACCAAATGATTTAAAGTAAAGAGGCATAAACTTACCATATTCATCTCTTCCAGTCTCGAGTATCGAATAGGCATTATAACCAATGGCTGATTCATCTTGATAAAATCCGTATGGAATTTCACCTAGTTTATAGAATCTTAAAAAAAAGGAAGTAAAAATGATCAAAGTAAAAAGTATAATTTCAATCTTTCTATTCATTTTTTACTAAACGGGGAATTAGTATTAAAAACCCCGATAATGCAATTAGACTTATTATACTAACTTTTATACCTAAAACGAAGGAATCAGGTGTATAACTGAAGATAACAGTATGTTTCCCGGATGGCACAATAATTGCTCTGAAGGCATAATTTGCGCGATAAATTTTTGTCTCTTTTCCATCAACAAATGCTTTCCATGAGGGATAAAAAACATCCGAGATAAATAATAGCTGTTTTCTTTCAGTCTTTGAGTTAAGTATAACCTTATTGGGGTTGTAAGAAATGAGTCCTACTTGCCCAGAAGATCCCTGATCAATATTTTCTGCAAGATTTTCCTCGAGTAAAATTGTCCTTCGAGGATCAAAATTTTCTGAAAAGAAATTGTTTTCGAATTCCTGATCAGTTTTAAAAACTTTATAATTTGACGCCAGGAATACCCGGGGCAGAGCTTTTTGATTTTCTAAAACTAGCCAATTGTTAGTTTCATGAATCAGCTTGAATCTTTCTTTGGGAAATGTGATTTCCGTACTCCCATTTTCTACCCTATCAAGAATATATTTAATACCGAGAATATCTAAAATTCTTAATCTGTAAATATTTGACGGCAGATCTTTTTCTCCAAAACCAGGAGCAATTATTGCATCAGAACGATTTTCATTTATAAAAACTTTTTTAATTTTTCCGTTTTTTGAACTTTGAATAAATTCACCATATCTTTTGGGATAAATGGGGTCATATCCGTCTGGGGAGAAAAACTCAAACTGCGTTGCAAAATTCGCTTCAATTGCCGCTCCCCCATATCCCCAAACTCTGTCTATTCCTGCTGTTTTTTTTAGATAATCTATTATAGAGGCTTGAGGGAAAACCAAGTTTTTGGGAACAAAAGGATTAAATTTTTGAAAAAAATAAAAAAGGTCAAAAACTGTAACGATAACAAAAATCAGAGCAATAAACTTGCGGTTTAATTTGAATATCTTAGCAATTAAAATAAGGAGTATAAATGTTCCGAGAATTAAACTTGAATAAATAAAATTCTTTGTGCTAGTTTGGGAATGAATTGCCAAAATATATATCCATAAAAATAAAAATAAAAGTCCAATGAAAGTAGCTACTCTATATAATTTACCTTCATTTTTAATAAACCTTTCTATTCCAAAACCTGCCAAGATACTCAAGGAAAATGAAAGCAGAAATAAAGCATTCGTCGGAGATCCAGTTGAAAAAAATGGAATATTAACTGAATAAAGTAATTCTGTTAAAAAAGATCTTGTTAGAAAGACCAATAACACAATAAAAGCTATTAAAAAAAATTTAATCTGGTACTTTTTTTTAAAATCAAAGAGGGAGAAAATAGCAAAGATTAAAGGAATTAAACCAACATACATCGCATTTCCGGGATACGAATCTGATAAAAGATAATTTTGAGAAGCTGGATTACCGAAAAAATCCGGGGACACAAAAAGAATTAGTTGATTGAACTGAATAAGTAAATTTTCTAGTAAAAATTTGTAATCTTGACTCGTACGCGCTGACAGATTTATCAGTTCTATTGTTGGAAAAAGCTGAAAGGAAGAAATTCCCCAAAAAAGAATAATTAAAGAAAAAAAGACTGCTAAAAGTATATTTCTTCTATTATTTTTAAAGTCGTTATAAATAATTCTTGTTGTTGCGTAAATTACAATAAATATTAATGAGAAAACGAAAATTTGAATATGTCCTGCTAAAAATGAGAACAAAAGTGAGACAATAAAAAAAATAATATTCCAAGAATTTATTTTTTTTATTAGACGTTCAACAAAATACAGGCTTAAGGGCAGCCATAGAATTACATGCCCGATCGTATTGTATTGACTAAAGACAGTCATAAATAATGAATAAGGAAAAATGATGGCCGAAAAAATTGAACCATATTTTCCCATCTTTATTTCTCTTGCAAAAAGATAACTAAAAATTCCAGCAAGAAGCGGTTGAAGCATCACCAACAGGCTCCAGGCAGTCACTTGTGAAAAAAAGAAATATAATATAGTAAATGGATAGAATACTGCAGACTGAGAGTTAGCAAGAATAGGAGAGCCTGAAAAATTATATGGATTCCAAAAAGGAATTTCTCCTTTTTTTAAACTATCGATGGAAAGAGTCCTCCAGGGATAAATTTGCTTAAGCGTATCAAAATACTGAGCCTTATCAGGATATGTTCCTGGATTATAACCAAGATATGAATATGTCTTCCAGGGAGAATAATGAGTTATTAAATTATCTGCGGGAAAAGGAATAAGTCCATTTAAAAAGGATTTATAGAAAAAAAATATTAGTATAAAAAGAAAAATACCGATTGCAAAAATAAATTCTCTAATTTTCATATATTAACTTCTATATTTCCGAAGTATTTTTTTGAAATTATTAGACGCTACTCCGATAAGAATGATTGCTATAAACGAAAAGAGGCTTAATAAATTCGCGAATAATCGCAACCTAGTCTCAGTAAAAATAACTTTTATATTATGTTCTCCTTTTGGAACTTTAAATTCTATCTCTCCTCTATAATTTATGTCTTGAAATTCTATCTCAACAGGCTTTTCATCAACATAAGCCCTCCATCCCGGAAAATATTGAGTATGATCAACTAGAGTCGTATTTGATTTAGCATCTACTTCAAATATATGCAAGTTTGATTTCTTAGAAAAACCTTTTATTACTGCACTACCGTCAATAACTTCTACTCTTTGCTTGGGATACGACTTCGCCGGACCAGCCGACCAAATAACATCAGCCTCTCCATAATAAGTAGTATTAAGAGGGAAATTCCAGTAATATTTCTCATCAATTTGATCGTATCCCTCCTTAGTCTGCCAAAAGGGAATACTTAAGGCAATTATTATAAAAATCAATGATAAATATATCCATTTTTTTTTAAAAAAACTAAAGGATAGAAAACTTGAAGCCGCAAAAGATGTAGAAAAAACTATACCAGACAAAAATCTCCATGGAAATTGAAATTGTCGAAGTAATGAAATTTTTCTCCAGACAATATTTGAAATGGGGCTCATAAACAATAAAGAAATCCCGAATATAAAAAGAGAGAAAATAAGTATTTTTTTTATTGTCGGATCTATTTTTCTTCTAATAATTATAAATATCGAAAAAATAACCGTTAAAACATGAGGAATTCCAATTTGAACTGGCACATTTCCAGTCCAGAACATTGGGCTATTAATGATATTGGGAGTAAAAAGATTTTTAAAAGAGGGAAAATTATTAAGATACACATCTTTCATAAATAAATCTCCATAGGTATACTTATGTTCCAAAATTGCAGGCAGGGAGTAAAAAGCAGACGAAGAAATTCCAAGAGAAACAGCAATAAATGCCCAAATTAAATCTTTTTTTCTTTTGGCAAAAAATAAAATGTAGCCAACCGAAATTACAAAAAATATCAAGCTTATCGAATTATGAGAAATAATAAGAAGAAAAGTTGCCAAAGAAGTGATGACCAAACCTCTTCTGTAAAATTTTTTAAAGATAAGCGTAATTCCGTACAAAACAAGAGGTAAAAAAGCATAAGTATATGTCTCTCCAAATGCTCCACGAGTTGTTATCTCAACGATTCTAAAGGTTGCAAACTGATAAAAAATAGTAACCAAAAAAGCTCTCTTGAGATCCTCAAAAAACTCTTTTGCGAACATAAACATAAAAAGCCCCGAAAGAATATAGCTTAATGATATTGTTAGCTTAAAGGTGCCCACAAGCCCGAAGCCTAAAAATAGAAAAATTGATGAAAGTAAATAAGGTAGCGGATAAATAAAATTAAAAAGAGGCATGCCATATCCGTAATTCAAATCCCCTGCAAATCGTACTGGAAACTGACCATCTTGTAGTGCTTTAAAATATGCCGCGATTCGAGGCAAATGCACCAATCCATCATGAGTATGAACTAATTTATCCGTCAGAAAAATGTTTATTAGAGGAAGGATTGATAATATTGTGATTAATAAAAAGGGGACTGCGGTATTTCGGAATTTCATATTCTGTCATGAGCTCAAATTTCTACTCTATAAAGTCTCGTGTAAGAATCTCCAACGCCCTTTTTATACTCAAGAATCAATTTAAGCGGCCAATCTTTCGAAGCATCTTCAAATTCATGCTGGTTTGATATCAATACATACACTGGTATAGTTTTGGCTCTTTCAATTAGATCTTCAGGAATTTTTGAAGGTACAGGAAAAATTCCACGCTTACCAACATTTTTATTATCACCGAAATATATTTCAATTGAATAAGTTGGGAGAGATCCGAAGGTTCCCAGTGAAGCCACGTAGATTTTGCCCTTTTTGACTTCTTTATCAAGATAACTAACAACCTCTTTTATACCTCCGCCTGCCGGCCAGTCATTAATATACTGACCAAGGTCTGCCTTTGGAATTGGAGCATTAGCAAAATCAGTAAGAATAAAATAATCACTACGTATGGCTGCAAAAGAAAATAAAAACAGTAGCACATAAAATATATATTTGTTGTTTAACCTATTGAAGATTTCATAGGTTAAAAAGGCAATAAGAGGAAGTAAGGACAACGTCATGAAGAAAATAAATCTCGGATAAAGAACTCTCCCAAATAGTGCGAGCGCAACAAAGGGAATAATAAACCAAAGAAAAAGAAGGATTTTTTCCTTTGTAAATTTTAGGGAAATAAAGAAAGACAATACGATAAGAATAAGAAATGGCCAGGTCATGTAATTAATAAACCAATCAAAAATACCCTTTATATTTCCAATAAGATAAGTAAAAGGGTGACCCAGCCAATCTCGAAGTGGATAAACAAAAATTGAATTTTTTTCTGCTATAACATGAAAAAGTGGTGAGAGACGTTGAATTGAATAATAGCCGTAAGAAGCTATAATGACTATAACCGCAAGCCCTATCCATTTTAGCAGTCTCTCCAAACGTCTTTTTTTCGACCAATCAAAAATTATCAATACAAATGGCGCAAGATAAATATTGAAAAATCCTGACGTCTTAGTAAGAACTCCTCCACCTATTACCATTCCCAGAATAAGAGCTACATCAAGTCTTGGTTTTTTTACAAGAAGTATCCAAAGATACAAACTCCAAACAGCAAATGCACCTACTAAACTGTCGTAAAGAGCCATGCGATCATAAACCAAGGCAAAAGGATAAATTATATAAAGCCCCGCGGACAAAATTCCAATCCATCGATTTTTAAAAATTTCTTTTCCCAAAAGAAAGAGCCCGATCATTGTAAAAAAACCTGCAACTGTAGAAACCATTCTTCCAGACAATAAGGGATCTTGAATAAAACGCATTAAAATCATATCGAACCAAACAAATAGAGGTTGCTTTCCATCACTTAGTGAAATAAATCTCCAGTTTGCATCATATCGGGCTATTTGAGACCAGCGGGTATAGATCGCCTCATCTGTAAAAATCGGGAGCGACATTATATTGTAAAGTCTGAGGAAAAAATAAGAAACGACTCCTAGAAAAGAGGCAATTATCTCTGTCTGGAATTTTTTGATATCTTTAAAAAAAACTTTCACAAACTAATTCTATCATTATTTTTTAGCTCTTACTATATTATTTAAAGCATATACTGCTCCTGTTAATGCCAGTGATAATATTATCCCAGCTGAGGTAAGCCAAAACAATATTTGAGGAACAGGATAATTCCAGTCGCCTTTTAATAAAAATGGGATATATTGTGAAAGCGAGAAAAAAGACATAGTCAAAACAGGAATTAAAATATAATATTTTTTGCTTGTTAGACTTACAAAAGGAATTACCAGAAGTAAATACCACGGTTGAAAATTCGTTCTGATAGATACAACAACTACCGCCCCTACCATCATAACAGTAATTAAATTTATCAAAAACACGAAATTAATTTGTCGTTTTTTGTAGAAAAAGTAACTTGCTAAATAAACTGGGAATATTAAACCGGTGGCAAATTTAATTCCTGCCGATAATCCAAGTCCGATCCATGAAAAAATATTTTTTTTATTCAAAAAAAGAAATAGGGAAAAAATTGCAAAAAACATCATGAGAATATCGTTATGAGAGGAGACTAATCCTTCAATAATTATCAATGGGTTAAATGCGAAAAAAGCAAGTCCAAAAAGACTTTCCTTTGGAGAAACCTTAATTAAAATCTTTTCAATAAAATAGGCTGTTCCTAAATAACCTAGGCTCATTAAAAATTTAAAAAGAAAAAAAGTGGGAAGAAAAAAATTGAGTCCGATGAATGAAAGTGGAATCGTCAATACCAACCAGAAGGGGCCATATGGATAAAATCTGTGAGTCCAATGCATAAATGAAAGCATGGGGTCATTGGGAAAATCCAATGCTTTGTGGGTATATGGATTTTGCTGGTAATAAGTTACGATCTTTGCATCAAAAATATAGTTGAATAAATCATGAGAAAACGCATTGTAAGAAAAGGATAGAATTATACCTGTAGCAATAATTAAAATCCACAACTGCTGCCTTTTGAATCTATGACTATTAATAAATATCAAATGTAATCCATAGAAAACAAACAACAAAAATATTATTAAACTGTAAAATCCCGTAGATAATGGACGGTTGAAATATCCAATTTGCTGAAAAAATTTTTGTACTACCTGCCAATATGACCATTGAGACAAGGTAAGACTTAAATCGACTTGGGTAAAAGAGTAAAGGAATAATCCGACAATGGTTAATAAATATCCAATGCTAATAAATTTTAAATTTGAAATTTGAAATTTGAAATTGGACATCATTATCTGTAAGTTCCTTTTATTGAATTTATTTTTATTTTAATAAGATCAAAAAATCCATCTATTGAATCCCTGAGAGGGCTGACTCTTCTTGTTTCAACATAAAGCCAATTTACGGGAACTTCCTTTATCTTATATTTCATTTTCTGGGCAAGAAATAAAAGTTCTACATCAAAACCGGCAGAAACTTTTGATCCGGAAACTTCAGAAAATCCTTTGTTAATTCTATTTATCTTTTCAAAAAGTTTTTTTGCAACATCATGACGGAATGCCTTAAATCCGCACTGAGTATCAGAAATGCCTTTTATTCCTACTATTATACTTCGCAATAACATCATTCCTCTTGCCATCACAAGTCTTGTCCAAGGGGCTCCCTTTCTTTTTGAATTTCGAGATCCAATAACAATATCAAAACCCTTATCTAAATACGGCATGATTTTGTCAATTTCCTCAATTGGTGTTGCTTGATCCATATCAGTAAAAACGACGTATTCTCCTGAAGCTTCAAGTACTCCTTTTGTAACCGCTCCTGCCTTGCCGAGATGGTTATTCTTAATGATTCTAAACTCTGGATTATCTTTTACAAACTTTTCCGCAAAATCCACACTTCCATCGGTTGATCCGTCATCTACAATGATAACTTCGAAGCTGTATTTTTGTTTTGTCAGAAAATGTAAAACTTTATCCAAAACACCCTTTTGTAGATTGGCCATCTCGTTATAAGAAGGAATGACTACCGAGAGAAAAGGATTATTCATCCTATCCATTATACAAAACTACACTTTCTTTTAAAATAGAAGCTGAAAAAGATTATAGGCACGTTATCTTGTTTTTTGACTTAAAATATCCTATAATGTGTCACCGTGAGCAGAAGGTTGGAAGCCAGAGGGCAATCTGAAGACATCGTCCCAAAGGAAAGATGGGGGGTTTCTTTTTGCGTGGTTACAATTTCTGGAAAACCCGGTTCCGGAAACACTGCGCTTGGGCAAGGGCTTGGAGACAAATACGGAGTCGAAGTTAGCCATGTAGGAGAGGCGTATAGAAAAGGAATTGAAGAACATAATATTCCGGTTATAGACTACTCCAGAAGACCGGTAAAAACAGATGAGGAAATTGACGAGATGCAGGCTCAAGCTATTAGACGCGCGATAGAGATGACCGGTCATCCGATTATAAAAGAATCAAAACTCGCAGGAGTTATAGCCACAGAGGTTTTGGACAAAACCGATGCAGGACAAAAAGCCTTATCTCCTGTTGCCAGAATTTTAGTGGTGGCAGATGAAAATGTGAGAGCAGAAAGGATTCAAAAAAGAGAAAGCGAAAAAAATCCAGGACTTGAGGTTACGCAGGAAGAGATTCAGGACAGAACAAAAAACCGTTGGAAAAGAGACCTTACAAGATACAGAATTATACATCCTCAACTGGCGGATATTGACCCTTGGGATCCGGAAAGCGCGGATAAATTTTATGATTTTGTAATTGATACGACCGATTTAACTCCTGAAGAGGCAGTTCAAAAAGTACATGAGTTTTTAGCAAGCCGCGGGATGGTTAACTTAACTTAAAATCTTCCCCGCCCATTTTTACCAAAAGACGGATTTGTGCCTATCGAGATAAGATCATGCTCTATCTTTTCTCTCATGAAACGGGTGTGTTTATTACCACAAGAAAGTTTTTGCTCAAGCTCCCCTAAAACATCATAATCTAGTGTTTCTACT
This sequence comes from Candidatus Levyibacteriota bacterium, assembly GCA_016182185.1. Lineage (GTDB taxonomy): Bacteria > Patescibacteriota > Microgenomatia > Levybacterales > UBA12049 > JACOXU01. The sequence continues at coordinate 314,149 of JACOXU010000001.1, forward strand.
CCTCTGGTACCACATCCCGGCTTAAATTCACAATTATTCCCTCTGGCAACAAGTCTAAATGCAGTCCTGCCCGCATTGCCCGGACCAAAGTTTCTTCTCCATTCTTTAAAGTTATTGAATCCTCTTCCTTCAATCTTTGACATATTTAATCGAAAATTATATCCTATAAACCAAAAATTATCAAGTTCAATTCCTTGTATTTTGAGGTCATTTTGAGTAAAATAAGAAGGCTGCGGCCCCATCGTCTAGCGGCCTAGGACGCCAGGTTCTCATCCTGGTAACCGGGGTTCAAATCCCCGTGGGGTCACCAAACAATCCTCCTCTTAATATTATTTGAAATTGAAGGTGGTTGTGCTATCATAATTTTATGGTCCTGCCCAATGAACAAGTAAACGATCTTTTGACCAAAGTCGGCGTTGATCAAAAAACCCTCAATGACCTTATAATCTTCACCGACAATGCCAAGATCTCGCTTCAGGAAGCGGCAATTGAAAAAAATGTAATTACAGATGAAAAGCTGGGAATGTTGATTGCCGCTTCCCTTAAAATGCCCTTTATTTCTCTGTCAAAAGTCAGTATCCCTGAACCTGTCTTTCGTATCATCCCTGAAAGAATTGCAAGAAAATATAAGGTCCTTGCATTCGGCCGTGATGGCACCGGAATAAAACTTGCTATGGCCAATCCCAAAGAAACCCAGCTTCAGGAAATGGTTATAAAAAAAACCGGACAAAAAATTGTTCCCTATTATGCAACTGAAAGAGACATTGAAAATTCAATGCAGCTTTATAAAAAAAACCTTCAAGAGCTATTCGATGACCTACTCCAGACCGAAGTTCCCACCAAAACTACCTCAGATGATGCCCCGATTGTAAAAATGATCGAAATTTTAGTAACTCGCGCTTATCAAGATAAGGCATCAGATATTCATATAGAACCCCAGGAGAAAAATATTATAATCAGATTTAGAATTGACGGCATTTTGCACGATGTCTTAAGCCTTGAAAAAAGACATCATGACAGGATTGTTACTAGGATAAAAATACTTTCCAAATTAAGAACCGATGAGCACCTGAGCCCTCAGGATGGAAAAATGAGAATGCAGGTGGATGACGAAAACTTAGATATTAGAACTTCGATTATTCCAATTGCAGACGGAGAAAAAGTAGTGTTAAGACTTCTTTCCTCCCACTTTAGACAGTTCTCTTTGCAAGATCTTGGAATGAGTGATACAGATCTTAAAAAAATTAATAATGCAATCAATAAATCATATGGAATGATTCTTTCAACCGGTCCTACAGGGTCTGGAAAAACAACTTTGATCTATTCGATACTTAAAATTTTAAACACCAGACAAAAAAACATTACTACTATCGAAGATCCGGTTGAATACCGAATAAAAGCCGTCAACCAAATCCAGGTAAATACCAAAACAAAACTGACATTTGCTAACGGATTAAGGTCTATTTTAAGACAGGATCCAGATATTATTTTTGTGGGGGAAATACGTGACAGCGAAACAGCGGGAATTGCTGTAAATGCCGCCCTTACAGGCCATCTGGTCCTTTCAACAATTCATACCACCAATGCTGCAACTGCACTTCCCAGGCTTATTGATATGGAGATTGAACCATTTTTGGTTGCTTCAACTGTTGATATTATTGTTGCACAGAGACTCGTGAGACGAATCTGCGAATCTTGTAAGATAAAGGCTTTGGCGAAACGAAGCGACCTTCTTAAAAATTTTCCGGAAAAAAGCATTACTAAGTATTTCGGTTCGCAGGACAACATCAAGGTGATGCAGGGACAAGGATGTAAGATGTGTCACTACACGGGCTTTTCAGGTCGAATAGGCATTTTTGAAGTAATAGACGTCTCAAACACGGTTAGAAAACTTATAACACAAAAGAGTGATTCAGATGTGATAAATAAAGCGGCTATTGAAGAAGGTATGACAACTATGCTTGAGGACGGACTCGAAAAAGTAGCAAAAGGAGTAACAACAATAAGTGAAGTACTAAGGGTTACCAAAGTAGAATCTGCATGAGTAGTCTAACGCTTTCCGGAAATGATAAATTAGGCCTTATCAGTAACCTTGCTACGATGATCGCAGCAGGTATTCCCATACTTGAAACTATTGATTCATTACTCGAAGACGCAAAAGGAAATACAAAAAAAATCCTTGAAAAAGTTCGAGAGGACCTGACTCAAGGAAGATATTTGTATAGTTCATTTGCAAACTTTCCGAATGTTTTTGATAAGGTAAGTGTAAATATAATTAAGGCAGCTGAGGAGGCAGGAACTTTGGACGTAACTCTTAAAGACTTGAAGGAGCTTATCAAAAAAGAACTTGAGTTTGCCGATGAAATAAAAGGCGCCCTTTCCTATCCTGTTTTGATTATTATTGTATTTGTAATAATTCTATTTCTTATACTCGTTGTAGTTATCCCTAAGATTTCTGTGGTATTTCTGCAGCTTGGAGTTTCTCTTCCTCTTCCGACAAAAGTTCTGATTTATTTGTCTAATCTGTTAACCAAAAATACACTCCCCGTCATGGGGATAATTATACTTTTTCTCGCCGGGTTGTTTTTCATTTATAAATTTAAAAAGGAATGGTTTCATTCGATCCTATACTCATTGCCTATTGTCTCTGGACTTATTAACTATATTGATCTTATACGCTTCTCAAGAAGTATGAATTTACTGCTTTCTTCAGGAATCACCATTACAACAGCACTTGAATTTGCAGAAGATGTTGTAGTAAAGAAAGATATGGTCAAAGCAATTCATGCAACTAGAAAATCTATACTTGTAGGAAAAGATCTTTCAGATGGATTCAAAGAAAATAAAAAAATTTTTCCAAGTATTATGATAAAAATTATTGAAGCAGGCGAAAAAACAGGAACTCTTGAAACATCCATGCAGGACATTTCAGACTATCTTAATTATCAAATAACCAACAAGCTTAAAACTCTTACAACTCTTCTTGAACCAATAATGCTTATCGTTATTGGCGTGATGGTTGGAGGAATGATGTTGTCAATTTTCGGTCCGATGTATGGATTAATAACCAACATTGGCGGCCGATAACTATGGTATCTTCAAAGCAAAAGGGATTTACCTTATTAGAAATTCTAATCAGTCTAACAATATTTGCTACTCTATTAGGCTTTGCTACGGTAAGCTTCTTAAACACTCGACAGACGAGTTCAATTAACAGTTCTTTAGAAAAGATAGTCTCAGACATAAAGAGCCAGCAGCTTAAAGCAATGGCAGGCTCATCCGATGGGGGTGAAAGCGGTTCAAGTTACGGAATCTATTTTGCGGTAAGTAGCTACACTCTTTTTCGGGGAAGTTCATACAATCCTTCAGATTCAACAAATTTAACTATTGACTTAAATGAAAATATCAATATGACCAGCATTCTACTGCCTAGCAATTCGGTTGTCTTCTCCCAGCAAAGCGGAGAGATCTTAGGTTTTGACAGTAATAATAATTCCATAACTCTTAAAAATATTTCAGCAAATGAACAAAAAACCATTACCATCAATCGATATGGTGCAACTTCATTATCGCCTTAATTTAATGAAAAATCGATTTTTTGAAAAGGGTCAATTTATAATAGAACTTCTTATAACCATAGGTCTTACTTCAATGATTCTTCCTGCCATTCTCACGGGTTTTTTTGCTGTAAGATCAGGAAGCATCAATCAGGATCAAAAAATTCAAGCGATATCTTACCTTAAAGAGGCGGCAGAAGCTGTTCGAATTGTACGTGATGCAGATTGGGCTCAAATTGCGACAAACGGAACCTTTCATCCAGTAGTGTCTGGTTCATCCTGGTCACTTGTATCCGGGAGTGAAACACTAAGTCCTTATAACCTTACTCGGCAAATTGTAATTAGTGATACCTATCGGGATTCAAACGGTGCTATAGTCACAAGTGGAGGAACCCAAGATCCCTCGACTAAGAAAATTACTATTACTGTTTCGTGGAATAATCCTCTTCTTTCATCCGTTGAATCTATAATGTATTTAACTCGTTATCATGAAAATGCTTCATTTATTCAATCATCGGAAACTGATTTTAATTCGGGAACTTTATCAAGCACTGTAGTAACAAATACAGATGGCGGGGAGATTACTTTGGGGGCTGGGGGAAGCGGGAGTTGGTGCAGTCCGAATTTATCAATAACTGCTCTTGATCTTCCCAAAAATGGAGTTGCAAATGCAGTATCGGCCATCGAGGGCGGTGCTTTTACGGGAACCGGAGAAAATGCATCCGGGGTTTCATTTGCAAATGTATCAATAAGTAATACCAATCCTCCAGTAGCAAGTATTTTAGGAACTTTTGACGGATACAAAACTAATGGGGTTTTTGGCGAAACAAACTATGCATATCTTGCTACTGATACCGGATCAAAAGAAATCGTAATCATCGACCTGACTCAATTAACAAACGGGAAATATGCAGAAGCCGGATATTTTAATGCTCCGGGAAACGGCAGGGGAGAAAGTATTTTTGTCTCAGACAATATAGGCTACATGAATGACGGAAATAAATTATACACATTTGATCTCTCAAGTAAGTCCGGTTCAAGACCACAGTTGGGAAACGTTACGCTCGCCGCAACCGGAAGCAAGGTTGTTGTTATGGGAAATTATGCGTATGTTGCTATCGCCGGTGCCGCACAAGAGCTTCAAATTATCCAAGTCAGCAATGGAGGACGAACTTTATCTATAGTTGGATCGGCAGATGTAAACGGTCAGGCCGCATTTGATGTCTTTGTTAATTCAACTGCTACCCGAGCTTATCTTGCAACAGGAGCCTCCTCATCCCAAAGAGAATTATTCATTGTGGATATCTCAACCAAGACTGGAAGTAGACCAAGTATAGGAAACTACGATTCGAATGGCATGAATCCAAGAGGAATTACTGTTGTTCCCGGCAACAAAGCAATTCTAGCTGGGAGCGGGGGTCAGGAGTATCAAGTTATAGATATAACCAATGAAGCAAATCCCGTAGAATGCGGAGGTCTTCAGATCGACACGGGAGTACGGGGAGTCTCAGGAGTCACCGAACAAGACGGTGATGCCTATGCATATATAGTTACTGGAGATGCGACCACAGAATTTAAGATAATTGAAGGCGGACCGGGCGGACAATATTCAAGTTCTGGAACATTCACCTCAGCTGCCTTTGATGCAGGTTCAACTGTAACCTACAATCGATTTATTCCGACATTTTCACAACCCAGTCAGACAAACATTCAGTTTCAAGTTGCAGTGGCCGATGCCGTAAACGGATCATGCACCGATTCAACCTATTATTTTGTCGGACCGGATGGAGCCTCCAACACTTATTTTTCCCAAGAAGGTCCAATTCCGCTTCTTACCAACGAGCAGGGTTACAAAAATCCAGGAAGATGCATAAAATATAAAGCGTATTTGTCAACTACTGATTTAAGCCAGGCGCCCATCCTATACGATGTAAGCTTTAACTATTCACCATGATAAAAAACAAAATAAAACAAAAGGGATCGTCATTTATAGAAATCATTTTATATATGGCTATTTTTTCAATGCTTTTGGTAATTCTGCTTCAGATGTTTACTTCAATTATTGACATCCAGCTTGAATCCCAAACTAGATCAAGTGTGCTTCAGGATGAAAGATTTATCCTTCAGAGATTAACTTTTGATATAAGGCGTGCCCAGAGCATAAATATTCCCGCAGCACCCGGAGAGCAAGGATCCACACTGCAGCTTGTTATTGATGGAATAAACTATACTTATAGTTTGGATGGAAATGATTTGACTCTTAATAATAATTTGGGTACTGATTCTATAAATAGTTCCGAAACAGCAGTTTCAAGCATCAATTTCACAAGACTCGGAGAAGCAAGCGGCAAAAACAGTCTTCAGGCCTTATTCACTCTGACGAGTAATGCAAAGAGAAGATCAGGGCCGGAGCAGGAAGTGTTCAGCGCAACGATTGGAACAAGATGAAAAAGAGAATTCAAGAACGCGGACAAGCATTGATAACATTTCTGTATATTATGATTATTGGCATGACCATCTCTTCGGCCTCGGCGGTAATTATGTTGATAAATTTAATGGGAGGGGGAACAATGGAAAGAGGGGAAATTACTTATTATATTGCAGAATCAGGAATTGAAAATGCAATTCTTAAGCTCTTACGCGATCCTGATTATTCGGGTGAAACTTTGAGTGTGGGTGGAGGAAACGTAACTACGGAAATAACGAGCCAAAACCCCCTAACAATTGTTGCCACCGGAAGATATAATAATATAGTACGCAAGATTGAAGTACAGACGTTGTATAATAATAATGTATTAACAATTTCATCATGGAGGGAAATTAATTAAATGGATTTTTCCGCAAAACAATCAGGAATTTTTTATATTGAAAGGGTAAGAGCCTTCTATTATGACAACAGTCTTTCATCTCCTCTTAAAATAGAATTTCCCGAAGATGTATTTATCCATTCTGAAGTTATAGACAGAAAAAAATTTTATGTCTTGATTCATGATTTTCTTGTAAAAAACAAGATAAATTATCATAAGGTTATCTATATAATCCTTTCGCCTCAAATTACTTTCGAAAAAGATTTCGATAAGAAAACCGTTATTTCGGAAGCTGAATTTGCGGAATTACAAGATATGATTCCGTTTGAGGAAGTAATTAATAAAGAATATCGTCTAGGTAATAAGATAAAAATTGTAAACGCCAATAAACATTTGTGTAATGTATTATTTGGTATTTTTGAAGAGGGTAAATTTCTGGTGGGGGGAATTACTCCCCTTTCTATTTTGAAAGAGTTAGTTTCAGGGCTTGACAAAAATCTTAATTTAGATCTTCTTATCGGTAAAACTGAACTTTTAAGATCCTACAGTTTATTTGATGTAGAAGATCCAAGTGCTGCAAATCAATCCAGGAAAAAGAACGCTTTAAATATCCGCTATATAATTTTACTGGGAATTCTTGGCTCCTTAATAATTCTTCTGACCGCGCTTCTACTTCTTCGATAATAGCTGGTTAAGAGGGTCAAAATAGGATTTTAGTCAACTTGATATGGGGAGGGGGCGTGAAGAACAGGACGCGGAGGAGTTTGGGCCTCATGTTCTTTTACGCGTTGCAATTGTTTTACTAAGGCAATATTTAATACCTCATCCATATGATTTACAAAAACAAATTTCAAATCCTTCAATACTTCTTTAGGCACATCCTCAAGGTCTTTCTTGTTGTCTTTTGGCAGAACCACAGTCTTAAGCCCTGCACGGTGAGCCGCAATTACCTTTTCCTTTACTCCGCCAATTTCAAGCACTCTTCCTCTTAGAGTCACTTCTCCAGTCATCCCAACTTTTCTATTCACGGGGATTCTGGTCAGGGCCGACACGATTGCAGTTGTTATGGCAATTCCCGCAGACGGTCCGTCCTTGGGAACTGCTCCTTCTGGAACGTGCACATGGACATCAATTTTCTGATAAAACTTTTCAGGAAGACCTAATAGTCTTGCTCTTGCTCTTATGTAAGACATGGCTGCCTGACAAGATTCTTTCATAACTTCACCAAGTTGTCCGGTGAGAATTAAATTCCCCTTCCCCGGCATGAGCGCCACTTCTATAAACAGTATGTCTCCTCCTGCCTCAGTCCAGGCAAGCCCAGTAGACATTCCTATCTCATCCTTTTTCTCAAGAATATTTGACCTTATCTTAATCGGTCCCAAGAATTTTGGTACATTTTTTTCAGTTACGATAACTTTTTTTTCTTTTCCTTCTGCAATCATTTTGGCAATCTTACGGAATATCTTTGCGATCTGTCGTTCAAGACTTCTTACCCCTGCTTCTCTTGTATAGTGCTGAATTATAAATCTTATTGCCTCATCTTTTATTTCAGATGTCTTTTCCGATAACCCGTGGCTTTCCATTTGCTTCTTCATCAAGAAATTCTTGGCAATTTTAAATTTCTCAAATTGTGTATATCCGGCAAAGTGAATTATCTCAAGTCTATCTCGAAGTGCAGGAGGAATAGTATCAAGCACATTTGCAGTCGTGACAAACATAACGTCAGAAAGATCAAAGGGAACTTCAAGGTAATGATCCGAAAATTGATTATTTTGCTCAGGATCCAATGCCTCAAGAAGAGCAGACGATGGATCGCCTCTAAAATCTGTCCCGACCTTGTCTATCTCGTCCAGCATAAACACCGGGTTTTTCGTGCCTGAATCTTTTATGCCTTGGATTATTCTTCCAGGCAGTGCGCCGACATAAGTTCTCCTGTGTCCTCTTATTTCTGCCTCATCACGAATTCCGCCAAGTGAAACCCGGATAAACTTTCTGCTAAGAGATCTTGCGATTGATTTTCCGATCGATGTTTTTCCTACTCCGGGCGGTCCGACAAAACAAAGAATAGGACCCTTCATTTTTCCTGCTAATTTGTGGACTGCCAAATATTCAACGATTCTTTCTTTTACCTTCTCAAGTCCATAGTGGTCTTCATCAAGAATCTTCTCAGCAGACTTAATATCAATATTGCTCTTACTTTCAAGACTCCAAGGAAGACTTATCAGCCAATCCAAATAATTCCTGATATAACCTGCCTCAGGATTAAATTGATTCATCTGTCTTAATTTTCTTAATTCTTTTCTGGCTTTTTCTTCCACGTCTTCGGGCATTCCTGCCTTTTTGATTTTTTCAGAAAGCTCTCTTATTTCACTGTCTTCATCGCTTTGACCAAGCTCTTTTTCGATGGTTTTGAGCCTTTCTCTAAGAAGCGCCTCTCTTGCACCTTTTTCAAATCTTTCTTGAGTTTTTGAAGAAAGTTTCCTTTCAATCTCCAAAATTTTTATTTCCTTGGTAAGAAAATCAGAAACTTTTCCAAGTCTTATCTTTGCACGTGTCTCTTCAAGCATTTCCTGCTTATCTTGAGGCTTAATATCCAAAACTGAGGCAATAAGATCTGACAATTCAGAAGGGGAGTTGTCTGACATTATATTCATAAAGGTTAGAAAATCTACAGACTTTCCCAAATTTATGGCTTTTCTGAATTGATTTGTTACGTGATTACAGAGCGCTTTAACTTCGGCAGAATCGTCAGTTATCTCAGGCATTTCTACAACTTTGGCTACCAGAAATTGATCGTGCTCCTCATAGGAAATAATCTTGACTCTTGATATTCCCTTAACTTGAGCATTTATCTCTCCATCTGTCCTTATCATTCTCTCAATTCGGGAAAGTGTACCAATATCGTATAAGTCTTCGGAAGTAGGTTCATTTAACTTTGAGTTTCTTTGAAGAACAAAACAAACGATTCTTTCATGCTGAAATGAACTCTCTAGCGCGGCCAGGCTTTTGGGTCTCCCAAACGTAAGAACAGAATCTATATTGGGGAAAATTATTCCGTCTCTGATCGGTATAACTGGTACAAGTTTTTCCATATTTCCTAGCGCAACATTAGCACTCTATCAAAATATCTGCTAATTGTCAAGACCCTGTAGTTTTGGGGTTGACAGCCTCATCTTAAGGCGCCTACAATTAAAATAACATGATCTATTTCAGCCAGCTGGTAAATAAAAATATATATTTTAATAAAAAGATTTTCGGCAAAATTATTGATGCGGCTGTGTTTGAGAACTATCCTATGCCCTCTTTATCAAAGATTGCCATCAAAAAGAATAATAAAAAGGTAACAATTACGCCTGAGGCTATTAATTTTTCTCACAAATTTCCTATCTTAAAGTCCGCACATGCACCGCTTTTGCCCTTTGATGAAAAAGATTTCTATTTGAAAGAAGATCTTTTAGACAAACAGGTTATAGATATTGATGGAAAAAGGCTTGTCCGAGTAAATGACATAATTTTGGAGAGTAACGGTGAACTTAAGGTGATCGGGATCGATATAGGCCTGTCTGGAATCTTAAGAAGACTTGGAGTGGGAAAATTAGCAAAATTAAAAGATAGAGTCTTGCCATGGCAGATGATTGAGGCATTTGACTACGAAACTGGCAATATAAAAATAAAGTTAACTCAAAATAAATTAAATTCTCTCCATCCGGCAGAGCTTGCAGATATTCTTGAGGAACTCGGAACCAAAGAAAGACTTGGTATTATTGAAGTTTTAAACCCGGATACGGCTGCCAAAGCGATTGAGGAGGCAAATCCTGAAACGCAGGAGGCAATTCTTGAACAGTTGCCAACATCGCCTCTTAAAACAATCGTTGAAAAAATGCATTTGTCCGAGTTTGCCGATATTTTTTATAAGATTAATCCTTTGAGAATCAGGGAAATTCTCGGTCTTTTGGGAATTGAAAAAGCAAGACGTGTAGAAAAACTTCTTGACTTTGGCATGGATACGGCAGGAGGCATAATGACACTAGACTTTTATACAGTAAGCGGCGACAAAACTGCCAAAGAGATACTTATTGAGCTTTCCAATCTTAGTCATAAACCCGAAGCCATATTAATTACAAACGGGCATGAGAAACTAATCGGCACTCTTCTTACAAAAGATCTTGTTAATTGCGACCAGCTGTCCGTTGTGAAAGACATTGTAAGCGACAGAAAATTTACATATGCCAATATAGATTTCTCCCAAATCTTGAGAATCTTTTCTCAGTATCACTTAAGACTTCTTCCTGTCGTTGACAAGGAAAAAAAACCAATCGGAGTGATATCTATCGACTCTGTTCTGGGCAACATAGAAGAAAGACAAGAGGAAAATGAATCTATTTAGAAGACACTTTCGTAGAATTCTTCCCGTTCTCGCAATCATCGGACCCGGAATTATTTCAGGATCTGTTGATAATGATGCGGGTGGAATCACAACTTATTCAGTTGCAGGAGCCAGATTTGGCTATTCTCTTTTGTGGGTTTTATTTTTAACCACATTTTCCCTGGCAATTACACAAGAAATTGGAGCAAGGATGGGACTTGTTACAGGAAAAGGTCTGGCTTCCTTGATCCGGGAAAAATTTGGCCTTAACTGGACCGCAATTGTTATGGTAATTTTGTTTATTGCCAACATGGGAACAATTGCTGCTGAGTTTGCGGGGATCGCAGGGGCTTTGGAAATATTTAATGTTCCACGATTTGCCTCTGTGCTTATAGCAATTACTGCCGTTTATTTTCTGGTCACAAGAGGAAATTTTAAAAGACTGGAAAGAATCTTCTTAGTTATTTCGTTTTTTTATATTTCTTATATTATTTCTGCATTTATCATTAATCCTAGCTGGGGAATCGCAGTCAAAAGTCTTGTAATGCCGAGCTTTCAGCTAAATAATGCATATATTTTAACCCTCATGGCAGTAGTAGGTACGACAATCACACCTTGGGGCCAGTTTTTTATACAGGATTATGTCGTGGATAAAAAGCTTTCGAAGGAGGATCTAAAAATAGAGCGAGGCGATGTATTTTTAGGTTCTTTTCTGACGAATTTTATCGCTTTTTTTATAGTTGTTGCTACAGCGGGAACACTTTTTGCTCAGGGAATTAATATCACTGAAGCAAAAGATGCGGCAATTGCTCTGAAACCATTAGCAGGAAATTTTGCGGCCGTACTTTTCTCATTTGGACTTCTAAATGCTTCTCTTTTTGGCGCTGCTTTAGTACCGGTTACTACTTCCTACGTAATTACCGAAGCATTTGGAATGGAATCGGGGCTCAATTTTAGAGTCAGGCAAGCTCCGTATTTTTATGGTCTTTTTGCCTTTTCTCTTGTCTTGGGAGGTCTTATGGTAATAATTCCCTCATTTCCTCTTCTCACGATTCTTATAGTCTCTCAGGCCTTAAATGCAGTGCTACTTCTTCCTATTTTTATATTTCTCTACCTCCTTTCAAATGACAAAAAGATTTTGGGCAATTACGTAAACAACAGGCTAATAAATGCAGTTCTTATAATTACCTTTACAGGGGTCGCAATTGCCTCATCTATCTATCTCTTCTCCCTCTTCTTCCCAAAGGGATTTTAATCGATCATATCAAGCCCTACGCATTGTCTGTTAGCTTCTACATCTGGTAACGAATCTTTAATATTGATTAATTGTAAATCATGTAGTATATTGCGAGCATTGTTTATGGGCAATGCCTTAGAAGAAAGAGAAAGAAAAGAACAAAGAAGTTTTGGTGTAGTGCAAGTTGTAGTAGACGGATCACCCTTGTTTAAACCCGATTACGCTGCAGATCTTTCTGATAGAAGTTTCATAAATTATCTTAAGAACTCAGAGTCGGTGTGGAAATACGGTTCGGCAGCTTGGATGGACAGAAAACCAGAAGATATAAAACTGCTTGAAAGAATTGCGAAAGACAAGAGATTTCCTGAATTCTTAGCAGGCGTTATTAGAAACGGAGAAGACTATTTTGCAACACAAGCTGCCTCAGATTTAGCCGATATGATTGCGGGCAGCAATCAAGCTCTTGAAATCATTCCCTCAGAAGATTTAAGGCTACCTGAAAAAACTCCTGAGGATCCTGAGAATAAAGATAATTCTTTAGACAAGATAACAAAATCTATCAGGAGATTGGGATTATTTTTAAGAAAAGGGATGATAATTTGTAGAGGAAATGTCGGCGAGGTAGAGGCCCTGCGAGGAGGAACTCTGTATATTGACGGGGATGTAGAGAAATTATCTCAACCCGAATACGGAATAGTTTATATAAATGGCGATCTTCATCATCTTGGAAATTCAGATAAAATCATTTTGATTGTAACTGGAAAAATTCATGAGTATGTCCAGCCGAAATACTCAGCGGGTGGTCTTGGATTAGAAATAACCCCTTCTCCTTTTATTTTCACTTCTGAGGAAATTAGAGGACATCGGGTCGGAGTAAAAGATCATCACGGAGGAACTCAATTGACACACGCTGAAGAATTTTCCGGAGGTTTGGTTGTCTCTCCTGATTCTATATCTGGATGGCAACCTCAAGATGTGAAAAGAAGAGCCATGGACCTTTGCAGGAAGCGGGTGGATACGGATCTTGAAAGCATTCGAAAAATCGCAGGAAACATAAGCGACCCAAAAAATATGGCGGAATTTTACGAGAAGTATATTTTGGGATACATAACAGCTCGAGTTAAAGGAAACTATGAAGGAGCGAGCCGTCACGCTATATCTTTTGACTAGTGCTGGGCATACCGCTCTAGACCCATTTAGTCATTATAGCAATCAGCTGCTCTCACTTATTCAAAATAACTATAGATACGTTAAGAAGGGTTGCAAATGCAACCCACAAAGCATAAGGTAAAAGAAGATACATGGCAAACTTGGATATTTTATTAAACTTAATCATAGTTAAAATTAGTGCGACAAATAGAACAGTAGTAAAAATAAATATAGTGCTATTTTTATTTTTTTGCTTTTGGAATCCTCTCTCCAAATTAAATAAGCTGATAAGCCCATCAGAAAATATAATATTATCCAGACCGGACCAAAAATCCAGTTGGGTGGAGAAAATGGCGGTTTTATAAGTTGTGCGTACCATGTAGGTATTGAACCAATAGTAAATGGAGTACCCGCTAGTCCTACTAACTCACAACCTATGATTGAAATTATAACCTTGTAAATATCTCTCACATTTTTAGTATGAGAAATGATTGTCATTATGTCAATTAAAAAATTCTTAATTAAGGGACTAAACGGTCTGGAACCATTTGATCATTATAACTGCATTAATTCCGCTTTTTATCAAATAAATTCCTATTTTCCCAGTAATTTGCTAAGGATTATAAGCTTCGCAGGAGTGGTGAATCGAAGCTTTAGGGTTATAGTCCGCGTGTGCTGAGCATATCGGTCTCGAACCGTTTGAACTTTATAGCTTAATGTCGTCTGTCAATAAAATCTTTCCACGAACGCATTTTTAGTTTTGCAAACCCTTTTGGTTTAAAATGAACCTTCTTGTGAGAATAAATAAATTTTAATCTCTGATAACCAATATAGCTCAAGATAATACCAGTGCTCGTACCCAAATTTAGACTCTCAACAATGCCACCCATTGGTATTTGAATACACATATCTGAGCTATTAACTGCTTCATCAGATATGCCTCCAGATTCATTACCAAACCAGATAGCAAGACGCCGTTGCGTGAATGTCTCTTCATATAAATTTATATTATTCTTCCCCTTTTTATGTGATGAAGTTACAGCAATGGTATAAAGATTTTTCTTAAGATGATCTATGCACTCACTAGTAGAATTAAAATATTTTACGAAAACCCATTTATTTGCCCCAACACTAATATTTGATAAATGTTTATCTTTTCGAGACGTTTCAAAATCTTTTAAGATATCTGCGCCACCAATAACATATAGTTTTTCAACACCGAATGCTGAAATATTCCTTATTGCAGAAGCAATATTGACTAAGTTGTCTGGATTTTCTAATACGCAAATGAAATACTTATTTTGCAGATGCTTTACTTGTCTAATTCTTTCTCTTATGGCCATATTTATACTTATAATTTTGCTGCCGGAGTTGGATTTTTTTTATCTTCTTGCCAGAGCTGCTGGGTTTGGATTCGAACCAAAATAAACGGATTCAGAGTCCGTTGTCCTACCATTAGACGACCCAGCAATGTCAAGCTAATTTTATCAGATTTTCCAAGGCATAACAAACTTAATTATTAATGCTATAATTACTCTATGAAATCAGATAATATTAATAATTATAAAAGGGTTGCATTAGGTCTTGCACATCAAGCTGGGAAAATTATGCGGAAAAATTTCTCACTTGGTAGCAAAAAGACCTGGAAAAAAGACAATACTCCAGTTACCGAAACCGATATTACAGTCAACAAACTAGTAATAAAAACTCTTTCAAAAAATTTTCCAGAGTACGGAATAATCGGAGAAGAAGAGAGTCTTAAAAAAAACTCCCAGTATCAATGGGTATGTGATCCCCTTGATGGCACAGTGCCCTTTTCTCACGGTTACCCAATGTTTACTTTTGTACTGGCATTGGTTAAAAATGGCGATCCTATATTGGGAGTAATTTATGACCCAATTTTAGACAGGCTTTTCTACGCTGAAAAGAGGAAAGGTACTTTTCTTAATGGCAAAAGGATCAGGGTTTCCGATCAAAAAACACTTGGCAAATATTCAGTCGTAGAAGTAAATGCACGCAATAGATATAAAAACCTTCAAGATATAATTTCGGAAAGAGCACATTATACTGTTAACTTTATTTCAGCATCTTACGCTGCAAGCCTGGTTGCATCCGGAGCTTTCGTTGCCAATGTTTATGAATATGAGAATCCATGGGATGGAGCTGCTGCAAAAATAATTGTTGAAGAGGCAGGTGGAAAGGTAACTGACATTACCGGAAAAGAACAAAGATATGACCGCGATATAAACGGCTTTATCGCAAGTAACGGCCTAGTCCACAAAGAACTTTTAAAACTTTGTGAAATCGCCCGAGAGAATTAGAAAACAATCTCCTCTCTGTTATAATTAACATCTAATATTTCTCTTCACCTTTTTGTCTCCAATAGGACTATAATGTATTTATGGATGGCAAAACCCAACCAAGCTTAATTCTTCTGACATATAAAAATAAGGTTCTCCTCATGCATAAGAGTGATAATTCAATTGACAAAGAAAAACATCCGTGGTGTCTTATCGGCGGAATTAAAGAAGAAAAAGAGTCTTTTGAAAATGCGATGACAAGACGGGTAGAAAAAGAAATGGGTATAAAAGTTGATAAAGTTGAATATGTCTCTGAATCTTGTTATCATGCCAGACTAACCGATGATAATGTCAATAAGATTCAAAGGGCAGAAAATCAACTGCTTGATTTTTTTACTCTTGGAGAAGTGAAAAAGCTTTTTCTTTCAAGCACAACAGCGCAATTTATTTCAAAACACAGCGCCCTTATATAAAAAGGGGGGAAGCGACCCTCAGTAAACGGAGGGTTATTTGGATAGTTTATCTAATTAACTTCATTATGTGGGGGATGAAGATGAGGAGGCCGACGATCACAGCGCCCATTGAAGCGACAAGCACCATGCCCGCTCCGACATCTTTGGCGATCTTGGCTTCTTTTCGATGCTCACTGATAATAAGATCTACCATCTCTTCAAGTGCTGAATTGATCATTTCTGTACAAATAACCAAAACTATCATAACGCCTAAGATTCCCATTTCAAATGGAGTAACTTTAAAATAAACGCTCGCAACAACTACAACAACTGCGGCTGCCAAATGAATTCTTAAGTTTCTGTTGTGTCTTATTGAGAAAAATATTCCCTCAAAGGCATACTTGAATGATTGAATAAGTGTAGTATTTGTATTCATTTTAAATAAGTTTTTGCAATTATATAAACTATTATAGTTATAATTGTACCCAGAACTCCACCCGTTACTGCCTCTGTCGGCGTATGTTTTTTAATTTTAATCCTTGACCAAGCCATAATCGGAATAAGAACAAGCGAAAGAATAAACCACCCGCCATAAAGAATTGCCAAAGAAATACTAAGGGCAGAAACAGTTGCCGTATGAATACTTACTTTAATCCATTGATTGGCAATTCCAAGTACGATTATTCCCAAAATAATAGCAAAGATGGCAATAAAAAGTATTTTTGGACCATTTAATACAAAAAGAGAAGCAAGGTAAAAAAAGGTAACAAGTCCTGAAAAAAAGAACAATAAGGGCCTTTGCTCCTTTTTGGAAACATCAAAATCAGAAAAAACTCCCAAGAAGGTTCCGGCAATCACGAACAAAACTACTGAAAAAAGGAAAATATAAGAGAACAATGCCCATTTGAGAGCATAAATATCATTATTGCTTACCTTATCTACTAGGATGTATGGCGCAGGCAAAAGAATTATCAGAGGACTCGAGAATAAAGATATTATCCTTGCAATAAAATTACTCATTTAAATTCTTGAAAAAAAATTCTTTTCCGTAAATTTGATTAAGCTCCAAAACGCCTATTCCGTGCTCTTTTCCCGTCAAGAGAAAATATATTTTTTTAAATGAGATGTTATTTCCCTTACTGAAATTTTTAAGAACCTTGAGAAGTTTCTCATCCTGCCAGGAATCCTTTAATTCATTTTTAAGATAAACCGATAAATTATTGGCAATTCTTTTTTCTTCCGAGGTCATTTTTCTTTCTCTTCTGATACTCATTAAATTTTTAAAATCTTTTAAAGTTTTTATTCTTGATCTTGCAGAATCAACTACCAGATCTCCTTTTGACGAATTAAGAAGAGATATTATATCTTTATCTTTGGAATAAAAATCAGTCAATCTTTGCTTGAGATCCTTAATCTCTCTAATCCACATTCCATTTAACCATTCAAGCTTTTTAAGATCAAAAATCGGATTTGCAGTATTAATATCTTTAAGATCAAACAGTCGGATTAATTCCTTAATAGAGAATATTTCTTTATCTCGCCCACGCCTGTCTTCGCTTGCGCTCCGCAGGCGAGATCCGTCGCTTCGCTCGTCCGCTCCAGGATTCCAGCCAAGAAGCGCCATGTAGTTTAATAAAGTTTCTTTAAGATATCCTTCATCTTTATAATCCAGTACTGCTTTTGCACCGTGCCTCTTAGAAAGCTTTGTCTTATCAGTTCCTAAGATGATGGGCAAATGACACCAAACAGGTTCTTTCCATAGGAAAGCTTTATATAATTGAACATGTTTTGGTGTCGAGGAAATAAATTCCTCACCTCTAATTATATGGGTTATTTTCATAAGATAATCATCAACTACATTGGCAAAATTATAGGTTGGATATCCGTCAGACTTCATAATTATGAAGTCTTCCTGTGTATTATTTTTAAACACAATTTTTTTATTTCCTACCGCGTCCTGCCAAAAAGTTTCGCCTGTCTTTGGCATCCTAAATCTTAGAGCGCCTTCTTCTCTATAAGCTAACTTTTTCTTTTCCAAAATATCTGCATATTCTTTGTAAACAGACAGTCTCTCGGATTGAACATATTTTTCATCAAAGGAAAGACCCAGCCATTCTAAGGTTTTAATTATTATAGTTTCTGCTTCTTTTAAAAATCTAGTTCTGTCTGTATCCTCAATTCGCAGAATAAATTTCCCGCTGTTATGACGTGCAAAAAGAAAATTAAAAAGCGCAGTTCTTGTATTTCCGATATGAGGGATGCCTGTCGGACTCGGCGCAAACCTTACTCTAATCATAGTTATTATTCCCGCGGGGTATTTCAAAATTTTGTAAAATCAAAGCGAGAAATAAATTTTTTCGCTGGACGCAAGCGAACTGCGTTTTCCTTGAAAAAATTTGATTTCGAGCAAATATTACAATTGACCTCAGCGGTACACTTGCATTGTACCTTAAGTTTTTCTTATACTCAAGACATGCTCACTTTGGGCCAAGCTTCAGCTATTACCAAAACTTTTGCCAAGTGGACAATAGGGATAATTGGCGCAATTCTGTTAATCCTAATTGCCTTCAGAGTCGGAAAAATAGTAAAAGAAATTATTTCGCCTACTCCTCCTGCGCCGCCAACAGTTACATTCGGAAAACTACCCAAGATTGCATTTCCTGAAAAAAATATAGAAGGTCAATTCAGCTTCAGAATTGACACGCTAACCGGGGCTCTTCCTTCTTTTTCTGACCGGGCAAAAGTATTCAAGATGGTTCCTGACAGACCAGATCTTCTTGCAACTCAAAGAGCAAAAGATAAAGTTACAAAGGTAGGATTTAAAGCTGATAGCATTCAAGTTTCAGAAAACATTTACGAGTGGACGGATGATACCCCTCTTGCCAGAAAATTGGTGTTAAACACTCTTACTTCCAATTTTACGCTTACATCTTCTTTTTTTACCGACCAGACAATTCTTGCCGCTACCAACCTTCCCGATCAAAATAAAGCCGTGTCACTTGCTCAATCCTTTTTATCAAACATGTCGTCTCTCCCTGTTGATCTTGACGCTGAGAAAACAAAAGCTACTCTTTTCTCGATAAGAAACGGGACATTGGTTCCCTCAACAAGTTACTCAGAAACACAAATAGTCAGGGTCGATTTTTTTCAAAAAAATATAGAAAAAATGCCGATCTACTATTCAAATCCGGTAGTTCCAAATATAAGCTTTTTGGTCGGAGGCGGAGAAAATGATCCTCAAATTGTTCAAGCAAATTATACATATCAAGGAGTAACAGAGGAAAGTGCCACCTATCCGATAAAAACTGCCCAAGAAGCCTACTCAGAGCTTGAGGAAGGAAATGCTTATACTGCCTCAAATAATAAGCCCGGGACCGTATCGATAACTAATATTTTTCTTGCATATTATATAGGAGAAGAAAGACAAGAGTATCTTTTGCCAATCGTTGTCTTTGAAGGAGAAAATAATTTTGTTGCTTATATTTCAGCCGTTAAGGACGGATGGTTAAGTAATTAATATTTCCGGAAATAAAATCAATGAGTCTTAAGGTATCGGAAAATCTATCATCGCTTCTTAAAACTACAATAATTAAAGTGTGATCTTTCTCAACTTTTGAAGTAATAAGTACACCGCCTGCCTCGTCTGTAAATCCGGTTTTTACCCCGTTGACGCCGTAGGCTCCCAAAAGTTTGTTTAAATTCGAAATGTCATAGATATTCACGCCATCAATGTCTGAGATTATCTTTCTTTTGGTAGCAACAATTTGGGATAAGGTTTTATTATCAAGAGATATTGATGCAAGCCTGGCCAGATCAATTGGGCTCGCGTAATCCTCATAATCCAGAAGGCCGGCAGGATCTTCAAAATGCATATTGTAAAGATGGAGCCGTCTGGTGTTCTCATTCATCTTGTCTATAAATGCTTTTTCTCCTCCTGGAAAGTTTTGAGCAATAACGAAAGCGGCATCATTGGCAGATGGCAAAAGCATCGCATATAATAAATCTCCGAAAGTCATTCTCTCGCCCTCTGATAAGCCAATCACTGATCCTTCTATTCCGGTTGATTTGACAGTTAAAATATCAGTCAAATCAAAATATTCAAGAGCAGTCAGTGCCGTCATTATCTTCGTAGTTGAGGCCGGTGAGAAACGTAAATTTGGATTTTTGCTAAAAAGAACAACAGATGAATCCTTATCCATGATAATTGCAGCTTTGGCAGAAATTTCGGGCGGATTTGTATTTTTTAAAAGCGGATAACTATTTACCTTTGTTGTAATTGGGATCGGCAGTATTTGATTATTTAATAAAACCTGCTGAATATAGATATCATAGACAGAAATCATAATTAACAACACTACTACAAAAAGAGGGATTAAGAATATATTGGGTTTTGTGAAGTTTAATACTGCGTGGTCAACTGACCTGAGAATATCTTTCATCGACTCTCTCCATATCTCTTGGGAAAAGACTTGCCTCTCTAATATTTGACAGTCCTAAAATATCCTTAGTCAATCTCTCAAGTCCCATGGCAAATCCTCCCTCAGGCGGCATACCATATGAGAATGCCTGAAGATAAATCCCAAAATTTTCAGGCTTGTTTTTCCATTTGACAATATTTTCCATCAGTCTGTTATAGTCATTGATTCTTTGACTTCCTGTAACCCATTCCTCATTTATACCCAAAAGATCAAAACTTAAAGTGTAATCGGGGTTTTCTGAATCAGGCATGGTATAAAACGGTCTTTTTTTAGTCGGATAATGAGTTATAAATACAAATGGCGCACCGTATTCCTCCTTGGCCCATTTGCATATTTCTTTCTCATCAAAGGGGTCAAGATCCATTTCCTTTCTGTGATCAGTTTTGGTTCTCTTGAAAATTATTTCTTGGGCTTCCTGCATCTTAATTCTTGGGATTTTCTTTTTTATCTGAAAGACTGAAGTATTGAATAGTCTAAGTTCATTTTGATTCTTGCTATTAACCTCTTCAAGCATATTTAAGACTATTTTTTCTGCCATATCCATAAGTTCTTTCCATGAATTGATAAACCCGAATTCCGCATCAAGACTTATGTATTCTGATAAATGTCTGGTTGTCACCGAAGGTTCTGCTCTATAGGCATGTGCGATTGTAAAAACCCGTTCATAAATTGAAGTCATGATTTGCTTATACATTTGAGGTGATTGAGCAAGATAAGCCTTGTGATTATAATAGTCAACAGGAAATACTTCCGCTCCTCCTTCAGTTGCAGTTGGAACAAGGGTAGGAACAAAAATTTCTGTAAAATTTTCCTTCTTCAGCGTTTCCCTAAATGATCCAACAAGTGTTTCCTGAACTTTAAAAATGGCTGAGACTTTGGGATGGCGAAGCGTTAAAGAACGATTATCAAGAAGAGTAGGCAGTTCAAGATTTAATTCTTCTCCCCCCATGTCAAAGGGCAATGGATTTGCTTTTGCGATAACCTTAATATCTTTTACTTCGATTTCTATTTCTCCGGTCGGTAAATCCTTATTCACCGTTCCTGATGGTCTTGCTTTTACATTTCCCATTATCTCTATTACAAATTCCGGTTTTATATCCAAGGCAGTTTTATAGGTATTTTCGGCTATTTTAGGATTTACAACCAATTGAACGATTCCACCTCTGTCTCTTAAATCAAAAAAAATAAGTTTTCCATGATCTCTTCTGGTCTTAACCCAGCCTTTTAGTAGCACCTCTTTACCTATCAACTCAGGGGCTCCAGAGGAAAGACTTCTTTTTAATTGTTCCATTAGCTCTCATTTTACCTTGATTTTACCCTCTTGACAAGGTATATTTAACTTGATATATATTGATATAGAACATGAAATTATCTTTGCACACAATTAAGCCTATTTCCCTCTTTATTGTATAAGAGGGAGGAGGTTTTGTGAAAATCCTCCCAATATTTAAAAACGGGAGGTTTTTTATTTAAGAAACTATGAATAGACAAGAGAAAATAAATGGTTCAAGAAGAATCTCTGTGCATGATATGCCTGATTTTACTGCCGCACTGGAGCAGTACGGAGAGATATTAAAAACGACAGGGGTGCCTCCTGCCCGCGCAGAAGCATGTACAATGGGTATTATAGATAAAGCATCAACAAAAAGAGAAGAGGCTAATAGGTTTATTAATTTTGTTGCAAAATTATCTAAAGAAATTCAGAATGGAAATGGAAATCACCAAGAAGAGGTCGTCGTTTTCAGCGCTAAAAATGGTTCAGGGAATGGATCGGCGTAAATCCTTGATCTTAAGCTGGAGCTTGCTGTTTCCATTCCATTCATTTTTTTCAATTTGATAGACAAGATCAATTCTGTCGCCTATTCGAATTTCATTTGAACGCTCACCCATCCCAAACCCTATGCCTTCAATTTTGAGATTTGAAATTTGAGTTTTGAGATTTAATTTTAGGTGCCTCCCATCCATTCCGACCAGTCTCATATCTTCAATAATTATATTTTTACTCACAAAGGCAGGTTGGGAATTCCCCATTCCAAACGGAGCAAGTTTTTGCAAAACATTATAGAATTCTTCATTCAAATAATTAATATCAAATTCACAATCGATATAAAGACTTCTGACAAACAAGTCTTGAGTTAAAATTTTATCCGCGAGTTTTTCAAGTTTTTTTTGAAGAAGCTCAAGGTTTATTGTTTCGACTGTAAATCCTGCAGCCATCGGATGGCCTCCGACATCGACTAATAAATCTGATGCGCTTCTGATAAACTCGACTATATTGAATCCGCTGATCGACCTTGCTGATGCCTTAGAATAAATTTCTCCTTTTGAGATAACAATAGAGGGTCGATAAAATTCCTCAACTAATTTTCCTGCTATCAATCCGATGACTCCCTGCTGGTACGATTTATCTGCTATTAAAAGAAGTTTTGGAATTTGTGATTTGGAATTTGTGATTTGAAGTCTTGCGTGTTCAAAAGATTTAAGTGTGATTTCTTGTCTTTTTCTATTGGTATGCCCTAATTTGTAAGCCAGATCTTTCGCTCTTTCTTTACTCTTAGTACAAAGGAGTCTTAAGCTATCCATTGCGTACTCAAGCCTGCCCATGGCATTAAGACGCGGAGCAATAATATGTCCAATTTCATATACGCCAATTAAAACTTGATCGATTCCCGTTTCTTCAATTATTGCCAAAAGGCCGGGTCTTTTGGTTTTCCTTAATTCCTCAAGACCGAATTTTACAAAAGTCCTATTTGCACCCTTTAAAGGAACCAGATCCGCAATTGTTGCCAAAGCAACAAGTTCAAGATGTCCAAGCGAGGAGTCCACAAAATTTTCGTTGTGAGCTTTTGCGCCACCTGCGTTTCGGGTTGAGGGAGATTTGACCGCACTGCGAACACGAAAATTTTTGCGGGCGACTTCAGCATTTATTTCTTGCGCCAGCAAGAATGCTACTCCTGCCCCGCAGACTTGTGTAGTATGGACAAAACTGTAGGCTTTGGGCAATTTTTGTGCCGATACATGATGATCTGTAATAATTACATCAATCCCCTCTCTATTGGCAAGATCGACGGCATCATTTGCTACAATTCCATTATCAACAGTGATAATCAAAGAACAATTTTTTCCGTCCAACTGGCGGATTAAATTTTTAATTCCTGTCTTCGACAGTCCGTACCCTTCATCCATTCTGTGAGGAATATATGGCAATACTTTTGCACCTAAATCATTTAAGGTTTCCCATAAAATAGCAGTCCCGCAAATTCCATCTACATCATAATCACCATAAATAACAATTTCCTCCTTGCTTATAATCGCTCTATTGATTCGGGCAATCGCTTTCTTAAGCTGTTTTTTATCGATGCCAACACTTGAAATCGTTACATCTGAAAGCTTTGGATTTAAAAATTTTTCCTTTTCTTTTTCGGTTTTAATTCCCCGATTTTCAAGAAGAACGTTTAAAATTTCTTCGATCTTTAATTTTTTATTTTTTATTTTGCCCGCCCCGCTTCGCTTGTCGAGGCCGGGGAATTTATTTACGATTTTCCATTTTTTCATCTGATTTCTTCTGCTATACTATAGCAGACACTTTCAAAGCGTGGCAAGGTATGAATATTCCAGCTGAAATTATCAAAATCTATAAAAAGTTTGAAGAGGCTGGTTTTGAAATTTATCTGGTCGGTGGCTGTGTAAGAAACCTGCTTCTCAAAAAACATGTAAAAGACTGGGACATGGCCACAAATGCAACCCCTGAAGACATGCTAAAGCTCTTTCCTAATGCTTTTTACGACAACCAGTTTGGGACAGTTGGAATTCCCCTTAAAGACTTCAGAATTGCAGATACACCTGAACATCCAGGAGTAGTTGAAACAACAACTTATAGAACTGAGCATGGTTATATAGATCGTAGGCATCCTCAAAAAGTCTCCTGGGGAAAAACAATCGAGGAAGATCTATCTCGTCGTGATTTCACGATCAATGCAATCGCTCTAAAGATTGAAAATGGCACTACCTCAGATAAAATAATTGATCCCTTTGATGGGTCATCTGATTTAAAAAAGAAAATAATTAAAGCCGTTGGCGACCCTAAAAAACGCTTTAAGGAAGATGCTCTCCGCCTTATGAGGGCAATAAGATTTGCCGCACAGTTATCGTTTACGATAGATGAGCAAACGTGGATTGAAATTACAAAAGATGCATCTTTGATAAAGGAAATTTCAAGTGAACGAGTAAGAGATGAACTCTTAAAAATAATAGGAAGTAACTTTCCTTATGAAGGCATTATTCTTCTTAGGAATAGCACTCTTTTGGATCATATAATGCCTGAGCTTATCGAAGGAATTGATGTTTCGCAAGTCCGCCCTGGAAGGCATCATACAACTGATGTTTTTACTCACAATCTTTTATCTCTCAAATTTTGTCCTTCTGACGATCCTATTGTGCGATTCGCGACACTTCTTCATGATGTCGGAAAACCAAAAGTTGCCACAACTGATAAAAATGGATTCGTGATCTTTCATAATCATGAGATCGCCGGCGCTCAAATCACAAGGGAAATATGTGACAGGCTTAAATTTTCCAAAAAAGATAGAGAGAAGATTGTTAATCTTATTCGTTGGCATATGTTTACGGTGGACGAAAAAATAACGGATGCGGCCGTCAGACGATTCATAAGACGTGTTGGAGTAGAGAATGTCAAGGACATGATGGACTTGCGAATTGGAGACAGACTCGGAGGAGGAACACAAACCGCAGAAAGTTGGAGACTTAAACTTTTCAAGAAAAGAGTTGAAGAACAACTTGCGCCTTTACCCTTCTCTGTGAACGATCTTGCTATTGATGGCAATGATATTATGAAAATTTTAAATATAAAACCGGGGCCTAGGGTCGGCGAATTGCTACAAAAACTCTTCGAGGAAGTTGATGAAGATCTCTCAAAAAATAAAAAGGAATATTTGACAAAAAGAATACAGGAACTAAAATAATTTAATGACAAAAACAGATCTACAAGAAGAGCTTAAAAAATCTATGCTTGCCAAAGATGAGACAAGGGTATCTGTGCTTCGATTGCTTCTTTCTGCTATTAATTATTACGAAATTAATAAAGGGGGTGCTGGTTACGAAGCCACAGATGAAGATGTTCTATCGGTAATTCAAAAAGAAGCCAAACAAAGAAGAGATTCAATCGAAGAATTCAAAAAGGGAGGAAGACAAGATTTGGTCGATAAAGAAGCGAAAGAGCTTGAAATCCTTAATACTTATTTGCCCGAACAGATGGATGAAGAAGAGATAAAAAAACTTGTAGAAAATGTGATTTCTCAAACCAGCGCCAAAACAATTGCTGATATGGGAAAACTTATGGGAGCCTTAATGCCGAAAATAAAAGGCAAAGCAGATGGAAATTTGGTAAGTAAAATTGTTAGAAAAAAGCTTTCTTAATCTTCAAATATCACAATTCCAAGAAGCACAGAATTATCTATTGAAGTTCTTAGTACTGCAAGCGGGTTTTTTTCTACCTCTTCTGGACTTATTGGGGTATCAAACTGTCTCTTAAACTCCTCTGCAAACTCGCTGATTTCTTGTCCATCAACTGACGTAAAACTATGATAACCTGTACTTTCGTTTGATGCTGAATCCAAAAATTCAAAAGCACTTTCTACAACATCTCCAACTCTTCCCATCGCTTCAGCATCATTGAAATCCTTTACAAAGACGTCTACAAAAAGTCCTCCCATCTTCATTCTTGATAAACCAATCCCTGCAATAGAGGGTTCAGCCGCAAGAGTTTGAAAGAATTCTTGCATTGCTTGCTCATCTGCACCTTCTTTCGGTCCTTCTTTTAAGCAACCTGCTCTACTTGTAATTATGATATTATCTTCAGCTTCTTCCCGACTTTTTTCTACATAATCGATTATATTATTGGCTTCTTTGACTCGCTCTTCTTGAGTAAAATCGATATAAACTTGATCATTGCTCTTATTTCTTCTAATTTTATTAACAATTTCTTCAGATAAACCCGGTGGAGCTTGCTCACCAATTTCATCGAGACTGGCAACAACAAGCAGCCCCATGTTCTCAATTAGTTGATATCCGACAAAAGGCTTGCTATCTCTTGAGATTCTTACTTCCCATCCGAGTCCAAAAACTGAATGATTTATTCTTAGAACTTCGATGTCCTCAGATTCTTTATTAATTATTTCTTTTTCTATTGATGCCCTAGGTACAATCAACGCCATTCTATCTTCCCAGCTAGCTTGTGATTTTCTTTCTTCTACTTTATTTCCCATATTTAATTTTTAATATTTTATCTTTTATTTTTTCTTTCTCTTCTCAGCTAATTCGTGCCATAAGACCAGTAATGGCGAGGCATTGAAGATTGACGAATAAGTACCGCTAATTATTCCAATAAGAAGTGCCACAACAAACCACCTGATTGTCTCTCCTCCAAAAAGAAGAAGTGCGAAAAGTACCAAGATAACTGTCAGAGATGTATTTAGAGACCTGTCCAAAGTTTGAAGTATAGACTCATTTACGATCTGGGAGAAGGGAACCCCGGCCATTCTTTTCAGGTTCTCTCTTATTCTATCAAAGACCACGATTGTATCATGGACAGAAAACCCGATTACAGTCAAAAGTGCAGTCACAAAAAGAGAATCAACTTCAACGCTGAAGAAACGACCGAGAATTGCAAAAATTCCAACGACCACCAGAATATCGTGAATAAGGGCAATTATGGCACAAACTCCGAATCTAAGACTGCTTGCCGGCTTTGGTACGCTTCTGAATGACCAGGTGATATATAAAATTATTAAAATTGATGCAAAAATAACAGCCTTTATGGCATTGGCAGTTGTCTCTTCTCCAATTGCGGGTCCGATTGTTTCAAATTGTGTTTCCTTTGCATCTTTGAATTTTTTGGAAAGTTCAGTAACAAAATTTGCATTCTGCTTTTGATCCATCGGGCTTGTTCTGATAAGTACAGACTTGTCTGAAATTTCAGTTGTTGAGATTTTTATATTGTTTTTTACTAATATATCTTTTACTTCTTCAGATGTTTTTTTCTCCACTTTCTGAGAAAAAAGGACAGTAAGTCTTGATCCGCCAATGAAATCAATCGAAAGGTTAAGACCATAAAGCATAAGCGCTATCAACCCGGGAATAACTACAAGTAAAGATATTGCAAAATACCAATTTTTTTTACTAATAATATCTATCATAAATTAACTTTTGTTTACCACACGAAGAAAAGTTCGTGTCACAACAATTGCGGAAAACATCGAAACCAAAACACCTATTGCCAGAACAAGAGCAAAGCCTTTAACCACGCCCGTTCCAAACTGATAAAGAATCGTACTTGTTATAAGGGTTGAGACATTTGAATCTCTTATTGACGACCATGCTCTGGTAAATCCGAGCTCAATGGCCACTTCTTCCCGCCTGCCCGAGCGTCTTTCTTCTTTTATTCTTTCAAAAATTAGAATATTTGCATCAACTGCCATCCCGATTGAAAGAATAAAACCTGCGATGCCTGAAAGCGTCAGGGTGATTCCATAAGGTGTAATATTACTTATCTTAAATATTGCCAGAACGATCAAAGAATAGATAAATAATGCAATACTTGCCAAAACTCCAAGTCTTCCATACAAAATACACATAAACAGCACTATTATTACAAAGCCTATGATACCTGCAAAAAGACTTTTTCGCAAAGACTCTACTCCAAGCGTTGGTCCGATAACACGCTGTTCCAAGACAGACAAAGGGACAGGAAGTGCACCTGCATTAAGCTGTGTGCTTAAGGTTTTTGCCTGATCAACGCTAAAACTTCCAGAAATGACAGCACTTCCGGTTAAGATCGGTTCATTAACTCTTGGCGCTTCTATAACTATTTCATCAAGTACAATCGCAACGATTTTATTGACATTTCCCTTGGTAATATCGGCAAATTTTTTCGTTCCATCCGAAGTAAATACTAATTGTACCTGTGGCTTCCCTGTGTTTTGATCAAAACTTACACTCGCTTGTTGCAAATCTTTTCCCGTCAAATCTGTTTTGTGAGGATTTTCTCCCAAAACCTGAACTGCTCCCAGTGGATAGGCTGAGGGAGAAGCAATTTTGGCAGAACCCGTTGCTCCCTCTTCCCAAAAAGAAAGCTGAGCAGTTGTTCCAATTAGATTAATTGCCTGATTTATATCTGTAACGCCGGGTAACTCGACAATTATTCGAGAATCACCATTAACCGATGATGTTTGAATAATCGGTTCTGAGACACCAAAAAGATTTATTCTTTTTTCAATTACTGCCTTTGCTCCTTCGAAGGCATCTTTTCTTTGTGCCGATGAAACATCTGACATATCAGCCCGAAATGTTATGCTTGTGCCTCCTGCAAGATCAAGTCCTCTTCTGAATTCGAACTCTTTGGTTATTCCTAATCTTGAAAGAAGCGTATTAGGACTAATATTAATATTTTTGATCGGTCCAAATGAAACGGACCTGATATCAGGCAGGTTTACAAAAATTGCCAGAAAAGTTAAAATAATAATGGCCCAAAAAAGCCGCCGGGGAGTTAATTTCATGCCAACATGTTCTCCTCATCTCCGATCAACATAACTCTTGATCCTGAAAGAATTGACAAGATGAAGGGGTCTCTTCGTTTTCTCCTGAAGGCAAATTCTTCTTCCGACATGACAGTATAATTAATCTCAGTATTTAACCTTTTTTCTTCTGCTCTTACCAGGAGTGTTAATTCTGGCAAGACTACTGTTCCGACCAGTAAAAGATTTACTTCATCAGGTTCATTATTTAATCTTCTTACAAATTTACCGGAAAACATCGCAAATTTTATTTTACCAAGTTTTGCACGATTCTTGAGAATATCAGATCCGAGTCCGACTGTTTTTGCTCCAAGTCTAAGGAGATCATAGTAGAATGGATAATTTTTAGATAACGAATAGTAGAGTCTGTTCGCCCGTGGTTCTTTTTCAAGAATACCTCTTTTTTCTAAATACTGAAGTTCTCGTCTAACCGCATTAATTTCATCACCTGTTCTTCGAACAAGCTCTCTTACATGATAAATTTCAGACGGGTTTGTCAGAAAAACCTCTAGAAGCTTGACCCTTGATTTTGATGTAATTAGATCAGAAAACATAAGCCCGTTTTAGCCCATTTCAGAGCATATTCAGACGGGGATTATTTTACATTCATAACCCCATCTATGGGCAGAATTTCAAACCAGATTAATCCCCTGTTAAATTTAACTTGATCACCTCTATTATCAAAGATTTGCGTTCTTGATGTTCTTCCGTCTTTTTTCCATTTACCTGTTATTTGTTTGCCATCCATAAATATAACTGCTTTCCCAGTCCCTTTTGTTTTATAAAGCAAATGAAGATTTCTTTCATACCCGTCATTTGCCGAGCTTTCTTGCATAAATAATACTACAATATTTTTTGAAGTCAACTGTTTATTTGTATTTCGGTCTATATGCGGACTTGATCCATGGTTTCTTTTATATAGATTTGAGGCATTGTCATAGATCCAATCTACAAAATAATCCTTGTCAGATTCCCAAAATTCAAGATGGACTGTTTGAGAGACTGGTCTTTTCGCAGCATCTTCATCTTTTTTAAATGAGTAGGAGATAAACTTCTCGTCCCATTTTTCACCGTCTTCATTTTTGTCGGAAAGTTTTCTTGTCTTTGCTGCATATTCCCATAATTTTTCAGTGGCTGAGTACATGGTATGCTCGGTCGCAGCTGTATGGCCAAGTCTTTCATAATCTCTCCAGAAAACCGGAAATCCAATTGAAAATTGATTCAGATCGTTGTATCCTTCCCACCCATAGTCACCGATTTGTCCAAGCGCATTCGCAGGTCCTGGCTGATTCGCTCCACCCACATGCGCATATAAAGGGCTGTCTCCATATTCTGAAATGAAATCCAAAAAGTAAGTTCTGGCTGACCTCACCGGACCGAGTTGGCCGGCGTCCTGACAATAATAAACAGAAAGAAACCTTGTAATTCCCCCCTCTGCAACTGCTTCATAAATTACATCTGCAAATGACAATCCGGACTGAGGTCTTGCGCCCTCATGATTTTCGATCATAACTCCCAAGGGTCTGTGTTTCTCCCACCATGCTTTTTGCTGTTTGGAATACATTGCTCCATTGAGAGGGCACTCTTCAGTCCGAGGAAGATCCGGATCAAAAACTAATTTTCCCTCTGCAGTTTTTTTGGGACCGCTTACCGGAGACGACAATCCCGAAGATCCGAGGGCTTTTGAAAAAATGAAATATGAAATTCCAGATGAAAAAAAATAAACAGCAATAATAAGTACAATTGAAATAATTTTATTTTTATCCATATCTAATCTTTTTTACTTGCAGCTTTAAGAGCCTTCTTTTCTTCTTCTGATAATTCATAATCAGATCCTTTTCCATCTATTACTTTCTTGGCATACCACCTAGTACCTGAACGTGAATACAATGCGGAAATTATTATTCCGTTATCGTTTGCATCAACAAGAGAGAGAATAAAGCTTTGATCTCCACCTGTATCTTTAAATGGATTAAAGCGTAAAAGCCCTACCTTTTGGATATGCAAATTTCCGTCTTTTAGTAAATTATCGCAATATTTTTTAAGTTGCTCAATATCTTTTTGATGAAGGTCAATTTTTATCAATAAATCTTCTAGAATTGCTTTCAAACTTTTATGATTTGTACCTTTGGTTAATCTATTATAGTGCGACATCATCTGCCAAAATAGAACTGAAAGAGCCAGTAGCCATAAACCAAAAAAACCAACCACAAAAAAAAGAAAATTGGGTACCATATATATCCATCTATATTAGCCTCTTGACAGGTTCTATGTCAATAGTGTAATCTAGGCTCTATTGCGATGAGTAGGCACAAAAAGAAAACTCGCAAACAAAAAGTCTTGGCCGATCTTCACAGAAAAATGCAATCTTTGGAGACTCATTCTTCTATTGCCTTAAACGAAGAGAAAAAAATAAAATCTTCAGAAGTTCCTAGAATAAAACCACAAACGACAGTTACATATCGTCCGCTAGCAATAAACACATACCCATTCCTCTTGAAAGATATTTCAAGAACAGGTATTCTAACTGCGATAATCTTGGCCTTTCAAATTATTTTATTATTCTTATTAAAAAATCACATAATCTCATTACAGGGAATCAGTTATTGACGAAGGGAGGTGAATGAACAATATGGCATCGATGTATTGTGTAAAATGCAGAGCAAAGAGAGATGATCCCAATGCTCAAAAAGTTACCATGAAGAATGGAAAACCAGCCCTTAAAGGAAAGTGCCCAGTCTGTGGTACGGGAATGTACAAGATTGGAGGCTAATTTCTTGAAGGACCTATCGATAGGAATAACTTTAACCTTCAAGAAAACAAATAGAAAAACCCCTCAGCAATTATTTTATAATCCTCAGGGGTTTTTCATTTGGATCATCTAGATTTATTTTTTATACAGATATTTCCCCCAGAGGCTTTTGAAAAATGGAAGAGTTAATGTTGAAAGAAAAAAAGCTATAGACGGAACGATGGCATTAAGCCATGGCTCAGAAACGTTTATTGCACTTAGGTAAAAGCCGATTGCCAAATAAGTAAAAAGGATTAAAAGAAATCTTCTGGTAAAACTTGTTTCCCAAGCTTTATCTTTCTCAACATTTTTATTCCTGATTTCAATTTTCTCAATTCTCTTTTCAAGCTCATCAAGATTCGCCATATCTTATTTAGCCTCTTTGTAGTGTCTTAGCTTGTAAATCTTAACCACGCTTACATTCCATTCCTCGGCTATTTCTGCTCTTCCAAAACCTGCAATTTCCCAAAGCGAATGGCCCAAAGGATGACAAGGCAAAGTTTCGCAAACAATTATCAGCTGGTTTGTAACGCTTTCTCTTTTGGGATCAACTTGCGGATTTAATATTGATATAGGTGTTTGATTCCAAAGCGTAAAAAAATATCTGTAGGCATGGTCTGAATTATTACCGGATACCAAAGCAAAATTAAATGGTTTACCCTCAGATACTTCAACTACAGAACGTGAGATTGCTTCTACCTGTTTTAACTGGCGATTGGGTGAATACTTAAATGGGATGCCATTCAGATTAATTATAATAAGTATCAAAAGAATAGAGATGGCAAAAATTACAAAAATTTTATTTTTTCTGATGAAAAAATCTAACGCATTGCCCACAAGAAGAAAAGGCAAAGGAAAAATAAATCCAAAATAATAATCATAAATAGATTTTTTATAAAACCCAAAAAGTCCTACACCGACAAAAAACCAAAGGAAGATTAACAAAAATTTCAAAAATGCGGAGTTTTCTTTTTTTCTTTCTCTATAAAGAGCGATAAACTTTGTTAAAAATATAGAAATACTTATTATTCCAAGAACTAGGCTTCCCAAGTACCAGATAAAAATATTCACATTCGCCTTAAGAGATACCTGTTCTGGCGGAGGAAAACTGGTTATTAATCTTGCAAATAATCGAAAAAATGCATCATAAACCGTCCTGAACAAATTGATGCCCGCGCCTGTATCGCCTGATGAAATGACAAAAGAAATAATGCTTTGTATGTTTTGGAATCCATGACGAAACTCAAAGGTCAAAAAGGGAGATATGCCAATTATAAAACCCAAGGAAATGTAGTAATAGTCCCGGGCAAGCTTAATTAAAAGTGGCAGAAGTGAACCCTTAGAATCTTTAAATATTCTGAAGATTAATATATAAAAGAACAGAATTGCACTAAGAAATGTTGCCAAATAATGAAGTTGTATAGTGATCCCAAGCATAAGTCCCGATAAGATAATCAACCAAGCTTTATTTTTCTCAAGTGCCTTATATAAAATAAGCAACGTCAAGAGTGAAAAAAATGGCATAAGATTTGGATTCCAGGAAGAACGGGAATATGCAATTACAAGAGGAGAAATTGAATATAACAAAGCAGAAATAATTCCCACTTTTTTGTTAAAAAATATATCGCCCGCCTTATATACAAGCCAGACAGTGGCCACTCCAAAGAGAGCAACCATCACAGCAGGGCCAACTGGATTGTAATTAAAAAACCAGAGAAAGGGCGTCATGAAATAGTAGTAGGCAGGGCCCAGAAAAAAACCGCCTACAGAAGCGGTTGGGCCAAGAAGAGTTAAATTCCCATGCAAAATATTGTATACGACCAAAACGTCTCTTCCTTCATCTCCCAAAAATGTCATGTATTCATCGATTCTGTAAAGTCTTAAGAAGGCAGAAAAGATTAAAATGACAATAATTATTGATCTAAAACTCAATATTTGAGATTTGAGATTTGAGATTAGAGATTTCATCAGTGGGGCTTCTTGCGCCAGATGATTTTATTGTAAATCGTAAAATTCCAAATGAGAAGTAATCCAGTACCAATCACAAAGTAGACATAATAATACTTAATCGGAAGAATAAAAGAAAATTGCCCCTCTCCTATGAATCTATCACCTAAAAAGATAGTTCCTGTTTGGATAAAAATTACACCAAAAGCAGACGTCGCGTAAAACTGCAGCATTTTGAAAAGATAACTGCTCAAGACGCTAACTTTTCTTTCTCCAAAAGTCCATATATTATTAAGGTTATAGTTTGAAAAAATTGCTAAAGCCGCACCTGTTAAATTTGCCCAGGAATGGTTCCATCCGAACGAATCTGATAGAATCTTTAAAACTGCAAAATTAATGATGAATCCGAATCCTCCGACCACCAAAAATTTTCCGAATTTACCCATTATTACTTCTCTTATTCTAGTGCTAATAACGAATTTAAAGACTTCTGTTATATAACCCAATGGAGCAATTTTGGATCTTCCAAGATTCCTATCTGAAAAATGAAAAGGAACTTCTCCGATTTTAAAGCCGTCTCTAATTGCTTTATGTAAAAATGATATCTGAAAGATATACCCCTTATAGTTTGTGAGCTCCTCTTTTTCTTTAAGAAAAACTTCTTTTTTCAAAGCTCTGTATCCTCCTGTCCAGTCGTGAACCGAAAGCTTCATAAATACTGTTCTAACAAATAAATTTGCTACAACTGAAAAGACCTTTCTCATAAATGGCCAGTTCTTTGGAATCGACCCTCCGTCGCTATATCTATTTCCAATTACCATATCGCATCCCTCATCTATTTTCTTAAGAAATTCCGGAATCTTTTGGGGATCATGCTGAAGATCTGCATCCATTTCAAACATCACTTCGGCTCCCATATGTTCAACCGCATACGTCATTCCTCTTATGTAAGCGGCACCCAGTCCTTGTTTTTCTCCGGAATTAATATCTATGTTTTTATACTTTTCCATTAATTTTCGAACCTCATCAGCCGTTCCATCAGGAGAATTATCATCCGCAACCAGTATATTCATGTCGTGGTTTTTTATTTGGGGAAAAATTTCGTTTTCAAGTGTTGGAATGAGCCTATCTATATTCCCCTTTTCATTATAGGTGGGGGTTACAATAACTACCTTCATATATTAATTAAAGCACAAAACGATACAAATGATAAATAGGCATTACGGTCTTTTGAAGTATTCTATGGTTTTCTCAAGACCATTCTCAATGCTGACTTCGGGTTTCCAATCCAAAAGCTTTCTTGCTTTGGTAATATCGGGTTTTCTTGTTTTTGGATCATCTTCAGGCAGCTCCTCAAATGTAATTTCAGAATTGGAGTTAGTCATTTTTTTAATTAAATGGGCCAAATCCAAAATTGTCCTTTCATCTGGGTTACCAAGGTTTATTACTTCTCCCCGGGATTTATCTGAAAACATCACAATCTTCAACCCTTTTATCATATCATCGACAAAACAAATACTGCGCGTCTGAGTTCCGTCTCCATATACAGTAATCTCATCTCCCTTTAATGCCTGGTTTATGAAATTTGAAACGACTCTGCCATCATCTGGTCTCATTTTTGGTCCATAAGTATTGAAAATTCTTACAATTCGGGCATCAAGATTATATTTTCTGACATATGCCATGGTAACTGCCTCCCCATATCGTTTCCCCTCATCATACACAGAACGAACCCCATTTGGATTCACATTTCCGAAATATGTTTCATCTTGAGGAGAGACAGTTGGATCTCCATAAACTTCCGAGGAAGATGCAAAAAGAAAGCAAGCCCTGTGCTTTCGTCCTAATTCTAAAAGATTGTATGTTCCCTGAGAATTAACAAGCAGGGTCTCGACTGGAAATTTAATATAACTTCTTGGGCTCTTTTGGCTTGGGGATGCCGGAGAAGCAAGGTGAAAAATATAATCTATTTTATTTATAGATAAATTCTTAAGTTGAATTAGGTCCTGATTTATAAATCTGAAGTTTTTATTTTTTTCAAGGTCTCTAAGATTTTTTATTTCGCCGGTAATAAGATTGTCTATACATATTACTTTATAATTATCATCAAGTAAACTTTTGCATAAATGTGATCCAATAAAACCTGCACCTCCAGCAACAAGTACTGTCTGCATAATTTATTTACTTCTTTTTTCCCTTTCTAAATCTGCTTTTACCATTATCTCCACCAGTCTTTTAAATGTTGTTTTTGGCTGCCATCCTAATATTCTCTTTGCCCGACTAGCATCCCCGATCAGATAATCCACCTCTGCAGGACGCATGTGCTCAGGCTTGTTTACTGTGACATATTTCTTCCAATCAGAAATACCAACAACATCAAATGCAAGCTCTACAAATTCTTTTACGCTATGATTTTCACCCATTGCGACCACATAATCGTCTGACTTTGGCTGTTGAAGCATTAACCACATGGCTTCAACGTAGTCTTTTGCATAGCCCCAATCTCTTTTGGGCTCAAGTGAACCAAGCTCTAATTTTTTCTGCTTCCCGAGACTTATTCTGACAACTGCATGACTTATTTTTCTTGTTACAAATTCAAGTCCTCTTCTGGGGGACTCGTGATTAAAAAGTATTCCAGAACAGGCAAAGATATCAAAACTCTCTCTGTAATTTACAGTAATATAATGACCATAAACTTTTGCGACTCCGTAAGGACTCCTCGGATGAAATCTGGTGGTTTCTTTTTGTGGGGTTTCTGTTACTTTGCCAAACATCTCAGATGATGAAGCCTGATAAAATTTAATTTTAGGATTTACAGCTCTTATAGCCTCTAGTAGTCTGGTAACTCCAAGGGCAGTAAACTCTCCTGTTAATACAGGTTGATTCCAGGAGGTTTTTACAAAAGATTGCGCTGCAAGATTATAAACCTCATCGGGTTCTGATTCTATAAGCGCTGAGGACAGAGAACTTTGATCAAGTAAGTCCCCCTGAATTAATTCAATTTTATCAATTATATTATTGATTCTTTCAAAGTTAATTGTGCTTGTTCTTCTGGTTAATCCGTATACTTTATAACCCTTTTCAAGTAAAAACTCTGCAAGATAAGAGCCATCCTGACCCGTAATTCCTGTTATAAGGGCTTTTTTTGCCATATTGATTATTTTAGGTTATATTTCTCCAATAGTCCAGTGTATCTTCCAACGTCTTTTCTAGCGGAATTTCGGGCTTCCATCCTGTAAGTTTTTGAAATTTTCCTGCATCACATCTTAATTCAGGTATATCAATTGGCCTTAACAATTTTTCGTCTACATTTACTCTGATCTTTTTCGAAGACAAAGAAATTAATTGATCCAAGATATCGGATATTTTATAAGCCTGTCCTGAGCCAATATTATAGACATCACCAGCTTCTCCCTTTTCAATTGCCAAAACATAGGCCCTTATCATGTCTCTGACATCTGTGAAATCACGCATGCTCTCTAGATTGCCGACTGACATAACCGGTTCTGAGTTATTTTTTTCGATTTCGGCTATTTTTTTGGCAAAAGCGGAAACTACAAATGAAGGAGACTGTTTCGGACCTATATGATTAAAGGGCCTTACTCTGACAATTTTGAGCTTATGAGCAAGATAGTATTGTAAACCCAAAAAATCCTGTGTTATTTTAGATACAGAATATGGACTGGTAGGTTTTAATTCTGTTTTTTCATCAATTGGCAGATCATCTGGGCTAACCAATCCGTATATTTCTGCTGAGGAAACCACGAGTATGCGTGATTTCCAAAACTCAAGTGTTTTCACTGCCTCCAAAATATTAATTTGAGCCTTAATATTATTCATCATTGTTTCTCCTGGATTTTCAAAGCTTGCCATAGGAGATGGATGCGCGGCTAAATGAAAAATAAAATCAGGCCTCAACTTTTCAATCATAGTCCTCACTTTTTCTGCGTCTATCAAATCTAAGTGAATAAGATTTATTTTATTTTTTACGTGAATTAAATTTTTGAGGCTTTTCTCAAGAAGAAACGTTCCCGAAATTTGGAAACTTTTATTAAGAAGTAAATGTTCAATCAAGAAGCTTCCTGCAAAACCTGAAGCGCCAGTTATTAATACCTTTTTCATCTACCAACACCCGTATAAGTGAAGCCAAGTTCTTTAATTTTTTGAGGATCATAGATATTCCTCCCATCAATAATGTTTGGAATCCTCATCTGTCCCTTAAGAAGTTTAAAATCCAGTTCCTTAAATTCGTTCCAGTCTGTAATTACAATTATCGCATCTGCATCTTTTGCTGCTTCATATGCATCTTTACAAAACTTAACTTTATCACCCAGAATTTTTCTTGCCACCACCATTGCCTGGGGATCAAATACCTTAACATTTGCTCTGTTTTGTCTCAAAAGTTCTATAATATCTAAAGATTGAGCATCTCTCATATCATCTGTGTTGGGTTTAAAAGAAAGCCCTAAAATCCCAATTGTTTTTCCTCTAAGATCTCCGAGTAATCTTCTCGTTTTTTTCACTATATCTCGTCTTGCCAGCCCATTTATTTTCTCGACTTCATCAAGTAAGGCAAAATTGTAATCATAATCCTTTGCTATAGCAATAAGCGCTTTTACATCTTTTGGGAAACAGCTTCCGCCATATCCAGGACCCGGAGCCAAAAATTCACTACCAATTCTTTTATCAACACCTATTCCTTCAAGTACCTTAAGCCCATCCGCTCCTGAGAGCTCTGATAGCTTTGCTATTGCGTTCGCAAAAGAAATTTTGGTAGCCAAAAAAGAATTCGAAGCATATTTTATAAGCTCTGCTGTTTCAAGATTAGTTAATATTACTCGTCCATCAATCGGTTTATGAAGATCTAGAAGAAACTTCCGTGCTTTTTTATTTTCGCTGCCGATTACAATTCTGTCCGGATTTAATGTGTCCTGAATTGCTGTACCTTCCCGTAGGAACTCAGGGGCAGAAGCTATATCAAACTCTGTATCTTTAGACTTAACTTCATCTATTAATTGCTTGATTCTTTTGTTGGTTCCAACAGGAACAGTACTCTTAGTAGCAATGACTGTATATCCCTTCTTCAAATTTTTTCCGATTTTTTCCGCAAC
The DNA here is from genome assembly GCA_016182185.1 of Candidatus Levyibacteriota bacterium. Lineage (GTDB taxonomy): Bacteria > Patescibacteriota > Microgenomatia > Levybacterales > UBA12049 > JACOXU01. Next base: position 352,935 of record JACOXU010000001.1, read on the forward strand.
GTCAAAAACCCCAAAAAGCTCTGCATCTCCGGTTTTATTAGGCGGAGTACCTACTGCAATAAAAACTACATCAGAATTTGGTATTGCGGGTTTATAATCAAGCGTGAAAAGAAGTCTTTTTGCATTGATATTTCTTTTAACAATCTCTTCAAGCCCTGGCTCATAAAAGGGTGGAATGCCTTTTTTTAGATTTTCTATTTTTTCGCGAGTTCTGCCGATTACCCAAACAGTATTACCTAAATCAGCAAAAATTGAAGCAGTAACCAGTCCCACATATCCGTGTCCAATAAAAGTTATGGTCATAAATTTTCTAGTTGTTTTTTTATCTCTATTAGGCCTTCTTCAAAAGTTTTCATCTTTATTCCTAATTTTCCTATTTTATCATTTTTAATTCTAAGATGAAATGGCCTTTTGGCTTTATTTTTAAAGTATTCCTCTCTTGTAATTTTGTTTATCAAAGATTTATCTAAATTTAAAACATTTGCTATTAATAGTGCGGACTCATAGGGAGAAATACTTTGACTTCCAACCAGATGGTACTTTCCGCTTATTTTATTCTTTATGATAAAATCCAATGCTTGCACGATGTCATCTATAAAAGTAGGTGTTATTATCTGATCATAAACGGCATAAATAGGCACATTTTGTTTTAGTTTATTTAAGACAGCTCGAACAAAATCAGTTTTTCTGTCGAATCTAGTACGATAAGGAAATGCAATTCGAAGAATCAAACTTTGATTCATGCCCATCAATAATTTCTCGCCTTCATATTTAGTTTTTGCATACCAATTAATCGGATCGGGTGTATCCTCTTCATTATATCCGTCTTCTTTCTCTCCATTGAAGACAAAGTCTGTTGAAAAATAGATCAGTTTCTTACCACTTTTCTTACAAGCATCTGCAATATTTTGTGTTCCATCAACATTGATTTTCCAAGCTTCACCATTTGATCCTTGTTCTTTGTCATTTTCGCATCCATCTACATCGGCTTTGGAAGCAAGGTGTAAAACTATTGGCGAATCAGAGAAAATAATTTTATCTTCAATTATTTTTTTTTGAGTGATATCAAATCCTGAACTTATACTTAAATTTTCAAATTCATACTGATCTTTAAGAAGCTCTACTATTCTTGAACCCACCATTCCTGATAATCCAGTCCCTAAAATTTTCATAGTTTTCCATATTGCTTATTGTAATACTCCTGATATTCTCCGGTTTTCACTCTTTTCCACCAATCTGAATTTTTTTTATACCATTCCACTGTTTTTTCGAGCCATTCATCAAAGCTATGTTGTGGCTCCCAATCCAGTTCATTTTTTATCTTTGACCAATCGACTGCATATTTTCTATCATGTCCTGGACGATCTTTTATAAATTCGATCATTTCTTCGTTTGCATTAAGTATTTTTATAATTTTTTTAACTATTGACAGGTTGTTAATATCTTCTGTTAATCCTCCGACGCAATAGGTGTCGCCGACTTTTCCTTTTTGTAAAATTTTATCAACTGCCCTGCAATGATCTTCTACATAAAGCCAGTCTCTTACATAAAGTCCGTCTCCGTAAACCGGAATTTTTTTATTTTCTAATAAATTTGTAATTGCCAGAGGTATTAATTTCTCGGGAAATTGGTAGGGGCCAAAATTGTTTGAGCAATTTGAGATTGTAATAGGTAGTCCATAAGTTGTAAAGTATGCCCTTACTAAATGATCCGAGCTGGATTTACTTGCCGAATAAGGACTTCTGGGATTATAATTTGTTCGTTCATTAAATTTATTCAAATCTTCTAATTCAAGACTTCCGTATACCTCATCTGTTGATATATGATGAAATCTCTTTACTTTACTTTTTATAGCTTCATCAAGAAGAATTTGTGTTCCGACTATATTGGTCATTATAAAAGGAGCTGGCTCAGTTATTGATCTATCCACATGACTTTCCGCGGCAAAATTTACAACAATGTCTATTTCTTCCATTGCCTCCCCAACAGCTTTTCCATCACAAATATCACCGTGAATAAATTTATAATTTGGATTTTTCTCAACCTCCTTTAGATTTTCCAAATTCCCAGCATAAGTTAATTTATCAAGATTGACAATCTTGTCTTGCGGATGATTTTTCATCCAGTAAAGAATGAAATTCGATCCAATAAACCCTGCTCCACCTGTTACAAGAATTTTCATATTTTTTCTTCTCTATAAATTTTATCAAGCAAAAGAATACCAATTATAGTAGGTGCTGTTGATATTTGTCCTGATAAAACTTTTTCAACTGCATTTTTGAGAGAAATTTTTACTAACTTTATATCCTCGTGTTCTTCAGGTAATGATTCTTGCTTTTCAAGATTTTTTGCTAGAAATATTGAAACGTGAGATTTTATCACGCTTCCTGATGTGTCATATTCAATAAGTTTTTTCCAATTTGAAGCAACTAGTCCGGTCTCTTCTTTCAGTTCTCTTTTTGCAGCATCAATAGCAGTTTCACCTTCATCTATATGACCTGCAGGTGCTTCAAGTATTCTCTTACTAAAGATATATCTATATTGAGAAATAAGATAAAGATTATTTTTATCAATCAATGGAAGTACTACAGAGATTGGCTTCCTATGAACAAAACTATATCTTTTGCTTCTTCCATGAGTTAATGAAAAATTTTTCTCTTCAACTTTAAAGAATTTTTGTGAGTAAATTATTGTATTTGTTTTTTTCATCTTTCATCTAATCTCATTATTTTTTACTTTTTCTGCCACCAGATTGTTGGCCCGTAAAAGTTCGTCGTAAGATGTTCCGGCATCTACCCACCAATCTATAATTCCGCACTCCATAGCTCCCTCTTTCACATAAAAATTATTAAGATCCGTCACTTCGAGCTCCCCTCTTCTTGAAGGCTTAAGTTTTCTTATAAAACCAAAGACCCTGTTGTCGTACATATAAATTCCAGTTTGGGCAAGATTTGATTTTGGATTCTCAGGCTTTTCTTCAATCGATAATACCTTATTATTTTTATCAAGTTCAATCACTCCATATTGTTTTGACTCGGTCGGCATTTCAATGGCAAAAACCATTGCTCCATTCCTCTTCTCTTCAAACTCTTTGGCTGTTTGTTTTAAATTGTAGGTAAAAATGTTGTCTCCTAAAATAACTAAGAGCTTTTCACGATCGGCAAAACTTTCAGAAAGTGCAATACCTTGAGAAATTCCTCCTGCTTCCTGCTGAATTTCATAAGAGAGTCTCAGCTCAAATTGATCTCCGCTTTTGAGAAGATTAAGAAATGCACCGGCGTGATCAGGACCGGTTATGATCAAAACCTCCTTAATTCCTGCTCTCTGCATTGCTTCAAGCGGATAATAAATCATAGGCTTGTTGTAAATCGGAAGAAGATGTTTATTGGTCACCTGGGTCAAAGGCCTAAGTCTCGTAGCAAGACCGCCTGCTAATATTACTCCTTTCATAAACCAAGTCCTCCCTTCAGGAGAAAAAAAACTGCAGCGATCCCAAATCCGGCAATAATAAAATACTCAAGAACAATCTTGCCATTGAGATCATGATTGACCATGTGATGAAAAATTCCAAAACCTGCATAAAAAAGCGTAGTAAGAAGAACAATTAGCATCTGCAGATTCTTGTTCGGAGCTGCTACTACGACCAAAAACAAACCCAAGGCAAGAATTGTGGCAAGTGCCAAATAGTATTCTGTATGTCTGTTAATTTTTTCCGACTGCTTCACAATATTACTCCTTTGCCCAAAATTGCCAAAATAATTAAGATAGAAACAAGATAAAAGATGTGATCGGTATTGTGTCCTATAAAACGAAATAATTTTTTCCGCCCAACTATTATCATATCGACAAAAAGAACAGAAATAAATATTATCAGAACTAAATTACTTATGTTTGATGTTAGAGAAAAACTATTAATGAGAGGCTGTTTTTTTATAACTGATAGGTTAACTTTGGAAGCCGTTTCTCCTGCAACGCTTACATCTGGTTTCTGGACAATAGCGCTTGTTGAGACACTTTTCTCAGTTACAATCTCAGGTGAAGTACCTGCATAAACCCTACTTCCCAATTCTTGCACTACCAATACTGTCTCTTCTCCATTTAAATTTCCAATCTCTACTGCAAAACCCACCTCGCTATAATTTTGCGATAAAATATTTGCTCTATGATCAGGACTTGCCATCCACGCATTAGTTACTTCCTCGCTCGTACTAAATCCCCTTGCCAGATTCTCGCCGGCATAAACATAATTGTAATTTGCTTCCTTAAAGAACGCCCAAGGACTTTTGCCGTCCGGTGAATTATGCGCCCAATAATCTTTGGCAAACATATCTTTGGCTTTATTTTGAGCAGCGGCCGCAAGCTCTGAACTTAAGGATAAAGCCGGAAGACCATTTTCTTGTCTTTTCTGATTAACAAAAGTAAGTAATTGTTCTTGACCAATACTGGTTGAAATTCCCAGAACCTGAGGCAGATTAATTCTGATACTTTCAAGAAGTATTGAACTTAAAACAAAAAAGGCAATAAAAAAAAGTAAAATATTGTGGTGGAGTAACTTTGCCCTGTAATTATTTGACCTTTGAGGAATAAAAAAATGAGACAAAAATTCTTTCATCTTTTTGTAAGTATATCACTTATATCGAGGCTGTGCCAATTTTCCAACTCTTTGTTTATTTATTGGAATTTTGAGGAAAAATCCCAAGGCATTGGCAATTGAAATACCAACTCGCAAACCCGTAAAAGAACCGGGTCCGGTACTTACTTGAATCTCATCCATGTCTCTAGGAGTAAGAGAATTTTGCATTAGAAGTTTCTCAATCATTGGCAGCGCAACCTGTGCCTTCAGAAGACCAATTTTTTTCCTAGATACATATTTCCCCCTATTAATTTTTAATCCTATCTTTATCTCTTTATTACTTGAAGTATCGATAATTAAAGTATTCATAATTCTTAAATCTTAAATCACAAATCTAATTTAACCGCTCCTTCCCTTAGAATTTTCCAAGGTTTCTTTGTACAATCAATCACAGTCGAAGGGCTCATAACAGTGCCTGTTTTGTCTTCCAAAACATAATCAACAAGCTTGATTAAGTTTTTATTTAGATCTTTAAATTTGTATGGTGTTTTTTCTCCTTGAAAATTTGCCGAAGGGGCCAAAAGCGGTACGCCGATTTTTTTAATAATTTTAAGAATTATTGGATGATCCGGAACTCTAACTCCAAGATTTATCCCTCCGCCTCTTACTAACTCTGGCACCTTTTTAACTTTGCAAGACATAATGATTGTTAAGGCACCCGGCCAGAATATGTTAATTAAATTATCAATAATCTCTTTATCGATTGGCTTCAAATATTTTTGCGCCATTTCAAGAGAATCAACAAGAACTGGCACTGCTTTATTGCGGGATCTCTTGCGAATTTGAAATAGTTTTTTAATTGCTCCCTTATTATCAATTCTACAGCCAATACCAAGAGCAGTATCAGTCGGAAAGATAATTACTCCTCCCCGATTCAATATTTCAACAGCCTTTTTAATATTATCCATGCAACTTTTAGAAATTAGATCAATTAGGTTAATTAGGTCAATTTATTAATCGTTATTCTTCTCTGATTGTCATTCAAATGTTCAAATGTTATATCCCATCGCTTCCTAGGCAAAAATTTTTCAATTTTTTCTGCCCATTCGATCGCAACAATATTTTTTTTATCTTTAATTATTTCATCGATTCCAAGCCCTTCAATATCTTTTTCATCTTTAATTCGGTAAAGATCGACGTGATAGAAAGATTTTACTTTTTGGGATTTGGGATTTGGGGTTTGGGGTTTTAACTTGTATGCTCTTAGAATAATAAAAGTCGGAGAGATAATTCTTTTTTTAATCCCCAAGCTTTTTGCCAATCCCTGGGCAAATGTTGTCTTGCCACTGCCTAATTCTCCATAGAGCGCAAGAACATTACTCTTTTCCAGAGTTTTGGAAAGATTCTTAGCTAATTCTTGGGTCTCTTCAAGATTTTTGGTGATGTATACTTTTGTTTGGTTATTCACTTTTTCTCTCGCTTAATTTTTTCCAAAAAGGACGGCCAAACAGTATACCACATATAGCCACCAAAACTACTCCTATCGCAATTAAAATTTTGGGTAAATTATTCTGGGTAGCGCCTAAGGTTTTTACCTCATTTGATTTTTCTTCATTTTTCACCCTAGGAGATGGCGTGGAAATCTTTTCTTCGGCAGAGAGTTTAACCGTTGACTGGTTTTTTTCTCCCAAAACCGCCTTATAGTTTAGGGTCTGTGATTTGGCTCCTTGAAAAACTGTAGGGCTTAAACTGGACTTTGTAGATGCAACAGTAGGAGTTTTAGATGTACTTTTGCTCGCCGTTGTCTTAGTTGGAGTAGGTGTAGCTGTCGGAGCAAGAGTTGGGGTTGGCGGCGCATAATTGGGGCCTCCTTTCGTACTTGATGAAAGTATTGCAAATTCTCCATCTCCATCCGGAAACCTGCCAATTGGTATATCAGCCCCGGGATCTTCTGTAAATTGATATTGATCAATAATTTCTCCGGTTGGTGAAAAAAGAACTACGTAATCTCCATCATTGTTCAAAAATGAGCTAATTTCGAAATAAGGATATGAAGAGCTGCTATTATTAATAGTTGTCAAACTTTTTTTACTACTACTTCCCGTATCGCTATTAAAATCCGTATCGTCATCAAGAAAATAGCTAGAAAGATCGATATTATCTGGATTATAAAATTCTACCCATTCTTTATTCCCGGAGCTGGGGTGGGCCAAAAATTCATTAATTACGATAGTTTCTGAAGCATACGCTTGTGAGGGTAAAAAAAATAAGAGAATTAAAAAAAACGAAAAAAAATTAATAATTTTTTTCATTTAAGGATCGTATGAAGATAGAAAGTATCCAAACCATCTTCGTTGTGATGAACTCTGACATAAGGCAGAGTGCATCCCTGATAGCCCGAATAGCTCCCCCTGAATAAGGTGCCAGATTTAACGGCTTTGACATTATAAGAGGATCCTGATATATCAATCCCATTATGTGTCGGGTAGAAACCGTAAGTTCGAACATACCAGGTGTTACCATATCCCTGGTTAAACTTAATTGGAGGATCTATTGGCCAATCCCAGCTGCCAGAAGGATTAAAAGGATCACCTTCTGAGTTATCTGTATATTCAACAGGTTTTAGGAAATTAAACGGATTAAGCGCTGCCCCATCTCTACTGACTGTAAAATGCACATGTGGTCCGGTTGAATTGCACGATGCAGTTGGAATAATAGTCGCAATAATATCTCCCTGATTTACATTTCTGACTTCGGATTCTGTTCCTTTTCCCGCGATAATTCCAACAATTGCCTCATACTCTGCCTTTGCCTGCGCTAGCAATCTTTGATATCTTACTTCATCGCTCTGGGTTATCTCAAGCAGTGCATCTTTGTTTTTCTTCTCCTGTGTTAATTGATTTGTATAATCTTCAAGTTTAACCTTAAGAGCTTCAACTTGTTTTTTCTTATCCTCATAAATATTCTTTTGATTTGTATAATCATTTTTGGCCTGCGTCGTATCATAAATCAGCTTCTTATCATGTTCTTGGGCGATTTTAAGATAGTTAAGCCTTGAGAAAAAATTTGATACGTTATTTGAAGAAAGCAGGATGTGAAAAGGCTGAATTGTACCAATCTCGTAAGTTGCCTTAATTCTATTAATTAATACACCAGTAAATTTTGTTAGAGAATCCTCAAGGGTAGAAATTTTCTTCGTTGCAGTATCGATATCCAATGTCAAATTTGTGATTTCTGTCTTTGTTGACTCAATCTTAAGCTGGGTAATTTTTATCTGGCTCTCCATAACTGCTATTTGAGAAGATAGAGTTTTTTTCTGCTTCTGAAGCTCAGAAATCCTATTTTGAAGATCGTTGATTTGGTTTTGTAAATCTTTTATTGCTTGTGAGTTATCGGGAGTTGGAGTTGGGCTTGGGGTTTGAGCAAAAGTTAAATGATTAAAGACGAGGACTGAAAATAGAAAAAAAGTTATAAATGATACAGTTAAATATTTTTTCAAAACTAGAATCATAATTCATATCTTTTATCTTTCATTTTAGATATCGTAAAACTGCCAAATAGCTTGCGAGTGCCCCAATAATAATTGCCATAATAAGTTCAATTAGCAAAACCTCTGCATAAAAAATAAATGGAACCGGAAGAATGGGAACTCCTCTTAGAAAAGAGGATAGAAATGGGGTTGCATAGACAAGCGCGCCGGATGCAATTCCCCAGCCTAAAACAGCACCAATCATTCCATAAAACATTCCTTCAAAAATAAAAGGCCATCTGATATACCAATTTGTCGCTCCTATCAATTTCATTATTTCAATATCTTCTTTTTTCTGTGAAATCTTAATTCCTGTTATTGTAAGAACAATAAAGAACGAGACCAGTGATAGAACTATTATCAGCCCCAATCCAATTCGTCTTAGAGCATTGGTCCAAGATGTAAGCGTCGCAACTATATCCTTTTGATAAATAACTTCTTGAACCAAAGGTGATTTCTTCAGGGTCTCGGACACGGTTCCCAGATCTTGAATTTTATACGTTGATATTTCTATTGAGGCCGGTAAAATATCTGCTGTTACCAAATCAAGGAGTAAGGGATCGTCTTTATTCTGCTCTTTGTAAATTTTAAGAGCATCTTTTTTTGAAACAAACCTGATTGAAGCGACCTTACCAGAATTTCTGATTTCGTCTTGAAGCGTATCCATTTCTTTTTGCTTTGCTTCATTGTGAAAAAAGGCTGTTACCTGAGGTTTTGATTCAAAAAAATTAATAATTTTTGATGATCCAGTAATAAGAAATGTAAAAAAAGATACGGTAAGAAATGTAAGCATCATTATCAAGACTGCGGCAAATGCTTGATAGGGTGATCGTCTAATATTATGCCAGGTTGTCCTATAAAACTTCATACTTCAATTAATTCAGCATGACCCTGAGCTTGTCGAAGGGTCATTTTGTTTCTTTGGGCCTCTCAGCCGACTCTTGTTCTTTCTTTTCCTCAGATTTTTTCTTCTCATCTTTTACAATACGCCCTTTCTCAAGCTTTACAACTCTTTTTGAAAGTTTGCTGACAATATCTGTATTGTGAGTTGCCATGATAATTGTCGTTCCCTTCGCATTGATGTCAGACAGAATCTTAACAATTTCCCATGAAGTTTCTATATCCAAATTTCCTGTAGGCTCATCTGCCAATAAAATCTCAGGTGACAAGACAAGAGCCCTTGCAATGGCTGCTCTTTGCATTTCACCGCCTGAAAGTTGAATCGGAAATTTATCCTTATGCTCAATTAATCCAACCTGGGTAAGAACTTCCTCAACCTTTCTTTTGATTTCTTCTTCCTTCTTACCTACAATTTCAAGAGGCAAGGCAATATTTTCAAATATGGTTCTGTCAAGAAGTAATTTTAAATCTTGAAAAACCACTCCCACCTTTTTTCGAAGATGAGGTATCTTTTGCTTCGGAAGTTTTCCGATATTCCAATCATTCACGATAATTACTCCCTCTGTAGGAAGAAGCTCTCTTGTGATGAGTCGAAAAATAGTAGTTTTACCGCTCCCTGTCGGACCAACAAGAAATACGAATTCCTGTTTATCAACGTTGAGATTAATTTCTGATAACGCGAAGACTCCTGTGCCAAACTTCTTTGATACTTTATCAAGTTTTATCATATATGCACGTAAATATAGCCCTTGCAGATCTTATCTTATAATAAGAAGGACTATTGGATAACTTCTACTCTTCCGACATCCATCAACCAACCAGCATACTGGGCTTTTTGAGTTTGACCCCAAACCTTTATCTTCTTGTCAATTAATTTTGACAAATCAACTGTTGATGAAGTCATGTAAACATTTTGACTGTCGCCGCCTGGTCTTACTAGATGAAATGCTCCTTCTCCTTCAATTCCGCCTTCCTTAAGAATTCCCTCGGCTGTATCTTTAAAAGTTTTAAGGTCATCTGAACCAAGTTTTGTTCCTTTGGAGATTTTGGATGAATCAGTTAAATTGCCTGTAGAAATATTACCAACCTCCACTCCTTTTGAGGAAAGGACATAGCCCGTACCAATACCTAGAATTAAAATCACAGTTAAAATAAGGAAAAATTTAAGCGTAAATATATTTTGGCTTTTCTCAAAATTATGTACAATAGGAGGTTCCTGCGACTGGTCAATATCTTTTTTTTCTTCTTCCATCCTTAAAATCCTCTCTTAAAGTAAAGCATATTTCTCTCATTTTGGCAAATTCTAAAGTTTTCTTAATTCCTCATCTATAAAAGAGTCTAAATCGCCATCAAAAACAGCTTCTGTATTGGTGGTCTCATATCCTGTGCGTAAGTCTTTAACCATGTGATATGGGTGCAATACATAAGAGCGAATCTGATTCCCCCAGCCTGGGGTTTTATATCCGCCTTTTAATCTTTGTTCTTCCTTTTTTCTTTCTTCTTCCCTCAAAATCCAAAGCTTTGCACGGAGCATTTTAAGCGCGTATTCACGATTCTGTCCCTGATAGCGCTGGGCTTGGGCCGTAATTATTATTCCTGTAGGCTTATGTTTAAGCCTCACGGCAGTTGAGACCTTTTGTACATTTTGTCCGCCCTTGCTGCTTGACCGGTAAAAATCCCATTCAAGATCATCCTCTTTGATAATAATCTTGCTGTCTTCTCCAATCTCTGGCATTACCTCAACTAAGGCAAAAGATGTATGTCTTAAGTTATCTGCATTGAAAGGAGATAGCCTCACCAATCTATGCACACCAGATTCTCTTTTTAAATAGCCGTACGAATATTTCCCATCGATTGAAATGGTGAGACTTTTTATACCTGCTTCTTCTCCCTGAGTCTCCTCAATCAATTCGTATTTCCAATCCTTTCGCTCTAAATATCTAGTATACATTCTGTACAGCATTTGAACGAAATCCATAGCTTCAACTCCTCCTTGCCCGGCGTGAATGGAAAGGATAGCGTTTGCTTCATCGTATGCGTTTGAAAGATATAGCAAAACTTCAAGTCTATTCAGCAATATTTCCGCATCTTTATAGTTCCCGGCAGCAACAAGCTCCTTAAGTTTCTCCGCATCTCCGACTTCCTTCTGGAGATTTGCCAAATTTTTCATCTTTGAAGCTGCGGACTTATGATCTTTCCAGAAAGATGGGCCAAGACTCTCTTGCTCAAGTACCTTGATATCGCTTTTTTTTTGGAAAATATTAAATTTTTCAAGCAGTTTATCTGCTCTTTCTTTTATTTCATTCATTTGTAGAATTTAAGTAACAAAATAAGTCCAGAAAAGGAGGAAGCTTGCTGCCAGCATCACTATAACAGTAGTAATTCCTAGAATATTAAGAAATATATTATTTGTTCTTTCTCCCATAATTTTTTTATTGTTAGCGATTAATAATATCATCAAAAGAAGCGGCGGGGCAATAACTCCATTTATTACAGCTGAATAATATAGGGCGATAATTGGATCTATTCCGATAAAATTGATCAGGAGTCCAACAGCTGTTGCAACGGTAATCACCCCGTAAAAACCATGAGCGGTCTTGAATTTTCTGCTAAGCCCTGCCTTCCATCCCAGTGTCTCTGATACCGCGTAAGAAGCCGATCCTGCCAGAATAGGAAGGGCAAGAAGTCCTGTCCCTATAATGCCAACCGCAAAAAACAAAAATGCATAGTCGCCTGCCAAAGGCTTGAGAGCCAAAGCTGCATCAGAAGCACTTTTAATATTGTTAATTTTACTGGAAAAAAGAGTAGCTCCTGTTGTTATAATAATAAACCACATCACAATATTTGAAAAAAACATTCCGACAAATGTATCAAGTCTTAGCCTTGAGATATCTTTTGGTGTTATTTTAGGTTGACCTGCTCCCATTTGGCGCAATTTCCCACGCGAAATTTCTTCTTCAACTTCTTCATCTGCCTGCCAGAAAAAGAGATATGGAGATATTGTCGTGCCTAAAATAGCTACAATATTTAAAAGATAAATTTTATTAAATTCTATATGGGGTATTATTGTCGAACTAAAAACATCAAGCCATTCAATCTTTATAATAAACGCAGTAATTATATAAGATATAAGCACGAATGCCAGATATTTTAAATATTTTGCATAAGTTTTATAGGAAACAAAAATCTCAAGAATAAGAGTTATGAATACCATTGCGAACAGCCAAAAGATAAAAGGTAGGCCAAGAAGAAGTTGTGCGGAAGCTGCCATTGCGCCAAGATCTGCTCCAATATTTATAGTATTTGCAATAAGAAGCAAAGAAATCATAACGTAAAGCACATACTTGGAATAGTAGCTCTTTATAACTCCCGCAAGGCCTTTTCCTGTTACAAGTCCAATTCTGCCACACATTTCCTGCACAGCTACCATAAGAGGAAAAGAAAAAATTGCAGTCCAAGCTTGAGCAAAACCAAAGGTGGCACCGGTTTGTGAATAAGTGGCAATTCCCGACGGATCATCATCAGATGCACCGGTTATGAATCCAGGTCCTAAAAATTTGAAAATTTTTGCGATTTTTTTCATTCTACAATCCCTTACATATGTTTAAACATGCATCCTTTAATTGATTACTGGGGAGATTTTGTAAGTTTTTTATATCGTTTATTATTTTTTGGATCTGGGGCGTTGAAGTTGCAATTTCTGAAATGTTAATATTCTCTGCGTCCTGTTTTATTGACTCTAATTTTTGTGACACTGCTGAGCCTATATCGGGGGCAGACCTTTGATTTGGATTTTTATATGTTGCTACACCCTTAATTGCTGAGAAAGAAGGTTTGTTTTTCAAAAAATTTGAAATCGTATTCCCTTTTAACTCTAAGCCAATACCTATTAAAACGGCTATTAAAAAACTTGCAATAAGTATTCTTTTTTTATTCCAAGATTCCTGAAATCCAACCTCCTTCATGAAGTAATTGTAGGCTATGCAATCTTCATTTGCAAACCAAAAATTAAGTCATTCCAATAAGCATAAGCATGTAGTCTCTGAGAAGTCTAGGCATTAGATATTTTTCCCGAACGCTTTCTTTTGCTTTCTCACCCATCCGAGTTTTAAGATTAACGTCCTTAAGAAGTGTAATTACTGCATTCGTACATTGCTCTATGGTTTCCACCAAAAAACCGCTTATCCCATCCTCTATTTGTACTTTTATACCCCCAGTTTTACCGCCTACAACAGGATTTTTTTTCCACATTGCTTCAGTTACAGTGAGGCCAAAGCCTTCTCTTTTTGACTTTTGAATAACTACATCTGCAATAGTCTGTAAAGCATTAATCTCTATGGAACCTAGTCCATCTCTATCAGAAAGTATAAATATATTCTCATCATTTATTGTTTTATCTTTAATCTCTTGAATAACTTGAATTGCTTCAGGATCATCTTCCGGAAGAGACCCTGTAAGAATTAACTGAGAATCAGGAAAATGTTTTCTTACTTGAAGATATGACTTAATTACCCCCAAAGGATCTTTCCAATGGTCAAAACGCGAAATTTGAACAAGAATTGGCCGTCTAGGATCAATTTTAAATCTTCTTAACATATTTTCAGCAAAATCTCTATTAATTATGACGTTTTTCAAGGAAAGCGGGTCAATCGCCGGAGGGAAGAATAATAATTTATCTTTATTTATTCCTTCAAGTTCATATTCCGATAAAGAAAATATAACTCTTGAATATTTATTTACAAAAGGAACTATCATGGCTCTTGCCCATTCATTTACAAAAGAAGTATCCACATGACAGTGCCATACAGTTTTAAATTTTTTGCAAACCTCAGCACCTGCTGACAATGGCTGTGGATCATTAATTATTAAGACGTCTGAATTAAGCTGCTTTAGCTGTTCTGCAATTTGCTTATTGGTGTCTATATATTGTTTCAGTTCTTTGTCTGAGAATTTTCCTTGCTGACCCTGCAATAAATTATGCAATTTTTTGGTTGTGGAGAAAAAATTTGGCTCAGTTCGGGTAACATACCAGGCTATATTTATTCCAATACTCTCAAACATCGGAATAAGGCTTTTTAAAATCTCGGCTACCCCGCCACCTGATGCGGTAGAGTTTACAACGGCAATCTTAATCCTTTTTAATTTCTCCCCTAGAGTTAAGATTTCATTATATAAAACTGGAGAGATTATGTCTTTATATTTCTTTATCTCAATTCTCGAATATGGTACTTTGCTAATGTCTGCCATTATAATCTAGAATCTAAATTCTATAATATCAGCATTGCTAATCCGTGTAAATTTACACTATTGAATTTGTGCTACAATAACAGTATGAATCTTAAAGCTCTTCAGGAAAAAATAAAATTGCTTAATGAGAAAACAAAACCTCACTATAAATTATATTCTCAAACAGAAAAAGAGATACTAACCAAAACCGTCAAATTAAATGAAGAGGTAGGAGAACTATGTAATGATATTTTGTCCGTTCTCAAGCTTCAAAGACGTGCAAAACTTCAAAAATTTGACAGAAGAAATATTTATCAAGAATTTGCAGATGTCATCATTACGACTATTCAACTTGCTCAAGTTGCAGGCGTAGATATAAACAGAGCCGTCGGAGATAAACTTAAAAAAATTGAAGAAAAATATCTAAAACACAAGAAATGACAGATTTTACCAATATTTTCAATGCAGTTTCGAAAATTTCTAGAGGTAAAGTCGCAACTTATAAACAAATTGCAAAGATCACAGGAGTCAAAAATCCAAGATATGTAGGTTTTGCAATTCATCGAAATACAAATATTGTCAAAGTTCCCTGTCACCGTGTAGTAAAATCTGACGGAAAATTAGCAACCGGCTATGCTCATGGAGGAATGAAAAAACAAAAAGAAATGCTTGAGAAAGAAGGGATTAAATTCGAAAAAGGCAAGATAGATCTTAAGAAATTTCTCTACTCTCTGTAGCAATCAGGCAGCAGCAAATAAAGCAATTGCTAAATGTTTATATGCATGAGGGTTTGCAACAAGCGCTGAGTGGGTACCTGGCACTTCTATATTTTTTGCTTGAGGACTAGAATCAACAGTAGATCTCCAGTGCGCAACTCCATCTTCCTTTGTATAGATATAGGTTGTCTTTATCCCTTCGGGTAATGGTAGAGATAATTGTTCTCTTCTATGCTTAAGTTCATCGGGATTGCTGAAAGAGGGCACTATCATTCTTGCCCAAGTCAAGACCAGAGGATTAACGTCTTCTTCAAAATCACCGATTGGCCCGCCAAGAGATGAAAAACTTGCAACTTCATTGGGATTTAAATGACATATACCTCTTCCTACCACCTCTCCTAAGCTATGACCCACTATATGGACTTTCTGTCCCTCTTGTTTATGAATCTCTTTTACTCTTTTAGATAGTCTTTTAATTTCGCTCTCTGGGTCTCTGTGATAAATAATTTCCGAATTATACACAGTGTAATTTATTCTTCCCAGGAAAGTATTGAGATCAAAAAGGCTTAAATCACTTCCGGTAAAACCGGGAATTGTAAGTACGGGGCTTTTATGATCGTGAGGAACGCCAATTCCGTAATAAACAGGATAAAACCGAATGTTTAAAAATTCCCCAAGCGCCCGTGCCTCGTTTAACAAAGGTTTTCGACCGTTTTCGTGTACAGATTGAGCAGCAATGCCTCTTTCGGCAAGCGCTAGGGCCATAAAATATAAATTCCTACCCTGATTAAATACCTTTTAGGCTGCCTTGTCAACTGGTGTTTGACAAATCTCCGTGATATTATTAAATACCTGCGGGTTTTTATGAAGACTTCGATGCTGACCAGAAATTTCTACTGATAATTTTGCCCTTTCATCAAAGCAGTCCTTCCAATTGAAGGCTTCGTCATCTTTTGAATACATGCAGATTAAATCATAATCATATGGCATAGAAGTTGTAGGAATTGCGCTTAAGAAACTATTATAAGACGCGTTTCCATCGATAATAGTCCTAGCAATTTCCTTATATGGTCCTTTTGCAGCCTCGGCAACATGCTTTCTTATTGGAGTACCTACAAGAACTACTCGTTGAATCTTTTTAGGCCTATACATTGCAGCTACAAAAGTGTAAATTCCGCCAAGGCTTAAGCCTACAAATGTTATTTTTTGTCCGGTTTGCTCAAAAATTTTATCGATTCTTGAAAGAATTCCCAAAATATCATTTTTGGGATTTCTTTTTCGAGAATCTTCTATTCCCGATTCAAAAACCTTAAACCCATAACTGCTAAGCCAATCTCTCATGTTCCCCATATTTTTATCAGAACGAAGTACTGGGGGAACTATTAAAACTGGGTGGCCGTTGCCACGGGGCGCTTCGACTTGATTTACTCCATTTTCAGGGAGCCATAATTTCTTGCTGGGTAGATCGATTTCTGTTTGAACCATTTTTGGAATTTAGCAAAATTGCAAAAAATTGTCAATTAACCTATGTATAACCCGGGAAATAATCAGTCTTGATCATTTTTCTGTCAATTCCCATATTGGTTAATATTTTTTCGAATGATTTGATCATTTCATGAGGGCCCGATAAATAAAAATAATGGTTCTTATAATCAGGGACTTCTTTTTTTATCATATTTTCGTCAATTCTTCCGATCTTTCCTTTCCAGTCTTTGGGGACATTTTCAGTATCGGTTAATGTATAAACGATTTTTATACCAAGCTGAGATTCTGCTCTGTCAAAGACATCTTCGTACATTATCTCCGAAGATATTTTATTTGCATAAAAGAGTGTTATTCTACGTCTTGAGTTCGTATCAATAAGAAATTTAATTATGCTTCGAAATGGCGTAATGCCTATTCCGCCTGCTATAAAAACTAGTTTCAGATTTGCATCCTGTGGCAGAGTAAATTCACCTGCTATTTGACTTGCTACAATAGTATCTGTTTTTTCAATAGAGGAAAGCGCTCTCTTAAAGCTACTTCCGTCTTGACTGAATTTCACTCCAAGATGGATATAATTTTCCCCAGGAGAAGAGGCAATTGTAAAAAATCTACGATTCCCTCTACCATCAATATTTTTGTGAGGAAGGGTCCATTCCATATATTGACCCGGAATAAAAGTGAATTTTTTGTCTGGGACAAATGAAAAATCAATTACTTCGGGACTTATCTTTATTTTTTCCTTAAGCTTCAAGAAAAGTTTATATCTGGGGCTTACTATAAATGAAAATACGTTCCCCAATACCAAAGCCAGTTCAGGCGTAGAATAAATATTTCCAATATGTAAATAGGGCATATAAAGAAATCCTACGATCGCGCCATAAATTATCTGAAGTTTTTTAGTTGGAGGGGTTGTAGCAGGCTCTGTGAGCATGATAAAAGCCAGGAATAAAAAAACCGAATTGAAAAATATGTTTTGGGAATTAGTTAAAAAATTGTCGGCATTAATGAAACTAAAAATTGCTAAGGCTAGAAATAGAGAGACAAAAAAGCTCAAAACCATCAGTTCTCGATTAATTTTCCTTACAATTAAAAATCCTCCAATAAACAGAAACGGGCTCATCGCAGAAATACCTATCCACCAGCTTGCATATTGATTAGTCAAAATTCCCGCTATGACAACAGAAATTGCAGCAGGGTTAAAAATATGTTTTTTCCCGATTGCGAGAATATATTTTGAAAGCATTGCCAGCGTTGCAGTAAAAGATAAGAAAATAAACCCATTTACTGAAAAAACAGGAGTAATCAAAAAAGTAAGAATAAGAGCTGTAATATAGATAGAATCTGAATTTGTACTTGCCTTGAGGATGAATGAAAATATTTTATTAGCAATATAAGATACAACGGTAAGAACAGTTACTGAGAAGATAATTTCGTGTACTTTAAGATGAATTATTTCAAAGAAACTCAAGATTATTGCAATTCCAAATAAAAACGTTAAAACATACAAGATAAGTTTGTACATTGTAACTCTATCCAAAATATAATCGATCTTCTCAAGCATAGTAAATTAGAATTTAAATTTATATTTCTTTATTGCCAGTAAAGTAAGGATAATAAATATTGCAAGTGTAATTGATGCAATCTTAAGACTGCTAAAAAAACTGTCTGTATTATAGATCATTTCAACTCTGTGATTGCCTTTGCCGATAGGTACGGCTCTGAAAGTATAATTGGCGCGAAGAATCTTTCCTTCCCTGCCATCAATAAATACCTTAAATTTATTGGAATAATTATCAGAAAGATAAAAAAGAGTCGGATTTTCTGTTTTAATATCAATCGATATGCTATTTGGAGAATAATTAATTATTTTTGCTTCTCCTTGATAATTACTCGGGACAAATCCAGGGTTTTCCTCCAAAATTACCTCATTTGGATTGAATTCATCACTGAATAAATATCTTAACAAACTCTCATTATCTGAAATTACTTTATAGCTGCCTGTGGTAAAAAATCTAAGCATTGAATTATTATATTGGTATATTTCCCAGTTTTTATTCTCCCAAATTAAACTAAATTTATCTTGCGGAATTCTTTTTATCCCTTCTCTTGATTTTTTATCAACAGCGATAAATTTTGTGCCTGTCAATTCGAGAAATCTATAAAGTCTTTGATTATCTGCCTGGAAAAATTCATTCGGATTTATTTCTAAGTCAATTGCAATTTTTTCCGGAATATCAAAATCTTCAAATTTCATATATCTGACCAGTTCTCCGTATCTTCTAATATACATGGAGCCAATTCCCTCGGGAGAAAATATCCCAAATTGCAAAGGGATGCTTGGAACAATATGACCTTTACCAATACTTATAAATCGATCGAGCCCTTGGTGATCTTTAAGAAATTCAAATATCGGATGTGGAGGATATAGAAATTCTCTTTGGGAAAAGGGTATATATTTTTGGCCAAAAAGGAAACTTTGAAAAAACAAAAGCGAAGTTATAGCAGTGAAAAAAAGCCAGCTTTTATATTTATCTCTGAAAATATATATTGCAATCCATACTACAAAAAATGTTGCCATGGGAATTATCGAATTTTTAAATCTTATTGCCTCAAAGCTTGTATTGATTCCTGTTCTGTCAACTTTATTCAAAATATCCGGGTCTCTTATAACCGGCAACGTGATGAAGAGAAACAAAATAAGAACTGAAAGGCTGGTTAAAAAGAATGCCTTTTTGATAATTTTAAAAACATCAACTTTCTTTTCCCCAATGAGAAAATCAAAACCGAACGCTGCCAAAACAGAAAAGGAAAAAGTGGATATAAGAAAAATCCTGTTAGGCAAAAATGAGCTCAAAAGCGGAATAGAAGGAGAAACTGCAAGTTTTGAGACAGGATTATCAATTGCAATAAGAAATGAGAGCAAAAAACTTGCGATAAAGAACCACTCTTCTTTGACTTTTTGTTTTAAAAAAGCGATGAATGACAAAATCAACGGAATTACGCCGATAAACAGAACCGCTTCTTTATATGGACTTTTACCAAAATAATTATAAACTGCAGGATTTCCCCAAAAATCAGGAATAAAAAGGGCAAATATATGTTCGATCGGCATCAAATGTTGATAGGAAAAAATCTTTCCTTCAAGAGCTACCCTTGGTGCCTCAAGAAGAGTCTCAACTGCGGGAGTTATATGGGAAAGAGTAATTAATGGAAAAACAAAAAAGGGAATTAAGATTAGATATTTTCTTTTTATATTTTTTTCTTTATAAAAAAATAGTTTCAACAATGTATAGCCTAATGAAAATATAAAAATATAAAATGTGAACTGAAACCATCCCGCCAAAAGAGAAAATGACAAAGAAAAAAGAATTATCCACAAAAATCTCAATTTTTTTGTTTTAAAAAACGATTCTATTCCCCAAAAAACGTATGGTAACCAAATTAATGTGTGGCCTACACTTAAACCCTCAACAGAACGAACAATCACAATTCCCGAAAAAGCAAAAGCCAAAGCGCCAAGAGTTGCTGGTCTGGCACTCAAAGTAGTTTTTAAAAACAAATACATTCCGATTCCGGCAATAATAGGTTCTATAATTATTAAAAATGTCCAAGCATCAATCTGGGAAAAGATTAGAAATAAAAAATTTAGCGGATAAAATATGGCAGTTTCCGAAAGTCCCAGGTGATAATTGCCAGAAAAAGAATAAGGATTCCAAAAAGGAATTTCCCAATTATTAAGAAGGGTGTTTGAGAAAGTTCTCTGCGGATAGAAAATCCAAAGATCATCTTTTCCGACAGGTTTGTTGGGAATTCCCGTTTCCCAGTCGGGAAATTTTTCAATCGACCAGGGGCTGAAAAATGAAGAAAGAAGATTGGCAGAAAATGGAATTTTGTTTTGTAAAAATACTTG
This sequence comes from Candidatus Levyibacteriota bacterium, assembly GCA_016182185.1. Classification (GTDB taxonomy): domain Bacteria; phylum Patescibacteriota; class Microgenomatia; order Levybacterales; family UBA12049; genus JACOXU01. The sequence continues at coordinate 373,274 of JACOXU010000001.1, forward strand.
CCAGAATAGCAAAAACGTTGCTGATAATAATATTGCTAAAAAAAATAACGTTCCTGCCCATTTATTCATTTATTTTTAATTTCTTTTTTTACAATGTCAAAAATTTCTTGATCGTCCCCCTCATATCCCAGTGCCCAAAAAGCGATTCCTCCAAGCGCTCTTTCTTTGGCAAACTTTATCTTTTCCGTAATGGATTTTTCATCCTCATAATAAATCTGCCTTATCTCACCGTACTGACTAAAGGAAAGCCACGGTGATTTGGCGACATTGTCCCAATGTTTTTTAACATCATCCCTTTCTTTCAAGATTTCCTTGACTCTTTTATATGTAGCAAGAGCGCCACTTTGGGGAATTACTGAGGATTTGTTGCTTTCAGTTACTGTCTGCCATTCATAACCATAAAGAGGGACCGCCAAAATAATTTTTTGACTATCAACTCTTCCATTTAAAGCATGGACAGACTCCCAAATACTATGTTCGTTCTGTTCGCCATAAAGAGGAGCTACAGGGCCTGCAAAGATTGAATTTTGTTGACGGTAATCGTATGCCATGATAATTACCTGATCAACGGCCCTGCCTATTCTTGTCATATTGAAAGCATTATCAGTCAAAACTGCTGTTGCATTCACGTCAATTGAAATTATAATTTCCGGATTTTCTTTTTTTAAATTCTGGGAAATTTCTTCAAGAAAACCATTAAGATATTTTGAAGTTGGAAATTCTATATCGGCATCAGTTATATATTCAAAATCAATATTTATTCCATCTAAGTTATACTTATTAATAAGATTTACTAGTTGCCTTATTAAATTTTTTGTCGCATTTTCGTTACTTATAATTTTGTCTATTGTGGTATTATCGAAAGATTTTATCGCGAGTAAAATTTTTGTTCCATTTTCTCTTGCCTCGGCTCTAATCTTCGTAAAATAAGAGGAGTTAAAATAAGTCCATTCTGCTACTGAAATTCCGTTTTCATCATATTGAACTAATTCTCCGTCCTCATTTACTCCCACCCCAAAGTATATTATCTGACTAAAATTTGCGGTATCTACGCTAGTTCTTTTGGCAATGGACCAGGAGGGCAAAAATCCAATTATGTCCTTAGTCGAATTATAATTTAAAAACTTAGTTGGATAAATAGTCCGGTTAATTCTATCTTCGGCATTTTTACTTGGGGCCTGATTAACGCTTGCCCACCTGAATACGAAAAATAAAGAGATTGATAATAAAATTAAAAGTAAAAAGATAACGGCAAGATTTTCTTTTTTTCTTCGTTTTGCGATGAAGTCAAAATAAGACACAGAAGGAATTCTAAAGCCTTCTTTTTTCATATCTTAATAATAGCAAATAATCATAATTAGAACTATAAATGAGATTGTGGTAGTATTGGGCTTATGAAAATCAAAATCGGGATTTTAACCGCTATAATTTTTGTAATATTTATTTTGGGAGTTTCACGCCTATTATTCGCAAGGACAAGTAATAAAGTCCTAAATCCTGTAGTGGAATATATCACAAATACTCCTGCCCCAACACTAAAGCCAACCATAAAACCCACTAAAATTCCTAAACCAACTACTACTCCAATACCGACTCCAATTCCCACAGTGGTAACCTCGCAAGAATTGGAAAGTTTTTTCATAAAATTCAGTACCGTTTACAAAGTTGATAAAGAACTATTAAAGCGTATTGCCAAATGTGAATCAAATCTAAACTCCAGCGCAGTCAATCGAAATTATGCGGGCTTGTTTCAATTTTCCGACCAATCATGGATATCGACTAGAAACAGTATGGATCTCGATACAAACCCAGATCTTCGTTTTAATTCGGAGGAATCTATACGAACAGCTGCATTTATGATTTCACAAAATAAGCTTAGTATTTGGCCAAATTGTAATAAATAAGTAACTTTAGCCTTGTAGTGAGCCACAAACTGTACTATAATCAGAACTGTATCTGCTCCGCCGTTTTATTAGTTTATGAATTTATTCAAAAGAATTATCTCTCCCTTGCTAAAGCTTTCTTTCAGACAAAAGACTATCATAATCGTAATAGCTACAGTTATCCTATTTATCGCATATAAACAGATATCAGCCCGTTTTGGTCCCAATAAATATATGACAGAACCTGCAAAGAAAGCTACGATTGTTGAAGTTGTATCTGAAACAGGAGAAATTAGTGCAACAGGAAGAGTTGATGTCTACTCACCCACTAACGGAGTTGTAGAAAATGTAATGGTTAAAAACGCTCAGAACATTTCCGAAGGTCAAGATTTATTTACTGTAAAAAGTAGTGCAACCGAACAGGAGCAAAAGGCCGCTTACTCAAATTACCTTACTACTCAGACAACTTTAAATACTGCAAATTCACAAGCCTTTATTTTAAGATCTGAGATGTTTACAAAATGGAAAGCTTATTATGACTTGTCAACCAATTCAACTTATCAAAATCCAGATGGGGCCCCGAAAGAAAAAGAAAGAGAAGCAGCTGAATTTCAAATAGCAAGAGACAATTGGTTTGCTGCCGAAAAGAAATACAAGGATCAACAAACTCAAGTTTCACAAGCTCAGGCGCAATCTGGATCTGCCTGGCTGTTGTATCAAGCCACGCAAAATGCCCAGATTAAAGCACCCTCTAGTGGTAGCATAGCAAACCTTGCGATCACCTCGGGAAGTTCTGTTGAAATAAAAAGTCCTACGGGTCTTACGACCGTATTGCCTGCTCTAACTATCGCAAGCCTCAAAATCCCAGAAGCTGTCGTTTCTTTAAATGAAACAGATATCACCAAGGTTAAAGAGGGTCAGGAAGCAGAAATTGACGTAAATGCAACTGAGAAGATTTACAAAGGAATCGCAAGAAGAGTGGATAGCATAGGAACTGATGACCAAGGAGTTATCAGATACAACGTTTATATAGAAATATTAAAACCAGATGAGAAGCTTCGCTCGGGCATGGCGGCAGATATATCAATTATCACCAATAAAGTGTCTAATGCACTTTCTGTTCCAAATTCTGCGGTAAGGCCATATCAAGGAGGAAGGGCAGTTAGGATCCCTGACAGGAAAGGAGAGATAAAATATATCCCTATCGTTACCGGTATAAAGGGTGAACAAAAAACGCAAATATTAAAAGGAATTTCTGAGGGACAAAATGTTATTACAGCTCTTTCTAACGAGCAACTTAAAAGACCTGGCTTATTCGGTAATTAAAATGTCAAACAATGTTCCTCTTATACAGCTTGAAAATGTAATAAAGAAATATCCCCTAGCAGAAGACGAATTTTATCAAGCTCTTAATAGTATTTCATTAGAAATTAAGGAAGGAGAGTTTGTCGCGATAATGGGTCCCTCAGGTTCTGGAAAATCGACGCTGATGCATATAATGGGAGCCTTAGACAACTTATCAGGCGGAAAATATTTTTTTAAGGGAAAAGACATCAGCTCTTACTCAGAAGATCAGCTTGCAGAAATAAGAAATAAAGAAATAGGATTTGTTTTTCAAACCTTTAACTTACTTCCAAGAACTACTGTCCTTAAAAATGTAGAGCGCCCCATGATCTATGCAGGAATTCCAGGTAGGCAACGAGACAAAAGAGCTTATGAAGCATTAAAACTTGTAGGAATTGAGGATAAAGCAAATAACTTGTCTAATCGTATTTCTGGGGGACAAATTCAAAGAGTCGCCATAGCAAGGGCACTTGTGATGGATCCTTCGATTATCTTAGCCGATGAGCCTACTGGAAATCTTGATAGTAAAACATCACATGAAATTATGAAATTCATAGCAAAATTGAATAGAGAAGGAAGAACAATTGTAGTGATTACCCATGAGAAAGATATAGCATCTTTTGCCAATCGTATAATTCGTCTTATGGACGGGAAAGTATTATCAGATACAAAAGGCAAAAAATAAATATGGAATACAAAGAAATTATTCAATCGGCGCTCCAGGCGTTAAGAATTAATATTTTAAGAACCTCTCTTACCATGCTCGGAATCATAATAGGTATAACGTCAGTGATATTAATCTACTCTATCGGTCAGGGTGCAGTTGCTTTTATTACCAATGAGTTGAGTTCTTTTGGCACGGATTATTTTCAGATTAATCCCGGAGGAAATCAAATCAGCACATTTGCAGGATCAAATACTCTCACCTTTGAAGACGTTGAGGCTATTAGAAACGACTCTTCTCTCACGAACATAAAATACGTTGTCCCTTTTGCAATGGCATCAGAAACTGTCAGCGCCAACGGTCAGGAAGAAGAACTTTTGATATATGGTTCGACTCATGAGGCTGTTGAAATTTTCAAACCTGAGCTGACTGATGGAAGCTTTATTACTGAAGAGCAGGAAAATGCTTCTGAGCGGGTTGCGGTAATTGGAACTGATGCAGCAGAGAAGTTTTTCGGCGAAGACTCTTCACCGGTTGGAGAAACTATCAGAATAAATAACAGAACATTTCGGATTACCGGAGTCACCGAATCGACAAGTGTATTGGCAGGAGGATTTATAAATAATGCACTGTTTATTCCTATAGGAGCAGTAACTGATCAAATATTGGGAGAAAAAAGACTTCAGGAAATAGATGTCAGCGTCTATGATCAGAATAGCATCAATCAAACACTTAAGGACGTAGAGGATCTCTTAAGAGACAGGCACGGACTTGAAGAAGGAGACGAGAATGATTTTCAGATTCAGAGCGCAAAGGATATTCTTTCAACCGTTCAGACAGTGACCGGGCTTTTGACGGCAATGATTGTGGCAATCTCAGGCATTTCTCTTGTCGTAGGAGGGATAGGCGTAATGAACATAATGCTTGTTTCAGTCACTGAACGCACAAAAGAAATTGGACTCTTAAAGGCAATAGGAGCAAAGCAAGGTGACATTCTCTCGCAATTTTTAATAGAAGCCGTAGTTATGACATCTATTGGAGGCATTATAGGAATAATTCTTGGGACAATAGGTGCTCTTGTGATATCTCTAATTTTTAAAATTCCTTTTATCGTAAGCGCTCCTGCAATTATAATCGCTGTTGGAGTTTCATCTCTTGTGGGAATAATATTTGGTCTTTATCCAGCAAGGCGGGCCGCGAAGCTTTCTCCGATAGATGCTTTAAGATACGAATAGTTATTTTAAAAGCTTGGTCTTGTATTTTTTGAGAAAAAATGGAAATTGAGAGTGGGCAGGTTCTGGAAGATTATCTAATCTAAACCATCCTATTTTTTCGTGTTCGTCAGGAACTCCGTTTTTGACCTTTTTTCTATCGACCAAAACTTTAAAATCGAAAACCATCCAGTGGGTTTTTTCTCCTTTTTCATTAATTCTATGCACATCTCTAAAGCCCAAAAACTCGAAGCTTTTAACATCTGTACAATATTCTTCTTTAATTTCTCGGGTTAAGGCGCTGTCAATTGTTTCTCCAAGTTCTATTCCACCACCACCGGGATCCCATCTGCCATGCTCATCTCGAGTGTTTTTGGATCTTTTGCTCATGATGAAATTTCCTTTTCCATCGTGACAGTAAAAAACAATCCCGACACCAATATAATCAATTCCCCTTTCCATTGGATGATTATATCAGATGAAGCTTATTGAGGTTCTGTACCGATTATAATTTCTATATCGTCTTCTGCGGAGTCTTCCAGTTCTTCAGTGTCAGATAGTTCATAAGATTTAAGAAGTTCATCCTTGAGTTTCTCAAGAAATGCTTCATCTACATCAGCTTTAACCATTATTACAGTCTTGAGGAATGATGATTCTGAAGCATTGCCAATGGAAGATACCTTAAATCCTGCTTCTTCCAACGAATCTTTTAGTTTTGATGCTTCCCCGGGTATTTCACTACCATTTAGAACTTTTATTGAATATTTTGTAAGATCTACCGGTTCTTCAGTTGGAGCAGCTGTTGGCTTAACTTCGACTTTCTGAGAAGATTCATCTTTTTGTATCACTTTATTCAGAAAGTCAATATTTCCTCCATTTTGATATACGATAAAACCCCCAACTGCAACTCCTAACGCGAAGATGAAAAGATATTTTATAATGCTGACTATTGTTTTTAAAATTCCTCTTCCTCCACCAGATTCATCCTTCGCGACAATTGGTTCATTGGATTCTTCTTCTCCCCCTGGTGATTCTTCGGCGCTTATTGTTTCTTGTTTTTCCTCAGAACCACCCTCACCGCTTATTGGCTGATTAACCTGTGGCTCAGGCTCTGACATTGGCATGTTCTGAGGAGAAGAGGACATATTGCTTGCCTGAGGCTTCACATCTGATGATTGACTTGGATCTGTCTGAAGTTGATTCTCTTCAACCGCTTGGACTTCTTCAACTGTACTAGTCGTAACATCTTCTTGACTTTCCTGTGGTTCTTCCTTGGGAGGAGATTTTTTAACAACTCTTCGCTTATGAATTGCTTTTTTCGGCATCTATTCTAGTCTGCTACAGACAGGCTAATTTGTCAATAACCTATTATTTATTCAACTAAAAATGTTACGGATGCCCAGACAATAAGAACTCCGATAAGCAGCATAATGCTTTCAATTGCCGCATAGCCTTTTCTTTTCTCATGGTGAATTTCAGGGATAAGATCTGAAGCGGCAATATATATAAAAAACCCTGCGGTAATTGATATAAAGATCGGAATATAATTTATAAGTGCATTTCCTGCAAGATAAGTCAAAATTGCACCCGCAAATGACGCCAAAGCGCTTAAGATATTAACAAAAATTATTTTTTTTCTATTTAATCCCTTATGAAGAAGAAGCCCAAAATCTCCTATTTCCTGAGGTAATTCGTGGGCAAAAACAGCAAGACTTGTAATTATCCCCAATGGAATAGAGATAAAAAAAGTTGCAGCTATAACTACACCATCAATAAAATTATGGACTGTATCTCCAAATATTATCAATGGCACGGTATTTTGTGATGATCTTTTTTCGCTATGATACTCTTCATGGTGATGAAACCAATGAATGAATCTTTCAGTAAAAAAGAAAAAAATAATACCTATTAATGTCCAGAAAAAGACATTTATGCCCAACTTTTCTGCATCAACAAGTGCTTCTGGAAGCAAATCAAAAAAAGCGGTTCCCAAAAGAACGCCTGCTGCAAAAGAGGCGAGAAAGTGGGATATCCGAAGGGCGAACCGTTCCTTTGCAAGAAGAATAACTCCTCCGATAAGTCCGCCAAGGCTTCCTACAAATGTAAAAATTAAAATATTGCCTAGGATTGACAGTTCTTGCATATTCCAAAAAACTCAAGCGAGTGAGTTTTAATAATAAATTTTTTTTTCTTGTGAATTTCTTTTTTCAAGGAATCGATCGGGCAGTCAGACATATCTTCTATCTCTCCGCAGCTTTGGCAGATAAGATGATGATGCTCGTTTTTTAAACCATATTCATATCTGAACTTATCCTCGTTAAAACGGACTTGTTTTAATACCCCTTTTTGAGTTAACAGATTTACAATACGAAAAACTGTAGCAGGGTCTGCCTTAACTTTATTTTTTTTGAGAAATCGAATAATGGAAGATACATCTATTGGCTCTCTCGAATTCTCAAGTAATCTTAAAACAGCAAGACGAGCAGGAGTTGCTTTGAGGTTTAATTTATTCAGTTCTTTAGAACAATCGTGCAAGATTTGCATAAATGCGATTTATTTGCAATTAGTATATGCAAACGACTTGCATTTGTCAAGTAGCAAATAATTAAATTATTTATTGAGCTGGTATTTTGAGATCTTGTTTCTTATAATACTTACGTGAATTTATACAAGAGGGTTCTTCAGGATATCTGGAAAGAGGTTCCGCCTGACTATTATCAAAAAGGAGTAAAGAAAAATATCTTACAACGAACTTGGCACAAGGGAAAGCTCAAAACTATTCTTTCGTTTATAGAAGACTATCCACAGAGTATTCTCGATGTCGGATGCGCAAGCGGCTGGTTTTTAAATGAAGTATCAAGAAAATTCCCAAAAGCAGAATGTACAGGAATTGATCCCTATGAAGATGCAATTAAGTATGGAAAGAAAAAATATGAGAAGCTTAATTTGATTGTTGCGGATGGTCACGATATTCCCCTTCCAAGCTCTACGTTTGACCTTGTTATCTGTAGCGAAGTGCTCGAACATGTGGCTAATCCTGAAAAGGTAGTTGGTGAAATAAAACGAGTCATGGCTCCAAATGGAATAGCACTTATTGAAATGGACAGCGGAAATATTCTATTCAGAATGATATGGTACTGGTGGACTCATATGAGAAAAGGCGTTTGGCAACATGCGCATTTGCACTCATTCAATGCCAAAAAACTTGAAAAAATTATAAAAAAAGGCGGTTTAATTATAGTTGAGAAGAAGGTCTTTAATTTCACAATGGCCGTCACCTATAAAACAAAGAAAAAATCCTGAGATTATTAATCCGGCCAGTGGCATTTTTTGTACTACTACCTAAATAGATTGTCACATGAAGCACTAATTGTTATCGTTACTAAAGCGATAAATTGTAGTTGTATCATTTTCAAAAATCTTTATTAAATTAATTTCTTTTAATCCTTCATTGAATACTGGTTTACCATAAAAATATAAAATACTTATGTTGTTTTCCTTCAACAGTTTTTTAACTTGATTTACATCTTTACTAGCTAGAATAATCTTTCTAACTTTCTCTCTGTCTTTAAACTCAAGAATATTATGGCTTTCTAATATCCACTGTCCTGACAGATACATATCTCTTTGCGTAAAAGCGCTTACATAAGGATAGCGTGAATCCCAACTGCCTTCATTAAATACCAACACTACCTCTTCAGAATCTGTATTGTTTCGTACAAAATCCATAGCTCTCAATTCATCCGTATCAATTATTGGGGACGTTAACTTAAAGTAATACAAAAAACTTTGATTTCTTTGCATCCATCTTGGTATAGTTACGGCTAGAAGTAGGAAGACCAGTAGTATACGAACCCACACGTTTATATTTAATAACCTGCCTAATAAAAAAGCCATAGGAATTGATAATAAAAGGCTTGAAGCAAGAAAAAAATTAAAGATATTTGCTCCACCACTTTCTTGATAGAAAAATGTACCTAAAATTACACCTGAAATCATTGCTGCATAGAGAAAAAGATAAAGAGGTAAACCAAGCTTTTTGATTATCCCTCCTACTGGAATCCAACCGACATTTTTAATTCCAAACTGAGAGAGAAGAAAGAGAAATAACATAGTTATATCCATACGCAATGCTTGAAGCCAATTGGCATGTAGTGCATAAGTTTGACGTGCAAGTTCAAGAGTACTCAGATGTAAATCTGGATGAACAGCAAAATCTCTTGTTATCCAAAATGGAGTTAAAATCAACTTTCCAGAACTTATATTAACAGGCAGATATACAAAAAGGGCTAAAACAGCTGTCAGTATGGGCATCAACAACATTTTTATTTCCCTTTTTATTATTAAAAGAAGCGATAGGATAGCTATGCCAATATAAACAGGGATTGCAGTGTGTGCCTTAAACCCTATTATAGAACCAAATAGTAAAGCTGTTATAATACCAGTACGTAATTTTTTATCTTGCAACCAAAGTTTTAAAAAGAGTATGCCACAAAGAGCTATAACAATAGAAAACGCACGTGGGGGATTTTCTAGAAACTCTACTCCTCCTTCTAAAGCACCTATACTAAAATTAAAAGTACGAGCAGTGACAAAAGTGAACAGATAGAGAATATCTGAGGAAAAGTATTGTAAATATACTAAAAGTATTACTCCATAGCCTGAAAAATTCAGCTTTTTTGCTAGAGTATAAGCAACACCTCCTAAAAGAAGTGACATCAGTAAGTACATGTATTGATATTGCGTTTGCAATATTGGTAAGTGAAAAACTCTTACTAGCTCAGCAATTACTAAATTGGACCAGTAATGGTAATTATGTACAATCTCATTTACAAGTCCAGGCTGAAAAGGAGGAAAACGCCTGGCTAACTGAGATATTAAAGCAGTATGCCATAAGGCATCATCTCCTGCTGCTGCAAATATATGGATTCCATCAGAAGCTAAATTGCCTGCTACCCAAAATTTTTGCACCTGCCCGAAAATTCCGACTACAAAAATAAAAAGCAGTATATAAGAAAGTTTGTTCTTCGGAAAGCATATTGCTGGTATTTTGAAAATTTTTTGAATAGTTTTAATATTAAGTCTGTTTTTTGCCCAAAGGAATATACATAACCCAAGATATGCGTATGTTAGATATCTTGCATTTAGATAGCCAAATACTACTCCTTGATATGCCCATAACGTAAAACCGACTATAAAACATGCTACAATCCTTTCAAAAAAAGTAGGTAAATTTTGTTTTATTTTACCAAGAATTAAATCGCCAGGAATGTAGAAGGCAACAAATATTGCAAAGAGGAAGTATGGTAGAAGTAGTAAACTTTTAGAGAAGTTCAAAAGGAAAAGCTGGTCAAAGATTAGAGTGCTCATTAAAATAATAGTTTTATTATATCAATAATGTAATTACACCCAATGTTTAAACTCTCTTAACTTATATTTTATGAGTCAGTCCAAATTGCTATTCAAGTGGCATTTTTTGAAAGCTGTCTTAATAGAATTTCATATAAACAATCAAGTCCAATTGTCACTTGGATTGGTCAAGGCGAGTTTAACGCTTGTCTTACTTGATTAGTTTGAGATATATCATTATTTGGGACTTTGGGGTGACTTAGGCCTTTTTGGTAAGCGATAATGTCAATAAACGTTTTAAGAACCATAAATACTACAAAAATTAAATTACTTCCGTAGTATAAAGCGATTATCGGAGCAAAAATTATAATAATTTGCATCGGAATAATTCTCGCATAAGGACGACCCATGATAAGACTGAGTTTAATTACTGCAGGCTCCCTCTTTAATTGATTTTTTTCTGAAAGGTAAGATAAGCCATGATGGATTGCGAAAAAAAATCCGCTTATAAGAATTGATAAGGAACTGATATTTCCTCCTAAAGTAATTGTTCCCACATAATCCCCATTAATAGTGATGGGTACGCTTGACAGACTGAAAGCAAAAAGAAAGAACATATATATAAAATGAAATCCTCCGTAATGGATAATAAAAAATAAAGCCATAAATAGTCTATGTACGCTCGAAAGTGGATATGCTGCTTGTGCGCCGACTTGAACATCTTCAATAAATTTATCTAAAGGAGAATTTAGAATTCGAATTACATTTACTGCTCCTATAATGACACTCTGCAGCCAATAGGTCCAAAGAACTTGCATGATAGAACCCTGATTCTGAATAAAAAGGCCAATGGTGATAAGATTTGCTAGTAATAAGGTTGATATTAAGATAACTGACTTAGTCGCAGAATAATTCTCCTTGACTCTAAGAGAAGAGGAATCGATCATAGATTAATAATAACAGACTGTTAAGGATAATTCTGCATAGACTCGGCCTAGACTGTTTATTTTGAGGTAGTTCAATTTACAGTTTAGATTGTTAAATCACGCTGAAGTGGTCGGATAATGACACCGTTTGTACTTTTTCCCGGAACCGCCCTCCTGTTTTTACTTTTCGCCTTTTGAGAACTATTCGTTCACGGCTCAAAGAGCAAACCTGGAAGGGCTCCGCTAGTTTTTATAATTTATCAATTAGGATAATGACAATGTTTATATTTAATTGGGGTTCCGTCCGATTTTTTCGCTCCGCACCAGCATGGGCCATTACGGCCCAGCTTTTTGGGCTTATTAGCTATTTGTCCTTCGTTATTTGACTTATTATTGCTTGATTGATTCTTACTTACCTCTCGTGACTCCAATTGTTTAGAAACAGTTGTTTCGCCTGCTGCCTGAGTTGTGACATGATGGTGGTGGTGCGCAACAGGGGCTTGTCTTTGCTCAACCTGAATTTTATAGATTCTATGCACAATCCCATCATCTATTCCTGCTATCAATTTTTCAAACATATCAAAGGCTTCGTTCTTATATTCAACCAGCGGATCTCTTTGTCCGTAACCCCGAAGCCCTATTCCTGAACGAAGATTCTCGATTGCATCCAGGTGGTCTATCCAAAGATTGTCAATCACTGAAAGCATTACAAATTTTTCCACCTGTCTGGTAAGTTCAGCTCCAATTTGTTCTTCACGATTTTTATAAATATCCTTTGCCAAAGATGATAAAAAGTTTATTTTTTCATCTGAAGTTAAAAATTGCTCCAGCTGTTTGACAAGATGTTTTTTTGATTCATCGTCGAAGGGAATGATCGTTGCGAACTCTTGAATTATTTCCTCATTTATTGACTCCTGCCCGTCTGTTACTTCGGAAACTTGCGCATTAACGATCATGGAAATAAGACTGTCAATTTTTTCCAAAATTTCATCTTTAAGATCTTTACTCTCCGAAGAGACTTCCAAAATTTTCCTTCGTCTCTTGTAGACTATTTCTCTCTGCTTATTTAGTACATCATCATATTCAACCAGATGTTTTCTGATATCAAAATTAAACCGCTCAACCTTACTTTGTGCCTGTTCGATAGCGCGGGAAACAATTCCGTGCTGAAGAGGAACATCCTCTGGCATATTGAATCTGGTCATTATTCCCGCAATTGTCTCTCCTCCAAAAAGCCTCATTATTTCATCATCCAAGGCGACAAAGAAAAGTGATTTTCCAGGATCTCCCTGACGTCCTGATCTTCCCCGCAACTGATTGTCGATTCTTCGAGATTCATGCCTTTCAGTTCCGATTACATATAATCCACCCAGATCAATAAGTTCTTCGTGCTTTTTCTCCCATATCTTCCACTGGGAAGAATCTCTTTTTTCCTGACCGTCTTTATTCTTTGGAGCATCTCCTCCTAAAACAATATCAACCCCTCTTCCTGCCATATTTGTCGCAACCGTTATAGCTCCTTTTTCTCCCGCTTTAGCGATAATTTCTGCTTCCCTTTCATGATTTTTGGCATTTAAAACTTCGTGCTTTATGCCTTTTCTTCTCAAAAGCTGTGAGATGATTTCGTTTTTATCAATCGATGTAGTTCCCACCAAAACCGGCTGTCCCTTTTTATATGCCGTTTCAATTTCTGCCGCAACTGCGGATAGTTTTGCTCTTCCTGTTTTATAGACAACATCTGACTGATCCTCTCTTACCATTGGCTTGTTTGTAGGAATTACGACGACATCGAGTTTGTAGATTTTGTGAAATTCTTCTGCTTCTGTTACGGCGGTTCCTGTCATTCCTGCAAGTTTTTCATACATACGGAAATAATTCTGAAGAGAAACAGTCGCTAGAATCTTCGATTCTTTTTGAACAGGGACTCCTTCTTTGGCTTCAATTGCCTGATGTAGTCCTTCGGATAATCTTCTTCCCATCATAAGTCTTCCTGTAAACTCATCTACCAGAATGACTTCATTTTCTTTGACAATATAATCTTTTTCTTTATGGAATAACGTTCTTGCCTTAAGCGCTGCCTCCAAATGATAAACAGTATCAAAATCTTTTTCGTAAATATTTGAGACTCCATAAAGTTTCTCAATTTTACTTATCCCGTGATCTGTAAGATGAGCGGTTCGAAGTTTCTCATCTATTTTGTAGTCAAGATCCGGAGTCAGTTTTTCTACGATCTTTGCGTATTCAAAATATTTCTGAGCTGGCGCCTCATCGGGCGCTGAGATTATATGTGGAGTTCTTGCTTCATCGATGAGAACTGAATCAACCTCATCGACAATTGCAAAATGATGGCCCTTTTGTACGAGACCATTAATATCTTGAGCCATATTATCACGCAAATAATCAAAACCGAATTCTGAGTTTATGCCATATACCACATCCGCTTCATAAGCTTCTTTTCTGCTTACGGGTTTTAGGTGTGCCAAGCGAAAATCCCATGTGTCCTTATCCAAAAAGCTGGGATCATATATAAATGATTGCTCATTAATTAAAGACGAAACCTTAAGACCTAAGAGATGAAAAATTGGCCCCATCCAACCGGCATCACGCCTTGCTAGATAATCATTCACTGTAACAAGATGCACATTTTTGCCTGTCAGACTGTTGAGATAAAGCGCAGGCACGGCAGACAAGGTCTTTCCTTCACCTGTTTTTTGTTCGGCGATCTTGCCACTTGCCAAAACAATTCCTGCCATAAGCTGAACATCAAAATGACGTTGGCCAATAGTTCTTCTTGCCGCTTCCCGGACAAGCGCGAATGCCTGAGGCAAAACGAGCTCGAGCGGTTCACCGTCTGAAATTATTTCTTCTAATTCCTTTGTTTTTTTGGGGAATGATTCGTCTTTTAGTTTTTTGGCTTTTTCCTCAAAACTATTTATTTCATCGACAATTGGCCTAAGTTTATTGATCTCTTTTTCATTCGAATCAAAAAATTTATTAAATGGATTTAACATACAGATAATCTTACCATAAATCAGCCTCAAAAAAAATCCCCTCCTTCTTTTGGAAAGAGGGGATTACCAACTGATCAATTGGTAATGCTCCAAATAGCCTACCAATTACTTCTTCTTCTTCTTTTTTTTCTTTGCCATGTTACGGATCACCTCCTTTTTAGAAAAATATTAATTTAATCGTGAATAATTTTAAAAAATTTGTCAAGTAAAATACCTTGCTTCAAAATGATGATTTTAGGTTGAAATGACGGCAAAAATCACAATCTTATTTTTTGGGTTTTATTACTGTTTTTCCGATATATTTTTGTAAAATTTTTGGGACCATTACGCTTCCATCTTTTTCTTGATAATTTTCAAGAATAGCAATTATAGTCCTGCCAATTGCAAAAGCTGTACCGTTTAAAATATGCACAAATTTTTTCTCACTTTTATCTTGTACCTTAATATTTAATCTTCTTGCCTGAAAATCAGTAGTTGTTGAAATAGAATGAGTTTCTCTGTATCTTTTTTGTGAAGGGATCCATGTTTCTACATCAATAGTTTCTGCAGAGGGAAAACTCAAGTCGCCTGTCGCCAGTCTCACCAATTGATAAGAAAGGCCCAAATCCTGCATCATGCTTTCAACGAGTGCTTGTAATTTTTCTCGCTCCTTTCTGTCATCTTCAGGTTTTACAAATGAAACCATTTCAATTTTATCAAACTGATGGACCCTGAATATTCCTCTCGTATCTTTTCCGTAGGTCCCTGCTTCTCTTCTGAAACATGAAGAAAATATTACATATCTTTTAGGTAAATCTTTTTCAGAAAAGATTTCATCCTTGTGCATGGGGACTACTGAATGCTCCCCCGTACCTGCAAGATATAGATCTAAGGATTTAACTTGTTCGTTTTCTGAGAGTTCATAATCTCTGACAAAATAATAATTTTCATTCCCTCCTTGCTGCCAATAACCAAGCCCTTCTGTAATCTCTCTTTTTATTAGAACTGGTGGAATAAGAGGAATAAATCCTTCATCTCTTAGTTTTTCCATCACAAATTGAACTAGACCAAACTCAAGAAGAACGGCTTCATTTTTAAGATATCCGAATCGACTGCCTGAGACTTTTGCAGCTTTTGTTACATCAATAATATCTAATGATTCTCCAAGAGTTAAATGGTCTCGCGGTTCAAAGTCAAATTTTTTAATCTCCCCTACTTTCTTAATGACTTCATTTCTTGATTCGTCACCGATGGGTACATCCTTAAGAGGTAAATTGGGAATTTTCAGCAATAGCTCTTTTATTCGGTCTTCGAGAGATCTTAATTCATGTTCTTCTTTTTCTAGTTTTTCTTTGATCTTTTTTCCTTTTTCAATATTTTTCTCTCTTGCCGCAACATTTCTTTCTTCTCTTAATTTTTGTACGGATAAGGAAAGTTCTTTTTGCTTGCTATCAGTTTCTAGAATATGTTTTATATCAACATCAGAACCTTTATTTCTGATTCCCTTTTGCACAGTCTCCCCGTTTTCCCTAATAAATTTGATATCTAGCATAAATTCACATCCTAAATCCTGATTATTAATTCTCTTGTTATTATCGGTTTTAGCTTCTGGATTGCTTTATATCTATGATTATACAACTTTTGCTCATCAGCGGTTAGATCGTTTTCATGATAATATTTTCTAATTTTAGGAAGATAAAAAAAACTGCGGTATGGGTATCCTTTGAGTAATTTAAGATGCGGTTTTTTGGCAATGATTCCCTTGACCTGGCCATATGAACTCCAAACCTGACCGTTGGGCAGTGCAAAAGAAATAACGGTTTTGAAGAATGCTTCTCTTTTATTATCGGAAATTTTCAATGAGAGTTTTTTCATGTGATCGATTATTTTTTCATCAGTGGAATTTTTTCCAATCCATCGCCTGCTTTTTACACCGGGCCCCCCTCCTAGTGCCGTAATTTCTATTCCTCCGTCATCCGCAATTGCCGCAATTGCGGATTTTTTGGCATAAAAAATTGCCTTATTTCGTGAATTTTCTTTATATGTTTTTCCCTTTTCCTCAAATTCGTCTTCAATGCCCATATCCGATAAGGAAAGTGTCTTTATCGGTAAGTCTGATAGAAATTGCGAAATTTCTTTCAGCTTACCTTGATTTCTTGTCGCAATAAGAAGTTTATTCATTAAGCAGAGGCGATCTCTTCAAAGCGTTTCTTTACCAGATTCTTATTCTCCAAAATCAGCCATGCTGCTTTTGGCCCGTGGTCTTTCCCAATGATAGAAATATAAAGAGCCTGAAATGCCTCATTGGAGGAAAGATTTATCTCTTTTGCCCATTCATAAAGCTGCCTCTGAAATTCTTCAGCGCCCCATTCTTTTTCAAGCTCTCTGGAAACTTTTCCAAGAAACTCTTTTTGTTTGACGCCTAATTTTGCAACATCTTCTGGAATTTTTTCTTTGATCTCAAACTTAACCTCATCGGATGCATATTTTTTAAGCCAGACTTTTACATAATTTGTCCATTCTTCAAGATTTTCTTTTTTAATCTGGTCTTCCATATTGGGCATTTGTACCCATTGAGTAAGAATATTAAATCGTAATTTGGGAGGTTTTAAGTCAGTGTTTATCTGGGAAAAAATATAAGATCGCCTAAGATAATCCTCGTTTGACTGCGCTGCTTTTTGATAGTCATCATACAGTTTTGGAATAACATCTGTTTGATTTGGATTAAATTCAATTGCCTGATTCGGAGGCGTTTTGATCATAAGAAACCGGATTAATTGAGGCGGTAAAACTTCGAGAAGCTCTTCTCCGGTAAGCCCCAATCCTTTTGATGAGGACATTTTCCTGCCGTCATAAAGAAAAAATTCGTAGGGGAGAGCAAGAGGAGGCTCTTTGCCGAAAACATCTTTGCAAATCTTTCTTGCCACATCATACGTACCGCCTGCTGAAGCATGATCTTTGCCGGCTGCCTCAATGGTGACACCAAATGTCCACCATTTTGCCGCCCACTCAACCTTAAAAGGCATCGTGGCCTTTCCATCATATGGAGAAATTTTTCCGGTGAATTCACAACCTTTGGCCCATTTAACTTTATCGGGCTTACAGATAAAAGAAACTTCTTTCCCATCCCAATTGGTTACCTCTGTAGTACCAACTTTCCCGCAATGGGGACAAACTATCTGAAGAGGGTACCAGTCCGCCAGCTGGCGGATTTCTTTCTTGTACATATTGGCATATACCTTACGGACTCCATCAGCATTATTTAAAACAAATTCAATTGCTTTATTGTAAACTCCTTTTTTATAATAATCAGAGGCCAGATATATATCGGCATCAATATCGAGCCGATCAAATAGGTCCCTCATCATGTTGCCGTAATAATCACCGAATGAACCCTTACCATCGGGACTTGGAGCATTACAGATAGGAATTCCCATATATTTCCCATGAGTTTTTTCGAGATGTTCCGGAAGTCCGTCGATTGCATCCATGTCGTCGAACCCGAAAGTGTAATTAACTTTCCTGTTTTTCTTCTTTAGAATTTTGAATAAAACATCATGAATAACAGGACCCTTTAAACCTCCCATGTGGACAATACCCGATGGCGTCCAGGCATCATTTATCCATTCCTCTCCGGTTCGACCTTCCAATAATTTATCCGCCCAAAACATAAGCTTATTATACAGCCTAAAATTTAAAAATGCAGTAAAATATTACGAAGAAATTTGCGGATTCTTCCAAAGCATTACTATTCCGAAGTTTCGGCTTTGGGTATCGGGTTCAAAATTGGGGATCACTTTTGCAATATAAAAACCTTGTCTCTCATAAAATCTTATTTCAGGATCATACGTATCGCCTTTCTCATTTTTAAGTTTCAAATATTCATCAGGAGAAATATCTCCATTTTGTCTGCAGTACGGATCGAAACCTGGAATTCTTGCTCCCAAATAAAGGTATTTTAGTCCCAACTTCTTCGTAAGCTCTATTTGAGACTGAACAAGCTTGCCTCCAATTCCCTGTCCTTGGGCATCTGCCGAAACTCCAACTGACACGACATACAATGCATTTCCGGAAGAATCATGAGTTTTTTCAATCATTCCGTTATCGGTTATTTCATCCCATGTACGAGTAGCTGAAGGGTCATAAGTGGTAATCAAAGATGTAGTTACTCCTTTTATCTGCCCACTAAATTTCAAAACAAAAAAACCATCCGGAAAAATTCTTAGTCTCGAGGCAAATTTTTCCTTTGTAGCCTGAAGTTCCGACGGCCATGCACTTTTTTCAACGGAAATTACTTGCTCTAAAAAGTGGTCTTTATCGCTTCCTGAGATATTTTTTGCGGATTCAATCATTATTGAGTCTGTCATCAATTAATGCTGTTGATTTGAGGCTTTACCATTTTCATCTTCCAAGATTCCCCATACATTTCCTTCAGCATAAGTTGCTGTATTTTCTCCAACAATCCAAACACCGGTCTGACCGCATCTCCAAACATTTGGCCGCAACTGTCGCCATTTATCAGGAGTATAAGTTGATCTGTATTCGTTAAATTGTTCGATAGGTACATCTGGAACCATCATCGCATAATCATCGACTCTTAGAATCATCATTCCATTTCTAGTAAGTGCCCTTAACCACGCATCTTTAGGCAAATTATCAGGTCTTTTTAAATGTGAGTATTGGGTAAAATTCGCTCGAGGATTATCATGACTATAGTCACCGAATTGACTAGGTCTAAAAGATCCCATTATATGCTTTATGTCAATAGTGCTTCTGAGTGTTTTTACTGCAGTAATGATATCTTGAGTAAAACCCTGCCCTTGAAACTCTGGATGAATATTGATAGACATCATTCCAACTGCATTTCCATCAGGAACAAAAGTTTTTTCATAAGTTGATGGAATTCCTGCCAATTCATCCCAAGTCGGTAGATTATCAGGATTCCCATCATAATTGAATCTATTAAGTGAAATGCTTGCTATCGGACGCTCACCTTTCCAAATTGCAAGCTGTCCCTCGGGAAAAACTTCTGCTCTTTTTGCCAAAGTTTCAGGATTTGCACGAAGCCAAGGTGCCCAATTCGGAACTTCAAGTTCTTCGTATATTTTTTGGGCTTCTTCGGGCTTATATGCTCTTAGTTCATATCCATTTTGGATATTATTCTCGGGTCCGACTGGTGCTTCCATAGCTATCCTTTCTAGTCTTTGTGTCATAATTGTAGATTAATACCTAAAATAAAACAAGAATTCTTTAATTGTATATAAAAACAGATATTTGTCAATTTTTAGTAAATATTTACAAATTTAATAAAATATGTTAAAATTTTAACATGATTACTGTACCTGAGGCAACACAAACAATTATAAAAAGATCCAGATATCTTACCGAGGCAATTTCAAAAGGAATTATTAATAATTCTTCACTCGCCCGTTATATAAAACCCGAGATAGAAGAAATGCTGGTAAAAAAAGTGAGTATTTCTTCAATTATAATGGCGCTTAAGAGGGTGTCTTCAGAGATTAAGCCTAAATATTTTACTGGCAACGTTTTCAAAACTCCCCCGCAGATAATTGTTCATTCTAATTTGGATTCTAAAGAAACGAAAGGTCTTGGAACACAAGAATTCAAACTGAAAGACTTATCATCAATTACAATTAAGCTCCCCTACGAGGCAATAAAAACACCAGGAATCCTTTATTTCTTTGTAAAATCTATTGCCTGGGAAGGGATAAATATAATAAAAGTTGAGACTTCTGCTTCCGGAATCTCTCTAATTTTTGAGAAAAAGGATATAAACAGGGCATTCAGTATTATTCAATCTTTGTTCTCTAAATCTGTTTGAAGATTATTTAACGGAAACTATCGAGTAAACAACTTTTCCTGCCGGGGCTTCTACCTCAATCTTCTCACCTACTTTTTTACCGATGAGAGCTTTCCCAAGAGGAGATTCATGAGATATTTTTTTCTCCTTGGGATCTGCTTCCCATTCGCCAACCACAGTAAAAATTTCTTTCTTGCCTTTGATATTAAGGGTAACCGTTGATCCTAATTTCACTATTTTACCTGTTTTATGATTTTCTTCTATAACAATTGCCTGTCTTAGGAGCTCTTCGAGTTCATCAATTCTTCCATCAATAAAAGAAAGCTCTTCCCTTGCTGCCACATATTCAGCGTTTTCTGAAAGATCCCCCATATCTCTTGCCTGAGAAACACGAGTCAGAATATCAGGGCGTTTAATTTTGGCAAGCTCCTCGTATTCTTTCTTAAGCTCAGAAAGCCCCTCGCGTGTTAAGTATATTTTTTTATCTGTCATAATCTTTTCTTATAAAACAAAATCCCTCGGTATATTTAAAAACTGAGGGATGATTTTCTTTAAAACAAAGCCAATATATAGGAAATTTGGCGCTTTGTCAATATCCTCTAGTAATAAATTTTGAGACAAGAGAATACGCTTTGTTTTTTATTTCTTCATCAATTTTAATGTAAATAATTCCTTGATTTGGCTGCCCATAAAATACTGAAAACTTAAGAGGAGCCGCCAAAATAAGGGGCAGTACAGAAAGATCGTCTTCTCCCTTTATTTTAATAATGTAATTTTCATCACTATTCAATTCTCGAAATATTTGAGTAATTGCCAAAAAAAGTTCGGCCGTAATAGCACCTGCGGGGCTTTCAGCCTCAATAATTTTTTCCTTTCCAGAGAAACCGAGTTCAGCAATATCGGAAAATTTCTTCTTTCTTGCAACCTTAAAATCAATTATCGAAATGGTTGGTCTGACTCCAATATTATTGAAGGTTTTTGCTGTTTCGTCGCCGACCGCAGTTAGTCCAAAATTTTTTGGTAGTTTCTTTTCATCAATCTGAACAATTAGCTTTCCCCATGGATCTTTAAGTTTATCTCTTAAATCCTGAGGAAGAAATAAGGTTTTATTAAGCCAGGTTGGTTTTACATAAAGCTTTCCCCTTCTGTCTATTTCGCCATTTCTTATTCTAAACGATGAGATTGGTTTTTTATCTTCTGCCAAAATCTGAGGAGAAATTATTATTTTAAATTGGTGCAACCCTCTTTTTATTCTTTCACCATTGATCTTTTCAGCGCCAGCTCTTGTATTTTTAGAAACTAAGATAGCATCTGCATAAAAATCCTTATCTAAAGTCGTGCCAAACATATCATATATTCTAATAATTTCGAATTTAGTCACTGCGATTTTATTTAAGAAATTCTCAACCGATTTTTTTCTTTCTCCATAAGATTCAATATTTTTTATTTTTGATTTTTTATTTTTGATTTTTCCGACATAGGCATCACTTGTCACTCCCACGATTAATCTCCCGCTAATAGATAAACCATGCTTCAAAAAGCTCTCGTGTCCTTTATGAAAATGGTCAAATGTCCCTCCTAAGACAATTGTTTTAAATTTTTTCATATATTTTAAGTCTCTCTTCAAAACGCAAGATTGTCTGCTTATTATAATCTATTGGATGAAACGCCAAAAGCGTATCAGATATTGTTTCGATGGTTTTATGTTTGTTTATAAAATAAAGCTGGATTTTTTTTGATATAAATTCAAGATGCAGTAAGTGCAGAACAGAAACAAAAAGAAATGTAATAAAAGAGTCATTTTTACTTGGAACATCAACTCTTTTTCCTTTTAAGGAATTGGGTAAAAATCGAGCTATCCAAGTATTTGCTTTTAAAAACTGCTCATAAGTATTGTTTCTTTGAAAAACTGGCAGCATCTGAACGATCTCATGTGCTGAATATAGGTTTTGTCTTTTCTTGTTCAATGTCATTTGATCTTTAGAAACAAACATATTAAGACATATTTTATTATTTATATCGCTATCTTCTCTTTCCCGGTAGCTTCCCATAAGTTTTAAAATAAGTATTAAAAATATTCTACTGATCCATAAAGTATTTTCTTTTGTGATTATAAATAGGTCAATATCATCATTTTTATCTGCATTTTTCATGGCAAGTGCTCCACTTATTCCAATAAGCAAAATGGTTGGAAAAAACGAAATTTTTTTTATGATGCTTTGGGCAATTTTTAATTTTGATTCACTCTCTTTTTCTCTCTGAATTCTTTTTTTAATTATGCTTTCCCGGCCCAAAAGGCAATAATAATTGCCTTTTAAGAAAGCATTGTAGTCAGTAGAATACAACAATTTATTAAAGGAATTCTGACTTTTTTTTTTACCGATTAGAAATTCGTAAATTTCGTTTTTTTTGAGAGGATAGTCGAAAATATCACTATATACGAGAGTTTTGAAGATTGCATCCTTATTGCCCATACTGTTTTAGCACCTGAGAAACCCCTTGGGCAAGTGTTGTGACAGCGGACTCAGCAGATGTGTTATTTGAAATTATAGAACGTACAGCATTGCCCAAATAAGCGTTCATCTGAGAATTTAATCCATCATCATAGGTATCGCTTGCGAAAAATGAAGATTGAGTATCTTTTGCCTGAGAAATAAAGGGATAAACTATCGGATTATCATTTAATTTCTGGGCTAGATCTTTTCTGGCATATGGCTCCCCAAAAGCCCTTGTCTTAGATGCCAAAGTAAATAGCTTCTCCATAGTTTCTGCTTTTGCCAAAAATTTTAAGAACAAAAGTGTTTCTTTTTGGTACTTGCTCTTGGCTGAAGCTCCAACTGCCCAATAGCTGGCAACGGTTGTATTTACTCCAGTCAAATGTGGAACTTGATATATTTCAAAGGCAAGTTCGGGATTCATGGCTTTTATAGCAAAATAATCCCAGGAATAACCAAAGTACATAGCTAAATTCCCTTTTGAAAAGGCAAGAATAGATGGATCTAAAGTGCTATCCCAAACCTTTTGATCTCCGATTGCAAAAGATGTATAAAATTGTAATGCATCGCTTGCATTTACCGAAGTCGAAGACATATTTTTAATATCTGCTCCGTTTTGAATTAGCAGCAATGAAACTATATCAGATGCATGAGTTATATTGTCATATGCTCCTAATGCCGCTCCTGAAGTCTTGATTCTTCCTGTCTCATCTACTACAGTCAAAGACCTTGCAATTTTGCCAAAATCTTCCCAATTGTTTGGTGGACTAAGACCTGCTGCCTTAAATATATCAGAATTAATATAAAGTGCGAGCGTGTCAATACCTATTGGAATTCCATATATGGCACCGTTTTTAATCAAATCTTTTTCATTAACTTCATAAAAAGAATTTTTAAATTCATTTTTTGTGATTGTATTGTCCGGAAGGGGAAGCAGGAATTCAGAAACCATTGGAATCCAGGTATTATGAAACGCAAATATATCCGGTCCAGTGCTGTTTTTCATTCTTGTACTTAATTTTTGTCTGTATTGCTTAACATCCTGCTTTATATAGTTAACCGTAATATTTGGATTCTGTTTTTTAAAATCTTCAATAATCGGCTGCATAACATTACTGTCTTCCCACAAACCCCAATATGTCAGTTCAGCTTTACCTGATGAACCCTTTTTAAAAAGTGGCAAAATGAAGTTTAGGATAATAAAAATAAAGGCCGCGATTACAACTACACCTATAATTATCTTTATTGCCATTCCCAACCTGGAACCTTCTTGCGGATAATACTCTTCAGGTGGGAGTGGGGGTGGCGCTGGCGGCTGATTTTGAGAGATTTGGGGGTTTTGTGCACCTTGAAAAATCGTATTTTCATTCATGAATATAGTATAATACCAAAAAGATATCATATCAATGAAAAAGAAAGATCTTAGGATCAAAAAAATACTTAAAATAACAAGAGTTATTTTTTGGTTCTTTATTGGTGTTTTTTTAGGATTATTTCTCTTTATCAGCTTCTCTTTTCTTCTGTTTAAACAAATCTACAATCATAAAGTATATCCAGGTGTTGCCATAAACGGAGTTGATTTCGGAGGAAAAAAAGAGGAAGAGATATTGAAGCATTTCAGAGACAAAAATAGTCTGATCTCTGAAACAAAATTTGTATTCTTATCAGACGGCGATACTGCTACAGTTTCTGCCAAAGAAATTGAGCTCGGATATGACGAAAATCTTATCAGTACTCAGACAATAAGCATTGGTAGATCTAAAAATAATTTCTCAAATATTAGCCTTATTATCCAGGCATATATAAACAGGGTGAATTTGCCTGCCTCGTATCGTTATTCTGAAGAAAAGCTTATGGGAATTATTTCACCTATGATAAAAAGAATTCATGTAGACCCTGTAGATTCATTATTTAATTTTCAGAATGGAAGGGTTACTGTTTTTAAGCCATCTCAGGATGGTAAAACTGTTGATATGGAAAAACTTAAAGCAAAAATTGAGAACAAACTACTGATTGCAGCAACTTCTACCCAACCTCAAACCTTGGCTATTGTGCTTCCGATAAAAATTTTAAAACCAAAAGTTACAACAGAAGACGCTAATGATCTTGGAATAAGAGAACTTGTTGGAGTTGGAACTTCTCTATTTCAGCACTCAATTCCAAATAGAATCTTCAATGTCACTCTTGCCTCAACCAGACTAAATGGAATTCTTGTTGCGCCTGATGAAGTATTTTCTTTCAATAAAGCCCTGGGTGATATCTCTGCATTTACGGGTTATCAGCAGGCATACATTATTCTAAACGGGAAAACCGTACTCGGAGACGGAGGAGGAGTTTGTCAAGTATCAACTACTCTTTTCCGAGCAATTTTGGATGCAGGATTGCCGATCATAGAGAGACAGGCTCATGCGTATAGGGTCGGTTATTACGAACAAGATTCTCCTGCCGGTATTGATGCTACAGTGTTTTCTCCCAGTGTTGACTTAAAGTTTAAAAATGATACTGGAAACTATATACTTATACAGACTTTTATAGACCCGAGTATTTTAAAATTAACTTTTTCTCTATATGGAACTCGGGATGGAAGAAAAGTAATTCTAGGAAAACCGGTTATAACCAAACAAACTCCTCCTCTTCCTGATGTGCACCAGGATGATCCAACTCTTCAAAAAGGAATAGTAAAACAAGCAGATTTTGCTGCGTGGGGCGCGAGTGTTTATTTCACAAGAGAAGTTATCAAAGATAATAAAGTCGTTATTTCAGATAAATTTGTCTCAAACTACCGCCCTTGGGCTGCAGTATATCTTCACGGAACCAAAGAGTGATGGTTTTGAAATTTTGATATTTAAAAATTGAGATTTGTTTAGAAATTAGAAATTAGGATTTGGAAATTATGAATCGAATTATTAAACCGAAAGAGGCAATCAAGGTAAGCAAAGAATTTAAAAAACAGGGGAAAAAAATTGTCCTGGTCGGTGGCTGTTTTGACATTGTTCATATTGGACATATAAAATTTTTGGAAAATTCTAAAAAGAAAGGAGACATACTTTTCGTACTTCTTGAAAGCAATGAAAAAGTAAAAAAACTCAAAGGAGAAGGAAGGCCGATAAATTCTCAGATTGAAAGAGCATATGTTTTGCAGTCTATAAAATATATAGATTACGTGATTTTACTCCCAAATATGAAAAATGATGACGATTATGATAAACTAATAAGCCAATTAAAGCCCGGGGTCATTGCGACCATAAAAAACGACTCTATGATAGAACATAAAAAAAGACAGGCCAAGCTTGTTGGGGCAAAAATCAGATACGCTATGTCGCGAATTAAAAATAAATCTACAACTCAATTGGTAAAACTTATTAAATAAAATTTAATGAAAAAAATTTTAATAATTCTTGCTGTCCTTTTCGTTCTTGTACTTGGATTGGTAATCTTTCAAGCTATTTTCAAAAATAACCCACCCTTCCAAAAGACACCAACAGTCATCATAGGAAACCAGAAATTTAAACTTTACGTCGTAAAGGAACCTAAAGACCAGCAAATTGGACTATCAAAATATGAAAACATTCCCCAAGATTACGGTATGCTTTTTATTTTTGATAAAGCAGACTACCATTCATTCTGGATGAAAAAAATGAAATTCCCTATCGATATTATTTATATTCGTAATGATCAGATAGTTACTATTTTAAAAAACATTTCTCCCCCAAAAACAGAATTTGAAAGTATTCCGATTTACAAACCGACCGTACCGGCTGATAGAGTTTTAGAGATAAACGCAGGATTGGCAGAAAAATACAATTTTAAAGAAAAAGATAGCGTTAGATATGAAAATCTTGGGAATTGAAACGTCTTGCGATGAGACAGGCGCAGCAGTTATAGAAGCGTTCCCCCACAAAAAGTACGTAAAAGTTTTGGCAAACATTATTTCTTCATCTCTTTTTCTTCATAAAAAGACAGGGGGGATAATCCCTGAGATTGCAGCACGTGAACAAATTAAATATATAATTCCGGTTATTCAAGAAACAATTGAGCAATGTAACAATTCAACAATTGACGATATTGATGCTATTGCCGTTACAGTAGGTCCCGGACTTATAGGATCTCTTCTTGTAGGTGTTGAGACTGCTAAAACACTTTCCTTTCTCTTTAGAAAACCAATAATTCCGGTAAATCACCTTTATGGCCACATCTATGCAAACTTTGTTTATGAAGCGCAAAAAACGAAAAATGAAAAACAGATAGAATTTCCGGCGGTTGCATTAGTCGTTTCGGGTGGACATACTGATTTGGTTCTTATGAAAGGTCATGGAAACCTAAAATGGTTAGGCGGAACCCGTGATGATGCAGCAGGAGAGGCATTTGATAAAATTGGCAGACTTCTTAATCTTCCCTATCCCGGTGGACCCTCGATTGAAAAAGTATCTCTGGATGGCGACCCGAAAGCTTTTAAGTTTCCCAGGCCTTTGATTGACTCGGGAGATTTTGATTTTTCATTTTCAGGACTTAAAACTGCAGTTTTTAGTAAGTTTAAAACAATGAAAAAACTTGACGATCAAATAATTGCAGATATTTCAGCCTCTGTTCAACAAGCAGTTATCGATGTTTTAGTAGAAAAAACTATAAATGCCGCTCGTGAATATAAAGTCAAATCTATTTTACTAGGTGGTGGTGTAGCCGCAAATCAAAAATTAAGAGATGAATTTAAATCGTCAATAGTCAATAGTCAATCATCAATCAAGCTTTTCGTCCCACCGAAAAGATTGTGCACCGATAATGCTGCTATGATTGCAATGGCAGGCTTTTTCAACCATAAATCTGTCGATTGGCAAAAAATCTCAGCAGATCCGGAACTTTACTTCGATTGATCACCATTTTGTGATAAAATAAATTACTGTGCAATCTCAATTAACCACTGCGATAATTTTAGCTGTAATAGGATTTATAATTTTACTTTATTTTATCAACAAGAGATTCTCCGAACTTAAAAAGCCCCAGGAAAATGAAGCGCTTCTTGAATGGCTCAAAAGCATGCAATCTTCTCTGGAATCAACTAATAAAACCATAAATGAGGCCCTAAAAAGTAGTTCCAACAACATGGTAAAGACCCTACAGGAAAATTCAAAACAGCTTAACGAACGGCTCGATAAGGCTGCGACTGTAATACGGGACGTAGGTAAGGAGGTTGGTCAGATGAGTGAAATAGGAAGGAACATGAAAGAACTTCAAGATTTTCTTAAAAGCCCGAAGCTCCGCGGGAATATTGGAGAACAAGTGCTGAAAGATCTAATAACCCAGATGTTTCCAAAAAACAGTTTCCATCTTCAATATCAATTCAAATCAGGTGAACGAGTTGATGCTGCTATAAAAACCGATGCGGGAATTCTTCCAATTGACTCAAAATTTCCCATGGAAAACTTCCAAAAAATGACAAAATCGCAAAATGAAAAAGAAAAGAACGAAGCAAAAAAGGAATTCATAAGAGATATCAAAAGACATATCGATGCGATATCCAAAAAATATATTTTGCCGGATGAAGGAACTATGGATTTTGCCCTGATGTATGTTCCGAGCGAAACTGTATTCTACGAATTAGTGAACATGACCGAAATTATTGATTATGCACGTAAATCACGTGTCTATGTCGTTTCGCCAAATACTTTATACACTCATCTTCAGACAATCCTGCTTTCTTTTGAAGGAAGAAAAATTGAAGCTCAATCAAAACAGATATTTAGACTTCTTCGAGCCCTTCAAATTGACTACGATAAAGTTGAGGAGAATATCGGAGTGCTTGGTAAGCATATTAATAATGCATCCTCGCAATTTAATAATGTCACTGGTGGTTTTCTTAAACTTGGACAAAAACTTCAGTCTGCAGGAAATCTAGAAGAAAATGTAGTTAAAAAATTATCAGAAATAAAGAAGGGGGGTGATATAGATGAACAATAAAACATTAGTTACAATTATCGTTGTTTTACTTATTGCAGGAGTAGTAATTGTAGTCGGCGGAAGTTTTTTTAATAAGAAAACTTCTCCAGAATCAAATACCAATACTTCAACTCAACAACAAACCCAACAACAGCCTAAAGCAGGTGAAATTACAACTGTAAATAATGAGAAAATCATGACAATTAATGCAACCGATTCAGGCTTTGAACCAAACAAAGTTACTATCAAAACAGGGACAAGAGTACTTTGGACAAGTTCGAGTGATAAGACCGTTGCAATTGCGTCGGATGATCACCCAACCCATCAGAAATACCCGCCTCTTAATTTGGGAGGTTTTGAAAAGGGATCATCGGTTCAGCTTGTTTTCGACAAGCCAGGCACCTACACATACCATGACCACCTAAATCCAAATAATAAAGGGACGGTTGTAGTTGAATAATCTAAATCTATTAGATAAACATTTATCTAATGGATGGTTTTTTTGTGCTAAAATACCTTGATGGAAATAACACTTAATAAAGAACAGTCTCTGGCTGTCAGATATGGCAATGGTCCTCTTCTTGTTATCGCCGGAGCCGGAACCGGAAAAACCACAGTTATCACGGAAAGAATAAAGTATTTAATACTTGAAAAAAATATTAACCCTTCGGAAATTCTCGCTCTAACTTTTACTGAGAAAGCGAGCCAAGAAATGGAAGAAAGAGTTGATAAAGTTATGCCATACGGATATACGCAAATGTGGATTTCAACTTTTCATTCTTTTTGCGATCGGGTTTTGCGCGCTGAATCAATTCATATAGGACTTAATCCTTCGTATAAGCTTCTCACAGAAGCAGAAGCAATTTTGACTTTGAGAAAAAATCTTTTCCAATTTGAACTCGATTACTTCAGACCCCTGGGAAATCCTTATAAATTCTTACAGGGTCTTCTTCAGCATTTCAATCGTTTGAAAGATGAGGACATAAGTTTTCAGGAATACCTTGAATATGCAAAAAAATTAAAAGCAAAAAATATCGATAAAGAAGAAATAAAAAAGACCGAAGAGTTGGCAAATGCTTATAAAAAATATGAAGAGATAAAAATAAAAGAAGGATTGATGGATTTTTCAGATTTGATAAATAATTCTCTTAAGCTTCTAAGAATCAGAGAAAATATTCTTAAATCATATCAAGAAAAGTTTAAATATATTTTGGTTGATGAATTTCAAGATACTAATTTTGCACAAAACGAACTGGCAATACTTCTTGCTGGAAAAAATCAAAATATAATGATTGTTGGGGACGACGATCAGGCTATATACCGCTTCCGAGGGGCGGCTGTTTCAAACATAATTCAATTTAAAAAACATTTTAAAAAGGCCAAGATAATTACTCTTACAAAAAATTATAGATCAACTAAAGAAATTCTTGATAAATCCTATAAACTTATACAAAGCAATAATCCTGACAGACTTGAGGTTAAAGAAAAAATTGATAAGAAATTAATATCCATGCGAAAATTAAATGGAGAAAAAATTGATTTTCTTTATAACAATCGTGTCGAAGAAGAAGCAGAATCAGTAATTAGAAAAATTAAAACTTTAATTTCGGAAAAAAAATTAGATTATAAAGATATTGCAATTTTGGTCAGGGCCAACGATCATTCACAACCATTTGTACGAGCTTTCGAACGTGCACGTATTCCCTATCAATTTTTGGGACCTGGTCAGTTGTTTCATCAGGAAGAAATAAAGGATCTAATAGCTTATCTTAAAGTGCTTTACGATTTTGAAGATTCGGCCTCATTATACAGAGTCTTATCGATATCAAACTTCAATTTTGAGGCGCGGGATATTGCGGCAATCTTAAATTTTGCCAGAAAAAGGAATATGGATCTTTTTGAAACACTTGAACACATAGACGAAACATTTCTTAACGACAAGGCGAAAGAGAAAGTCACATATGTTGTAAGGATGATAAAACGCCATCTAAAATTAGTGCCAAAAGAAACAGCCGGTCAAATTCTTTATTATTTTCTAAAAGACACCGGAATGCTTAAAAAAATGCTCTATATTGAAAGTATCAAAGATGAAAAAAAATCCCAAAATATTGCCAGATTTTTTGATAAATTAAAAACTTTTGAAGTCGAGAATGCGGATGCATCTGTATTTTCCGTCGTTGACTGGATTGACCTTTCCATGCAAATGGGAGAAAGCCCATTGGCCGCTGATATCGATTGGACCGAAAATAATGCCGTCAATATTCTAACTATTCACTCAAGTAAGGGCCTCGAATTCCCCGCCGTATTTTTGGTGAATCTGGTCGTTGGCCGCTTTCCAACACGTGAAAGAACTGAACAAATTCCAATTCCTCAAGAGCTTATTAAAGAGATTTTACCCATCGGTGATTTTCATCTTGAAGAAGAGCGTCGACTTTTTTATGTAGGAATGACAAGAGCAAAAGATTTTCTCTTGTTGACTGCATCAAATTTTTACGGCGAGGGTAAAAGAGAGAAAAAAATTTCTCCTTTTGTTTCTGAGACACTTGGGGAAGAAACTATAGAAAAAATTAAACCAACTGCTAAAAGTGCTATTCAAACATCACTTCTTGAATGGGAACAGCCGGTTATCTCAAGCGAAAAGTTACAGAAAAGTAAACTTCAAGTCTCAAATGGAGTAACTTATCTTTCCTACTCTCAAATTCAAACATTTGATATCTGCCCTATGCATTATAAATTAAGATATATGCTCAAAATCCCCGTACCCCAGACTTCGGCCCAAAGTTTTGGAACGAGCGTCCATGCGGCGCTTCGTGATTATTATCAAAATTGGATTTTTGGAAATAAACCAAAAATAGAAGACGTTTCTAAGTTTCTTGAAAAAGAATGGATAAATGAGGGTTATGCAAGTAAGGCTCATGAGAAAAGTGCATTTGTTAAAGCACAAAAAATCGCTATAGCATATCTTAAAAATAATTTTGATAAAACCCGTTTGCCTCTGGCGCTTGAGCTCCCTTTTCAGTTTGTAATAAAAAATTTAAAGATTGGGGGAAGAATAGATAGGGTAGATAAAATTGATAATCAAAAAATAGAAATTATAGATTATAAAACTGGGGACAATGTTCCGGATGAAAAAAAGCTCGCGAAAGATTTACAGCTTACATTCTATGCTCTTGCCGCAACCGAAGTTCATGATGCAATTCTTAATAAAAAACCGGATGAGGTCTTGCTTTCACTATATTATTTGGAACGTGAAAAAAAACTGACAACTACAAGAACTAAAGAGCAACTTGAAGAGGCAAAAAAGATGATTTTGGAAAAAGCCGAAGAAATCTCAAAAAGCGAATTTCTCTGCTCAGGTTCTGCTCTTTGCAAGAACTGCGAATACAAAATCCTCTGCGGGGTTAAATAAAAAACTCTGGAGAGAGAGTAAGCCAGATTCTGTTTCTACCGCAATCTATCTACGCCCTTTACTTGATGCTTCCGTAAGGGAGTATAGCGCATCATTCTAAGGTTGCAGCAGGTAGGATTGCCCGTTTCACTTTCACTCGTCTCTGTTGCTCTCAAGTCTTGTCAATTCAAGACCTGTTTCAAACTCCGCATGTGAATAAAGAGTCTGAACACCGTTTTCCCGGAGCTTACGCTCCGTCCCTTCCTTACTGCTGTCTGGACTTTCCTCCCCAATCATGTTTTAGGTGATCGGGGTAGCGGTTCTTCTCCCCAGAGCCCCAATATTTTACTAGATTTAAGGCCCAAATGCAACTTAGGAGCGCTTGGCAGAGTAGTCTTTGGAGTTTATTTTGTCAAGATAAAATTCAAGAAGTATTTTTATGGTGGCAGCGGTAGGCACTGCCAATACAAATCCCATTGGTCCCCAAAGATGCTCACCTGCAATTACAGAAAAAAGGATTACCACCGGATGAAGCCCCACCATTCTTCCCATAATATGCGGTGAGACAAGATAGTTTTGGAATTGTTGGATAAGAAAGTAAATTAAAGCTGTAAGAAGCGCCCCCTGAATAGGCGTTAGGGGAAAATTGGAAGTCCCGTTTAAAAAAACAGTAAAAGAAGCAACAACCCCCGCAGTAATCGGTCCAATAAAAGGTACGATTTCTGCAAATCCAGAAAAAATTGCCAAAATAAGAGCAAATCTCACACCTAAGACAGTAAGTGCAATATAAGTCAGGGCAAAAACAACAAACATAAGTATCAATATGCCCCGCAAGTAGCCTCCAAATACATTGTTTATTTTCCGCAAAATAATCTCGGCCTCAATTCTATATTCTTTAGGTAAATAATATAAAAATCTGTCAAATATTTTTTTCCCTTCTTTTAAGAAATAAAAAGCAGAGAAGAGAAAAATTATAGTGCTTATTATCCCCGACAAGGCACGGGGAAATATGTTAATTATCGATGAAGGAGACAAAAATCTTGATTTTCCCAAATCCAAAGACGAAAGTATATTTTCAACTTCGGGTTTAAGCCACGAGGGCAAAAGATTTATCTGCTCGCGGGTCATACTTGTGATATTGGCAGTGAATTTAGTCAGTTCTTTCGACTCATGCAGAACTTGCCTTGTGATAATGGTTCCAAGGCTCACAATTCCTGTGATTATTGCAACGTAAATAACAATTATTATTAAAGTTCTGGGTAATTTTATCTTGTCGGAGAAAAAGTCAACAATGGGGTTTAAGACATAAGCAAAGACTGCGGCCAAAATAAAAGGAATTAAAATTTCTCTTTCTATATAGAGAAAAAGTAAAGTAATGAGCCCAAGGGCTATAAAAAAAATTGTTCTAAGTCTTATCGCCATAACTTTTTCTAATTATATCAAGTTTGAAGTTTAGCTGCTCGCGCTTGAGTACCTTTTAAGCGAAAATCTCCAAAACCTGACAGACAAATATAAAGAAAGTGCCCCGATAAATAAAGAGACTATAACTGCGTTTAAGGATAAAAGTCCCATTACTGCTTTGGCAGGAAAGGTTACCATTACGCCAACCGGAATAATAAATGTGATTACAGATCTTAAGGGATTTTTATAAATGTCTACTGGAAATCTTCCCATCTGAGTCAGATCTCTGAAAAGCCAAAGCGTATTATCGACTTCGGCCGTTAGTATTCCAATTGCCAAAACCAGAATATGAAAAGATAATGCAATTACAAATCCATTCAATAAAAGCGTAAAATAAGTAATTAATTCCGACATCGATACAGGGCCGATTTTAGAAAGAGAAACAAATATGAACAAGAGAGATATTGAAATTATCGGAATATCCAGCACATCACTTCCGCCAAAGAGAAGTCTAAAAAGTGGAGAGACAGGCTTGGTGAGAAAATAATCAAAATCTCCCCTTATTATATAGCTTCGAAATCGGTAAACTTCTCTTAGGAAAAACTGCGCAAGACTATCGATAAAATTAAAGGTTATATAGAAAAGAATTATCTGCCACAGACTATAACCTGCAATTGCATTGGTTCTTGATGCAATTATAAGAAGGAAAAAGAAAAAGAAAACAAATCTAATAAATTTTCCTAAAACAAAAAGGGCAGAACCGAATCTTGAAACAAATGCATTTTGAGAAACCATCATGGTCATCATCCACCAAAGCTTAATGTATTTAAATAAATTTAGTTTATCTTCCATATGCAGTATAGCTTCGCAAACCCCTCTGCCAAAAATATTTCACCGTAAAGTAAGTTATAAAAACCCAAAAATTTGCCATAATAAGACCTGAAAAGATTTCAGGAAAACTTAATTGTCCAAGATAAATCTTAAGCGGAAAATATAAAAGATACGTAAAAGGAAGAAATTTCAATATTGAAAAAATAAATGATGGAAGAATATCAAGCGGAAACAAAGAGCCCGCAAAGAACCCAAGAAGAGTTATAAAAATAAATCTAGGCGCCCAAACCTCAGGACTCCAAAACCCGATAAGTCCTAAGAGAAAATTAATAAAAAAATAAAGAAAAAGAGAGGAAATAATTGAGAAAATAAAAAACAAAAGATAAAAAAAATTGGTCTGAATAAAGATTGGTGGTTTAAGAATTATAAAGATCAATGTTAACTCAAATATTGAAAAACAGATATTCATTGCCTTGTCTCCAATATCTTTTGAAAACCAATACAAAAAATAATTGACAGGCTTAAGTAGAAAATTCATTAAATTTCCGCTGTTTATCTCTTCTCCGATTATGTAAGTCCTTGAAGAAAGTACAATTGAATCCATAAGTGATGTTCCTAAAATATAGGTAAGCATGAATGATTGGCTATATCCCAAGATATTTTTTCCAGGAGGCAAAACTACCAGCCAAAGAAAATAAATAGTCAGAAGCTGAATAGTATTTCTTACCCGCCACATCACAAAACTTGCTCTGTATGTGAAGGCTTCATCCCACGTATTTCTAGCAATAATATAATACTTTTTCATTTTCCTTCTCTGGTATAAACTTGAGCTATCACATCCTCTACCTGCTGCTCTTCAATTGTTAAATCTTCAACTTCAAAGTTTCTAAGAATTACAGAAGCAATTGAATTTACTTTTTTATTAGGAACATTTAAAGTAAGTTCTGGAAATACAAAAGAATCTATTGTCCCTAATTTATCTATTTTCTTAGGATCTGCATATTTTCTAAAAAGGACTTTAATTTTCTTATAAGGTGCGTACTTTTCAACCAAGGAAGAAAGTAACCCGTCAAAAATAATTTTTCCAAAATTAATTACAATTACACGTTTGCAAAGTTCTTCAACATCTTGCATATAGTGACTGGTCAAAATAATTGTTGCTTTAAAACGGATATTATATTCTTTTATAAATTCCCGCAGTTTTTTTTGCATTAAAACATCAAGCCCTATGGTAGGCTCATCCAAAAATAATACTTTTGGGGAATGAATAATTGATGCCATAAGCTCAAGTTTCATCCGCTGTCCCAAAGATAGCTTTTTAACAGGAACTTTAAGTATTTCTTTGACTTCCAGAAGACTAGAAAGATCTCTTAGGACAGTATTATATTTTTCATCTGAAATTCCGTATATTTCTTTATTAAGAATAAAAGTGTCAACTGCAGGCAAATCCCACCAGAGCTGATTTTTCTGTCCCATAACGAGCGCTATTTGCCTAAGAAGCTTCGGATTTCTTTGATAAGGATCAAATCCAAGCACTGAAATCTCGCCTTTTGTGGGATATAAAAGCCCGGAAAGACATTTAAGAGTTGTAGTTTTCCCGGCCCCATTCGGACCAATAAATCCGACTAGCTCTCCCTCGTTTATTTCAAAAGAAATATCATCAACTGCTTTAACATTTTCATATTTTCTTACGAAGAGAGATTTTAATGATCCGATCATTCCAGGTTCTTTCTGATGCACCTGGTAGTATCTTGATAAATGAGAAATAGAAATAACCGACATAAACTACAAATTCAAAGCACCAAGTCCCAAATAATACTTAAGTTTCAATTACCAAAATTCAAAACTGTTTTGAAATTATAATTTTGAAAATTGTAATTTATTTGGAATTTGTAATTTTGTACTTGTAATTTGTTCATTAATTATAGCAAAAAAAGAAGCTTCCGAATTTTCGGCGTGCTTCTATTTAATATTTGATCTTTAATATTTTATACTGTTATCTGACTGCCTTTTTAAGTGTCTTTCCAGGAGTAAAACCAGGGGCTTTTCTTGATGCGATTGTAATTTTTTCTCCTGTCTTTGGATTTCTTCCTACTCTCTCCACTCTGTTTCTTATACTAAAGGTACCAAAACCTGTAATTACAACTTTTTCTCCTCGCTTTAGTGAATCGCGAATAGATCCGACAAATGCCTGAACTGCATCTCTTGCTGCTTTATTTGTAAGATTTGCTTTTTTAGCTACGATCTCGATAAGATCTCTTTTGGTCAAATTACATCACCACCCTCTGGGCAAATAATTTTTGATTTAGATTAAAAATACAATGAAAACAAGACATTGTCAATATATCAAAAGAGAGCAAAATAAAGAATTGCGCGGGGAGTTTCTAAAATTTTCAATCTGAACATTTACGTAATATGATTGCTTTTCTAAAACACGCTTCTCGCGTTGTGAAGATGAAAATTTTTGGAAACGACCTCAGCGTTCTCAAAAATTAGTTTTCAGACTGAGAGGAAATTGCACGAAACTCGCGAATTGCTGTAACTTTCACCTCTCCCGGAACTGCAAGAGAGCTGCTTACTTCATCTCGTATCTTATGAGCAATCAGTGTAGTTTGGGAGTCATCTAGTTTTCCCGGATCAATAATAACGCGTAGCTCTCTTCCTGCCTCAAAAGCATATGCATCCTCAACGCCCTCATATTTCTTGGCAATTTCTTCCATATCTTTAAGTCTTACTGCGTATTCCTCTACGTCCTCGTACCTTGCGCCGGGCCTTGCTCCCGAAATTGCATCAGCGATATAAACTATAACTGATTCAATTGAGGAAAATGGCTTATCTTCATGATGTTCAAGCACGCAATTTATGACCTCCTCGGGCATACTAAACCTTTTGAGAAGTTCTGCTCCAAGTTTGACGTGACTTCCGTCTCCCTCAACAACTTTACCGACATCATGAAACAAACAGCCAAGCCTTACGATATTTACATTTGCTCCTAATTCATGAGCAATATGTATCCCTATTTTTGTTTCTTCCAAAGTATGAACAACTAAGTTTTGTCCGTATGAAGTTCTGAATTTAAATCTACCTAGAATTGATAATAAATCTTTTGGAAGATTAAAAACTCCCACTTCGTGAGCAAGTTTTTCGCCCTCCTCAAACATTATCTTTTCTACTTCTTTTCTAGTTTGTTCGACAATCTCCTCAATTCTGAATGGCTGTATTCTTGTATCTTTTATTAATTTTTCCAAAGATCTTCTTGCGACCTCTCGCCTTATCTGATCAAAAGAAGAAAGTCTGATTACGCCTTCCTCATCTAGATCAACATCGACGCCTGTTGCTTGTTCAAATGCGCGGATATTTCGTCCTTCTTTTCCAATAATTCTTCCCTTTAAGTCTTCATCAGGAATTTTCACCACCGACACCGTGTATTCTGCTATGTAGTTGAGGGCGCCGTGGCGCATGCTGTCGATTAATATTTCCTGCGCTTTTTTATCTGCCGTTCTTTTTGCCTCTTCTTCTCTCTCTTTAATAATACGCGCAGCTGCTTTGGCTTCTTGCTGTTCTACTTCTTTTAATAATTCCTGTCTGGCCTCATCTCTCGTCAAAGAAGAGATTTTCGATAATTTATCCTTGTATTCTTCTTTAAGTCTTGCAAGATTTTCTTTTTCCTTTTCAATATTTTCTTCCCGTTCGAGAAGTTTTTTCTCAAGTTTTATAAGATCTGGACTCTGTGCTGCCATAAAATTATACGAGGACAATAGAAGATAATCCCGCCCTGGCGGGAGATTAGATTTTAAACATTCTGTCTGAGGGGTTTATCTTCATATTTTTTCCTAAACCTCTAGGCATTATCCTATTGTCTCTCCCAAATTATACCACATTCTAGATACTAGTAAATAGATAAAAGATAATGATTATTATTCGCCAATCCGTAATTAACAACTAACTTCTTATTTCGGTATATCATATACAATTAAAACCTATTGCTCACTCAAATATTATAATTATGCTATAATTTTTTTTTTATGAAAAAAGAACTTAAGCAAGTACACATAATTATTTCCGGATATGTTCAAAAGACGCTATATAGAAAATTTGCAATACGCAGGGCAAAAAGTCTTAACTTGACGGGTTGGACAAGAAATTTAAAAAAAGACCGCAATTATTTCAATCGAAGATGGAAATTTCTTTTTTTTATTCCGTTCATAAAACCCTTAATATTCGGAAGGGTTGAGTGCGTCGTGCAGGGCAAACAAGAAGATATTGATAAATTTACTGAATGGAGTAAGAAAGGACCATTTTCAAAATGGATATCCAAAGCTGAGATTGAAGTCACAAAAGAAAAAGTGACCAAAATTTATGATAATTTTTCAAAATATCCAGATTTTTAATTTTTAAGAAATCTCTTTAAAAATTTCCTTAATAATATCGTAATTGAAACCTTTAGACGCGAGATGTCTTGCGACTTTCTGAAACTTTTTTTCCCGTGTTAAATTTTTCCATTTTTCTTTTTTTCTCTCAATAAGTTTTCTAGCTGATTCTAAATCGCTACTGATTGTTAATTGTAAGCTTTCAATAGCGTGCTCTATTAATTCATTGGAAATTCCCTTTTGCTTTAATTCAATTTTAATTAGTCTCAAAGATCGGGGTTTGAAGTTTGTCCTTTGTTCAATCCACCATTTGGTAAATTCCTCATCGTCCAAAAATTTATATTCTTTTAATCTTGTGATTATTTTTCGAATTAAATCCTCGGGGAGTTTCTTTTTTAATAAATTTTTAACAACTTCGTGTTCTGACCGGGGACGATAAGAAAGAAATTTCAGCGCTTTATTATAAAACTTTCCTGCCTTGCCGGCAGGCAGGTCAAATTCATCCATTAAGATGCTTCTTTTTCTTCGACTCCTACAGCAACAGGGGTAGCTCCTGATTGGCTTTTTTTCATAATTTCATCAATGATTTTTTTTGCCACGTCTGACTTTTCTTTCAAAAATGCTTTTGTTGCTTCCTTTCCCTGCCCAAGCATAAGATCACCGAATCGAAAGAATGCACCGGATTTTTGAATAATTCCCATCTCAACTCCAACATCGACAATTCCACCCTCTCTAGAAATGCCACCATCTGCTATTACATCAAATTCTGCGATTCTGAAGGGTGCGGCTACTTTATTCTTGACAATTTTTACTCTGTGTCTTGATCCGATAACTTTGTCTCCATCTTTTAAGGTTTCGATCTTTCGTGAATCAAGCCGAACCGATGCGTAGAACTTAAGAGCAAGTCCTCCAGGTGTAGTCTCAGGATTCCCAAACATTACACCTATTTTCTGACGCAGTTGATTCGTAAAGATAACTACAGTTTTTGATTTTGAAATTACTCCGGTTAATTTTCGCAAAGCCTGCGACATTAGACGAGCCTGAAGTCCTATCATCGCATCACCCATTTCTCCTTCAATTTCTGCTCGGGGGACAAGAGCCGCAACAGAATCAATAACTAATACATCGACACCCCCAGACCTGATAAGACTCTCTGCGATTTCAAGAGCTTGTTCTCCTGTGTCGGGTTGGGAGATAAGAAGTTCATCAAGCTTGACTCCGATACGCTGCGCCCAAAGGGGGTCAAGCGCATGCTCGGCATCTATAAATGCTGCAACCCCTCCATGTTTTTGGGCTTGGGCAATAATTGATAAACAAATTGTGGTTTTCCCGGATGCCTCAGGTCCAAAAATTTCAACCACCCGTCCCCTTGGCACTCCGCCTACTCCAAGCGCTAAGTCCAAGGGAAGACACCCAGTTGAAATAACAGAGATATCAAGTTTTTGTCCTCCTTCTCCAAAACGCATTATAGAACCGCGTCCATATTGTTTTTCTATTTGTTCCATGGCCATTTTTACTGCTTCAAGTTTCTTCGAAGATTCTGTTGGACCATTTGCTTTTGGAGTTTTTTGAGTGTTTGATGTACGCGCCATTTGGTTCTAATTGTAACAACTTTTTGTTATAATGCAATAGTTATTTTCGGGGTGTAGTTTAACGGTAGAATTCGCGGCTGGGGGCCGTGCGGCTGGAGTTCGACTCTCCGCACCCCGACTTAAATTAATAATGACTGAGTCAGAAAAACTTCACAATAAAAGGGTTCAGAAAATTTCCGCACAGTTAAAGAAATTCTATAAGCAAAAAAAGAAAGTACGCATCTATCACGGGAGCACAAATTCCACCAGAACTCAAGAGTTTAAAAAAGACGAAATTGTATATATTACGGATTTAAATAATGTAATTGAAGTAAATCCAAAAGAAAAATATGCTGTTGTTGAATCAAATGTTCCAATGGATAAACTGGTTGAGGAAACATTTAAGTTTGGCCTTATTCCCCCCGTTGTCATGGAATTTCCGGGTATCACCGTTGGCGGAGGAATTCAAGGAGGGGCAGGAGAAAGCAGTTCTTTCAAATGGGGTTTATTTCACCACATTTGTCTTGAGTATGAAATGGTTTTAGGAGACGGAAAGATAATAACAGCTTCTTCTAAGAAAACCTCTGATCTTTATTGGGGCACTGCATGTTCTTACGGATCTTTAGGAATCATCACGCAAGTAAAACTTCGTTTAATCTCTGCTAAAAAATTTATTCATTTGACATACCATAAAGTTAATAGTTTTAAAGAGTCTATAAAATCTATTGAAGAAGCCTCTCGGGATTCTGTTGATTTTATTGATGGAATACTGTTTTCAAAACAAACCGGCGTAATAATGAGCGGAAAATTTTCCGATAAAAAAGACGCTCCGGTGGTAACATTTCGAAAGGCAATTGATGATTGGTTTTATGTTCATGCAGAAAAAATTATTAAAAAACACAAGAAATGGAAGGAGATTATACCTTTAAAAGACTATCTTTTTAGGTATGACAGGGGTGCTTTTTGGGCAGGAAATTATGCGTTTAAACGTAGCCGTATTCCTTTTAATAGATTCACTCGATTTATTTTAAATCCCCTTTTTAAAACAAGAACCCTCTATCGCTTCCTGCAGGCGATAAATATTTCCCAAAGACAAATCGTTCAGGATTTCTGTCTTCCTAGAGAAAGCGTATTGCCATTTTTAGAACTTGTGGACAAAATGACTAATATTTATCCTATCTGGATATGTCCCGGATGGGTGGCTAAAAAATATGATAAGTTGTCTCCCGGCTATCTTAGCAATAATTTTATAATTGATATTGGGGTATGGGGAAAGACACAAGGAGATTTTGAACATCTTGTTAAACTAAACAGAGACTTGGAAAAGACTTTGACTGAATATAAAGGACGAAAAGTATTATATGCTCATTCATATTATCCAAAAGATGAGTTCTGGAAAATCTATGATTTTAAATGGTATGAAAAATTAAGAAAAAAATATAAAGCCGAAAAAGTATTCCCCGATGTTTATGAAAAAACTAAGGTTTCCAAAAAATATAATGTATCGATTACAAAAGGGTTGTTAAATGTTATCAAATCACCGTTTAAGTTACCTATTAATTAAATAAAGACGCAAGAGTTGCATTAAAATCCTTTTTATATATAATTGATAGACTTATGAGAAATAAAACACACTCAAGTGTTTGGGATAGATTCCCTAAGTTAAAATCAATATCAAAAGAAAAGTTCCCCAATCATCTTCTTATAATTCCTGACGGAAATGGCAGATGGGCACAAAGATTTAGTAAATTGCCTGTTTTTGGACACCGAAAAGGAAGAGAAGTTTTAAAACAAATTCTAGATGATCTCCAAGAGCTACCTATACACTTTATAACAGTTTGGGGATTTTCTACCGGCAACTGGAAAAGATCAAAAGCTGAAGTCAAAGCCCTCATGAGTATTTTTGAAAAAGC
The DNA here is from genome assembly GCA_016182185.1 of Candidatus Levyibacteriota bacterium. GTDB lineage: Bacteria > Patescibacteriota > Microgenomatia > Levybacterales > UBA12049 > JACOXU01. Next base: position 415,365 of record JACOXU010000001.1, read on the forward strand.
AGTAAATGAAAATCTTCCAAGATTAATAGAAACGGGCACTCGTTTTATACATATTGGCAGAGAGGATAGAATCCCAAAGTCTTTAAAAAATGCCATCCGAAATTCGGAAATTAAGACAAAAACAAACAGAAAACGAGTATTTTGTCTTGCAATAGACTTTGGAGGAGAAGATCAAGAACTTAGAATGATGGAGAAAATCCGCGATCTCCCAAAAAATATAAAAATAACCCCGCAGGTTGTTGAAAAATTGAGAGACGCACAGGGTTTAATTCCACAGGCAGATTTAATTATCAGAACGTCAGGTGAACAAAGAACCTCTGATCTTGGCTGGCTTGAGCGAAATTCGGAATTCTATTCCATTAAAAAACTTCTACCGATGACTGCAACATCTGACTTTATTGAAGCAATTATTGATTATTCGAAAAGAAATAGGCGATTTGGAGCAAGACCAAAATAAAAACAATGGACGATTTACAAATTTTCAAGGAAAAATTTGATCTTTTCTTAAAAGCACGCCTTAAGCAAAAAACTAAGCAACTTGCCACATACTCAAAAGATCCTTTCGTTTTAGACTATATTGATTACGCAAAAAAGATTACTGTAATAGGCGGAAAAAGAATAAGACCATATATTGCATACTTAATGTATAAGTCTTTCGGAGGCAAAGAGGAAGAAAAAGTTTTAAAACTCCTCACTTCCCTTGAAATTCTCCATTCATTTCTGCTTATGCACGATGACATTATCGACAAAGGAACTCTTCGACATGGAATAAAAACCTCTCATATATATATCGCCAACAAATTAACTAAAGCCCAAAGACATGGGGAATACCTGAATCTTGGTAAATCGCAAGCTATGCTCCTTGGAGATTTTCTATTTTCCTGGTCGCAGGAAATAATCAACCAAAATTCCGATTTTAATGAAAAAATATTAAAGAATTTAAGACGATATTTTTATGCAATGGTTGATAAAGTAATCCTCGGGGAAATGATCGATGTTGATCTTACAACACGAAAAAGCGTAACAAATGATCTTATAGATCAGGAGTTCCGTCTTAAAACAGCAAGTTACAGCTTTATTGGCCCAATGCAAATCGGTGTGGCCTTAGCAGACAAGACAACTAAAAAAATAGAGAAACTTTGTATAGAATTGGGGACAAATCTTGGGATTGCTTTTCAGATACAAGATGATTTGCTTGATATCATGTCAACCGACAAAAATATGTCTAAAGCTACATCTTCCGATATTTTACAGCATCAACATACTTATTTTACTCAATATATTTTTGAGCATGGAAGCAAAAATCAAATAAATACGTTGAATAGTTTATTCGAACAAAAAAAGAATAAATCAGATAAATCTAAAATTAAAAAATTATTTGTTGAATCAGGAGCAATAAAGATGGGAAAACAGATAATTGAAAACTGTATTGATAAAGCAAGGGAGTTAGTCAAAGAATTTACTATTCAAGAAGACAAAAAAAGAGAATTAATTCTATTAATTGAAACTATTCGAAAAAGAACGTACTAGAAAAGAGCGCATATGTATTTTAGATAAATATTTACCCGACGCAAAATTGATGTTTTTAGGAAAAATTGACGAGTGTTACTATAAAACAAGAAGATTTAGATAAGAATATGCTTTCGTATTATAAAACTAGACAGTTAATAGCCAAAATAAATAGAAACGGAAAGGTAATTGGTCAAATTGACAAATGGCAAACACACAGAAAAGGAATATTACATAAGGCATTGACTATTGCTATTTTTTATAAAGATTTTTTGATTATACAACACAGAAAACATCCTGCCTTTGATGGAGTATTTGATATAACTTCTTCATCTCATCAGCTTTTTATAGATGGAAAACTGCAATCATCATCCGAAGCAACATACGCTACTCTAAAAAGAGAATGGAACTTATCAAAAAAAGATATTCTATATGAACCGCTAAATAAAGGGGCTATTTATTACCGGGCGAAAGATACAAAAAGTGAATTCACAGAACATGAGATGTGTGATATTTTGGTTACAGAGGTCAAAAAGTTACCAACTCCAAACTTTGATTTTGCTTACGGTTTTTCTTTGGTCAAGAAAAAGGAAATCTTAAATAAAAAAAGCAGAATTTATCAAGCTCTTGCCCCATGGGTTAAGAAAGCATTAGAAGAAAATCTACTTTAAAAAAACTAGAAAGATAGATCTTCAGTCTGTTCGCGGTGGAAGTTATATGCGGATATAGAAAATTCCGGAGCTAAAACTTGAGACAGAGGAAACTTTGAACCATTAATGATTGCGGGGATTATTCCTTCAATCTCATTTATGTTTATAGATTGAAATACAATATTTCTTACCATTCCGGGATGAAGACTTCTTATGTCTTCTATCGTAAGCCACCCATTGCCTTCAACCTCAATTCCATCTAAAGGCTTAACCTCTCCGTTCATTGGTCCGTCATAGTAAAGAAATGCTAAATCCACCGGTATCTCTCCTTTCCTTATTGAGACAACACCTTCTCTATACGAATTTTGTGTAACATAAAGGTGATTTAGTAAAATCCTATCATCTCCGCTAAACTCAGCAAGAGCACCTAATAAATTATACAATGGGCTTTCTCCACGCTTTCTAGTTTCTGCGATAAATGATATTTGTCCGGCTACCTTCTCCGTCATAGGTTTTGTTTCTCTTTCTCTTACTGTCCACAAGAGGATATTATCTTCATCGCCTTGGGGACTTGCGAAAACTACAACTACGATCGCCTTACTGCCGGGCTCGTTCTCAGGAGAAGCTATTATTTCCTGTTGGGGCTTGCTTCCATTAACTCCGTGTATTTTAATGATTCGGGTTTCTGCTATCATTTTATTTAATAACTGTTCCTTTTACGGATTTTCCTATTATAGCACTGTAGAATGAATTTTTCCTGTTTCCTATCAGAAAAGTTTTTACCCCATTTTCTGCCAGCGCAAGAGCTGTTTCAGCTTTGTGTATCATCCCGCCTGTAACATCCGGTCTATCGCTTTTTTCTATAAATTTTTTAATTTTCGGCCAGCTGACTTTGTCAATAAGCGGAATTGTTCTTTTCTTATCATCATAAATACCATCAGTTTCTCCTATTTCGATTACTTTTTCTATATTATATTTTTTATTTATAAAAAACTCCGCTATTTTGCTCAGAATGGTTTCGCCGGAAAAAATCGTACTCTTCCATTTAGAATCCCAGATAACATCTCCGAAAAGAACGGGTACTAAGTTTTGGTTAATCATTTTTTCTATTGATGAAAAAAAACTTTTTTCCAGCATACCGCCTGCTGCAGTAATTATTCCCATAGGTCTTATTGAAATTGCGGGAATTTTTTCCTTGATTAGAGCGTCTACAACGATTTTATTTATATCAAAGGCGTCCTTTGACACCCTTGCTATTCCCATCCTGTTTTTATAACCCCTTCTTCCTCCATAGATAGATGCTGAAGTGTGTCCGAAGGATCCGCTTCCATGAGCAATAATCATTCTAATGTTTTTCACTTTGCTTATATTCCGAGCAATTCGTTTAAGAGACTCAGTTCTTACTTTATATGGAATATTTTTATGGGTTATGGCAGATCCCCCAATTTTTATCAAAATGAGCTTTTTAGAGGACATGTTACCTCTTTGGACTTTGTTTTTTTCTTCTTGCCTTTCCGCCGGTTCCGATCTTTCTTCTTTCGCGAACCCTTGCGTCAGACTTGAGGAATCCTTTTTTCTTAAGAATTGGTCTAAATTTATCTTTATCGAGCCTAGAAAGAGCGCGGGAAACTCCAAGAATCAATGCATCAAGTTGCCCTCTTAATCCTCCTCCTTCGAGCCTGACAGTAACTGCAAACTTATCAAGTGTATCTGTGGCACGAAACGGTTCTTCGTATTGAGTTTTAGAGACTTCTCCTGAGAAGTAGTTTTCAACAGGCATCCCATTTACAACAAGGTCTCCTTTTTTGACAGACAAATCTCCCCATGAAAGACTTGCTTTAACAGATGGATAAAGTCTTACTCTTGCAATTGCTTCTTTGCGTCTGCCGACTGCATGAATGTAATCTGGTTTTACTTCCTTTTTTTCTTTTATTTCGTTTTCGGATTGTTTTTTTCTTGGCATATTAGTTGTTTTCTTTCTTCAGCCTATCTTGGTAGGTATGTTTCTCATCTGAAAAAGCAAAAAGTCTTTTAAGCATCCTGTCTCTTAATCTGTTTTGCGGAAGCATACCTCTTACTGCATGTTTTACAATTTCACTGGGATTTTTCTCCCGAAGGTCTTTAAAACTTTCCGCACGAAAGCCGCCAGGATATCCTGAATGTCTGTAATATTTTTTATCGGTCTCTTTTCTGCCGGTAACCTTTATTTCTTTTGCGTTTATAACTACAACGTAATCGCCGCAATCTAAATTTCTCACAAAATATGGTTTTGACTTTCCCATCAGTAAATTTGCGATCTTAGTTGAAATTCTTCCTAAGGTTTGCCCTTTTACATCAATAAGATGCCAATCTCTTTTGATATCTGACTGTTTTGTTGCTTTTGTAATATTCATAACTTATTTAGATTTTTTGGTTCTGGTTTTGCCTTTTTCAGGTTTTTTCTTGACAGCAGTTTGCTTCTTTATAGTTTTTCCCTTGGGTCTTCTTTCCTTGCCTCCTGTTTTCTTTTGAACACCTTTATCTTCGCTGGTAACAGATTTTATTACTTTTTTCTCCACCCACTCCATTATTGCCATTCTGGCATTGTCAGACAATCTTTCTCCTAATTTTACTATCCTAACATATCCGCCTTTTCGATTCTCAAATCTTGGTGCAATTTCAGAAATTACTTTTTCAACTGCTTCAGGATAAAGATGAACTGATAGCAATCTTTGAGCTAATTTTTTTTCTCTCCTTGCTTTTGAGATTAACTTATCTGCCTCGGCCTTGATTGCTTTTGCCTTGGCCTCAGTTGTCTTAATCCTTTCATTTAAAACCAGGGAGCTTAATAGGCTCTTAAAAAGTGCCTTTCTCTCCTTAACGTCTCTTTTAAATTTTCTGCCAAATACATTTTTCTTCATAATAAAATAAACGACAGGTAACCCTATCGTAATTAAGTTTTGAAAACAATATTAAAGTAGAATTACACCGGCAGTTCGATTCCTTTTTCTTTAAGTTTTTCTTCGATTATTGCAAGTGATTTATTTCCCATATTTCTCATGGACATAAGTTCTTTTCTCGGTGTATTAATCAGATCTCCTAATGTTTCGATTTCGCCATTTCTCAAACTGTTATAAATCCTTGTCGGAAGATCAAGCTCATCAACTGTAAGTCTTGAAACTGCATCAGGTATGGATGGCGAGGAAGAACTGTCGCTTTGGGCTTTAGATGGCTTGGGCTGATAAATCTGCGAGAAATATGATGATAGAATTCTTCCGGCTTCATTTAATGCTTCTCGGGGGTCAACTGCTCCATTTGTCCAAATTTGAAGAGTGAGTTTGTCCAAATTTGTCTGTCTTCCTACGCGAGTAGCGGAAACCTCATAATTTACGCGTCTTACAGGAGTGAAAATTGCATCAGTGGGAATAACGCCGACGGTTGATATCTTGCGATCTTCTGCGATTGAGTACCCTAGTCCTTTTTCAACTGTAAGTTCTGCATCAAACTTTGCTTTCTTGTCCCCCAAAGTTCCAATATATTGATCTTTATTGACAATTTCTACATCTTCGGGTAATTCTAAGTCCTGAGCCGTTATTTTTTTTGGACCTTTGACTGAAAGTTTTATTGTGCTTGAATCTTTAGAATCAAGAAGTCGAAGATTTAATCCTTTAATGTTGAGAAGCAAATCTATAACATTTTCTTTAAGCCCTGGGATTGTAGAAAATTTGTGCCTTACGCCTGATATTTTTATGGAGGTTACGGCTGCTCCGGGGATAGATGACAAAAGTATTCTTCTTAGAGCATTTCCCAAAGTATGTCCATAACCAGGTTCAAGTGGCTCGATAATAAATTGTCCAAAATCTTTTTCGATTTTCTCTTCTTTGACTTTAAGTACTGGCTCCAACATAAATATCTATTTTATCATTATCTCGAATAATATTCAATAATCAACTGTAAATTAAAGGGGACTTGCAAGTCATCTTTTTTGGGAAATCGAAGAAGTTTCCCGACATCTCCTTTTCTGGTCAAAAATGACAATAATTGTAAATCTTTATCCTCCAGTTTTTCTGCGACTACTGGAGTTTTTTTTATCTTTGATCTCAGCGTTATAATATCATTAATCTTTACTGAATAGGATGGGATATTAACTATCTTATCATTCACAAGTACATGTCGATGGGATACAAGTTGTCTGGCCATAGCTCTTGAGCGGGTCATACCCAAACGATAAACAATATTATCAAGTCTTATTTCAAGAAGAGACATTAAAATCTCTCCCGTATCTCCCTTTTTACTAGCTGCTTTGTTGATTAATTTCCTGAATTGTTTTTCCAGAAGCCCGTAGGTAACCTTTACCTTCTGTTTTTCCCGAAGTTGCAAGCCGTATTCCGATAACCTCTTGCGTCTTTTTCGGCCATGAACACCTGGAGGAATATTTAATCTTCTTTTAAGACTGGCTGAACTTTTATCAAGAAGGTTCATTCCTTCTCTTCTTGCTAGCTTATGTTTTGATCCTGTATATCTTGCCATTATATTCTCCTTTTCTTTTTAGGTCTTGGTCCGTTGTGCGGAATTGGAGTGACATCTGAAATAAGTGAGATCGAAAGCCCTCCGCTTCTCACTGCCCGAAGAGCCGAATCTCGTCCAGAGCCCGGTCCCTTCACGAAAACATCAACAGTTTTTAAGCCTTTTTCCACTGCTTTTTTTACTGCCTTTTCAACTGCGATTGTAGCGGCATATGGAGTTGATTTCCTCGTACCTTTAAATCCGGCAGCACCCGCTGATCCCCAGGAGATCGTATCACCCGTACTGTTAGTGATAGTAATTAACGTATTATTAAAAGTAGCTGAAACATAAACTTTTCCATGCTCAGTTAACTTAACTCCTGATTTTTTTCTAGACTTGACTGCTGTTTTTGCTGATTGTTTCTTTTCTCTCATAGATTATTTTTTTTCGGTCGTAATGCCCATTTTTGCGGCAACTTCCTTTTTAATTGCTCCGATTGTAACTCTTTTTCCTCTTTTTGTTCTTGCATTACTTCTGGTTCTTTGACCTCTTACAGGAAGGTTTCTTGCATGTCTCAATCCTCTGTATGAAGCAATTTCTCTGAGTCTTTTAACATTTGATGTTATCTCTGCACGAAGATCTCCTTCAATCTTATAGCCTTCGAGAACTTTCTGAATTCTCTTTTGTTCATCTTCAGACAAAGATTTTACCCGTTTTGAACCATCCACATCTGCCTTTTTGAGAACTTCAACTACATTACCTCTTCCTATTCCATATAGATAGGAAAGTGCAATATCAATTCTTTTCTCATCCGGTATGTTAATTCCTGAAATTCTCATAATCTTATCCTTGTCTTTGCTTATGTCTAGGATTTTCGCACACAACGCGCAAAACTCCCCTTCGCTTAATAACTTTGCATTTCATGCATCTTGGTTTTACACTTGCTTGTACTTTCATATTAGTTATTAGTTATTACTTATAGCGATAAACTATTCTTCCTTTGGTCTTGTCATATGGGGTCATCTCCAGACGTACCCTGTCTCCCGGTAAAATTTTGATGAAATTCATTCTCATTTTACCTGACAAATGACAAAGAACTATCACTCCTTCATTAAGCTCTACTCTGAATAGAGTATTGGGTAAAGATTCTTTAACTATTCCATCTACTTCGAACGATCCTTGATGAGCCATAAAAATAAATTGCCACATTGTTAACAATGCAACAATTTCTTAGAATTATAGCAAATTTACTCTCAAAGAACAACCTGTCTCTCAACGGTGAACTATTTTGTCAAAATTACTGGCCCTTCTTTTGTGATAGCAATCGTTCTTTCAAAAAGACCTGAGATACTGCCGTCAGCTGTTTTAATTGTCCAGTTATCGTCCCTCGAAAGAATCACATCGCTTTTACCCATATTGTAAATTGCTTCAATTGCGATGGCCATCCCTTCAGAAAGTAAAGGTGTTTTGGCAACTTTTGATGTAAGAAATCCTGGAATTTCAGGCTCCTCATGTAGCTTTTTGCCTACTCCATGCCCAACGAGCGATCTAACCACGGAATAACCTTTACTCTCTATAATATTTTGAATTGTTTCTGAAATATTTCCAACTCTATTTCCTACCTTTGCCACCTTAATTGCTTCTCCGAGTGCTTTCTTTCCAGTCTGTAAAAATGTAATAAGTAAATCATAATTTTGGCGCGGGGAGCTTGCAAAATTTTTGCTGTGAGCATTTGCGCTAACTACCTTCTTGCTTTTCAAACCAAGATCACCCGCTTTGTGAACACGAAAATTTTCGGAAGCGACCTCAGCGTCAACTATTATTGTCTCTGCCATATCTGTATGAAATCCTTTGAAAAAAACTCCACAATCGATACCGACAATATCCCCATTTTTAAACTTATAATTTGTTGGTATTCCATGAACAACCGCATTGTTTGTTGAGACACAAATTGAATATTTATAACCCTCGACTTTCTTAAAACCAGGTTCTGCGCCTTTTGATCTTATTAATTTTTCTGCCAGCTTATCAATCTCAATCTCAGAAACGCCTGGCTTAATATTTTGAAGAAGCTCAGATAAAACAGAGGCTAAAATTTCACCACCCTGCCTCATTTTTTTTATTTCTTCCTTGGATTTTAAATTAATCATCTATAATTTTCCTTTCTTTTAATTCTTCCATGACTCTGTCAACAGTTTCTTCAATAGTCAAGTTTGTTGTATCAAGAACAAAAGCATCTTTCACAATGGTCAAAGGAGAAGCTTCTCTTTCCATATCAAGCATGTCCCTCCTTTGAGTATCACGCTTGACTTCTTCAATTGTTGTTTTTATTCCTTTTGCCAAAATCTGCTTTAATCTTCTTTGAGCTCGTACCTTAAGACCTGCAGTAAGGAAAATCTTAAGATCCGCATTAGGAATCACATCTGTGGCGCTGTCTCTTCCTTCGATGATTACTTTTCTCCCCTCTGCTACGTGCCTTTGTTTTTCGACCATCTGTCTTCTGACCTTAGCGTATGCTGCAATTATGGGCGTTGAATTGCTTACCTCTTTGGAAAAAATTTCATCAGAGACTTCCTTATCATTTAAATAAACACGGGTTCCATAGTCTGAAATTTTAAGATCTATTTTATTCCTGGAAAATACATCTAAGACTTGATCTTCTTTTCTCAAGTCAATTTTCTCTTGAAGACAGGAAAGAGTAAGGGCTCTATACATTCCTCCCGTATAAACATACAAAGCATTAAGTCTTTTTGATAAGGTAACTGCCAGAGTTCCCTTGCCGACTCCAACCGGCCCATCAATCGCTATAGAAAAGTTTTTTTTCATATCTTTTTAAAAAATTTATTTAATTTATTTTCAAAAGTTTTGTAATCAAGATTATTTTTTACTATAAAATCTGCTGCCTTTATACAAGCTGCAACTTGTAATCCTGTATCCTTTTGACCTAATCCTTGATCGCGGCGATCAATTTTTTTAAAAAGTTCAAATGTCAGTCTTTCACGTCTTTTTAGATTTTTCAACCTTTCGAACCTATTTTTTTTGCTTGATACGATGGCTATCAATATAAAATTCTTTATTTTTTTAAATTCTTTTACCTCTCCTTTATTTCTTATGCCATCAACCACAGACTTTTTAATTCCTTTTTTCCCAAGATATTCAAGTGTTTTTTTTGCCAAAATACCAACGCCGTATCTCTTTCTCCATTCATTGCCAATATCCTGCAATATCTTTCTGGTTATTTTTTGAAAGCCTCTTTTTCTAGCTTCCTCTTCAAGAAATGACGAGAGAATAATTTTCGTAAATCCTCTCCTTTCAAAAAAAGAGGAAGCCGCTGATTTCCCGCTTCCAAATCCTCCAGTTATCCCAATAATAAAAATTTTATTTCCCAAGTTTGGTCAGAATATCTTCGTGTATCTCTTCAATTGCCCTCTCGCCGTCTATTTCTATAAGAATTCCTTTTTTTCGGTAGTAGTCAAAAACGGGTTTTGTAAGTTTGTGAAAAAGTTCAATTCTCTTAGCAATGGCCGATGGCGTTTCGTCTTCCCGGACCCCATTATCTCCGTTTCGAAAACTTAGTCTTTTAAGAGCCTCCCCATCAGAAACTTTTAAATAGATAACTTTATCTGCTCCATCTTTAAAAAACTCAGCTTGCGCAATTGTTCTTGGAAACCCATCGATTATATAACCATTTTTATATTCCTGTCTTTTTAAATATTCATCAACTATTGCAACTGTTTTCTTGTCGGGTATAAGATAACCGGCATTCATGACTTCTTTTATATACCGGCCTATTTTTGTCTTTTCTTTTGCAAGTTCTCTAAAAATATGACCCGTGGAAAGATATGGAATTTTTAATTTCTCAGAAAGAAGATTTCCCTGTGTTGATTTTCCTGCGCCTTGAATCCCAATAAGAACTATTTTCATATGATTATTTGGCGTATGAGTCGTAATTTCGCATCACGAGCTGTGCCTCAATTGCCTTTATAGTCTCAAGTACGACAGAGACGACGATCAGAATTCCAGTTCCCCCCAAAAGCAAATTGGGCACGTTTGTGAATGCTTGAGCTACTGTAGGAAGAATCGCAATAATACCCAAAAATATTGCCCCTACTAAAGTGATTCTCGTTAAGATGTAATTCAGGTATGACGCGGTAGGTGATCCAGGTCTTATTCCCGGAATAAATCCTCCATATTTTTGAATTTCATCAGCTATTTTTTTGGGATTAAATATTACTGCCGTATAAAAATAAGTAAATCCTACTACAAGTAAAAAATATAAACCGTTGTATAATATTCCAGTTGGATTAAACCAAACAGCAATCGTTGAAGAGACGTTACGAAGCGCCACATTACTTGAGGCAGATAAATAATTTGCCACAAGAGAGGGCATGAGCACCAAAGATACTGCAAAAATAATTGGAATAACTCCTGCCTGATTAAGTCTTAAGGGAAGATGTGTAGACTGCCCCCCATACATCTTATTACCCCTGACTCTTTTTGCATAATATACGGCAATTTGTCTCGTTGCTTCATTTATAACAACTATTGATGCGATTACAATAGTTCCCATCACGGCAAAAATTATGGTGTTGGTAAAATTTTCGGGTGTCAAAGTCGACAGGGTTTGTCCAAATACCACAGGAACTCTGCCGACTATACCTGCAAAAATAAGAATCGATATTCCGTTTCCTATCCCTTTTTCTGAAATTAACTCTCCAAACCACATAAGAAGAAGGGTTCCGGCAACCATGGTTATCATAAATGCTATGAGATTAAGAGGTTGCAAAACTGAGATTATATTTTGATTTCGAAGAAGGGCATACATTCCGACCGCCTGGAGCCCTGCAAGGGGAACGGTAAGCATTCTCGTATATTGATTAATTTTTTGTCTTCCCGTCTCGCCTTCTTTTGCCAACTCTTCAAGCTTTGGAAACACTAATTGTAAAAGCTGAAGTATAATTGAGGCATTAATATATGGATTAAGTCCAAGAGCCATTACGGAAAAATTCGAAAGGGTTCCACCTGAAAAAATATCTAAAAGTCCCAAAAATTGATTTTGTGAGAAAAGAATTTTAAGTTGTTCAAGGTTTACTCCGGGAACCGGGATATGGGCGAAAACTCTGAAGACGACAAAGATAAGAGCTGTAAAAAGAAGTTTTTTTCTAACATCGGGTGTTTTTATGCTGTTTTTGAAAATTGAAAGAATTCTTTCCATTTTATTTTTTAATTAGCTGTCTCAATATGACCGCCAGCTTTTTTGACTTTTAAAGATGCGCCTTTTGATATGGGTAATTTAACCGTCAACGGTAAATTTAAGCTTCCTTCACCCAAAATCTTAACTCCATATATTTTAGCATCCTTTTCATCAACTATTCGATGACTAATTAGGGTCTTAAGATCAACTACTGTATCTTTCTTAAGGGTATTAAGCACTTTAATATTGACAGCGATTGGTTTTTTCTTAAAAACTTTATTCTTACCTTTCCCTCGTCTAAAGGGTAGCCTTTTTATAAGAGGAAGGGCTCCGCCTTCGAAGGTGAGTGAAATTTTCCCTCTTGCTTTTTGCCCTTTTGTTCCGCGGCCTGCCGTTTTACCACGGCCTGACCCATGACCTTGACCCAGACGCCGTTTTTCCTTTTTAGTAATTTTACGAAGTTTATTAAGTTCCATAATTAATCCTTTTCAACAATTTTTTTGTAACGCTTGGAAAGCTGCGTTAGTGCTTCAAGAGTTGCATATACGTTACTTGCTTGATTATTTGTTCCTAAAACTTTTGAAGAAATATTTTCAATTCCCGCCGCTGTAACGACGCTTCTTACTGCACCGCCCGCGATAACTCCGCTTCCAGAGGGAGCAGGCTTAAGAAGTATTTTGGCTGCACCTAATTTAATGCTTGTCTTAAATGGAATAGTTCCTCTTATAATTGGGACCTCTATTAAATGTTTTTTGGCAGCTGCAATTCCTTTTTTTATGGCAAGAGAGACATCAGGTGCTTTTCCAAGCCCTACTCCAACTTTTCCCCTCTTGTCTCCTACGACCATCAAAACCGAAAAACCGATCTTGTTTCCACCCTTTGTCTTTTTGGAAACTCTATTTACCTGAATAATCTTCTCTTCAAACCCATTTTCTGTAAAATCTTGTTGTGCCATTAAAATACCAAACCTCCTTCCCTTGCTCCTTCAGCAAGTGCCTTTATTCTTCCATGATATTTATAGCTTCCTCTATCAAAAATTACATTTTTAATTTTCTTTGCAGTTGCTTTCTTGGCAAGAAAAAGTCCCAAGATCTTCGCTTGATCGATCTTGCTACCTGATACCTTTTTGTCAATGTTTTTTTCAGATACTCCCAAAATCGTATCCCCCTTTTCATCATTAATAATTTGAGCATATATTAACTTATTAGACCTGAATACAGAAAGTCTAGGTCTTTGGCTAGTACCTTTTATTTTTGCTCTAATTCTCTTTTTTCGAATTTCCTTTCTTCCTAACATATTCATTACTTTGTTCCTACGGCTTTTGCAGCTTTTCCTGCTTTTCTTCTTATCTTTTCGCCCTTGTATTTTATTCCCTTACCTTTATAGGGTTCGGGTGGTCGAATTGATCTTATTTTAGACGCAATATCTCCAACTAGTGCCTTATCCATGCCAGAGATAATAATATTATTCTCGGCAACTGAGAGCTTGATCCCCTCAGGGGGAGTTATTTTAACCGGGTGGGAGAAACCAAGATGAAGCGTTAGGTCAGCGCCTACAATTTGTGCTCTATATCCAACTCCTGAAAGCTCGAGTCTTTTCTCGAATCCCTCCGATACTCCTATAACCATATTATTTATCATAGATCTAGTTAGACCATATAATGCCTTATTTTCTTCTTTATTCTTATTCTTTTGACTTATTTGAATCTTGTTTTCAGAAATATCTACGCTTACCCCATTTGGAATCTTAAATAAAAGTGAACCTTTAGGACCCGTAATTTTTACTTCATGCCCTTGTACTTGAGCAGATACTCCCTCCTTTACCGAAACAGGCTTTTTTCCGATTTTTGACATAATTTACCAGATCTTAAACAAGACCTCTCCTCCTATTCCTTTCTTGAATGCTTCATGCCCTGTCATTATCCCCTGACTGGTTGAAAGGATCATTGTATACATTCCTTTTTTCTGAGCATCTAAAATATTTTTCTTGGCATTATAAACTCTAAGAGAAGGTTTGGAAACAAGTTCAACATCAGTTAAGACTGGTATTCTGTTCTTGTATTTTATTTTTACCTGAAAGACTTTCTTGTTCCCCATTGTTTTTTCCTTTATTTCTTCTAGGAATCCTTCTTTTATTAATACTTTTGCGATGTCCTTATTAATATTTGCAAATGAAACCATTGTATCTTTTCGCCTGGCCAAGGCTGCATTTTTTATTCTTATAATAAAATCAGAAACTGTATGATTCATAATTTATTTTTTACCAGGTAGACTTGATTACGCCTGGTAATTCCCCCTTTGATGCCAACTCTCGAAAACAAATTCTGCAAAGACCGAATCTTCTCATGTAGGAACGGGCTCTACCGCATAAATTACATCGGTTGCGGTGCCTTGTTGAGAATTTTTGTTTTTTCTTAAATTTGACTATGTCAGATACTTTAGCCATGTTTAATTTTTTACTCCTTTCTGAAACGGCATTCCAAGCGCTTGAAGAAGCGCATACCCTTCATCTTTATTTTTAGCCGTTGTAACAATAGTTATTTCAAGACCCTGTCCTATTAAAGCAGTGTCTATTTTACCTACGTCTATTTCCGGAAAAACACTTGAATCAGTAAATCCTAAGGTATAGTTGCCCATATTATCAAAACTTTCTTTTTTTACACCATGAAAATCCCTAAGTCTTGGCAGAACGACATTTACTAATTTTTCATAAAAATCATACATTCTATTTCCGCGCAACGTCACCATGAGCCCGATTTTATCTCCTTCCCTTAGTTTGAAGGTTGCTATTGATTTTCGGGCGGCTGTAACTTTCGGCTTCTGTCCGGTAATTTGTTCTAATGCGCCAAGGGCTACTTCAAGATTTTTTTTGTCTGCCAAAACGTTTCTTACTCCGACATTAATAACTATTTTTGAAAGAGAAGGTATTGCCTGTCTATTTGCAATTCCTAATTCTTTACTAAGTCTGGATAAAATTTCTTCTTTAAATTTTTTTTGCAAATTTGTCATAATTTTAAATTACCTGTTGGCATCTCCTGCATATTCTTATTTTTTCATTACCTTTCATATCAAATCCTACGCGGGCTGGTAAATGACATTTGGGGCATACTAGAATTACATTTGCCAAAGCAATCGGTTTTGTCAAAGTGATTATCTCAGACGGCTGGCTTTGAGATCTTGCCTTTAAATGTCTTTTATACAGATTAACACCTGGAATGACCACCTTTTTGGTTTTGGAAAAAATTTTTTCTATTTTTCCGGTCTTTCCCTTATCTTTTCCTCTTATAATTTTGACTTCGTCGCCCTTTTTAAGCTTCATATTTTTATAATACCTCCATAGCCATACTGGCTATTTTATTGAATCCCTTTTCCTTTACTTCTCTGGCAATTGGACCGAAAATTCTTGTTGCCCTTGGGTTTTTGTCTTTCATATTATCGATGACGACCGCTGCATTGTCGGAAAATCTGATATAAGAACCATCGTTTCTTCGCTGTTCTTTTCTTGCTCTTACCAAAACACATTTTACCATTTCTTTCTGTTTTACTTGACCATTGGGATTGGCCTCTTTTACAACACAATTTAACACATCGCCTATATGCCCAAATTTTCGTTTTGATCCGCCGTAAATATGAATAACCATTAGTCTTTTGGCTCCAGAGTTATCTGCTGATTTAAGAATTGTTCTATGCTGTATCATTATTTAACTTTCTCCAATATTCTGAAATGCTTATCCTTCGAGATTGGACGTGTTTCAGCAATTTTTACCGTATCTCCTATTGCAACGTCCAATTCTCCAACATCAGATTTGTATTTTTTGCCTCTCTTAAGAAGCTTTTTATACAAAGGGTGAGCAGTTCGGCGTGTCACTTCAACTACCGCTGTTTTATTCATCTTTACTGAAATAACTGTTCCTTTAAATATTTTTCGCATTTTTAAACAACTCCTTTTCTTTTAATAGTGTCAGGATTATTGCAATTTCTTTTTTCTTCCAAAAAACTGATCGTGTATTTTTAAGCTTTTTTTGTATAAGTTCTTGTTTTAACAAAAAAAGTTCGTCTCTTTTTTCTATTAGTAATGTTTTAAGTTCAGACGCTGTTTTTGCTGAAAATGTTTTCTTGTCTTTTATTTTCATATTTATACCTTATCAATTATTCTCGTTTTTATCGGCAGTTTATGCGATGCCAATCTTAATGCATTATGAGCCGCATCCTTTGATACTCCTGCCATCTCAAATAACATTCTTCCCGGCAAAACCCTGGCTACAAATTCATGGACGTCGCCTTTTCCTCCGCCCATTCTTGTTTCCGCAGGTTTTTTGGTAATTGGCTTGTCAGGAAAAATCCGTATCCAGACTCTTCCTCCTCTTTGAATATAATGAGTTATGGCTCGTCTTGCTGCCTCGATTTGTCTGCTTGTAACCCAAGCTGTCCCCTCAGATAAAAGTCCGAATTCACCGAAAGAAAGCCTGTTGCCCCGATAAGCCTTGCCTTTCATTCTTCCTCTCTGTTGTTTTCGATATTTTGCTCTTTTAGGTACCAACATATTATTTTTCCCCTCTATTGATCCAAACTTTTACTCCTATGTAACCTTTCTTTGTCAACGCAGGAACACTGGCAAAATTAATGTTCTCTCTTATTGTTGAAAGAGGGACCTTGCCTTCTTGAAGTTTTTCCCGTCTGCCAATTTCGGCTCCTCCTATTCTTCCTGAAAGAACAATTCTAACACCTTTTGCTCCCGATGACATAACTTTTGACACTGCCTGCAACATTACGCGTTTGTGAGGCAATCGCTTAATAAGTTGGTCTGAAATATTTTTCGCAACCAAATATGCATCGAGGTTTGGCTCTTTAATTGGCTCAATCCTAATGTCTACTTTTGGTGAATTCTTGCCATTTTGTCTTTTTGCAAGAATTGAAAACAAAAATTTCTTGAGCTCCTCCATGCCAGTTCCTGCTTTTCCGATTACCATTCCAGGGCGCATGACATAGATTGTAAGTTTTATATTGTTTATTGACCTTTCAATATCTATGGTTGACACACCGGCAGGACTTAATTTACTCATCAGTGCGCGGCGTAATTCAAAATCCTCAATCAGAGTATTTTTATAACCTTTGTCTTCATACCAGCGACTGCTCCAGTTAAAAACAGGTCCCAGTCTTATTAATTTTGGATTAACTTTTTGACCCATCTTTTTCTCCTTTCGCTTCTTGTTTTTCATTTGTTTTCTTTAATTCTGTTTCTTTTTTTATTTGAGATTTGGAATTTGATATTTGAACTTTATCGTCCATAAGGACGATTCTTATATGACTCGTCCTCTTTTTATACGGATGTATTCTTCCGCGAGTTGAAGGATGATATCTCTTAAAGGCAGGGCCAGGACTTATTTCAATGCTTTTTACAATAAGATTTTCTTTCTTGGCACCCTTATTTATAGCATTAGCCAGAGCACTTTTAAGTGTTTTTTCAATAGCATCTCCCCCTCTTTTTCTTACTAAAATAAGAGAGTCAAGCCAAGCATCAACCGATTGTTTCCTGCGAAACGCATCGGCAACTAGACCTACTTTTCTAGGGGCTATTCGAACCCCCTTTGCTACTGCTATATATTCCATAATTCCTTAAGTTTTACTTATTTCTCTGGCCACAACTCTTCCATGACTTCTGAATGCTCGGGTTGGAGAAAATTCTCCAAGCCTGTGTCCGACCATTCCTTCTGAAATAAATACATTGATAAAGTTTTTTCCGTTATGTACAGCAAGTGTATGGCCGACAAATTCGGGTGGAATCTGAGATGCTCTTTTCCACGTTTTGATAGGAGATTTATCTCCCGTTTGCTTCTGTGCCATAACTTTTTTCATGAGTTTTGGGTCTATAAACGGCCCCTTTTTACTGCTTCTTGACATTATTTCTTTCTCCTTTGCACTATGTATTTATCTGAATATTTTTTCTTTTTTCGGGTTTTTCCAACAGCTGGCCTGCCATAGAACGTTTTTGGTGTTGACATACCGATTCCTGATCTTGCTTCTCCTCCTCCATGTGGATGGGATCTTGGATTTTGAGCAACTCCCCGAACAGTAGGCCTTATTCCCATGTGTCTTTTTCGTCCGGCCTTGCCAAATACTTCATTTTTCCAATTTACATTACCCAGGTTCCCTACTGTAGCGTAACCTTTGTCTTTCACTTTTCTTATTTCTCTGGATGGCAATTTAAGATGCACATATGTTCCTTCGTGTGCCGCAACAATCGCGCTCGTTCCGGCTGATCTTGCTAATTGTCCGCCACGTCCTGGAGTAAGCTCGACATTGTGAACCACTGTACCAATCGGCATTACATAAAGAGGCAGGGTATTGCCGATTTTAATTTCTGCGTCTTCGCCTGAGATAACAAGATCATTTAATTTAAGCCCTTCAGGACAAAGAATGTATCTTTTTTCTCCGTCATCGTATTGGATAAGAGCAATATCACAAGTTCTGTTTGGATCATATTCAATCGCTACGACTCGCCCTTTGATTCCGATCTTATTTCTTTTAAAATCAATCACCCGCATAAATCTTTTATGTTCTCCGCCCTGATGGCGAACGACAACCTTTCCGGATACATCTCTTCCTGATCTCTTTTTTTTAATAAATTTTAATTTTCTCATATTTTTTAGCCTTTCTGCGCTGCTACATCGAATACATCAATTTTTTGGCCCGGCTTAAGCTTTACCTTTGCCTTTTTCCAAGACGAACTTAAGACTTCTGTTCTTTTTGTTCCGTATCTTCTTTTTTTACCCTTAACGATATTGGTGAATACCTTGACCACATTGACTTTGTATCTTTTTTCGATCTCCTTCTTAATTTGTTTTTTATCTGCGTTTTTGGCCACACGAAAAGTAAATTTCCCGGCTGATGCCTCGCTCATTGATTTCTCAGAAATTACCGGTGCAGTTATTATATTCTGGTACATATTAATTTTTCTCCTTCAGAAAATTTTCTTTAATCTTGTCTATTGAATCCTTCATCAAAACCACAGAATTTGCTTCTAAAATTTCATATGTATTAATAAGATTTGCACTTACTACGTCTATGCCTTCGAGATTCCTTGCTGCTCTATAAATGTTTTCCAGTCCATTTTTTGCAGGGCTTGGAACAATTAGAAGCACCTTTCTCTTTTTTTGATCAAATCCTAATTTTCCGAGCGTTGAGTTCATTTGTTTAGTCTTTGGCTCAATTTTTTCAAGCCCTGCAATTATTTTTACACTTCCGGTATTTTGCTTTAAAGACAAAGCAGAAAAAAGTGCTACTTTCTTCATTTTCTTGGAAAGCTTAAGCGAATAATCTCTTGGCTTTGGTCCAAATACTACACCGCCGCCTACAAAAATTGGAGCTTTTCTTGATCCGTGTCTTGCGCGACCAGTTCCTTTTTGCCTCCATACTTTTTTGGTTGATCCCGTAACTTCTCCTCTTGTTTGAGTCGATACAGTTCCTCGTCTTTGATTTGCTAAGTAAACTCTTACGGCTTGGGCCATAAGCTGGTTATTTATCTTGGCTCCGAAAATTTCCTTAGGTAAAGTTACTCTTGAAACTACCTTTCCTTGCGTGTTATAGACCTGAGCTGAGAGACTCGGGCTTTTGGCGGAAGGGATTTTTGTAACCGCCTTTTTGACAACTTCTTTCTTCCTTTGAGCAACTTTTGACTTTTCACTTTTTCCGCCAGAGGCGGATTGGCTTTTGGCCGGAACTTTTGACTTTTTAGCTGGCACTTTCTTTGTCCTCCTTGCTTTCTTTTTCCTCCGATGAATCGTTTGTTTTTGTGGCGATAGGCGTTTGTCCAGTTTCAGGTGAATCTAAATTCGACCCAAGGCCTTCTTGTTTTTCTTTTACCTCGGGTGTCTGAATTTCGCTTAGCGAGCCAGAATTCTCTCCTGTTTTATCCTCAGCTTGGCGAGCGTCACCCGAAATCTGCGGTGAACGACTATCGCCATTCTCTTCTGGCTGACTTGCCGAAGCTTCTACTTTTTCTGTTTGAGTATTTTCTAATTCTTTATTTTCAGTTTTTTCTTCCTCAGTCTTTTTACTTGTTCCATATAATGGTACAAATTTTTTGTTTTCTCCAACTTTGGTAACCATTATCAAAGTATTTTTCCCTCCAGGAACAAGCCCTTTGATAAGAAGTGTGTCTTCCGAGACTCCGACAACTTCCAGATTTTTGATGGTTACTCTTTCATGCCCCATTCTTCCTGCCATTCTTTTGCCTTTGTAAACTCTCCCCGGCGTGGTTGTTTGCCCGATGGAGCCGGGTGCTCTTTCTCTGTCTGACTGACCGTGAGTGCGAGGCCCTCCCTTGAAATGGTGTCTTTTGACAACTCCTGCGTAACCTTTTCCCTTGGAAACCCCTGTCACATCTACGATGTCGCCTAGTTTGAAGATTTCAGTGGCGCTTATTACTGCTCCAATTTCTGGAACTTCTCCATTCTCAACTTTGACCTCTCTCAAAAATTTAGGGGCAGATTCTAAGTTTGCCCCTTTAATGTGTCCCACTAATGCTTTGCTTGCGTTCTTTTTGATGCCGAGTCCAAGTTGCAAAGAAGAATAATCGTGTTTGTCTTTGGACTTAATAGCTACAACCGTATTCCCTGCAACCCACAAACGGGTTACAGGAATTCTTGTCCCGTCATCCAAAAATTTCTGTGTCTGATCAATTTTTGTACCTAAAATTGCTTGCATATATGTATTTATCCTGAGCCTGCCGAATGGACAACAAAAAAAGCGACCCACTTAGAGTCGCCTGATCTCTTTCGAAACCTGAGTCACTCTTCTATGTGGTCAAAGTTTCCTCCATTGCCCTATTCATCAGAATTAAAAGTATTATATAACGAAGCCAAAACAAATGCAATACGAGGATTAGAAATTAACTTACAGGAAGTTCCCGAAGAATAAAGGTGTTTAAGGGTGTAGACGGTTTTCTACTGACATTACTTCTGATAAATACGCTTTTCAAAACAACTTCTGCCGGAACTTCAGCTTCACCATCTACTGCGAGCGCGCAATCTTTGCAAGAAAATGTACCAAGGTCGCGAGTCTTTATTGTAGCTTTAGATCCCTTCGCCATAGCTCTAATATCTTCATCGACATTTAATGGAATGCCGCCATTCCCATGCTGAATACAGTGAACTGGCCTATGGGGATAAATCGTGCACTTTTTATCCCTTCCTAAAAATGGGCACTGAGTTACTTTAGGATCTTTTGCTCGTCTCTGAGCTCGCTTAACGACCCACTTTTTAATATCTCCTCTTGCTAAAGCATCGCTAATTATTTTTTTGTCACCATAAACCATACTAACGTTTGCCTTGCAGCATCCGCCATCTATCCCTTTACAAAAATTATATTCTCTGAAAGAGGAATCAAATCGTTCAACTTTTTCTCGAAATTCCGGGTACTCAATTTCAGGCACACGCATAACAATCTCCTTGGAAGATTACATTTTTATTTCGATGTTGACTCCGGCAGGAAGCTCCAGATGGGTTAGGGAATCGATTGTTTTATCCGTCGGAGAAACTATATCGATCAATCTTTTGTGAACTTTTATCTCGAAATGATCTCTGGCATCTTTATCGATAAATGGGGATTTGTTGACTGCGTAGACGCTTCTTTGTGAAGGAAGAGGCACAGGACCTATGACCTTTGCACCTGTCCTGATTGCAGTATCTAAGATCTGCTGACAGCAAAGGTCAATTACCCGGGCATCATAACTTTTTAAACGTACTCTAATCCGTCCTTTAGGCATTCAGCTATTTTACTATAAGAGGGGTAATTATTCAAGAAGTATGTGAGAAAACATTAATTACTGACGGGCTCTCTGTGGCCGGCTGAAAATACTTCAGGAGTCTTCTTGCTTCTTTCAAAAATCACTCCCGATTCCAATAGCTGACCCTCAAGTTCAGTCGGATAATATAGTTTTGCTTCTCCGGGTCTATCCACATGCGTGTCAAAAACTATAAACATCGGTGTTTTAGTTTCACCGATTGTGTATCCTTCAGTATTAGTCTCCAATACTTCTCTATTGATGCTATCTTTGTTGCTTCTTACAAATCCGATAAAAGCTTGAGATTGTTCTTTGGATAAATGTGCTTCCGGCATAATAATTTATTTAAGAATTCCCGGATTATTTAGGGACTGGGAGTCTTCCTCGGTAAACGAACATATAGAATCCATGCTTGGCCACCTTGAAGATTCAAAAATCACTCCGGCTGTTTTTAATTCCTCCGCATGTCTTTCGCTAACATAGAAGCTATCAAATCTTTCTCGATCATTAGACCATAAAACAATAGGCTCCCCGTCAACCTCATAAATCCTGGCTGCATGATTATGGGGTATATTTGAAGAAGTCAAAAAATTTCCCCTACCTTGGTGAAGCTTTCCGTAAATCCAGCCATTTAGTTTATCAAATTGTTGTTCTGTTTCGATTTCAATCCTCGGCATATTATTCTCTACGAAATTGTCCCGTCAAGTGAGGATCAAGCGTCATTTTTGCAAATTTTGATCCAGGAGCTTCGTCTGTTGCACTTTCGCTTTCAAAAATTACCCCTTTTTCTCCTAGTGTCGTTTCTATTTCATCCAATACCTCTTGTTCTCCAAAAACCCTTTGTCTACCTCCTCAACAAGATGGCTTTTTATTTTCTCAAATTTACCAGTTAATCCGCCATTTTTGTTATCAAATTCAATTGTCGGCATAATTAAACAGAGTCTCCGTTGAGATCGTAGATTACTCCTCTTTTTTCCCTTAATTGATCAGCGGCTCCCTCACTTACGATAGCTTTCTCCCACCTATGAATAATTCTCGTGTCCACTTGAACACCTAGCAATTCTCCATCAACCTTATATACTTCCAGAGCATTCCCGTTATCCAAAAAGCCCCTTAAAAGATGCTCTCCTTGCCCTGACTCAATTTTGTCATCAAGCCATTCTCTGAAAGCAAGTCTTTGCGGTTCGTTTATTAAGCTTAATTCTTTAAATGGCGGCATAAAAATTATCCTATCTCTCCTGTTGATCCATTATGTTTTGTGTTGACAACCGTTAAGGTACCATTAATACCATTAATTTCTAATTTTTGACCTTCTTGGTCAAGAAGGAAAATGTTTTTTTTATTATCTCTTAGATAGCCCTGGCTTAATATTTTTCCACCCCTTAGTCTATTTAGATATCCCAAATTCTCGCCCGTCACATCAACAACAGTGCTTAAATCGCTAGAAGAAACATTGGCATCTATTGAACCGGCTACAAATTTTTTTTCATCGCCTGAATGGACTTTAGCGCTTGAGGACCCTTCTCCAAATTTGAATATTCCTATTTCTGCTGGTGCCATAAATATAAAAATGATTATAAACCTAAAAAATAAAAAGTCAAGAATAGAATAGACTAAAATTGTTAAATTGTTCGATTGTTAAATTATGCAATTCTTATAGTTGCCAATTCGAAGTTGAATGCATGAGAGATTAGACGAGTGATTCAGGGGGATTCCTTGTTTATCAAGGAGGGGGTGAAATCCCCCGAAGAAGAAGTTTAACTTCGAAAGCATGAAACAAGGCTTGGCAAGAGTTTTTGGTACTTTTGTCAATACAAAAGTACAAAGAAAGTAAGAATGTTATATTAAAATGAAGATTTTAAAGGAGGTTTAGGCAATTACCTTCGTGATTACTCCTGCGCCGACGGTTTTTCCGCCTTCCCGGACTGCAAATCTGAGTCCTTCTTCCATAGCAACAGGGACGATGAGTTTGACTGTCATTTTGGTGTTGTCACCAGGCATGACCATTTCAACTCCTTTAGGAAGTGCGACTTCTGCTGTTACATCGGTTGTTCTTATGTAAAATTGCGGTCTGTAGCCTGTAAAGAACGGTGTGTGGCGTCCGCCTTCTTCTTTGGTCAGGATATATACTTCTGCTTCAAAATCTTTGTGGGGCTTAATACTGCCCGGTTTGGCAATGACCTGTCCTCTCTCAACATCGTCTTTTTCAACACCTCGAAGAAGAAGCCCTACATTGTCTCCTGCCTGTCCTTCATCGAGTTGCTTCTTAAACATCTCAACTCCGGTTACGACTGTAGATTTGGTATCTTTGATACCGATAATTTCAACTGTCTCATTGACTTTAACGACTCCTCTTTCAATTCTCCCTGTTACGACTGTTCCTCGTCCCTTGATTGAGAAAACATCCTCAACAGGCATTAGGAACGGCTTTTCCAAATCTCTCTTGGGAGTTGGAATGTAACTGTCAACTGCTTCCATAAGAGCCTGAATTTGTTTTTCTGCTTCCGCGTCTCCCTCAAGAGCCTTAAGTGCCGATCCTCTTATAATTGGCACATCATTTCCTGGGTACTGGTATTTGGTAAGAAGTTCTCTTACTTCCATTTCAACTAAATCCAAAAGCTCAGCATCCTGAACCATATCACACTTATTCAAGAAAACTACGATAGAAGGAACCTGTACTTGATGGGCAAGAAGAATGTGTTCTCTGGTTTGAGGCATGGGACCGTCTGGAGCAGACACTACAAGAATGGCACCGTCCATTTGAGCGGCTCCTGTAATCATGTTCTTTATGTAATCTGCGTGTCCCGGAGCATCGATGTGAGCATAGTGTCTTTTCTCAGTCTCATATTCGATGTGGGTAATATTAATTGTAACTCCTCGGGCTTTTTCCTCGGGAGCATTATCGATATCTTCATATTTCTTGGCTGTTGCTTTACCTGCTTTGGCCAAAACAGTAGTAATTGCCGCAGTAAGCGTAGTTTTACCATGGTCAACGTGACCGATTGTACCGATATTTACGTGTGGTTTTGTTCTTTCAAATTTTTTTGCGTCTGCCATATTTTTAAAAAAATTACAAGAAAAAAATACACCTTAACAATTTTAAGGCTAGAAAGAATATACATTATTTTCCTGCCTTCGTCAAGAGGGAAATTAGAGTGGTAATTTTATTTGCTCAGAAGTTACATAAGCGGTATCAGGAACTATTGACAATACAAACGCAGGTCTTTCCCATGTTCGAATCTCATAAGAAATTCTACCAGAGACCACAGTATAATCCCATCTCTCATAACCATTTGTACCATCGTGCAGTATTTCTTCTCGTTTGGAATCTTTTCCTGAATAAACTCCCATCCTGCCTGAAAGGAGTTTATGAATTGTTGGAAGATCTGTACTTCGAGATTGTCCTGCTTGCGGATAACGATTTATAAATTGTGGGGGTCTTAAAATTCTACCCCAAAGAAGAATAAAATCTAGAGACAATCTATCTAACCTATGAATTCCTGAATATAAATGTATAATTTTGGCATCTGGTCTTATTTCAAATGAAGGATTTAATTCGACATGACTACCTTGGGCACTATAGCCAAGCCGTACAAGCTCCTTATCAGCAATTTCCTGATAATGAGGCACAAATTCTTCTAAAATCCGTCTTGATCCTTCCCTTTGTAATTCAGGGAGAAATTGTTCCTGCCTGATTCCGGACTCAACTGTCGAAAGCACAGGTTAAAAGGATTCTAAGAAGATTATCTCTCCGAAATTTATCTCCCGTCAATGGGGAAAATTAAGCTGCTTTTTCTTGTCGAGGGATATGAAGTTCTTCGTCAGGAATATCTGCCGTATCAGGCATGATTACCAAAACGACTGCAACACCTTCTGAAATTTCCGCCTGATGGTAAGTTTCCGGTGGAACCATTACATGTGGCGCTGCACTACTCAGCGTTACAACCTTCGCACTTTCTTCATTCTCATCATCCATCACAAGATCCATGGATCCTATCAAGCTGATATAGTGCTCGACCACCCTTCTTCCTTTATACGAATGCTTATGTTCGGATGTCCTGCCGATTGATTCGCCATTCTCTTCGGGTTCCGGTTTTAAAACATAACCATAGATCCTGTAATTGTTTATTTTTTGCTCAAGGAAATAGTGGCCGTCGGACTTATGGCCATTTGACTTTATATGTCTTTCTGTCTGTTTCTTGAAATTCAACTGGCTTATATCATCAACGATTTTAAGCCATTTAAGAGGCTTGAAAGTAAGCTCCCTATAACCGGGTGCCAATAAATTTAAATCCTCGTGGCTCAGGCTACCATTTGTTTTTCTATTTACTGCTTCAGGGTTTATTCCCGTATTTGTTTCTGCTCTTGCTGCCATAAAGTATTATTATATAATTTTTTTACTTATTTGGAAAATAAATTCTATATCAGACCTCGCCAATCGGCGAGCAGGCAGTTACTGTGCCGAAACTCTTCCTGTAAAGGTAGATTTGGCAAGCATCTGCTCTTGAATATTCCTGGGAACTTCTTCATAGTGTGACGGCTCCATATAATAGGATGCTCTTCCCTGCGACATCGATCGCAAAGTCGTGGCATAGCCGGAAAGCTCTGCCAAAGGAACCATGGCAAGTATTATTGTAGCACGAGTCCTTTCCTCGGTTCCCAAAATTTGAGCTCTTTTGGAAGATAAATCCCCGATAACATCTCCCATAAATTCAGATGGGGTTGTCACTTCAACTTTCATAATTGGCTCCAAAAGTGTAAGCTCTGCTTTTTTGCTAGACGCCTGAAGAGCTTGAGAAGCTGCAATTTTAAATGCCACATCAGATGAATCAACATCATGATAGCTTCCGTCATAAACCGTAACTGTCATATCTACCATTGGGTAACCCAGGAGTATCCCATTCTCCATTGTTTCCTTGACTCCTTTTTCAACTGATGAAACAAATTCTGCCGGAATGGCTCCACCTTTTATGGCATCGACAAATTCAAATCCTTCACCTCGAGGTTTTGGCTCAACGCGCAGGAAACAATGTCCATACTGACCACGGCCTCCGCTTTGTCGAATATATTTTCCTTCTGCTTCTGCCATTTTTTTAATAGTCTCCTTATAGGCTACCTGCGGCGCACCAACATTGGCAAGCACGCTGAATTCTCTCTTCATTCGGTCAACCATAACCTCGAGTTGCAGTTCTCCGATTCCTGAAATAATCGTCTGGCCTGTCTCATGATTTGTTTTAATAACAAATGTCGGATCTTCCTCCGAAAGTCTCTTCAAGGCAAAGCCTAATTTTTCCTGGTCCACCTTGGTCTTGGGTTCAATTGCCAAAGAAATAACCGGTTCCGGGAAAGAAATCTTTTCCAAAATTATCGGGGCTTTTTGATCACACAATGTATCTCCGGTAACAGTTTCTTTAAGCCCGACGAGTGCTACGATTTCACCGGCCACCGCTTCTTTAAGTTCTTCCCTGGTATTGGCGTGCATAAGTAAAATTCGGCCGACTCTTTCTGTTTTATTTTTTGTACTATTATGGATATACGAGCCTGATACGACTTTTCCTGAATAGACTCTAAAGTATGTAAGTTTTCCTACGTGAGGATCGATCTGAATTTTGAAGGCAAGTCCTGAAAAAGGATCCTCTGGAACTAATTTTCTTGCGATAGGCTCATTGGTCTTGGGATCTACACCATGTACTTCTTTAAGATCGACCGGTGAAGGAAGATAATCAATTACAGCATCGAGAAGGGGTTGTACTCCCTTATTGCGGAGCGAAGATCCTGCATAAATTGGGACCAATTTATATGCGATTACCGCAGCTCTTAGAGCTTTTTTTAAGTCCTCCAGCGCTGGTTCTTCGCCTCCCAAATATTTTTCCAAAAGCGCATCATCTGTTTCGGCAATTTTTTCAATAAGTTTATGGCGGTACTTTTCTACCTCATCTTTCATATCAGCCGGGATTTCATCCGAAACTTCAAATTTGGCACCCAATTCATCTGACCCCCAGACAATTGCCTGACGGGTAAGAAGATCTACAGTACCTTTAAATGTTTGCTCTGCTCCGATTGGCAAAACCATTATTGCAGGATTTGCACCTAGCCTGTCTTCAATACTTTTTACAGTTGCCAGAAAATCAGCGCCGAGCTTATCCATCTTATTGATAAAGCAGAGCCGTGGCACCTTGTATTTGTCTGCCTGTCTCCAGACAGTTTCGGACTGCGATTGAACTCCTTCTTCGGCATCTAGTACTGTGATTCCACCGTCAAGAACACGCAAAGATCGCTCTACTTCTGCAGTAAAATCTACATGCCCGGGAGTATCAATAATATTTATTCTGTGGTCTTTCCAAAAAGCAGTTGTTGCGGCTGATACTATAGTAATGCCTCGTTCTTTCTCCTGCTCCATCCAGTCCATTTGAGTGGTTCCGGCATCAATATCCCCAATCTTGTAAGTTTTTCCTGTATAAAACAAAATACGCTCGGTAGTCGTAGTTTTGCCTGCGTCAATATGGGCAATAATTCCGATGTTTCGGATTTTGTCTAGTGTATATTCTTTTTTCTTCGTTTCCGCCATAAAAAAATAAAACTCGCTCCCGCCCTTTACGGGACGAATTTATTAAACAAAGTATAACATATTTCCTATTCATATTCCAGACAGTGATATAATAATTTAGATGAAAAGTGAATCAGTCATTATAAAGAGCGATGGACATAATCTTTCAGGAACTATTATAAAACCCGATGGAAATGAAAAGATCCCTGCAGTTGTCTTCTATCACGGCATGATAAGCCAGAGTAAACCCCGATATATTAAACGTGCAGAAGAATTAGCAAAAGTTGGAATTTCCTCTTTGTGCTTTGACTTTCGAGGCTGCGGTGAAAGTGAAGGAAAACTCGGAGAATTAACTTTGAAAGATTGGCTTGACGATTCAATTTTGGCTTTTGATTATCTTATCAATCAAGAATTCGTCGACAAAGATAGGATTGGAATAATGGGCAAAAGTTTTGGCGGAGAAATGGCAGCGCTTGTTGCTGAAAAAAGAAACGTTAGATCAATTGTTCTACATGCGCCTGCTGTTTATCCGGATACGTGGTTCGATGATAAATTTACCTGGGATGAAGAAATAAGCAGAAAAAGAAAAGAATACAGAAATTCAGAGAAAGCCCTGGATAATAATGCGATAAGAGCGATAGAAAAATTCAAAGGCTCATTATTAGTGGTAGGAAGCGAACTTGACGGTACATGTCCCAAAACTATAGTTAAAGGTTATTATGAACAGGCAGGATCAACAGACAAAAAAATCGAATGGATAAAAGGTGCCGATCATCCGCTCAAAGACGAATTCCATAACCACCAACTCACAAAACTCATGCTTGATTGGTTCTCAAAAACCCTTTGACTAAATTACTGCGAGGACGGAGAAGTATTGATTTTGCCTTCGTTCTTCTTGCAAATGTCTTTGTAAAGTATCTTCCGGTGCAGCCGAAATTGAAACATGTAAAGGTAACGACCCTTCAGGTCCTTTAATAACAAAAGATGGATCATGGTTATTATAGTCGAGAAAAAATGGACCGGTTTCTCTTATCGCTTTTCCATTCTCTCCAAACATGGTAACTTTTACCACTTTATAACTTTCGGTGTGATCTGGAAAATATCTAAAATCTAACCCATATTGTTTGGCAAAGTCAGAAACTGTATCAATGGTTCGGTCGATTAATCCTACTCGCATGGCTGTATTGGCCGGTGCAGAATTTAAAATTCTAAGATCTATATCGTTTAAGGGGTGGAATCGTTTTCTTTCCGGTTTTACAGAGCTGCCAATAGCTATGACTCCTATTTTCTCTCCTTGAAAAAATTGACCGTTTTCTTGAAAAGCGGCGATTAATCTTTGGACTCTTTCTCTATCTATTCCGCTAAGAGTATCTAAATATTCACTTGATGGAATCTCTCGTCCTCTTTTTCCTCTTACAATTTCTCCAGCTCTTTCTATAATTTGCATAAGTTTAAAAACCTACCACTTGAAGTGGGCGAAGGCGCGATTGGCTTCTGCCATGCGGTGGGCTACATCTCTTTTCTTGACTGCATCTCCCTTGTTTTCCAAAGCATCCATAAATTCTGCTGCCAGTTTTTCAGGCATTGTATGATATTCTTTGTTGGGTCTTGATTTCGCGGCTTGAATTATCCAGCGGATCGCAAGAGATGTTCTTCTGTCTCCTCTTACTTCAATGGGAACCTGATATGATGCTCCTCCGACTCTTCTGGCTTTTACCTCCTGTTTGGGCTCTACATTTCCAACACTTTTTTCAAAAACTTCCAAGGCATCCTGCCCCTTTTCTGAAATAATTTTCAACGCCTGGTAAAAATTTTTTTCAGCCACTGTTTTTTTGCCGTCTTTCATCAAATTATTGATAAACTTTGCCGCAAGCCTACTGTTATAAATTTTATCAGGATTTATTTGTCTTTTTTTGGTTTTCTTGTGTCTCATAATTACGCTGTTTCTGCCGGCGTAGGTGATGCCTCAGGAGCCGGTGTTCCTTGAGCGACTCTTGGAGCACTGCCTCCGCCTCGCTTGGTTCCGTATTTGCTTCTTGATTTCTTCCTTCCCTCAACTCCGGCAAGATCAAATTTTCCTCTTACAATATGGTACTTTACCCCGGGTAAATCTTTTACTCTTCCTCCCCGGACCAAAACGATTCCGTGCTCAGAAAGTGCATGTCCGATGCCCTGAATATAAGCAGTCACTTCCATTTTGTTTGAAAGTTTTACTCTTGCGACTTTTCGAAGCGCTGAATTAGGCTTCTTAGGAGTCATTGTTTTGACCAAAGTTACCACGCCTCTTTTTTGCGAGGACGGAATGTTTTTGTAGACCTGGTTTTTGGCATTAAAGAGTCGTCTTAAAGCTGTTGAACGAGTCTTTTTGATCTTTTTCTTTCTTTTTTTTCTTGCTAACTGTGATAATGTAGGCATGGCGTATGATTATAGCATTTATTGCGCGGCCTCTTCAACTGCGGCTTGACCTGAATCAACCGGGATAAGACGTCCGATAATAACGTTCTCCTTAAGCCCGATCAGCTTATCTTCCTGCCCCTGAAGCACCGCTTCTGTGAGAACCTTTGTTGTTTCCTGGAAGGATGCCGCAGAAAGCCAAGAATCTGAAAATAGAGATGATTTGGTGATCCCCAAAAGAATTTGCCTTGCAGTGGCAGGCTCTCCTCCTTGAGACAGCATCTCCGCATTGATCTCTTCAAATCTTTTTTTGGTAATAAAGTCGCCTGGAATAAGCGAAGTGTCTCCAACTGTCTCAACAACTACCTTGTCTGACATTTTTCGCAATACTACTTCAAAATGTTTGTCATTAATTGATATTCCCTGAGATTCATAAACTTTTTGAGCTTCTGAAAGAATGTATCTTTGAGCATCTATTAATCCATTGATTCTGAGAATCTCCTTAGGATCAAGGTATCCTTCAGCAAGCGGAGTTCTTGCGGAAATTGTGTCCCCGTCTGCTACTTTAAGCTCTGAAGACATGGGAATAAAGTATTCCTTCTCTTCCACCGGTTTTACTCTTGAGTTTCTTATTCTGACTATGTTGCCGTCGTCTGTTTTTTCAATGCCTACCTTCCCTGAAATCTCAGAAATTGGAGAGAGATTTTTTGGTGTTCTCATTTCGAACAATTCCTCAACACGAGGAAGTCCTTGTGTCACGTCAGACATTACTACTCCTCCGAAATGTCTGACTCTCATCGTAAGCTGGGTTCCTGGCTCTCCGATCGATTGAGCTGCCATAACTCCAACTGGAACTCCAGGATTTACTTTTTGCTTGGTTGAGAAATCCCACCCATAGCACTTGGCACACATTCCATAATCAGCCTTACATGTAAGGGGAGACCTAACAATTAATTCTTCGATTCCGCTATCATCGATTAGTTTTACTTTCTCTTCATCGATCTCTTCTCCTGCCTTAAGAATTATTTTCTTACTCTTTTTGGATGAAATATCTTTGACAGTAAATCTTCCCAAAATTCTATCCGAAAAAAGAGAAGTTCTATCAGGACTTTCTTTAAGGATTGTAATTCCATCAGTCGTTCCGCAATCTTCGCTTCTTATAATCACATCGTGAGAGACATCAACTAACCTTCTAGTTAAATATCCTGCATTTGCGGTTTTAAGCGCCGAATCAGTAAGTCCCTTTCTTGAGCCTCTCGCACTTGCCACATATTCAAAAATTGAAAGTCCTTCGCGGAAATTGGACTTGATCGGCAGTTCAACTATTTTCCCTAAAGGATCGAGAATAAGCCCTCTCATGGCAGAAAGCTGTTTAACCTGTTCCTTTCCGGCGCGGGCACCTTCAGAGTCAATAATCATTTTGATTGGATTTTCTCCTTTCAAAATTTTCCAGGTTCGGTCGGCGAGATCATCGGTAGTTTTTAGCCAAACTTCATTACTTAATCGTTTTCTCTCTTCATTGGTGATTAATCCCTGCTGATACTCAAGCTCTATTTCCGTTATTTTCTTCTCAGCTTCTCTGATATCTTCCTCCTTCTTAGACACCATTTCATTATCAAAAACTGATACCGATGTTCCTGAAACTGTTGATCCGTAAAAACCCAAAGTTTTTATATTATCAATTAGAGCCTCTACTTCTTCATGTGAACATTTGGCGATAGCGATTGTAATAAGCTTTTTAATACCCGAGGCTTTAATGGGTGCATTAATGAAATCCAAAACTTGTGGCAATTTTTCGTTGAAAAGAATTCTTCCAACACTTGTTTCCATCAAATCTGCCTCAATTCTAACTTTGATGGGTTCTCTATATTTAATTCTTCCCAATGAATGAGCAAGAATTGCTTCTTGAGCGGACATAAAAATGGGTGAATTTTCTTTCCTTAAAGATTCGTCAATCGTTGTAAGGTAATATACTCCGACTGCCATTTCCTTATTGGGCAAAGTTATGGGGCTTCCGTCCGCAGGTTTTAGTAAATTATGTCTTGGCATCATAAGACCGATGGCTTCTTCTTTGGCCTGGGAAGATAAAGGAATATGTACTGCCATTTGATCTCCGTCAAAATCCGCATTATATCCAGCACAGACACAAGGATGAAGGCTGATTGCAGATCCTTCAATCAGAACCGGATAAAATGCCTGAATGCCGAGCTTATGAAGCGTTGGAGCGCGGTTTAGTAGCACCGGATGATCTTTGGTAATTTCTTCGAGGATATCAAATACCTCAGGAGGTCTTTTTTCGATATATCTTTTTGCCGACTTTATGTTTGGAGCAAATCCTCTAACTATGACCTCGCGCAAAACAAAAGGCTTAAACATTTCAAGGGCGATTTCTTTGGGGAGTCCGCATTGGTAAAGGTTGAGCTGCGGCCCAACAACAATAACCGAACGTCCTGAATAATCAACTCTTTTACCCAAAAGGTTTTGTCTGAATCTTCCCTGTTTCCCGCGCAACATATCGGAAAGTGAACGAAGAGGAGACGAAACTACCTGATTGGAACGTTGTGATACATCAATCAATGAGTCAACAGATTCTTGAAGCATTCTCTTCTCGTTTCTCAAGATTATTTCAGGCGCCCCCAATGAAATCAAATGCTTAAGTCGGTTATTTCTATTAATTACTCTTCGATATAAGTCATTTAAATCAGATGTGGCAAAGCGACCTCCTGCAAGTTGAACCATTGGACGAAGATCAGGGGGAAGAACCGGTAAAACGTTGAGGATCATCGATGACGGTGCTACACCGGCTGCCCTCATGGACTCGATAAGGCGAAGCCTCTTAATAAGCTTGAGGTATTTTTGGCCTTTAGATTTCTCTGTTTCGGTTCTTAACTTCACAATAAGATCAGGAAGATTAATTTTATTTAAAAGATCAAGAATTCCTTCAGCTCCAGTCTTGAGGGTGAAAAAAACTGGGATATCGTATTCCAAAATTTTTGTATATTCATCTTCCGATAAAACTGATCCTACTTTTAAACTCTTTATAAGTTTGGAGAGGGCATCATGTATTTCATCAACTTTTTTTTCTTCCTCGGAAAGTCTGGTTTGAAGACTTGCGATTCTTTGACGCTCAGTTAGATCCAACTCCTGATAAATGAGATCCTTCTGTTCATTTCGAAGTTTTCCAGTCTTCACTTCTTTCTTTTTTTCCTTAATCTCGTCAGTAATTTCTTTCTCTTCGGCCGAAATTTCGTCTCTTTGTTGTTTCTTTCTCTTGTAGATATTCTTCATAAAGGTTTCAAGAGCTGCTTTTTTCTTCTCTTCATCCATATCGACCACTAAAAATGAAGCGTAATAGACTACAGATTCAAGACTTTTCTGAGGCATATCAAGAATCAGAGATAAAGGAGAAGTCGAACCTTTGAAAAACCAAACATGCGAAACAGGAGAAGAAAGAACAATATGACCCATCCTTTCTCTTCTTACTCTTGAAGTCGTTACCTCAACACCACACTTGTCACAAATCACGCCTCTGTGTCTTATTCTTTTGTATTTTCCGCAATAGCATTCCCAGTCTTTTGTGGGCCCAAAGATTCTTTCGTCAAATAATCCGTCCTTTTCAGGCCTCAAGGTTCTATAGTTTATAGTCTCAGGCTTGGTAACCTCGCCATATGACCATGAAAGTATGTCGTCTTTACTTGCCAGTAAAATCTTTAATGACTTGAAATCCAAGATAGTTATATCTCTTACTTTTTTATCATTTTTGTTCATCAGTTACCTCCGCTTCAGGCGTTGCGGTATCGCCATTTGAAATTACTTGTTCCCCGCCTAATTCTTCCTGAAGCTTCTTCCCTTCCTCTTCTTTCTTTTCTTCCTCGATGGCTTCGGACAATGGAAGTTCGGTTAACTTCGGAGTCTCAACCGTTGCCCCCTGAGCAACAACATTTAAGGAAAGTGCCGCAAGTTCTTTTATCAAAACTCTAAATGACTCGGGGACTTTCGGGGTCGGAATATCGGTTCCTTTAACAATTGCCTCAAAAGATTTTGCCCTTCCTACAACATCGTCTGATTTGATAGTCAACATTTCTTGTAAAATATATCTTGCTCTGTGTGCTTCAAGCGCCCATACTTCCATTTCTCCCAGTCTTTGACCACCCATCTGAGCCTTTCCTCCCAACGGCTGTTGAGTAACAAGCGAGTATGGACCCGTTGATCTGGCATGAGTTTTATCCTCAACCATGTGAATAAGCTTCATTATGTACTCTATGCCTACAACAACCGGATTTTCATAAGGTTCTCCGGTCCTCCCATCGTAAAGAATCGTCTTCCCATCTTCTGGAAGTTTTGCTTCTTTAAGAAGCGAGATAATCTTGTCCTCACCAATCTCTTCAAAAACCGGAGCAGAAATTTTAATATTTAATTTCTTGGCTGCCCATCCAAGATGCGCTTCCAAAAGCTGGCCCAAATTCATACGAGCCAAAACACTTATAGGAGAAATAATTATATCAACTGGCGTTCCGTCGGAAAGATAAGGCATATCTTCGGCAGGTAATATTTTTGAAATTACCCCTTTATTTCCGTGTCTTCCTGCCAGCTTATCTCCAACGGTAACATGTCTAAATTGCGCAACCTCGACTATAATTTTTTTAATAGTTCCAGGTTCAAGCTCGTCACCTTTTTTCCTATCAAGAATATTTACATTTATTACTGTTCCTCTCTCGCCATTTGGTACACGCAAAGATGTATCTCTGACCTCTCTTGCCTGTTCACCAAAAATCGCACGCAGAAGCCTTTCTTCAGCCGTAAGCTCAGTTTCTCCTTTTGGAGCAATTTTTCCAACCAATATATCACCGGGTCCTACTTCGCTTCCTACAACCACAATTCCGTCCTCATCAAGATTGGCTAAATCCTCTTCTGAGACATTTGGAATATCACGAGTAGTTTCTTCGGCTCCAAGCTTGGTTTCAACAACTGCTACATCATATTTCTCAATATGAATAGAGGACAGGATATCTTCTTTGATGAGTCTGTCTGAAATAACGATAGCATCTTCGTATCCTAACCCATCAAGCGAAGCGTATGCGATAAGTAAGTTTTTACCCAGGGCAAGCTCTCCTTTGTCAGATGCCGGACCGTCAATCAAAAGATCTCCATATTTTACCTTATCCCCGGTTGAAACCATAGTTCTTTGAGTATAAGAGGTTGCCTGCGAACTTCTTTTGAATGAACCGAGCTTGTAAGTAAGTTCCTCTCCCTTTTTTGACTTGACTGTCACTTTAGTAGCATCGGCATATATAACTGTTCCATCGTATGGTGCCCTAGTTACTCTACTCATAACTTCTGATACAGCCTGTTCCATGCCAGTGCCTACTACTGGGCTCTCTAAAGAAATAAGAGGAACTGCCTGGCACTGCATATGGGTTCCCATAAGAGCTCTATTTGCTTCATCGTGGCTTACAAAGGGAATAAGAGAAGCTGCAGTTCCAACAACTTGTCGAGGCACTACATCAACAAATTCCACTTTTTCACTGTCTGCTTCTATAAATTCACCCTTATACCTTACAGGAACGCGCTGCTCCTCAATTGTTCCATCTTTTGAAAGAATACCTGCATGCGTAATGTAATGATCCCTTTCATCATCTGCTGCCATATAAACAATTTCATTGGTTGCTTTTATATTTACTTTTTTCCCTCTTTTGTCTTTGATTATTTTTCTATAAGGAGCTTCAAGAAATCCATATTTATTAACTTTTGAGTAAAGAGTCATATAGGTAACAAGTCCAATATTTGGTCCTTCAGGACTTCTGATTGGGCAAATTCTTCCATACTGAGAACTGTTGATATCGCGAATCGAAAAGGCCGCCCTTTCCCTTGAAATACCGCCTGTTCCCATGACAGTAAGTCGGTTTAAATTATCGACCTCAGACAAGGGATTTGTTTGATCAAGAATGGTTGAAAGTTGTGAGGTTCTGAAAAACTCATTTATCGAGGCCATTATCGGTCTTGCATTTATGAGCCCTGAGATTGAAACAGGAACGTCTGGTTGGATAAGGCTCATCCTTTCCTTAATACTTCTTTCAAGTCTTAAAATTCCAACTCGGAAAGCATTGGTGGCGACCAGTTCTCCAACTCTTCTTACTCTTCGATTTGCAAGACTATCAATATCGTCCACTCCATCTCTTCCCTGAGCAAGCTCAATCAAAAAATTTATAGTTCCTACAATATCATCAATTGTCAGAACATGTTCTTGTGTTTCTGAAAAACCAGGTATGTCTTTCAGTTTTCGGTTAATTTTGTACCTGCCCACGTCTCCCAAATCATATCTTCTATGATTAAAGAACATTCCATTAAAACTTTCTTTTACTTTTTCAAGAACAATCGGCTCACCCGGATGTAGCTTTCGGAAAATTTCAACTAAAGCTTCCTGAGAATCTCCAGTTTCATCCTTTTTGAGAGTGTTTTCAATGAATGATGTATTTCCTTTGTCTTCCGACTCTTTAAATCTTTCCCTGATTTGATCACTGCTTCCAATGCCGATTGCTCGCAAAAAGGTTGTTGCCAGGAATTTTCTTCTTCTGTCAATTCTCACCGTAATTGTTTCATGTCTTGTAGTTGAAAATTCAAGCCATGATCCGTGAACGGGTCTTATCTCTGCCATATACATTGTCTTTCCCGTAACATTGTCCTCAATTGCTGTAAAGAATGCGCCCGGGGAACGGACGAGCTGATTTACAATTGTTCGCTCCACGCCATTAATAATAAATGTTCCTTGTTCGGTCATTTGAGGAATATCGCCCAAAAATACTTCCTGTTCGATTTTGGCATCTGTTTTTTTATTTGTAAGTACTGCATCCACATAAAGAGGCATATCAAAAGTTAATCCTTTTTCTATAGCTATGTCCGGGGTAATTTGCGATTTGCCTATACGATATTTCTTAAACTCAAGACTCCAGTTTTTTTCGGTAAAATCATCGATTGGGGATATTTCTTTAAGAATTTCCCCAATGCCTTCTTCAATAAACCATTTATAAGATTCTTTTTGAACTGAAAGAAGATCTAATTTGGGCAAAAATGTATATTCACTACCCCAATTTTTTCTGAGGTCGTTTTTTATTTTAATATTTGATTTAGGCATCGGATAAATTCAAAAGAAAACTTGCTACTTAACAAAAAAAACACAAGGTGCAAGACACCTTATTCTTGTTTCAATGGCGTGTAACTCTTATAACATAGAGGCTTTTGTATGTCAATACCCTATTTGATTTAGGAGATGGAATAGTTTATTTTTCTCTCGCTGGGGCCGTTGAGCTCGACCAAAATTACTCTCTGCCAATCGCCTAGCTGTAGTTCGTTATTTTCAAATATTAAAGACAATGAGGTCCCCAGAATTGATGAAAGTATATGGTCGGGAGTGTGCGTTGGATCATGAGGATGACGAAATGAGATTTGAGGAATCATTTTTCTTACGGCTTCCAAAATATCTTTATCAGTTCCCGGATCAAGGTCAGCTGTTGTGAGTGCGCAAGTTGTATGAAGTAAATTAAGAACTATAATCCCATCTTTTTTGCCTGATTTTTTAATTAACTCATTTATATCATCCGTAATATCTACAACTTCATCTTTTGTATTTGTTTTAACAGTAAAATTCATATCCTTTTATTTTCCAATCTTCGCAAAGCCTTATCTTTTGCGATTGGATCGATTCTAGATTTACCCACTGCTTTTTGCAATATATTAATAGTAGCATCGTAAGTCTCTCTACCTACAGGATATGGAATTGCATCTTTTCCTCCATGTGCAAAACTGTATCTCGCCGGATCTTCGTAAGACGGGTCTGCTCCATATATAACTTCTCCTACCAGAGACAGGGCGCGTATTGTTTTGGGCCCAACTCCTTCAATTGCCAATAAGTCTTCGTAATCTTTTGGACTTTCATAAGTAACTTTTTGGAGAATCTTATCTAGATATTTGCTTTTGGTAAAATCTTCATGAACAACAGGATGAGTTGTAAAATGCGGATCATTAAGCTTGAGAAAAGTTAATTGCTCTCCATCTTTTCCTTCTTTTTCCGATGGTACTTCAAGAGAAACCATTTGAGAGTATTCAGAAAAATGACTTCTGAGAAGTTGTATATCTTTCATCAAGGTGTTATATCCGGATGAAACCAACTCTTGTGACAAATTTCTATTTCCTTTGCTTTTTTTATCTATGAGATTTAAAACGTTTTTCTCAAAAGCCTGCGATGCAATTCCCGCATGGGGCTCATCTATAAAGTCCTTTCCATATTTTTTATTTTTAATATTTAATTTTTGATCTTGTAGCTCGTCATACCAATGATACCGTCTTGCTGTTGAACTGATGGTATTCATCCCCTGCTGAACTACTGCCCAGCTATCGATAACAGGAACTGAAGAATTTCGGTTTTTTTTTACCGAAAAGAAGAAAGCATGATGATAAATTTGATAACCGTCCTGGACCAGACTTGAGTCTACTTTGGCAGTCATTTTTGAACTGTATGAAAGACTTTTTACTTTTTGAGAATCCAAACTTAATTTTTCTCCCCAAGCAAGAATCTCATCTGGTGTTTTCCTTGAAGTTTTTCCTTTTCCTCCACAGATAAAAATACCTAGTTCTTTTTCCTGTCCGCGGATTGCTTCTTTAAGAGCAGCAGTTAATATAGTGGTGAGACCTGATGCATTCCAATCAAAGGCAAGAACTGTACCCAATGACTGAAACCAGACAGGATCGGCAATTCTTTTTACAAATTCTGTTGGTCCGTATTCATCAACCAGGACCCGTGTCATTTCCCGACCCAAAGCAACCATTCGTCTAAAAAGCCAAGGAGGACACTTTCCCGTATCAAGTGTGAAAGTTGCGACGCCTCTTTTCATAAGATGCACTTACAAATTACCACATGCATCCTAATTTCTCAAGGATTTAAGACGAAGGTCTTTTAATGTCGTAGACTACTTTTTCCTGCGGCCTTGGCCACTGTTTGATAACTAGGTGATGATCTTGATCCGACTCTGATTCGTGCAATCGTGCTAAGTTGTATGCACGTCTGTGATTTAATTCGTCTCCTGGCCGCGCAAGAGCAACTGGTTCTTTCTCTGAAAATGGATTAAAACAAGTATTGCACTCCACAGAATAAAAACTAAAACCACCTGATAAATCACCTTCAATAGTCATGATAAAAACTAGAAGATTTTATTATTTTTAAGAAGGCCTGTCAATTAAATCGTTAATTCTCTTATAGCAAGAACAATTTACTAGATGGTCGTTGACCATTCCTGCTGCCTGCATAAAAGCATAACAAATAGTTGAACCTACAAACTTAAATCCGCGTTTAATCAAATCTTTGCTCATCTCATCCGACTCAGAACTTTTCGCAGGAATTTCAGATAGATTTTTAAACTTATTAGTTTTCGTCTTACCATTTGTAAACTGCCAGATATATTTATCAAAACTGCCGAATTCTTTTTGTATCTCAAGAAATCTTTGGGCATTCGAAATTGCGGCATTAATTTTGGCACGGTTTCGGATAATTCCTGCATCGGTGAGCAATCGGTTATAATCTTTCTCACCGTATTTAGCAATTTTCTCTGGAGTAAAATTATCAAATGCTTTGCGGAAATTTTCTCTTTTCTTAAGTACCGTGTTCCAGGAAAGACCTGCTTGAAAAGCATCCAGAATCATATACTCAAAAAGGGTTCTATCATCATGAACCGGAACCCCCCACTCTTCATCATGATAGACAATCATAAGTCGGTCTTCTCCTGGCCAAGAACATTTATTCTTATTCATAAAAAGATTATATCAGGAGACCATATTTATCGGTTGAGAGATTGAGATTGTATTCGGTAATATCCTGGTGCTTTAATTCTTACCGATACTGACTGATCTGATTTTCTTGCAAAAGAAATTTTAATCGGCATATCTTTGATCCTGTAATCAACATTTGTTTTAATTTGTTGTATTTTGCTTGTAATAGAAATATTATCTTCGATCAAACTTAAAGCAATTCTTAAAGAATCTGGGGACAAGAACATTTGAGGAACTATTCTATATGAAATCGCTGTTCTTATTTTTCTTATTTGAATCTCCTCCAATAGCGGACAGGTCAAAAAAATATTTCTGCCTTTGCCAGGGTTTCTCTCAGATGCCAATATAAGATTGGGCGGTTGTCTAACCAGACCCTTTTCTTTCATTGCAGACAAATTATAAGATGATTAAATTGAGAATTCAAGAAAAACTGGTGTTGATTTTTGAAAATATTGGGTGTATACTCCCAACTAATGTCAAAACAAATCGGAATAATTATAGGAATTATAGTGCTAGTCTTAATCGGTGGTGCAGTCGCATATACTCAATTAAATAAATCCTCACAGGCTCCGCAACAACCAACAACTGTTGGAGAGGAAAAAACCCAATCATCTGAATCAATGAACAAAGGATCTTTTAAGAGCCTCTTGGGTATGGGACAGACTGTAACGTGTAATGTTTCTTATTCTGTTGATCAAATGGAGTCAAAGGGAACAGTTTATGTTGCGGGTAAAAAAATGAGAGGAGATTTTACTGTGAAGACCGCCGATAGTCAAGCAATGGATAGTCACATGATTACCGATGAAATGTATATGTATTCCTGGTCCTCGGCAAATTCTCAAGGTGTAAAATTTAAGATCGACGAAGCTCTGCAAATTACACCGTCTCCAGGAGCCCAATCTCAAACTGCGCAACTTGATCAGGAAGTTGATTACAAATGTTCTTCATGGACAGTAGATAATTCAAAATTCACTCCTCCGTCAAATATCAAATTTACAGATATGTCTAGCATGATGAATCAAATGAAAACACAACCAAGCGGGGCTACTCAAAACAACCAATCAGCAATTTGTGACCAAATAGAAGATCCTACAGCTAAGGCATCTTGTCTTAAAGCCGTTTCTGGTCAATAATTCCCAGAAGTTTTACCAGCAGAATTCGTCTTCTTCCATAAAAATCCTTTTATAACAATCTAATCTATCAGGATACTACTTATACACCCAGCTCAGCTATTTGTCAATGTTGAAAACTGTATAAGAAAAATGCTCTTGACATCAAGCATAAAAAAATGTATAAAGTTAAACTTATGAGAAGAAATGAAAGAGGCGGACATCATTATTGGAATGAGGCTCCGTTTCTGCTTGCTCCCTTTTTATCGGTTGTCCTTCTTGCATCAATTTGTTCAGATCAAAAAAATGTAAGTCCGGCCGTATCGAATAGACCTGTTCCCCAACCCACTCCCGATATTCTTGCGTTCAGAGAGGATGCAGATTGCAGAGAAGTTTTGACAGAAATACAAGGGGCCCATAACAAGAGCGGTCTCACTCCGTATGGAGGAAAGTATTATTTAATAGCCAGTCCCTTAGATGGTTCTGCTCTTCGTGTACTTGTTTTAACAAGTAAGGAAGATTTCAAAAGGGAAGTCGAAAGTTTTGATGCTAACTTAAGAGATAATCTTTCAAGAACAAACATTGAATATTTTCCTGTAACTTATTATCGCGTCGGTAAAAAAATTGAAGGAGGAGGAACTCTAGTTGATGAAAGCGTTCCGAGTATCCCGAAAGGAGAACGAGGGATTGGACCGGCATGCTATTCACCAGCTCCCGCCACCCCCGCCGCCGCTCCCGCTTCCAGATGAACCGCCTGAAAATCCGGATGAAGAAGACGGAGCAGAAGTCGCAATATTATTTCCTATATTTGAATAAAATCCTGCATAGTTTGTGTAAAAACTACCACTATATCCCGCATACCAGGAGGGATTATAATCAGGTTTAAGAATTTTAAGACTTTCCATAAATTTATCGATGTACCCCAGCGCAATCGCATAAGGAATCATTTGCTCAACAATATAAAATTTTTCAGCCTGCCATTTGTAATTTCTATCCATGCTCTTTAAGAATAGTTTTAAT
This sequence comes from Candidatus Levyibacteriota bacterium, assembly GCA_016182185.1. GTDB lineage: Bacteria > Patescibacteriota > Microgenomatia > Levybacterales > UBA12049 > JACOXU01. The sequence continues at coordinate 457,875 of JACOXU010000001.1, forward strand.
CCGTCGATTTTAAAATCTATTTCGTCTCCTACTGCTGTTCTACCAATAAGTTTTACCGAAAGGAAAAATAAAATTCCTGCCAGAAATATATTCAGAGTAAAAAGTGAAAATAATCCTGTAAATAAAAGAAGTGATCTTTGAATTTTGGGATTCTTAAGATAATACCCTTTTTCAACCAGAAGCTTGAAAACATCTTTTTCCATTTCCTCAAATGTTTTATAAAAATCTTTTTTGAGAGTATCAACTTCAACACTTTTTCCTGCTTCGAAAAGCCGGTTAAATAATTTTTTCTCATATGCATTTAATTTCCCGTCATCTTCTTTAAACTTTGTAATTACTTGTTCTCTATGGGACGTGTTTATAACTCTTAAAACTTTTGAGGATTTATTTATTTCTTCAAGTTTTATATACTTTCTGATTGCCAAATCAAAAATGGTGGCCACCACATCATCTCTCTCAAGTTTTGCTGTATCTATTGTCCCAGCAAGAGCAGGTGGAATTCTTTCTTTATTTAAATCTTCAGGAAAATCAAAATTAACAACAGGTTTTCCGAATCTTTTTTTATTTTTATTCTTCTGATACCAAACAAAAAGATAAGATGCAAGAATAAAATTTAGAAAAATAAAAATCAGATAATAGTTTTTTAGGATCGGATCAAAAATAGTTTCCGCAAAAGTCTTGGGGAAAGATCTAAGAAGAATACTTTTGGGAAAAGTGTTCGGAGGATAAACCGCAACTGCGGTTAGGCCTTCGCCGGGTGACAGAATTCCCAAATTGCTCGCAGAATAACCTGACACTTCGCAGTCTTTTTCTTTTGAGCCGGTAATTCCTGTAAAACAAATATAATCTTTTTGCTCTACGCCAAAATCAGTGGCGATAGTTATTTTGGCTGCTTCAATTGGAACTTCCCAATTATTACCTGTCGCATTCCAATAAATCTCGTCATGATCGAGAAAATTACTGCCTATACCGTTTTCAACCGTGTAGGAAATTTTATAAATATGGGTGCCGGTTATTGTCTTATTTTTATTTCCTATCTTAATATCTATCTTATCTTTGCTTTGAGTTTTTTCAAAATTTTCAGGATTATTATCTCTCTCAATCTTTAGATTCTCAATTTTTACCACTCTGTAAAGATCGCCAACTTTTGAGTAAAGCGGAATAAATCTGTATATTCCATGACGGTCCAAATTCTCAAAATCATAATTAATTGTCTCAGTAATATCCATTAATCCATTTTTATGAGCCGCAATCTGAACTTCGAAGGATCTTATTTTCTCAGCAAAAGCAGAGGATGGATTAATAAAAAATGAGAGGAAAAACAGGAAGAAAAATAACTTTTTCACTTCTCCCCAATTATACTACTTCTTTTTGAGGTTTTATTTTACATCCAACAGTTCGATGTCGAAAATAAGTGTTGCATCAGGAGGAATAGATCCTGCTCCCTGTGAACCGTAAGCAAGATCAGGAGGAATAATAAGTCTTCTTATTCCTCCAACTTTCATGCCCAAAATTCCCTGATCCCAACCCTTGATCACCTGTCCCATACCAATTACGGTTGCAAACGGCTGTCTTCCGACCGAACTATCAAAAACCTCTCCGTTAGTGAGTCTGCCTATATAATGAACCGTGACTGTATTTCCGCTTTTTACCTCTGCTCCGGTTCCTACTTTTGTATCTTCAACCTTAAGCTCTGTAACTGGGCCGAATGTTGGTATGGGAGTAGTTTGAGGTTTTGTGGGGGAAACAGCAAGAGACAATGTTGGTGAAATAACATTAGTCGGAGTCAAAGTTATTGTAGGAAAAGGAGTAAGTGGAATACCGTTTGCTGGAATGGACGATTTTCTATCTATATTCATAACAATAACAGTTGCAATTACAACCAGAATCATAAATATAAATACCAGTAAATATTTATTTTCCATATTGAATGGGGTAATTTTAGCAGAAAACTCAATGAGATGGTATAATCAAGTAAATTTTGTAAAGCACAAATGAAGGCAAAAGACATAGTTGACAAATATATTTCTTTTTTTGAAAAACGCGGACATAAAAGAATTGCCAACTCGCCTCTTGTACCGCAAAATGACCCCACCACTCTTTTCACTTCATCCGGTATGCAGCCGCTGATCCAATATTTCTTAGGTGAAATTCATCCCCAAGGAAAAAGATTAGTTAATGTACAAAATTGCTTCCGGGCAGCCGATATCGATGAAATAGGAGATAACCGTCATACCACTTTTTTCCGAATGCTTGGAAATTGGTCACTCGGAGATCCTGCCCGCAATGCTTCGCAACGCGATGCAGGCGGGTATTTCAAGAAAGAACAACTTAAATGGTACTGGGAATTTTTAACAAAAGAAATTGGTCTTCTAAAAGAAAAACTTTATGTAACTATCTTCAACGGTTTTAATGATATCTCCAAAGATAATGAATCTTTAAAGATCTGGACAGAAATTTTTGAAAAAGAAGGTTTAAATGCAAATGAGCGAATTTTTCATTACGGAGCAGATAAAAATTGGTGGTCAAGAGCAGGTGAACCAGAAAAAATGCCCGAGGGGGAACCAGGTGGACCGGACAGCGAGGTCTTTTATTTATTTGATGTTGCCCATGACAAAAAATATGGAAAAGAATGTCATCCGAATTGCCAATGCGGACGTTTTATGGAAATCGGCAACTCGGTCTTTATGGAATATCAAAAAACAAAGGATAATAAGTTCAAACCGCTCCCGCAAAAAAATGTTGATTTCGGAGGAGGCGTGGAAAGACTTTTGGCAGCTGTCGAAGACCAAAATGATGTATTTCAAACATCTCTATTTTTACCAATCGTAAAGAGCATCGAAAGAGTTTCTGAAAAAGATTATCGATCTAACCATAAGACAATGCAGATTATTGCTGACCATCTCGTTGCAGCAGTTTTTATAACAGCGGCCGGAATAGCACCTTCAAATAAAGAACAAGGGTATATCCTTCGAAGGCTTATACGAAGAGGTCTGGATAATTTTTATAAACTTGAGGGAAAAGATATTAAAACAATTCTTACATCGATTGTTGATCAGTATAAAGAGACTGATCCCCCTCTTTTAGTAGACTTTGAAAAAATAAAATTGACGATTATTGAAGAAGAACAGATTTACAAAAGTACACTTTCTCGTGCCAAAAGTTACATTGAAAAAAAATATCCCTCGACGGGTTCAGAACAAGTCGGAGACGAAATAAAGGGAGTAAGAAAAATCTTATCAGATGATGCATTTATTCTTTATTCAACTCATGGACTTTCTCCTACTCAGATAAAAAGTCTGGGATTTTTATTTGACGAGCAAAAATTTGCAGAAAAAATGAAAGAACATCAAAAAGTTTCCCGCAAAGGTGCTGAAAAAAAATTCAGAGGGGGCCTTGCAGACCATTCTGAAAAAACAATTATGGGACACACAGCGACTCATCTTCTCCATCAGGCTTTAAGAGATATCCTGGGAAAACATGTTTTCCAAACCGGTTCAAATATAACAAATGAGAGAGTAAGGTTTGATTTTAATTTTGAAAGAAAATTAACAGATGAAGAAATTAAAAAAGTTGAAAACATTATAAATGAAAAGATAAAAGAAAATCTTCCCGTCCATTTTGAAATAATGACACTTGATAGGGCTCAAAAATTAGGAGCAATTGGACTCTTTGATGAAAAATACGAAGATAAAGTAAAAATATATTTTATAGGAAACTATTCAAAAGAGTTTTGCGGAGGGCCTCATGTTGAGTTTACAGGAATATTAAAAAGGTTTAAGATATTAAAGCAGGAAAACATCGGACACGGACAAAGACGAATATACAGCCAAGTATTCGACTAATATGAAACTGCCATTTGCTTTACCAAAGCAGAAAGAAAAACCTGAATATTTTCTGGCTCTGGTTCTCAGAAACGAGCTTGTAAATGCTGTTGTATTTGAAGTCTTGGCGGGAAAAATAAAGGTTGTAGGACAACACAAAGAACAATTCGATAATCTGATCGAAGAAACGCCGCTTGAGGAACTACTCCAGAAAACTGATAAAGCAATATCAACTATTGAATCGTCTCTGTCTGAATCGGTTGAAACCATAAAAACTATTTTTGGAATTAAGGAAAGTTGGACAGAAGATAACAAAATTAAAAAAGACTATCTTCTGAAGCTCAAAAGAGTTTCAGATGAATTAGGCCTTGCTCCAATTGGGTTCATAATTATTTTTGAAGCCATTGCTCATCTTATTCAGAAAGAAGAAGGAGCTCCTGCTACACTCATTTTGGTCGAAACCGGTAAAAAAATTGTTTCAGTTGCTCTGATTCGCGGCGGGAAAATAACCGAAATCAGAAGCTCCGAGCCTCTTGAAAATATCCCCTTGACAGTAGATACAATTCTTAAACACTTTACCTCAATAGAAGTTTTACCCGCTAGAATTGTAGTTTTTGATGGAGATGAGGATAGAAGTCAAGAATTTATCAACCACAGGTGGAGTAAAACACTGCCTTTCCTCCATCTCCCTCAGGTCTCGACCCTTTCTCCTGAATTTGACGCAAGAGCTTTAGTGTTTGGAGCGGCAACTCAAATGGGATTTGAGGTCCTCGGCGACTTGACCCAAGAGAAAACTGAAGAAGAAATAAAACCTTTGGAATCCGAAAAGATTCCTGATAATCAAGAGGAATTTGAACATATCGAGGGAAAAATAACACAAGTTGGAAAAGAAAGTTCAATGGAATATTTCGGATTTATTAAAGATAAGGATATAACCAAAGTTCCTTCACCCGCCAAACAAGATGAAACTTCAAGAGTTCCTGATCAAATCTTAGAGGATCAAATATCCGAAATTCCTGAAGAGGTACAGCTTAAAGAAAAGAGCATGCAGTTTCCTGTACTTGCTAATTCGCTATTTTTAATTATTAAATCCATTGCCCAGCAATTATTTCTTGCCCTAAAAAAAATTCCAGTTAAAAAGGTTTTTTCCAATCTGCCTGTATTTTTTTCTGGAAGACTCGCTCTTTTAATCCCGGTCATTCTAGGATTGGTTCTTATCATTTTGGCATATGTATTTATCCCTCGCGCAACTGTTTCTATCGGGATTGATCCTAAAATTGTTAAACAAGATCAAAATATTATTTTTTCGACTTCCTCAAAGACTGATCCATCAAATAATATTGTTTCTGCAGAATTAGTCTCGATTTCTGAAGAAGGAACTATAACCACTTCGGCCACAGGGAAAAAAGAGGTTGGAACCAAGGCAAAAGGAACAGTAACTATATTTAATAATTCCTCAAAGACTGAAACTCTTCCTTCAGGAACCAAATTAACATCAGCAAATGGTCCCGAATTTACCACAGACAAAAGCGTGACAGTTGCTTCTGCATCTGGAGATATTTTTACCGGAACAACACCCGGAAAAGCAAACATTTCAGTTACTTCCTCAGAAATAGGCAATGAGTATAATCTTCCTTCAAATACCAAACTTTCCGTAAGCGGGAGCTCAACAATTGCTGCCAAAAATGATGATCCCTTTTCAGGTGGAACAAAAAAAGAAATTAAAGTGGTTTCGAAAGAAGATATTGAAAAACTAACTGAAGAACTGCCTAAAAATCTAGAAAAAAAGGCAAAAGATGACCTCTCAAAAAAAATATCAGATGATAAGGTACTGCTGCCCCAGTTTATTAATCAAAGTCTTAAAGATAAAGATTTTAATAAAGATGTTGGCGATGAAGCATCTCAAGTAACTTTAAAAGCAGTTGTTGAATATCAAGGAATTTCTTATGCGAAAAAAGATTTGTTAATCTTCTCTGATACTTTGGTTAGAAATCAAGCATCCGCCGATTTAGTTATTGATCCTGACAATTTAAGGGTTGAAGTCAAAGACATCAAACAAACAGATGACAACGAAACTTCTGCAAATCTGAATATTATCGCATCTCTTAAGCCAAAGATTGATGAAACAAAATTGAAAAAAGACTTAGCAGGAAAATCTTTTGAGAATGCTGAAAAATTAATTCTTGAAATTAATCAAGTGTCAGACGTTAATTTTTCTCTCAATATACCCTTCCTTCCCAAAAGGATCCCATTTATGGCAGGCAGTATAAAACTGAACTTTATTACTAATGACTAAGTATTACTATCAGAAGGTCGATAAAAAAAAGAGAAAAAAGATCTTCAGAGTTTTAGGTTTTTTAATTTTTACAATCGGATTTTTTCTGGTACTTTATATATTCTATCCGCTTATTTCATGGCAAATTTATTTTGCTCCATATTATGCGCAAGCCACTTTCCGGACCCCAATTCCTAAAACAACTGTAGTTGATCCAACTCTTATTGGAGGACTAATTTCTCAAGCAGGTAATGTAATTTCAGGAATTGATTATACAAATGCTCAAAATTGGTTCCCAAATTACAACCCTCAAGATGCAAATAGAAAGGGCTTTCAAGTCCCTTCCTATATAATCTCTATACCAAAGCTTGGTATAAAAGACGCAGTTGTATCAACAATAGACTACGATCTTGCCAAGCATTTAATTCAGTATCCAACCACTGCGATTCCTCCTGAAAAAGGAACTGCTGTAATTTTCGGACATTCAACTCTTCCTCAGCTTTTTAATCCCAAAGATTATAAAACAATCTTTGCAACTGCCTACAAGCTTAAGGAACAAGATTCGATCTATATAACTGTAAATAAGATCACTTTTCTTTATAAAGTCTTTAACATTTCAGTGGTTGATCCTGAGGATACATCTGTTTTCACTCAAGATTACAATAATTCTTATTTGACGCTCGTAACTTGCACGCCTCCCGGCACTGTTTGGAAAAGATTAATTATTAAATCCAGACTTGAGCGAATTTAATTTTATGGAAGAAAATAGACTGAAGGGTATATTGATTAATATCTGGCCCATGATTTATCGAATCTTAAATTCGATCCTGTATTTTATTATCGGACTTATAAAAACAGTTCTGTCTATTGCTTTTAGACAGTTAAAACAAGGTGGTTAATTAATGGATAAAGAAGAAAATAATTCTCCTGAGAAACTAAATAGAGTTCTTGAGGCCATACGAAAAAAACTAGTTGGTAAACATCTTAATTACCAAGAAATCTATGCAATAATGGACGCTATCGCAAACAACAGTTTGGGAGACATACTTACAACTTATTTTGCTGCCTCAGGTTACGCAGAAGGATTTTCAAACAGTGAACTTTATTATCTGACTCGAGCAATGGTTGAAACTGGAGAAAAATTGGATTTCAACAAGAAAATTGTTGCAGATAAACATTCAATAGGTGGGGTGCCCGGAACCCGTACGACTCTCGTAGTCGTACCGATTGTTGCGGCTTGCGGTTTTATCATACCCAAAAGCTCATCAAGGGCTATAACATCCCCGGACGGCACTGCAGATGATATGGAAGTTATAGCGCCTGTCAATCTTTCGAAAGAAAAAATTTACAGTGTTGTAAAAAGAACGAACGGCTGCATAGTTTGGGGAGGAAGCTTCGGGATCGCCCCCGCAGATGATATTATTATCAATGTCGAAAAACCACTTCTGTTTGAAAGTTATGATAAGATTTTGGTTTCAATAATGGCAAAGAAAATTGCCTTCGGATCAAATCATGTTGTTATTGATTTACCGTATGGAAAAACTGTCAAAGTTCACACATTAAAAGATGCTAAGATTATTAAAAATAAATTTGAATTTTTAGCTAGAGAATTTAATATAAAAATAAAAGTGCTTCTTAGTAAAACAGAAGAACCGGCCGGCCGGGGAATTGGACCGATTCTTGAGACTCGGGATGCTCTTCGCATACTTCAACAAAAACCAGATCGACCTCTGGATCTTGAAGAAAAAAGTATTAATCTTGCAGGCCATCTGCTTGAACTTTGCCTCAGCGATTCTTCAGATGAGACGAAAGAAAATGTCAGAAAAAATTATGGCGACACATTTTCTTGGGCAAGAAAAATTCTTGAAAATGGCCTTGCATTCCTTAAAATGCAAGGGATTATTAAAGCCCAGGGAGGAAATTCTGAGATAGACAGCGAGGATTTAAAACCAGGTAAATTTGTCTATCATGTCAAAGCAAACAAAAACGGTATTGTCAAAAATATTAGTATAAAAAACCTGACTATTGTTGCGAAACTTCTGGGTGCGCCCAAAGAAAAGGGCGCGGGTGTATTTTTAGATAAAAAGATCGGTGAGAAAGCGGATAAAGACGACGTAATCTGTACTTTATACAGCGAAAAAGTGTATAATCTCAAGGAGGGGAAAAAATATTTTACCCGCTTTCCAATTATAAAAATTTAATGAAAAAGTTATCAATACTTTTAGCTCTTATTGTAATAATTGGCACCGCTCTTTTTCTATGGTGGAAAAACGGAATCAGTCCGGTAAATCCCAAGAACAACACTCCACAAATTTTCGTAATTGCAAAGGGCGAAGGTATGAGAGAAATTGCCAACAGCCTTAAAAAAAATGGATTGATTAAAGATCCTATCGTATTTTTTCTTCTGACTAAAAAGACGGGCTATGATAAGAGAATACAAGCTGGAGATTTTCGCCTAAACCCATCTATGAGCATGTATTCAATAATTGAGGCTTTAACGCATGGAACGTTGGATATTTGGGTTACTATACCTGAAGGATTGAGAGCTTTGGAAATCTCAGATATTTTTAAAAAAGAACTGCCTACTTATAAACCGGAATGGGAAGAAACTCTCGTAGTAAATGAGGGGTACTTATTTCCGGATACGTATTTAATCCCAAAAGATGCCAATATTGATGTAGTTTTGTCTTTAATGAAAGGAAATTTCGATAGGAAATACGAAACGATTGAAACAAATAAGTCGAATTTCAATCAAAATGAAATTGTAACAATTGCTTCTATGATCGAGCGAGAGGCCCGATATCAGAACGATCGACCTCTCGTTGCAAGCGTCATAGCAAATCGATTAGAGATAGGCATGAAGCTTGATATTGACGCAACTGTTCAATACGCATTGGGTTCGGTAGAAAACAAAAATAGATGGAAAAAAAATCTAACATTTGAAGATCTCAGGATTAACTCGCCTTACAATACTTATCGAAATGCAGGACTTCCTCCTACTCCAATTTCAAATCCCGGTCTTGAAGTTTTAAAAGCTGCGGCAAATCCGGCTAGGACAAATTATTTGTATTATATTTCTGATAAAGATGGGCGTTTGCACTTTGCTGAAACGCTTGAAGAACAAAATCAAAATATCAAAAGGTATGGGTTATAATTTATCTTCTTTTGAAGAATCTTCTCCTAAGTGATTGCGGTTTCTTTTGATCTTCCACATTACTCTGGGATTCACCATTTGATCCCGATCTAATCGGGTTTGAAGTGCCATTACCTGATGAAACTACTTCCTCTTCGGGTTCTTCCTCGTACTCCTCTTCTTCATCGGCTTGCTCTTTCAAGAGTTCTGAAATATTTCCTATTCCTTCTTCTGAGATCATTTTGAGAAATTTTTTACCCTTTTTTGTTCCTAGCAAAAACATCAACCCTCCACCGATAATAAGACCCCATAAAAATCCATCAAAAAATCTGCTTCCACCGGAATTATTATTCATGATTTAGTTCTCCTTTTTATGTTTTTTGCTTTTGCTCAAAAGGCTTGCAATCGCAGCCCCTGCCTTGACGCCGGATGCAAGGTTTGAAAGAGAAGAAATTGGACCCGAGACACTTTCCGTTATCACTCCTGTATCATCCAATACCTTATTTGCCTTGTCCACTGTTTTTCTGAGTTCCCGCAGGATAAAAAATACTTGAATTCCTAATACTAATAAAAGTATCGTCAGGACAATTATTACCAAAAATAGGGCTGTTTGGGCAGGGTCAATCATACTTTATAAAGATAACATTTCGAAAATTCCCTGTCAACTCGACACCAATCGGTAAAACTAGAGCTTTGAATATCATTTTTTTAAATATCGACACTGAACTATAATGTTGGGTTTATTATTCTACTTCTATGTGGCGGTTGAGAACTGTTCGTTTTCCAAAACGATTCACTGAAGATATATTTATTGTTGTTTTTCCGGGAAAAACCGTTATTTCTTTTCTAAACTTACCGTCTTGATCAACAGAAACTGACTCTTCATTTACAAAAACCGCAGCGCTTGGCTCCGTTTCCCCCGTAACTATCAAAGTGTTTGAAGAAATTTTGGCATTCTCAATAGGATTTAATACTTCAAGAGGAGGATTAATAATTGCATATCTGTATTGGAATGCAATATACCCTAAAAGTATGGAAAGAATTAAAAATATTAAAACTGCAGCTCTTTTTATTTTCGTTCTTTGGATCGGAATATCTGTTTTCCCAGACAAGCCAACTGGCAAAACTCTTAATTCTTTATTTGTATCAATTTCTCTCTTGAATAGTGCCAGTATTTCTTTTTCGTTAAATTTTAGAAATTTTGCGTAATTTCTGACAAAGCCCTGGGCATAAGCAGTAGAAGGAAGTTTTTTGTAATCGCTTTTTTCAATAGCTACCAAAAAATCTTTTCTGATTTTGGTAGCACTTGCAATTTCTTCAAGCGTTAATCCTTTTCTCTGACGTTCTTCAGAAAGACGTTCTCCAACTTTTATCATAAATTACATTCATACCTGCTGTTCATGCAAGCTGTTTATTATCTCATCAGCATTTCTAATAAGTACGTCTCTGGGTTTTGATCCTTCTGCATGTCCAACAATTCCGGCTGCTTCGAGTTGATCAAGAATTCTAGCAGCTCTAGAATAACCAATAGATAGTCGCCTCTGAAGAAGCGATGCCGATGCCCGATCATGCTGGCATACAGTTCTTATCGCTTCTTCAAAGAAAGGATCATGTCCATCTCCACCACTACCCATCATTCCTCTTTTTGAGACAAGCGGTTTTGCAGTAATTTCTTCCGTGTATTCAACCGGCGGTCCTTTTGATTTAAGATAATCAACTAGACGTTTAACTTCTTTTTCGGAGACAAATGCCCCTTGTATACGTGTTGGTTTAGCTTGATCCGGAGGAATATAAAGCATATCCCCTCGTCCTAAAAGTTTCTCAGCCCCGGGCGTATCGATAATTACTCTTGAATCAATCATTGAGGATACATTGAAAGCAACTCTGCAAGGAATATTTGCCTTGATAAGCCCTGTTATAACATCGACTGATGGTCTTTGGGTTGAAACTACCAGGTGAATACCAGTTGCTCTTGCCATCTGGGCCAGGCGAGCAATTGCATCTTCAACCTCAACCGGTGCAAAAGCCATGAGATCGGCAAGTTCATCAATAAAAATTACTATATAAGGAAGCGCTTGAAATCCTGCGAGTTCATTATATGAATCAATATTACGAACTCCTCTTTCTGCAAAAGTTTTATAGCGTCTGTCCATTTCATCCATTGCCCACTTAAGAGAAGCAAGAATTTTTTCGACTTCTACAATTACCGGAGTCATCAAATGAGGAATACCATTATAGCCAGTCAGTTCTACTCTTTTGGGATCAATAAGAATGAGTTTTACCTCAGAGGGAGCGGATCTAAAGAGAAGTGAAGTTATGAACGAATTTATAAGGACTGACTTTCCGGAGCCTGTAGTTCCGGCCACTAGAACGTGTGGCATTTTAGCAATATCAGCAGCCACTGGATTACCGGATACATCAAGGCCCAAAGAAACTGTAAGCTTGGATTTGCTTTTTGTCATGGTTTGGGACTCAAGCATTGTTTTCAACGTTACGACTTCCAAGCTTCTATTAGGAATTTCAATACCCACTAAATTTCTTCCTGGAATTGGAGCCTCGATTCTTATCTGCCCTGTTGGTGCTTCTGTAGCCAAGGCCAGATCATTTGAAAGTGAAGTAATTTTTGAAACCTTAGTGCCTAGGGCGATATTTAAGGCATACTGGGTAACAGCCGGTCCAAGATTTACTTCAACGACTTTTGCCCCAATACCAAAACTCTGAAGGGTATTTTCAATTACCGAAGCAATCTTTTTGATGTCCCCTCTTTCTGCCTTCTGTCCAGGAACTTCTGAAAGAAGCGATAGAGGAGGATATTCCCAAATTTCACCAGTTGTGGGATTACTGACTAATTTGTCCGACAATATAGATGGTTCTTTTTTGATTACTGTAGCCTTTACAGCAATATCCGAGGATTTTGAAAAATCTTTAAATCCTCCCCTTATGGTCATCTGTCCATCTTTAAGATTTGGTATGCTTTTAGTTTTGAAGAATGAAAATACCCTTTTTGGAATTAATCTTGAAATAACATTAATTACATTGCCAATAAGTTCGGCAAGCTCATCAATTGAAGTATCAAACAAGACAATCAACCCAATAAAGATACCAGCAGCGTATACAAGATTTGCGCCAATATCTGTAAGAGGATCTGATAGAACTTCAAAAAGAAATTGCCCTAAAACACCGCTTTTAAACAAAGAGGAGAAAGAGACAAAAAAAAGTATAAATCCAATAGAAACGTTTGTTCGGGATAAAAAAAACTTAAGTCTTAAAAATAAAAATCCTAGCAGGATAAGCGCAATTGGAAAAAAAAATGAGGTTAAGCCAAAATATTTTTCTAATATTGTATTTAGGATTTCCAATGAAGGCTGACTTTTACTAAAAGATAAAAAAGAAATTAATCCAGACAGAATTAATCCAAAAGAAAATATAGAATATACCGTAGTCTTTTTAAGCTTGAGTTTTAATTTTTTTCTTCTATAATGTTTTCTTCTTGCCATCTTATATATTATATATGCTTAAAAATGAGTACTCAAGTTCGACTTTAATTTAAACCTCTATCACGACGGGGAGAACAAGAGGACGACGATGAATATTGTTCAAGATCGATTTTTCAGCTTTCTCCCCTATAAATTTTCTAATATACATCCAATCTGTCACTCTGCCTTTGTTTTGAGTAAGAGAATTTTTTATATCCATCGATATTTTGGTATTCGCAATCTGTCCTTCAGGCTTGGTAAAACCTCTTGAAATAATTGTAGGAGTATTTACAATTATACTCGTAGCGCTATCCACCTCAACTATTACGACCACTACTCCTTCTTTTGAAATTTTTTGCCTGTCTCTTAGAACAAATTGTTCGACTTCTTCTCCTGATATTTCATCAACATATACACTCTTGATTGCCAGCTTATTTCCAAAAACTAAACTTTCTTTTGAAAATTTCACTTCCTGCCCGTCTTCAATAAGCAGAATATCCTTATCTTCAAATTTTTGTTTTTGAGCAAGATTCTTATAAGCTACCATTTGCCGATATGTTCCCCCAATGGGCAAGACTTTCTTCGGGCGGACAAGTTCCATCATAAGCATAAGGTCATCCGAAGCTGCATGGCCTGAAACATGAAAATCGTCACTGATCTGTGAATAAACTACCCTTGCTCCTTTCTTGGAAATGCTATCAATTAATGAATTTATTGAAACTTCATTCCCGGGAATAGGATCTGCTGAAAAAACGACTACGTCTTTTGAATTTATACTGATAATCGGATGTTCTCCATTAACGATGCGTGAGAGCGCAGAATTTTCTTGAGCCTGGCTGCCTGCCACCAAGAGCAATAAATCCTGATCTTTGTATTTTTTTATATGGTCAGGGCTTATTTCTAAATCTTTTCCAAGATTCATGTATCCTAATTCCTGAGCAGCATCTGATGTCTTAACTAGTGATCTACCCAAGAAACATACCTTTCTACCTAGCTTCTTGGCAGCGAGTATTGCCTGATTAAGTCTTGATATATTTGAAGAATAAGTTGTAAGTATAAATTTTCCCGAACATTGTTTCATCTCTTTTTCGATATTTTCATAAAGCACCTGTTCGGACGGAGTGTGCCCCTCCTTTTCGGCTCTCAAACAATCGGACATAAGACACAGCACTCCTTCATCTGATAATTTAACGATTTTTGCAAAATCAGTTTTTTTTCCATCAAAGGGTGTCAAGTCAAATTTAAAGTCGCTTGCGTGATAAAAATTTCCAACTGGAGATTTTATAAAAATATGTGCACTATCTGGGATCGAATGAGTCACTCTAATAAATGACAAGGAAAAATTTCCTAAATTTATATAGTCATTGTCATAATTCACGCTCTTAACTTTTGCCGAGATTTTGTATTCATTGAGTTTTTCATTGGCAAGTACCGAAGTTAAAGGTCCGCCAAAAATTGGAAAATCTACTCTCCCATTTTGTGCAAGCTGGGGAAGAATAAAAGGCAGAGCTCCTACATGATCTTCGTGTCCGTGAGTCAGTGCCATTCCAACAATCTTTTTTTTCGTTTTCAAAAGATATGAAATATCAGGGAGCAAAAGGTCGACTCCAAGCATGGTTTCATCTGCAAATCCCAAACCACAATCAACAATCAGAATTTCATCTCGATATTCATAGAGGTACATATTCCTTGTTACATCTCCAACTCCTCCGAGCGGAATAAATGATACTGTGTTATTCATAAAGAGTTTTAAAATTTAAATTTTCAAAAATTTTCATTTCTTCAAAAGTTAAAAGATGAAAAATTAGTTTCAAGCTGTTAAAAATTGTTTGACATTATCCAAAGTAACATGCACTGAACTCCCATGTGGAACTTTACCCTCTACGATAAATCTTGCAGTTTTCCTGCAGATGCTGTCGATTGTTCGCTCAAGACTCCTTATTCCTGAATCAAAACCTAAGGGTCTTATAACAGAAGGCCAGACCGATTCGTCAACCAATAATTGATTCTCCGAGAGTCCTGTTTGTTTTCTAATTTTAGGAAAAAGATAATTTTTGGCAATTGCAATTTTTTCTTCATCTGTATAAGAAGGCATCTGTACTATCTCGAGCCTATCCAAAACTGCAGTTGAAATATTAGTTGTGTTATTCGCAGTTGAAACAAATAAAATTCGGGAAAGATCAAAAGGATAATCTACGTAATGATCAGTGAACGCTCTATTTTGTTCTGGGTCCAAAAGCTCAACTAAAACTCCCATAATATCGGCACGCGCCGCCTCGGTGACCCTATCTAGCTCATCCAAAAGAATAACAGAGTTCTTACTTTGAGCATGAATTATTTTTTTTATGACTGCTCCCGGTTCTGCATCGGCCATTGCACGTGATTGACCACGAAGCGCTCGAGCATCGCCCATTCCACCGAACGGAATTCTTTCAAATTTACGGCCCAGAGCCTCTGCTATAGAATAAGCAAGAGTAGTCTTACCTGTTCCTACTAAACCTATCAGACAAAGTATCGGAGCATGGAGGACTCCCGAAGGATTCTGCGAAAGGCTAAGAATGATTGAAGCAAGATATTCAAGGATTCTATTTTTTACACTATCAAGACCAAAGTGGTTTTTGTCCAAAATTTGCCGGGCAAGATTTAGATCGAGTGCGTCTTTTGTTTCCTTATGAAATGGTAAGGAGATAACCCAGTTAATATAATTTGAGACACTTTCAAAATTTATAAATGTTCCGCTTCCTGACTTAAGACTTGCGCGCAGAAGCGTTATCATTCCTTCAATTTTTTCAAAAAGATACTGAGGAAGTTGAGAGGATTTTGCTTTTTCCTCAAGTTTCTGTATCTGGCTCTCAAGGTTCGGGTTCTGATCCATATATTTATAATACAACAATATATATTTTAAGTCATCTATAGCAAATCTTTTAACTTGACCAGAATTTTATAACTATTAGCATGTTTTAATACACCAAGGTAAGATTGCACTGTCTGGTTTAAAGAAAAATCTGATATCTTTCCCGATCGATGAACCTTAATTTTTATTTTGACTTTATTTAAAATTCTTCTTTTAGTCTTTGTCCTCGGCAACAGGTAATACGGCAAAACAATGTATCCTAAAAAATCTATTCCCCAAGAGAGTTTGCGGAAAATAATCTTTTGTTGATGAAGTTCTAGATTCAAATTATTTAGCAAAAATTCTTTTATTATGTGTAAGTATTGAAATAGACTTTCCTTTGTATTTGAAATGATAATAAAATCATCGGCATAACGAATATAATATTTAACTCTTAATTTGTGTTTTACAAACTGATCCAGTTCATTTAAGTAAATATTGGCAAAAATCTGGCTTGTTAAATTTCCTAAAGGTATTCCTCTTCCCTCCTCTTTGTTAAAGCTTGTTATAACATGTTCTAACAACTTAAGCACATTTCTATCTTTTATTTTTTCTTTTAATAATCTTAAAAGTATCTTATGGTCTACGCTTGCGAAGAACTTTCTAATATCGAGTTTTAAAGCCCAGCATTCTCCGGTGTAATTTTTAGAAACCTCCCCTGCAAAGTTCTCAAGTCTCTTTACTCCTCTATGTGTTCCTTTACTCAATCTGCAGGAATATGAATCATAAATAAACGTTTTATCAAAAACACTATACAGGTATTTATATAAAAGGTGATGAACTATCCGATCTGTAACTTTTGCTTTGTGAATATGTCTTCTTTTAGGATCATTTATATAGAAATCTTCATAATCTCCGTGTTTATATGTTTTGCTTTTTAACTTTCGGTGAAGTTCAAACAGATTGTCTTCTAGATTTAAATGAAATTCTTGGACATCTTTTTTCTTTCTTTTTCCTTTGACAAACTCATTCCATGCTTGAAAAAGATTTTCTATTGAAATAAGATTATCGTATGTCATTTAAGAAAGCAGGTAGTTCTGTTCACACACACACACACACACACCGATAGTATTTTTGACATACCGATATTCTCAAAACTATATGAGTTTTATAAAACTTTAACATCCGCAATTACTTCCTTTCCAAAAACAAAACGCTATACATTAGGACAGAAATTAGACAATATAACTTTAGAAATTTTGGAACTTTTGTTTTCCATTCCTGTCAATGAAAATAAATATCTTATCTTAAAAAAAATCAGCGTCAAATTGGATATTTTAAAAATTCTCGTCCGTCTCTCCAAAGATACTCAGTGTTTAAGAGAAGATAAATATTTAGTCCTCCAAGCAAGTCTTGCGGAAATTGGAAAAATGCTTGGAGGATGGATACGTTCCCATGAAAATTTATCAAGCAAGAGACTATCAGAGGAACCAACCTCAAGTTCGGATTGACATTGTCAGGATTCCAGAAATTGCCATTGAAACCATTAGTCTCATTCCAATTGCCTGCGATTGCACGGTTGGCACCTTTATTAGCACTTCTCCGTAATCAATATTCCACCGAAGATTCTTTTCAGTCTCTTCTGAATTTTATCCTCCCCGCCAAAGGCGGGGAAAAAGAGAAGCACCGTAGTAATCTTGCTTTCCCTGGAAGCACTCTTTCTCATCAAAAGATGAAAAACTCAGGCTTGTGGAAAGGTAAAAAGGCGGTCAGGATAAAAATATCGAAACTCACTGCCTTATCCTAATTTTAAAAAACGGAGAACCAAAATTCAAGAGGAAAACCAATCCGCCTTTGGCGGGCCAAAAACCTATTTCCTAGGAATTTCTACCAGAGGAACCAACCTCAAGCGCGGAGAGACATAGTCAGGATTCCAGAAACCGCCATCGAAACCACGAGTCCCAGGCCAACGGCCCGCGATGGCACGGCTGGCACCTGGTTGATCATTTTCATATGTATCAGTCCATGTATAGTTGTATCCGTAATCTTTTCCGTGAACTCTTACGCCGGTCTTCTTAAAATGTTTTAAGGCAAGTTCAGGCCATTCCGGAAAATGACCAACTCTTGTAACAAGCCCTGCTCCGGTATAATCCCTTTCGACTTTCATTTTTCTTTCTTCAAGAAGAACCAATTGATCCTCATATGGAATATCTTGGCTTCCTTTCAGATAAAACTCGGCCGGGTCTTTTGAAAATGCCAGAAGCGCAGGCTCGGCTGTCAAATCTTCAAGAGTAGGATTTAAATACCAGTATTTCATTCCTTCTCCTCGCAGACTTGCCGGGGTTTTGCCTGAAGTTTCATAGACGGCGAATCCATCTTTCTCCATATGTTCAACCAACTTTTGGATCTCAGGGGATAAAGGAGATCTGACAACTTCTACTCTTGTAGCCTGTACCGCCGCATTTTCAGGTCTTACTTGTGATCTGGGAACTGCAATCTCACCATAAGCCTCTCTCCAAGTTTTTGAAGCGGCTATAAGCGTTCTTGCGAGACCACTTTTCGCCTTATCAGTTTTATCTGATTTAATATTTTTTCTTAACTCTCTTTCAAGAAACTGAGACATAATTACGCTTTATATCACAACTATAAGGTATTTGTCAACTATTAATAGGTGTCTTTTCTGAAGCGTGGTCTTCTTTGAGGAAAACCTCCCCTACTACCTCTCTCTTGTGCTCTTTCTCTTTTGAACTGTCTTGCCAACGGATGTTCTTCTACAGGAGGTCGTCTTTGAAAACTTTTATCTTCGTGTCCATGTCTTTCAGGACGTACGCCGCCAGAACTCTGAGAGGCTGGACGCTGACGATCTCGACCCTGTGCCTGTTCACCAAATAGCATTGACAGATTTAATCTGCCCTGTTCATCTTTTTCTAACACTCTTACTTTTACTTTTTGCCCGATCGATACCACGTCATTTGGATTTTTGACAAACTCTGTGGACATTTGTGAAACATGAACCATTCCCTCTTTGCCTGGCAGCATCTCTACAAATACACCAAAAGGCAGAATTCGTTTTACTTCTCCTTCAAATTCTTCCCCCGGAACAATCTCTTTAGTTAATCCCTGCACCCATTCAACTGCTTTTTGAACTGCTTCCTCTGTGGTACCTGATATTGCCACAGATCCATCATCTTCAACATCTACAGTTGCTCCCGTTTGAGAAATAATATTTCTTATGGTTTTTCCTCCCGGACCAATTACTTCTCCGATTTTCTCAACGGGGATATGGATAAGTTCGATTTTGGGAGCATATTGGGAAACTTCTCCCCTTGATTTTGGCATAACAGAAAGCATTTTTTCCAAAATTGAAAGGCGGGCAATTTTTGCTTTTTCAAGTGTTTCTCTTATCTGATCTATAGTTAAGCCTGATGATTTTACATCCAGCTGAATTGCCGTGACTCCCTGTGTCGACCCTGCAACTTTAAAGTCCATATCGCCTGAAAAATCCTCAAGCCCTAAAATATCAGTCAATATAAGATAGTTTTTCTCATCGGACATCATACCCATTGCGATTCCTGAAACAGGATTTTTTATAGGAACTCCTGCATCCATAAGCGCTAATGTTGAGCCACAGGTTGCGGCCATAGAAGTTGACCCGTTGGATGATAAAACTTCTGTAACCACTCTAATTGTATAGGGAAATACCTCCTGTTTTGGAATAACTGCCAGAAGTGCCCGCTCGGCCAAAGATCCATGCCCGATTTCACGTCTTGAAGGAAATCCGACTCTTCCTGTCTCTCCCACAGAATAAGGAGGCATTGAATAATGATGCATATAACTTTTTGTTTCTTCTCCTCCTGCAGATTCAACTAACTGCTCAAGCTTCGGGGAGCCCAATGTAGCAACTGTTAATGCCTGCGTATCTCCTCTTTGGAAAATTGCTGATCCATGAGTTCTTGGAAGAATAGAAACATGGGAACTTATCTGACGAACCTCATCAATTCCGCGGCCATCAGGCCTTTTCTTGCTTTTTATAATATTACTTTTTATAATCTTGAAGAGCACCGTCTCAACTCCCTTTGCTACTAATTTTTTGTCGATTTCCATATCAGGATTTGCCATTTTTTCTTCTTCAAAAATCTTATTGATCAAATCACTTGAAGATGAATTTGATTCTTTTCCGGCTCTTTCGGGAATCAGAGCTGAGATTTCGTCTTTATATGTTTTTTCCAGTCTTTGGATAAGTTCAAAAAGATTCGTATTTGGAGAAACTGCCTCTTTCTTTGCTCCTGTTTTTTTTACAAAATCCTCTATCAAGCCAATTATTTTTTTGTTTTCTTCACTTGCCTTACCGATTGCCTCAAGGATAATATTCTCTCCGATTTCCAAAGCTCCCGCCTCAAGCATGAGAGTTTTTTCTTTCGTCTGGGTAACTACCAGATCAAGTTCTGAAAATTCAGTCTCTGCTATTCCGGAGTTTATAATGTATTCTGTATTTCCGTTGTCTTTTTCTTTTATAAAACCTACTCTTGTTGCTCCAATCGGGCCGTTCCACGGAACAGGAGAGATAGAAAGCGCCGCTGATGTAGCAATTATTGATAAGATATCGGGTTCATTTTCTCCATCTACAGATAAAACAGTCACAACTATCTGAACTTCTTTTTTGTATTCTTTTGGGAATAGAGGTCTTATTGAGCGGTCGATAAGCCGTGCCGTGAGTATAGCATCGTCACTTGGCCTTCCTTCTCTTTTGACCCAGCGGCTTCCTTTTATTCTCCCGCCGGCATAAAGCCTTTCTACATATTCAACCGTAAGGGGAAAATAATCTATATCTTCCCTCTCTTTTCCTGCCACAAGGGTTACTAATACCATTGTATCCCCGAGTCTTCCGAGAATTGATGATGTTGCCTGTTTCGCAAGTTCTCCGGTTTCAAGCGTGAGTGTCTTTCCGGCTAATTCTAAACTAACTGAGGTTTTATTCATTTAATCCTTTAAGTTGAGATTCTTCAACATTCCAGTGTGGCGGGTCTTATCTATACCCTTTAAGAAATTGATAAGTCTTCTCCTTTTTGCGATCATCGAAAGAAGGCCGCGCCTTGAATGAATGTCATGAATGTGCTGCTTGAGATGACCTGTTAATCTTTCAATGCGGCTTGATAAAAGTGCAATCTGTACCTCAGGGCTGCCTGTATCTCCTGCTCCCGTTTGAAATTTTTTAATGATTTCCTGTTTTTGCGTTGAACTTAATGACATAGAAACTAATTATAGCAATTTTTTAAATCCATCTCAAGATCGAATTCTTATCAATCGAGGTTGATTAAATATTTGTTGAGCCTTTATAGATCTTAGGCGTTAGCCATTCCATGGGAGGATTTTTTTTGGGTTTCCCTATGTTGCGAGTCTGATCCTGGGGAGGATTTTTTCTGTCTCTTCTTTCCTCTCGTCTTGCTTCTTGAAATCCTGGAGTTTTTTGAGGAGCAAAAATCGAAGACTCCTCTTCTGGCATATTTTCAGCTCTAACAGATTGTTCTACGTTCTTTCTCCTGGCGCCTTTTTTCAGAAGGTTTGCCGCCATTTCAAAGGCCAAGGAGCTTGTTCTTGGATTTTGAAACGAAGAAGTGGCATCTTCTATCCCCAATAATAAGTTTTGCGCAATATCCGGATCCATGGGAAAGTTAAGAGATAACATAAGATCGGCAACTTTTTCAGAAACCGATGAAAATGAGGAGCTTGCCAAAACTATATCACCAAATCCTTGGTTGTCAGCTTTGTTATCAATATTTACAACGGCGGTATCCTTGAAAGCATGAGGGTCAAAAATCTTCTCAAGATCTGACAAACGAGGCGTGCCTACAACAAAAAGTAAATCCGGATTACCACTTGATCTTTTGAAGACTACATCCTTTTCGCTAAATGAGAGCCCTTCTTCGCCTGCCTTGACAATGATATTTAAGAATCCGTCCTCAAGAGTATATGAAATTTTCTCGATCTCACCTTCTTGATATGGAAAAGAAACTGTCATATCGCCCGCTGCTTCATCAAAGCTTGATTTTACTCGATCAATTCCAAAGATCACCGAATGTTGAACTAGAGTCTCTGCTGGGCTTGCAATCGAAACATTCTTACCTTGCTTTTCCAAAGACAAATAAAGAGCCAGGGCTCCTGCCAAATCATCAATTTGGAGGGTTTTGCCCACGGCAATTCCTATTTTGTTGGCTTTATTTATATAATCGTTGATCTGTTCAAACATTTTTTGATCCAACTTCTTTAGCTATGAAATTATTCATGAGATACTAACATATCTCCTATAGTAAAGTCAAGGAGAGGAGACAGTATTACTCCTGCCTCACTTCCCTTCTCGGCTTTTGAAACCTGAGTTTTACCTTGACGAACTGAGGTTATAGTACTTTCGCCAATTATGTCTTCTCCTCTTATTAACCTTGTTTTATCTCCCCTTGCTATTCTTCCATCTACAACTTTTACTCCAAGAGCTTTTGTTTTCTCAAACGGAAATGAAGCCAGAATTTTTGCGGTGCCAAAGATTTCTTCCTGGGCGGAAATCTGTTTTCCCTCAAGAACATCTTTTAATTCATCTATCAGTTCGTAAATTAATGAATAATTCTTTGCGAGTATTTTCTCGGTTTTGGCAAGCTTGAGAATATCAGGCTTTATTTTTATGTTAAATCCTAAGACTAATGCCTTGATCGATTTGGCAAAAATAATATCTGCCGGTGTAATGTCTCCTGTTTTTTGTTTGGCAACGTTTATTTCAGGCGGAAGTGCATTTATGATTGCCTCAAGCGATCCTAACGTGTCTGCGCAAAGAACAATAGATAAAATTGGTTCTTCTTTTTCAAAAAAATTAAGCGGGGAGCTTGCAAAATTTTCTTCGCGAGTATTTGCGCCGGATGCGCCTTGATTTACAGAGGAAACCTTACCCGCGTTACGAGCGGGAAAATTCTTGGAAGCGACCTCAGCTTGTCCTTTCTTTATAACTAACGATCCAACTTGCGGAGCTTTATCAAATCCCAAAACTTCGACTGCATCTCCAATAGATGCGCTATTTAACCGTTCTCCTTGATCATTTATAAGAGATCTTACTCGACCATTTATATCTGCGCACACAATTTCATCTCTTACATTCAAAATTCCGTTTTTTATGACTACGGTAGCAAGAGGACCTGATTTTGAATCTTGCTTTGACTCTATAATAACGCCTCTAAGCAAATTGTCCGATATTTGAGGCTTCTCTCTCATTTCAAAAACAAGCGATATTAATCCCAAAAGTTCTTTGATATTTGCATCTGTCTTGGCACTAACTTCAATGACCGGTATGTCTCCTCCATAGCCTTCGACTTTAATATCTTCTTTAAGCAATTGTTGTTTTACCTTTTCAGGATTTTTCTCAGGCAGATCGGATTTGGTCAGAACTACAATAAAAGGGACCTGAGCCTCTTTAAGAATCTCGATACTTTCTTTTGTTTGCGGCTTGACACCATCAACTGATGAAATTATCAAAAGCCCTATGTCTGCGACCTGGGCTCCTCTGCCCCGCATTTTTGAAAACGCTTCGTGTCCCGGAGTATCAATAAAAGTTATATATTTTTTATTTCCGCCCTCAATAAATTCAATTTTTGATGCTCCAATTTTTTGTGTAATACCGCCGGATTCTCTTTGGGCTACATTTGTCTTTCTGATGGCATCAAGAAGAGTCGTTTTGCCATGATCGACATGACCCAAAACCGCTAGGACCGGAGGAAATTCCGGGGTGAGCTTAATTGGAGTTGATTTTGAGCTGATAATTTTTTTGTTGTCTTTACGCATATTCCTGATTCAAATTCTAAATTCGAATATCTAAATCCTAAATAAATTCCAATTTTAAAATTTCCAAATTTCCTAAACATAGGTTTTGGATTTTGTTTTTCGGTTATTTAAATTTATTTGTGATTTGCGATTTGGAAATTGAAATTTATCCCTTTTCATTTTTCTTTGATTTTACTTCAGCTTTTTTAGCCTTTGCCTTCTTGACTGCTTCTCTTACTTTTGGTTCTTCTTTTTCTTCTACCCCTTTGCCCGCCAGCTTGTCCGTCGAAACTTTAGTGGAGTCGGAAGCTTCAGCGGCGGTGGATTCGCCCTCAATTTCAATCCTGTAATCAGTCAGTTTTGAAGCAAGTCGAACATTCTGACCGTCTTTGCCAATTGCAAGCGAGAGCTCATCATTTGGAACAAATACATGGGCTGTTTCTCCTTCCTCATCTACTTCTACTCTTACATGTTTGGCAGGAGAAAGTGCTTGGGCAATATATTCCTTTGGATTTTCTTGCCATTGGATGATATCAATTTTTTCAAGTCCTCCAAATTCCTGAATAATCGCCTGAACTCTCACTCCTTTCTGTCCGACACAGCTTCCGACCGGATCAATTCCTGATTGACCTGAGTATACTGCGACTTTACTTCGGCTACCAGGTTCTCTCACGATATTTTTTATCTCAACATTTCCCTGGGCGACTTCTGGAACTTCTCTTTTGAAAAGCCCAGCCAGTAGGCCGTTACTTGCTCTTGACGCGATAATCTCTTCACCCTTGAGCCCCTCTCTTATTTCTGAAAGATAAACTGTCAATCTTTGATTAAGAAAGTACTTTTCGTTTGGAATTTGTTCTGTAATGGGCATTATTGCCTCGGTTTTGCCTATATCCAAAATTATATTTGGGCCGGCAAATCTAAGTATCATTCCATTGATGACAGTTCCGATTCTCGTCCTGTAATCTGTGAGAATAGCCTCTTTTTCCTTTTCTCTGATCTTCTGAAGAATGACTTGCTTGGCAGTCTGAGCAGCAATTCTTCCAAAACCAGGCGGAGTAACGTCTTTGTCTTTGAGAAATATTTTTGCCTCACCGGTATTTTTGTCCAAACTTGCAGAATAATCCTCGATTTCAATTCCCGGATGGTCTTTTTTGTAAGCTGCAAGAATTGCATTTTCAACCGTGTCCAAAACCACAGAAACATCAACGCCGCGTTCATTGGCGACCTGATTAAGTGCAAGCGCAAATTCACTTCTCTGCAAAGCTGGCATAATATTTCAGGAGGTTGGAGTTAAAGAAGGCAAATAATAAATAAACTGTTCATTAAAATCTTCAAATCCTACTTCCTGTTTGTAGAGTATACCAAATTTGCCTCAATCTAGCAACGATTCAAAGCATTGACTTTTTTAAAAGTTGGGAATAAAATGGTTCTAATTATATGGCAGCACCATTTGCAGATAGACTAAGAGGAAAACCAACGGAAGCCGAACAGCAACGAGAACAAACTAAAAATCTTTTTAATGAAATAACTGAACTTGCTCCGCAAGCAGGTAATGATTATTACGTATCTTCTTCTTTAGCTAAAAGTTTAATTTCTTCCTCAGTGTTTGGAGGCGCTGCAAGAATTGCTGCTGATTCTCTGAATTTAAAAGAAACAGACTTGTTGTATATATCTTGGGATCCCAATAGATGGCCCGGCACTCTTTTAATCCATAATAATAGTAATGGAACAAGAGACTTTGCTGTAGATTTTGACCGAAAAACATTCAAGATGGAAGGCGTCAGAATAGAGAACAAACCATTTCATAATAACGACCAATCCGTTTTAAATGGTCTGCTTGAGTCCATTAGAGATGACCTCGTTAAGAGAAGAGGGCAATGGAAGCATGATTTAGGAAAGCAACGTCGTGAATTTGTTGAAAGACTTGATCTTCAAGAAGCCTTAGTTTTAACTCGTGTCATGGATTCACTAGCTGATACGTTTTTGGATACTTGTAACTACTCGATATTTGGAGTTGTTGAAAATAAAGACGGAGAAGATAGTACGACCAAAAACAAAGATCAGACAAAAGTACTTAGATTATTCGTCACAGAACCAATAACAGAAGAAGTAGCGGTCAAAGTTTCCAGAGACATTGATGATAATTCAGTAATTGATAGTTATTATGTAAATAAATTAAATCAACCACCCATCACTAGCTCTACGATAGACACTAGAATGTTGGTGCTACGTTATTCAGATTTTCAAGTTCAAGTTGAAAATTTCTGGCCCGCAACTAATAGAGACAACCATACAATTCTTGACAGATCGATCACAGAAAGATTTTTTGAAGCATTCCTAGAAGGTCACGGGCAAGCAATCCGTCCTCTAAGTTCTGCTCAGGATTCAGTTCTTTTAGAACAATGGGTAGATTTTGAAGATTTCTTTGATACCGAGATCAATGAAACACCTAATGCGCCTAAGAGTCCTGTGACCGCATAGAAATATTATTCCCTTGATCAACAGAAACTGTGATTTTGTCGCCGCGTTTGATTTCTTCTTTTAAAATCTTCTGTGCAATGAGATCCTCTATATTATCCTGAAGATACCGGCGAAGGGGCCGGGCTCCGAACTGCTCATCAAATCCTTCATTTATAATCTTCTCAATTATTTTGCTATCAAAAGTGATTTCTATGTCTTTTTCCTTCATTTTCTTTTTTAATTCTTCAAGCATGAGTTTTGTAATTTGAGTTATTTCTTCTTTTTCTAAAGGTTTGAAAACTACAATAGCGTCAAAACGATTCAAGAGCTCAGGCTTGAAGATTCCTTTTGTCTGCAAAAACTCAAGAAGCTTATTCTGAAAGTTCTTGTCAATTTTGCCACCTTTTTCAATTTCTTCACGAATAAATTCTGAGGCGGCGTTTGAGGTGGCGATAATAATTGTATCTACAAAAGAAACTGTTCTGCCTTTATTGTCCGTAAGTCTGCCATCATCAAGAACTTGCAAAAACAAATCAAGAATTTTTTTATCAGCCTTTTCAAATTCATCGAGAAGAACAAGTGAAAAAGGGTTGCTATGGACATCGTCGGCAAGACTTCCTTCCTTATCGTCCTCACCAAGTGAAAAACCAAGCAGTCTTTTATTCCCGTCGGAACCTGAGTATTCGCTCATATCAGCCCTTATCATTTTCCCCTCTCCCCCGAAATAAATCCTGGCAAGTGTCTTGGCTGTTTCGGTTTTCCCAACTCCGGTGGGGCCTAAGAAAAGAAATGAAATCGGTTTTTCTTTGACTTCAATCTCAGTCCTTATCCGCCTCATTGCTTCTGAAATGACACTTACTGCTTCATTCTGGCCAATAATACTTTTGTGCATTTCCTTCTCGAGGTTAAGAAGAAGTTCCTTTTCCTTACTGCTTGGTTTACCAACGGCAATTTTTGTTTTGTTTTCAACTTCATTGAGTATATCTTGCTCATTTACCGAATTTTTTCCAGAAAGCTTTACGGAAATTGAGGAATCATCAAGAAGAGTTACCGCAGAACCTGGCAAGACAAAATCAGGCATATATTTCTTGGAATACTTAAGTGAGGCCATTATAGCTTTGTAAGTCAGGTTAATTTTATTTTTCTCTTCAATTCTTTGTGTATTGCTAAATAACATATTCAAGGCCAAATCCTGATTCGGCTCTGAAATTTTTACCGCATCAAAAACCTCCAAAAGGTCCTTCCTTTGTTCGATAAATTTCTTATATGCCCCTGGAGACACAGTAGCAACGATTCGAATTAATCCTCTTTCAAGATAAGGAACCAAGGCACCTGAAAGATCAAGATGAAAAGATGATGCGCCCAAAATGTTCTCAAAATACGGTACAAAAATAATTATATTTCCGCTATGCGCAAGTTCTGCGATCAGATTGTTAAGTCTTTCTTCAAGTTCTCCTTGATCTTTGGATCCTGCCAGAAGCGCATCAACCATAAACTGAAAAAATCTCTGATGATACATGCTCCCGGAAAGTGTACCTGAGATACTGTCAAAGGCTATTGTTCTGACAAGTTCTCCTCTTCCGCTTCCTGCCTCTCCCACCAGAATCACGCTTTTTCGGTTATACAATGCTTCGATAATCTCTTTATATTCAATCTCTCTATCATAAAGGACAGGTTTCTTCATATATATTTCGTATGTCAGATCAAGCATGTACTTTTTGGACTCAATTGTCCAGCCAATTGCCCAATCTTCACCGATGCCCTCGCCTTCAAAATTAATCCTGTAAGGTTTTGGGCGCTCTTCATCCGGGAATCTGTTACGGGCCCAGCTTAATATGTGAAGGAGTTCTTCTTTCTTAAGATTTTTGTTGAATAATAATTTTTCATCATCTTCTATAAGTAGCAAATAGGCAACAAGAATATCCATTACGGTTACGAATTCCCCTTTAACGTTTTTTGCGATTTCAAATGCAAAAGATGTAACTTTTTCTTTGGGTAAAAAAAGCAAAGGCACTTCTCCCTTCTTGATACCGGATTTTTCAAGAATAAAAAGAATACTTTCATTTGCAAAAAGTGCTTCTATGACTTTTGAGATTTTGTCACTTTTCAAAAAACTGCCTAGGCTTGTAAGCGTAAAAGATCTAAAGATATCACTGCCATCATTTTCAGATATTAAAACCTTGGGTGTAATTCTTGAAATTTTAAAACGGAAAAATATTTCAAGCATAAGAAAAAGAGAAAGGAAGAAAATTGATAAACGAGAAGAGTAAGAAGGAAAAAAGCTGGTAGTAATATTTTCATAAAGAAGATAAATTAGAAAAATTAAGACAATCAATCTTAATATTCTTATTAGTAAAGAGGAATAAAAATTATATAGTCTTGCGTAATTTTCCATACCTTAAATAAACAAAAATAAAATTATACCTATTGGCCAGAAAATAAATGCCAAAAGAAATATAATTTCCAATGAAATAAGAGCGAGAAACAAGAGTATATCTGCAGTTATGACAAAGGTTTTTATAAACATGCCCATGGCAATTGAAAATCCGACCAATCCTTTTCTGTATTCGTTTTTCCACGGCCTGAAATAAGTTCTAATAAGAATTGGGAGAGAAACCATTTTAAGAAATGAGTTATTTAATGAGGCAAAAAAGGCAAAAATTCCTTGAGGTGCTTCAATAAACCAGAATTTTATAAAAGTTAAAGGAAGGAATAGATAAAACATGGGCAGATTCTTTCTTCTAGTTTAAAAGGTTTCAACCTAAAATGCAATTTATCCCGATTTAATCAGAATTTATTTTGGCGTACAAATAAGAGGACAGAACTGTAGATTTTTCTGACCAGAAGAACATTTGGGATCAATAACGCAATTGAAGGTAACTATTGGAGTTGGCGTGGGAGTCGGGCTCAATCCTCCTACTGGTCCTCCTGTTGGAATTGGTGTATTTGTCGGAATGGGAGTCGGTGTGGGCGTTGGAATAACAGGCTGTGTCACAATTACCGGAGGCGTCGTGGAAGGAATAGGAGGAAGCGGTAAAATTACCGGCACATCAAAATTGGTAATTGTTATTGTTATTGGATTTATAGTAAATCCGGTTATATTAGTTATCCTAATTATGTATGTTCCGGGTAAAAGATTGGGGAAAACGAGAGTACCTGAGGAATTCGTTACCCCGCTTGAATTAATAAGGCCGGTAAGAGTTACTGTTGCTCCCTGATATGGAATATCTCCATTGTCAAAAACATTTCCGCTGTTATTCACATCTGTCCAGACCTGAACAGAAATATTAAACCTGATTGGCGCTTTGGTTACCGTCGGTGTGGGAGATATGGGCGTTGGGGAAATCCCAGGAGGAAGTGTAACCGTGGGCGTTATGGAGCCTGTGGGAATCGGTGATCCACCTGCGCAAATTGGAGTCTGGCGAGGAATATTTTGACAATACGCGCCAGTTTGCGTGCTGTCGGGTTGTTGATCCATTTCTGTTGCCTGAAGCGCACTCTTGACAGTCTCACAATCTGAAGAACCCGAAGAATACAAATCATTACATGCCTGAAGCATACTGTTATACATTGACTTGAAATTTGAGGTTGAAGTAAGATATCTTGTCAATGCCTGATAAACTACCGCAGAGCTCTTGTCTCTACCAACTCCAACAACGGAACACCCGTTAAAATTGTCGCCATCAGTCATGAGATAAAAAGCCTTATTCATGATCCCGCTATTTCTGTGCACTCCGCACCAGTCATTTGCTTTAGCACAGCCAGACGATAAGCCACTACATGAATATAGAGAAGAAAAAAGTCTATCGGGCTGATTTTTAAGAGGTGGATTATTCATATATCTGATTATTCCAATTGCACTTCCTTCTCCCATTGTCCAGTTATTATCAAGATCACTACCAAAAATATCAGATATGCTTTCATTAAGAGCTCCTGATTGAGCGTTATACTGCAATCCTGCTGTATATTGAGTTACGGCATGAGTAAGTTCATGCGCTGTAATATCTTTTATTACCATATTTGTACAAAATCTCATTTCACTGCTTTGTCCAACCCACGAGGCATTTGGGCAGCTCATTGGATAATGCATCTTTCCTTTCAAAACTGCACCTTGATTGTTGTAGCTGTCTCTTCCAAAACTATTAAAATAAAAGTTGTAGGTATCTCCAAGAAAATCATAAGCATTATCAACATCACTATCTCCAGTTGGTGGACTCCCTTCCGGTCTTACTAAAATACAGCTGCCTCCTGAACAATCGTAGGCTTGTCTATTCAAGACATCCATAATGTTTGATAATTTATATAATATTTCACCTTTTTCGAGATCAATGAAATACATCATAGAAAAAGTTGGTTGATTATCGCTAGAATCAATCTGCATTCCCAAAGCTAAATGATTTGTTTCATCATCCGAGATCCCAAGCACCTTTTTATTTAAAATATACCTCTGACCTTTAATAATCTTAAATTGAGTAGCACCCGGCACTTCTTTTTGCACATCATTTAAGGCAATCTGTCTTGCCTGATCTTCTGTTATTTTTTGTACGGTAGTGGTTTTTGTATTAACTAAATTACCGGATACTGAATAAATTTCATTCTTGTTTCTTAAATGAACAGCAAGTTGTGCTCCGTAAATTGGTATTTCATTTATTTTCTGTTCGAAAAAATAATGCTCATTTGAGATATTTATATTTTTATTTTTTAAAAATGGATCTTCGCTGTCTTTCTCGCTTCTTGTTAAATCAGAATTTTTATTAAAATCTTCAGGAAGTAATTTTATCTTGTTAAAAGGGGCATTCTTATCAATAAAATCCCTAACCGCATTTATGCCTTCTTTTGAACTTTTATAGAGATAGCCGCTATCTTTCTGAAGAACAAAGTAGTTTGTTTGATCATCCGGTGCTACTTTGGAATAGTCTGATAAATTTTTAATATTTAAAGATGGATTTAAGATGCTCGAAAGAAAGAGAATTAGAACAGGAATAAGAACTGCCAGTGAAGAAATTAAAACGGGAATTATTACTTTTTTTTGACTGAATAATTCTTTTATTTTCAGAAAATAATTTTGGAAAAACATTTATTTCTTAATTATTTTAAGCTTCAGCATATCTTTGGCCGGATTGTCAATAATCTCGATTTCATAACCATAAGCTTCCTGTTTGGTAATACACTTCCCGGTAATTCCGCCACACGAATAATCCAATATTTTTTTCTCCCCATTCATCGCTATCTCAAGAACATTTGATGTTACGCAATCATAACAGTTCTCTCCCGGGATATCGGCACTTGCATAAGTTATTGAAATTTGAGTGTCCGGAATTGTAATTGTCTCCTTTAATTTTAAAATAAGAATCAACTCATTTGTCCCTTGAGTTGGAATTGGCACAGCTGTTGGGGTAACATTAGGAATCGGCTTGGGAGGAGTTTGTTTAGTTTGACTCAAAAACCAAAAAGAAAGTGAACCAAAAATTATTAATACAAACAAGAAAAGCAACAGGGCAATTTTTTTTGAATTTAGGAAAGGAGATTTGGGATTTGTTAAACTAGGATCGGGACTTGCAATTGGAATATTTTGAGGATTTATGTTTTCATCACTCATATATTTTCAATTTTGCGGCTGCATCTGTGTACCACCAACACCTTGGACTGACGGCTGGCTTGGTTGCGCTGGCTGTTGAGGATTGATACCGTTTGCCGGAGGAACTTGTCCAGATCCATTTTGAACAACTCCCGGCTGGTTTGATTGCTCAATATTTTGCGGATTAGCTTGTGAGGTCTGTGCTGTTGATGCGGTTTTTGTAAAAATAAATTCTTGCTTTGTCTGATCAAAATTAATCAGAATCTTATCTCCTGAGACAAAAGTTTTGTTGATAATAAGAATTGCAATTGGATTTTCTATTGCGCTTTGAATAAGACGTCGCAACGGCCTTGCTCCGTAAATCGGATCATATCCTTCTCTGGCAAGCTGATTAAGTGCTTCTTGTGTAACAGATATGTCAATCCCTTGTTGATTCAATAATTTTTGGGTTGCCTTTATGCCAAGGAGAGCCACTTCGTTCATATTCTTCTGAGATAAAGGTTCAAAGATTACCACGCCATCGAATCTGTTTAAGAGTTCCGGCTTGAAAAACTTTCTAAGCTCAACAAGCAAAATTTTAGACAATTCTTCAAATTTTTTAGCAACGTCTGATTGAATTTCTGGTTGTCCAAGTTTGGTTTGAGCTGACTGTTCTTTCTTGGTTGATTCAAGTTGCTGCTGAATAAGGGAGCTTCCAATATTGGATGTTGCAATAATAATAGTATTTTTAAAAGAGATCGTGTTGCCTTTATTGTCTGTAAGCCTTCCGTCTTCAAGAAGCTGGAGTAAAATATTGAAAACATCAGGGTGTGCTTTTTCTATTTCATCAAGAAGGACAATTGAGTAGGGTTTGGTTCTAACTGCTTCGGTCAGTTGTCCGCCCTCTTCATACCCTACATATCCAGGAGGCGCTCCGATCAATTTAGAAACCTCGTGTTTCTCCATATATTCACTCATATCAAGTCTTACCATAGCTTCTTCTTTACCAAACAGTATCTCACCCAACGTTTTCGCAAGTTCGGTTTTACCAACTCCAGTTGGACCTAAAAAAATAAATGAGGCAATTGGCCTATTTGCGCTTGAAAGTCCTATTCTTCCGCGCCGTACAGCTTCTGCAACAGCTTTGACTGCCGTTTCCTGATTTATCAATCTTTTGTGGATCGTGTCTTCAAGATGTAAAAGCTTCTCGCTTTCATTTTCTGTAAGTTTGGTGATAGGAATTCCCGTCCAGTTGCTTACTACTTTCTCGATGTCACTTCTTGAAACTGCATTGTCAGACCTTTTTCCTTCATTCTGACCAAGTCTGACTTCTGCAGCTGCTTCATCCAGAAGATCTACGGCCTTATCAGGAAGATATCTTTCTCCGATATAGCGTTTTGAAAGATATACAGCTGCCTTGAGTGAATCCGGAGGAAAAGTAACTTTGTGGAATGCTTCGTACTTAGGCTTTAACACATTTAACATCTCTACCGCTGTATCCTCATCAGGCTCTGTAACAATTACCGGTTGAAATCTTCTCTCAAATGCTTTGTCTTTCTCGAAATGTTTTCTGTACTCAGAAGTTGTTGTAGTTCCGATTATTTGAAGCTGGCCACGAGCCAAGAACGGCTTAACTATATTTGAAGCATCCAAGGCACCCTCTGTATCTCCTGCGCCTATTAATGTATGAATTTCATCGATGAATAAAATGACCATCCCGGCTGCAGATTGTGTTTCTTTGATAAGACTTCTTAATCTTTCTTCAAATTCTCCTCTATGAGAAGCTCCTGCCACAAGGGAGGATAAATCAATTTGAATAATCTTTTTCTGCAACAGATCTTTTGGAGCGGAGCCGTCTACTATTTTTTTTGCTAAGCCTTCAACAATCGCAGTCTTTCCGACTCCTGCTTCTCCGATTATAATTGGATTATTTTTCGTTCTTCTAAGAAGAATGTGGATCACTCTTTCGATTTCTTTGTCTCTTCCTGCGATCGGATCTAGTTGTCCGTTTTTCGCCTGTTCGGTAAGATCTATGCCATAACTTTCAAGAGCGGATTTTTTACCGGAAACGTAGGTCGAATTCTTTGACAGTTTGTTTTCAAGATCTTCTTTTTTAATTCCTTGGGTACTTAAATAATTAGCAGTCGCAATATTTTGCGAAAAAAGTGCAAGAAGAATATCCTCAGGACTTATAAATTCTACCCCTCTTTTTTTGACCATTGAATACGCATCTTCAAAAATTTTTTTCGAGGGCTCAGAAAGTGTGGGCTCGTCTGTAAATTGACCCGTCATTTCTTTCCCTTCGATTTCTTTAATGATTTTTGTTGGATCCGAAGAAAATTGAGAAATAAGTCTAAATATTTCTCCGTCAAATAAAAGTCCGTACAGAATTTGTTCGGGTTCAATAAGAGCCTGTTGAATCCTTTTAGTTTCTTTTTGAGCAAGTTGTAAAACCTGAGTTGCTCTTGTATCCAAATGCGACATGACCGAAAGATCCTGTCTGAGTATCGGATCCATAGCAGAACCAACTATATTCTGACTCTGAGATTGGACCGGAGCTGATCCAGAAGACATTAAAGGCGCTTGAGATTGAGGAGCTTTTGACTCATCAACTACTGAAAATTTTGATGATCCAAACAAATTTCCAAACATATATCTAATATTTATCTTAGCATTTCTTTTTATGGATTGCCATTCTCCTCTGGTGTTTCTTCGTTATTATTTTTTTCATCTTCACTTAACGATTTTTGCTCTTGCATCTCCATCTCTTTGGGTTTTTCTTCTTTGGCCTTTGCAGTATCGACCATGGTTTCTTCCTCTTCCTCCTTTTTATCAATTTCTGAAATTATATCTTTGGCTGCTTCAAGCTTGGCCTTAAGATATGCAATTACCTCTGTTTGAGCAAACCCTCCAATTAAGAGGAAGGGCAATATGGCGCCTACTGCCTCCATGCCTTTTGAAATACGTTGGGCATCAGCCGAAGTAAGTAGATTGATTATTTCTGTGATTTTATCAATATCAGTCTTAAGCCAGTCTTTTCTGCTTCTTTCCTTGCCCTCGATAGTTTTTGGCGGTTCAAGTTTTTGGTAGTTTTCCTGCCAGATCTTTTTGACTGATTCATAGTCATCTATGCTTACTGTTTGTATTCGATTTGCTACAGGGAAAGATTTTGCACCGAGCTCTTTAGCTCTTGAGATGTCGGCGCTTTCCAAAACAGATGCTGCAAGTGTACTTCCTTTTTCTTTGGCTTCCATTAATTGCTCTTTGAGGGTTTCATCAGGTGACTGTCCGGATGTAAGTGCGGTCATTATTGAGGAAGCCAGAGGATCCCCTCTTTGTTGAGCTTCAATAAGCGAATTCTTAAGATTATTAAGTTTTGCTCGCTCAGTCAGCGAACTTACACTATCAAGACTATTTATTTTATTAAATACTGTGGTAAGTCTACTTGTTTCTCTCTGGCGCTCAAAAGAAGAAGCACTAACTCTGGTTTTTGAAACAGTATTTACGGCGGATAATATTGAGGAAGCCAGGGGGTCTCCCTTCTGAGCTTCCTGTTTAAGTCTTTCCTGCATAAGAGAAAAGTGTTGTCTCTGTGCAGGCAAAGCTACGAGCCGTGGGTTAGCAATACTTTCAAGCGTCTCATGAACTTTTGCCACTTGTTCATGCCTTGAAATATCCCGCGACAACAAAGACGTTTCATATTTTGCAATATCAGTCATCTTGGGAACACTAAGATTCGCAAGATGAAGTATCTCAGACGTTGTCTGAGTACCCCTGACATTTGCTACTTGTGCTTGAATATCAGCCTGAGAAACCTTAAGATCAGGTATTTCAATTTTACTCGCAGTATAAGGTAATGGACGTGCCATGCCAGTAGGCTGGAAAAGCGGCGGTATCGGAGCCTGAGGTGTTTTAGGCGGAGGCGTAACTTTATTAACAAACGATGATCCTCCGGCTATAACTTGTTTAATAAATGTGTTTTCACTAAACGAAAAGTTGTTGAGGTAATCCAAGAATATCTGAAGAAGAAGAAATGGCAAAATAATTACGACCCAAAGCATCAGAAGTGCCACAACATAAAGAGCGAATGTATCTTTGTTGTTAACACTATTTGTCAAAGACAAAATCTGTCCGGGTCCTCCCAAAAGAATATTGATAGCTGTTGGATAAATAACATTATTTGGAATAAAGTTAAATTTCATTGGAATTCCCGAACGCCATACTGCAACTAAACCGGAGAGAAAAATTGCAAAAAGCGGTGCATAAAGCAACCATCTGAAAAACTCACCTACCCAAATTTTGGCTGTATTTCGAATTGGTGAGTATAAAATAAGAAGTGGAAACACCGGAGATATAACAATAAAGAACCAGAGGATTATCTTACGAAGAAGAAGGATTCCAACCATCACATAATACGTGATAGCGGTAAGTCTGACAAGAAGAAGTGAAATAAATGCTGATTCATCGTTTGCCGACCCAAATTTGCGGTATCCTTCAAAACTTGAATAATCAAAACCAATATATAATAGGTCTTTTTGACAAATGTTAACGCATCCCGGAGATTGGCTTTTTAAGAAAAACCCTTGCACAGCATCATTTATTTGATAAATAAATTGAATAAGTGCAAATGAAAATGTTACTAAAAGAAGAATTATTATAAATCTGGGAATAAATTTCATGACAGTAATATTCCTTCCCCGTGTAACTATGATTACAAAAGCTGTCACAAGAACAAGAAGTGCAAAAAAGGCATAGACAATATTTCTAATATCTGCCCAGAAGGAGGACAGAGGATTATTCTGCCCTCCTGTGACAAAAGACCAGTTGTAATTCTGAAGGGTCCAATCAAGAAATTCTCCAGACCGGGCACCCGTCTTGCCGACGAAAGTAACCTCATCATCCTTGACCCATTGTCCCTCCACAGATCCCGTAGGAGTTGGCGTCTGTGCATTGACGCTTACGGAAAAAATGAAAAATTGAAAAATAATTATAAGAAGACCTAGAAAAACAGGCAGAATTTTTCTAAAATCGGGCAGGAATTTCTTCATATTCATCTATTAAACCCAGGTATACGCAGTATGTCAACTGCAATGACTTGGATAAATATAAAACCAAAAATTGCCAAAAGTAATCCTGCAATTGCATAGTAAATGTAGTTTTTCCCAGAGGCAACTCTTGCAGGATTTCCCGAAGAGGTAAGAATGGTATAGCCTCCCAATATGATAAACAGAAGTGCCACGCCGCCAATAAGACCTAACCCAATTCCATAGGTTTTTGCTACAAAACCAACCGGATCGGTGGGAATACAAGCGATGTCTGTGGCTATTTCATTGGCGCCACAATTGAGTGCAGCAAGAAGCGCTAACATAATTTTATGTTAGCATAATCAATATTTAAAACCAACCCTTTTTCTTATCGGTTTTCTCGAATTCTTCAAGAAGTTCTTTCTGTTTACTGTTTAAGTGTTTTGGAACAATAACTTTTATTCTCACATAATGATCTCCTCTTGCCGAGCTTTGAACAACTGGAGCGCCCCTATGCCTTAATCTAATAACAGTATCTGGTTGGGTACCAGATGGTATTCGAAGTTTAACCGGACCATCAATTGTTTCAACGGCTATAGTGTCCCCCAAGGCTGCCTTGATAAACGAGACCTCTATTTCTGAGATAATATTCGGACCCTCTCTTTTAAATCTTTTGTCAGGGGTTACTTCGATCAGAATATCATAGTCACCGAAACGAATTCTTGAACCGGTATCAACACCTTTAGGAATCTTTATCGTCTGTGTTTTGCCGTCAACTGTAACTCTTTTTGTAACCCCCTTCATAGCTTCCATAAAATCTATAGTTACTCCATAAACAGGTCTTCGGGCTCGCTGTGTAAAGGGAGAACCGCCGCCAAAAAACTGTTCAAATATTTCAAAAGGGTCTGTAAATCCTCCAAAATCAAAGTCATTTGTTCCACCACCAGTTGTATACGTATAAGTAAATGGACCATAACGGCCCTGCCTTGATTCTCCCTGAAAACCTCCGCCAAAAGGACTGCCGCCAGGATATCCTTGGGAAAATGCAGCCGGTCCATATTGATCGTAAGTTTGTCTTTTGTTAGAATCAGACAAAACTTCGTAGGCCTGAGTTATTTCTTTGAATTTTTCATGAGCCTCTTTTGATTTATTGCGATCCGGATGATAGGCGAGTGCAAGCTTTCGATAAGCCTTTTTAATCTCATCTCCGGTTGCATTTTTTGAAATGCCTAAAATCTTGTAATAATCTTTTTCACTTGCCATAGGTTACACTATTATACTAAAAAGGCGCGTTTACAGCGCCTCAATATTTATCTGCGCGGGGAGCTTGCAAAATTTTCGCTGTGAACATTTGTGCCCTCTATCTTGAGTTTCTGAATTACATTGTTCACATTGTGAACACGAAAATTTTGTGAGCAACCTCAGCGCTTAATTCTTAATTAACTACTTCTCCCTCAACAGGTTCCTCCGTCTTAGGCTCTTCTGTCTTTGTCTCTCCGTCTGTCTTTGCCTCTTCTCCTGTTTTCTTTTCTCCATCTGACGGAGATTTACTTTGATACATAGCCTGACCTATTTTCTGAAGGGAATCAGAAAGTTCTTTTGTCTTTTCTTCTAAATCTTCCTTTGTCCCGCTATCAAGAATGCTCTTAAGATTTGAGATTTTTTCTTCTACTTCTTTTTTAAGCGACTCATCTGCCTTGTCTCCTGCCTCTCGTAGTGTCTTCTCGGCGGTAAAGATAAGTGAATCGGCTGCATTTTTGGTCTCAATTAAGTCTTTTTTCTCTGTATCTTCCTTCGCGTGTTCCTCTGCCTCTTTGGTCATTCTCTCAACTTCATCTTTGGTCAATCCGGTTGATCCGGTAATCTTGATACTTTGTTCCTTGCCGGTTGCCTTATCTTGTGCTTTTACTTTTAAGATTCCATTGGCATCAATGTCAAAAGTAACTTCAATTTGTGGCACTCCACGAGGTGCGGGAGGAATACCATCTAAGATAAAACGTCCAAGTGACTTATTATCAGAGGCCATGGGGCGCTCACCTTGAAGAATATTAATTTCAACCTGTGTCTGATTATCGGCTGCAGTTGAAAATACTTGAGATTTTGATGTTGGAATAGTTGTATTTCTTGAGATAAGGGGGGTAGAAACTCCTCCTAAAGTTTCTATTCCAAGTGTCAAAGGAGTAACATCCAAAAGAAGAACATCCTTCACTTCCCCTCCCAATACTCCTCCCTGAATTGCCGCGCCGATTGCTACGACCTCATCCGGATTTACTGATTTATTCGGTTCTTTACCAAAGAATTTGCTGACGGCCTCGACAACTTTTGGCATTCTTGTCATTCCGCCTACCATAACGATTTCATCTACATCTGAGGTTTTGATCTTAGCATCCTTCAGAGCAAGCTCAACCGGCTTTATGGTTTTTTGAATCAAAGGATCAACTATTTGTTCAAGTTTTGCTCGGGTTAATGTCATTGTCAGATGCAAAGGACCATCTTTTCCTTGAGTAATGAAGGGCTGATTAATTTGAGCCTCCTGGGTGGATGATAATTCTATTTTTGCTTTTTCTGCTGATTCTTTAAGTCTTTGAAGAGCCTGAGGATCTTTTTTTAGATCTACTCCGTGTTCTTTCTTAAATTCCTCAGCAAGATAATCAATAATTGCTTTATCAAAATCATCTCCTCCCAAATGAGTATCTCCATTGGTTGATTTTACTTCATATACTCCCTCTCCAAGTTCAAGAATTGAGATATCAAATGTTCCTCCTCCTAAGTCATAAACTGCAATCGTGTGTGCATTTTTCTTATCCAGTCCATAGGCCAAAGCGGCAGCGGTTGGTTCATTAATAATTCTTAAAACCTCAAGTCCGGCGATTTCTCCTGCCTGTTTGGTAGCCTGGCGTTCACTGTCATCAAAATAGGCT
This sequence comes from Candidatus Levyibacteriota bacterium, assembly GCA_016182185.1. GTDB lineage: Bacteria > Patescibacteriota > Microgenomatia > Levybacterales > UBA12049 > JACOXU01. Next base: position 497,178 of record JACOXU010000001.1, read on the forward strand.
GGCACTGTAATTACTGCTTGTGTAATTTTTTCTCCCAGATACGTTTCGGCATCTTTTTTAATTTTTTGTAGAATTTGAGCGGAGATTTCCTGGGGGGTAAAAGTTTTACCATCGACTTCAACCAACGCCATACCATCACGTCCTCCCTTTACTGTATATGGCAGCCATTTAAGATCGTACTGGACTGATTCATCCTTGAATTTTCGTCCGACAAGTCGCTTGATGGAATAAATAGTTGTTTTGGGCTTGAGCACCAATTGGCGTTTTGCCACATCTCCCACAACATGAGAAATCGGATCTACAACCGACGGTATGACATTTCTGCCTTCTGCTGAATGTATAACTTTGGGACTTCCTCCTTCCATCACGGCAACACATGAATTTGTTGTACCTAAATCTATTCCAATTATTTTTCCCATATTTTATCCTTTCTTTCCTACTATTACTTGAGCTGGTCTTAAAACTTTTTCTTCCATAATATATCCTTGCTTTATTTCTTCAATGACTATTCCCTCTTGTCCTGAGCCTGTCGAAGGGTCGACTTCTCTTGCTTGCACGCATTCCATAACTTTTGGATCAAATTCTTTACCCTTGGTTTCTATCTGTTTTACTCCTTCGTTTTCTAGTATATCCAAGAATTTTTTTATACTCAAGGCTACTCCCTCATCTTTTGTATGTTTTTCAGCCAAGATAAGTGCGTCAAGAGCCGGCAAAAGTCTAAGTATCAAGCCTTTATTTGCCGATCTTATGAGATCTTCTCTTTCAAGCGCTACTCTTTTCTCAAGGTTCTGATAATCTGCTAATGTTCGTTTTAATTGTTCTTCAAGCTCTTTCTCTTGTGTTTCTAATTTTTTTGTTTCTTCTTGCTTTGCTCTTTTTGCCATTTTCTCATTATTTTATTTTATTTTTTATTTTCAATATTTAATATTGAAGCTTACCATCCTTCAGCAATTTCACTGATTAGATTTCCGTAATATCTGACCGTAGGTATTACAGAAGTATAATTTAATCTATTCGGACCAATCACGCCAATTTCTCCAACTGAATGCTTTGGGGTTTTGTATTGGGTAAAGATAAATCCATAAGGACCCTTAAGCCTTGGGCCCAATTCCTCACCCAAGAGTATATGAATATCTTCATCGTCAATTGTCTTTGCAAAGATATCATTAAAAAATTCAAACTCATCAAGTACGCTGAGTAAATTTTTGGTGATATCTATATCAAAAAATTCAGGCATATCTAATATATTTGAATACCCGGAGCAGAAAATATCTCCCTCTTCATTTGCTGCAATCGCCACAGACTTAGTCTTCTCAGCCAGTGATTTAGTAAGTTCTTTTAAAAGCCGCTGTTGTTTGGCTCTATAATCCCAGACTTTTTCTTTAAGCTGTACTTCCTCGGTCACTGAAATTTCCTTTTCTTTCATTAGCTGACTTACATAAAATTTCATACCCATAGGAGTTGGTGTTCTTCCTGCAGATGAGTGGGGTTTTTGAAGATAACCAAGCTGGGTTAATTTGACCATTTCATTTCGAATCGTTGCCGGAGAAGCAGAGATATTGTGTTTTTTTTCCAAAGTCTCAGAGCCCACAGGAGCTGCTGTCTCAATATATTCTTCAATAAGATTTTTTAGAATTTCGACTTGTCTTTGTGTTAAATTATGCATAGTAAAAACTCAAAAATTAAATCTCAAATGTCAAAACTTGAGATTGGATTAGCACTAATATAGCATGACTGCTAATTTCTGTCAAGACCCAAAATTATTATTTTCAAATTTTGAGTCGCATATTCTAAGCCTGTCAAATGCATCAAGGCTTGATTCAAATATTTGTGCTAAACTGAATTTATGAGACGAGGAAAAAGACCATTTTGGCTGTTAGCTATTAGTCTTTTGTCATTAGTTTTTTTAATCTACTTAATCGTTTCTTTGTCTCCAAATTATCAATTCTCAACTCTCAATTTTCAACTTCCGATATTACCGGTTTTTCTTCTCACCGTTTTTTTGTCTCTTTTCTTTTCTTTCTCTTATATTTTCATCAATTTCAGAAGAGGTTTTGTTGTAGGATTATTTACCGTAACTTATCTACTTCTCAGACTTTTTGACCTAACTCACATTTTTTTTCTAATAATCCTCACAATCCTCTTCCTTACTCTTGAATTATTTTTCTCATATAAAAAATAATTTGACAACTGCTGGCTAATTGTTATAATTGCCTTGTGACTACAGAGACAAAAGAAGCTACGCACGATCCGCTTTGGATCAGATTTGATGAAAGAATAAGCATTTTTATAGATGGTAGGCCAGATCAAGAGGAGGAAGCATTGGAGTGGCTTGTTACATTAACACAATTCTTCGGCCCAGAGACAAGACACAAAGAAGATTTTGGCGTAAGAGATATTGAATCAGTACTTACGAAACTGATGAGAAACCGAATTGAATGGAATAGAAAGCAAGGTCGACAAGTAACTGAAGAGCAATTTGTTGATTGGGTTTTCGAAGAGCCGGTTCCCGAATTGTTACCCCCAGGCTGTTCAACTTTAGATTTAATTATGAGAAAAGTTATGCCTGCTGGCGAATTTTTTGGGCCTATGCCAAAAGAGTTTAAAAAATATTAATTCCTTGTCCGCGTTTACCTTCTCTGATAAAATTACTTCACAGCTATGAATAAATTTTATATAACCAATGCGATTCCTTATGTAAATGCCAAGCCTCATATCGGACATGCGCTCGAATTTGTGCAATCAGATGTCATTGCCAGATACCAAAGACAAATCGGAAATGAAGTAATACTTCTCTGCGGATCTGATGAGAATGCTTTGAAGAATGTTCAGGCCGCAGAGCAAGAGAAAATCTCCGTGCAGGAATTGGTCGATCGAAATTCCAAACTTTTTGAAGAACTTGCAGTAAAATTGAATGTTCAATTCGATATTTTCCAAAGAGGAAGTGATCCCAAGCATCACAAATCATCACAGGAACTGTGGAATTTGTGTTTTAAAAACGGCGATATATACAAGAAAAAGTATACGGGGCTTTATTGCGTCGGATGCGAATTATTTTATGAGAAAAATGAACTTGATGAAAATGGAGAATGCTTAGAGCACCCGGGTAAAAAACTCGACGAGGTTTCTGAAGAAAATTATTTCTTCAAACTTTCCAAGTACCAAAATGAAATTGAAAAAATTATAAAATCCGATCAAATTCAAATAATTCCGCAAAATAGAAAAAATGAAGCACTGGAATTTATTAAACTTGGTCTTCAGGATATAAGCATTTCCCGCTCAAATGAAAGGGCCAAAAACTGGGGTGTTTCGGTTCCAAACGACCCAAGTCAAAAAATGTATGTTTGGTTTGATGCTTTAAATATTTATAGAAGCGGGGCGGAGAAATGGTGGCCGGCAGATCTACACGTAATCGGTAAGGGAATTTTAAGATTCCATGCGATTTATTGGCCCGCCTTTCTTCTCTCAGCAGGTCTTAAGCTTCCCAAAAATATTTTTGTCCATGAATACATTACGGTTAATGGACAAAAAATGTCAAAAACTCTCGGCAATATTATTGATCCGATTGATTTAATCAAAAAATATGGCCCAGAGGCTCTTCGTTACTATCTCCTTCGTTATATTTCTCCTTTTTCGGACGGAGATTTCTCAGAAGATAAGTTTATCAAAGCATATAATGCAGACCTGGCAAATGGATTGGGGAATCTTATTGCCCGCGTCGCCAAACTTTGTGAAACAGAAAACTATACTCAAATGGGTTCCAGGATCAATGTTTCAGCCCACATTATAAATATTGAGAAATACTCGGAGGCAATCTTGAATTTTCATTTTAATGATGCTTTATCTCTCGTCTGGGAAAAGCTTGCCGGCATTGATAAATTTATCAGTGCTGAAAAACCATGGATTCTAATCCAGGAAAAAAATCCCAGAATAAAAAGTATTCTCTCCCATCTTATTGATCAGATTCAAGAGGTCGCAGCGCTTCTTGAACCATTTCTTCCCGAAACCGCCCAGAAAATCGAAGATCAATTCAAGGGTCCCAAAATAATTTCTGGCGCACCCTTATTTCCCAGAATCTAATTTAGACTTATGGTAGATGTACACTGCCATCTAAACTTTCATTCTTTTGAAAAAGATTATGATGAGGTTATTAAACATGCCTCAAAAAACGGAGTTAAAAAAATAATAAATGTAGGTACTAAGATTGACTCAAGCCAAGAAGCAGTTGAATTGGCTAAAAAGTATGAGAATCTTCATGCAATCGTCGGTGTTCATCCTCATCATGCAGATAAATTGGAAAGAAATTGGATATTAGAACTTGAGAAACTTACCAAAAATCCTAAAATCGTCGGCATCGGAGAATGCGGAATGGATTTTTACCGATATAAATCAAACGATATAGTTGATCCTAGCCTTCAAAAAGAAGTCTTTATTAAGCAGATAGAACTTGCTTATAAACTTAAACTTCCACTTCAGATTCATAACCGTCACGCGGGAAAAGAAATTATCGAAATTCTCACACATCATAAATCTTCTCTTTTAAATACTCCTGGTATGTTTCACTGCATGTCGGGAAATATTGAATTATTAAAAGGGGTACTTGAGCTTGGTTTTTATATTGGGTTTGACGGAAATATTACATATAAAGGTATCGCGCCCGGAGAAGATACTTTTTTGCCTGATTTGGTCAAATATACGCCTCTTGATAGGATAGTTACAGAAACAGACAGTCCATTTCTGACACCTGAGCCTTACCGAGGTAGAAGAAATGTTCCCTCGTATGTTATAATTGTGGGTGAATCCATAGCAAAAATTAAAAACGCTTCTTTCGCCGAAGTTAATAAAATTACAACCGAGAACGCAATGAATTTATTCAAACTAAACGCTATGCCCTAATTGCTTAGCACTAAAACATATGACAAATTTCTTTAATGCTATTTTTACTCGTTATCCCATTAAATCAAGACGGTTTCTGGAAATACTGCCGGGTTTATTCTCATGGACACTTATTACCTTTCCCATTTGGGGTTCGCTAACCATTCCTTTCGTCGTAGCCTATTTTATTTTATTTTTTGATATTTACTGGTTTTATAAATCATTCGTGGCTGCTACAACCGCATACATTGCTTCAAATAAAATCAAGGAGGCAGAAAAAAAGAACTGGCTTCTTAAAGCATCTGGCCTTGCTGATTTTGATAAAGTAAACCACGTAATTATAATTCCTAATTATAAAGAAAGAGTTGAAAAATTAAGAGAAACTTTAACAACAATTGCCAAACAAACATTCCCAATTAAAAGAATCTATGTAGTTTTGGCGATGGAACAAAGAGAAGAAGATGCCAAACGAAAAGCTGAGACGCTAATGCTTGAATTCCAGGATATTTTTGGCGGAATATTTACAACATATCATCCAGATATAGAGGGGGAGGTCAAGGGCAAATCTTCAAATGAAGCATTTGCAGGAAAAGAAATTTATAAAATTTTAACAGCAAGAAACTTAGTCGATATGGATTTTACTACAGTTTCCTCTGTTGATGCAGATTCGATATTTGACATGCAATATTTCTCATACTTGACCCACAGCTTTCTGACCGATAATGATCGATATAAAAAATTCTGGCAATCAGCAAACGTAAATTATAATAATTTCTGGAAGATTCCCGCTCCAACCCGAGTAATTGCATTCTTCGGCAGCGTCTGGAGGATGGCCGTCTTAGTTCAAAAAGACAAATTAGTTTCAAACTCAACTTATTCGCTTTCTTTTAATCTTCTCAAAAACATCGGCTATTGGGATACGGACGTAATTCCTGAGGATTACAGAATTTTCTTTAAAGCTTTTTATCAACTTAAAGGTAACGTCTGGGTTGAGCCCATTTTTCTCAAAACTTCTATGGACGCGCCTCTTTCGACAAGCTATATCAAAAGCCTTAAAAATAAATATGATCAGGAAAGACGCTGGTCCTGGGGAGTCTCAGATGATCCTCTATTTATTAAATGGTGGTTTACAGTGCCCAATGTTCCATTTTTGAGAAAAACGATTATGCTTTATAATGTCTTGCTTGATCATTTCTTATGGCCGGTGAACTGGTTCATAATAACAATTGCAGCAAATATTATACCCTTTATTAATCCTGTTTTTTCCCGAACTACTCTTGGGTATAGACTCCCGAGCATCGCAGGAGCGATACTTACCTCTTGTCTGTTTGCTCTACTTGTTTTAATTCTCATTGATTTAAGACATAGACCTCGAAATTCCACAAGTAAGGCGAGGCAATTTTTGTTTCCACTTGAGTTCATACTCTTGCCAATTGTTGGTTTCTTCTTCCACAGCCTTCCTGCAATAATCTCTCACACACAGCTTATGTTCGGCAAACGTCTTGAATATAAAGTAACTGAAAAAGCATGACCCATTCGACAAGCTCAGGGTCATACTGAACGAAGTGAACGTATGAAGTTATTGGCAAAAGCAGAAAAGAATAAAGACATCTGGTTTCTTATTAAGGTTTCTTTTATTTTTTTTCTTCTCAGGCTTCCTTCGCTCTTTGAGCCTAATTGGTACGGAGATGAAGGCATCTATCAAGTTTTAGGGACCGGTATACGAGCCGGCAGACTTCTCTATAAAGAAGTTTTCGATAACAAACCGCCGTTACTTTATTTAATTTATGCAATATTCAATTCAGATCAATTCGCTGTAAGATTGGCGTCGCTTGTTTTTGGAATTTTAGCTTTAATTTTGTTCTTTTTGCTGGCAAAAAAACTTTTTAATCAAAATGGAGAAGGTCGAAAAACTGTATTTATCGCAACTTCCGTTTTTGGCCTTTTGTTCGCCCTACCTCTTCTTGAAGGCAACATTGCCAATGCCGAAAATTTTATGCTTTTTCCTATAATCACAGCGGGTTTTTTAATTTTCAGTTTTAGGGAAAAAATTTTACAAAGTAAAAAATCCAATAAAATATTATTCGTATCCGGCTTTCTCCTTGGACTCTCTTTTCTTTTTAAGATTGTCGGTGCTTTTGATTTTGTAGCGTTTTTAGTATTTATTATATTAATAAATTTACCCCATAAATTAGCATTTAAATCATCAGATTTAAAAAATTATTTTTCTCCTTTGGTTAAACCAATTCTATATTTTGTATCTGGGTTTTCCGCTCCAATTTTTATCACCACAATATACTTTTTTATAAATGGTGCACTTGGAGACTTACTTATTGCAACTTTTGTACAAAACGTAGGATATGTGGGTTATGGAAATAAATTATTTATTCCTCAAGGCTTCCTTATTCTGAAATTATTACTACTAATCGGTTTTCTCGTATTTTTATTTTCAAAGAGGGCTAAATTTTCCAAAACTACCTTATTTGTTTTAGCTTGGTTTGCATTTTCTCTTTTTAACGCTTATTTCTCGCAACGTCCATATACACATTATGTACTGGTATTAATTCCTAGTTTTTCATTGCTGATAGGGCTCGTTTTGTGGGACAAGAAATACCAAATTTTTAATCTTGTTTTGTTGATGATCTCGCTCCTATTTATTTTTAAAGATTTTAACTTTTATACAAAAATAATACCCTACTATCAAAATTTCAGTTCCTTTATAATGAGCACAAATTCAATTTCTTCCTACCAAGCTTTTTTTGACAGAAAAACTCCGACGGATTATGAAGTTGCTCAGTTTATTAAATCAAAAACAACCAGTAAAGATAATATATTTATTTGGGGGAACAATGCCCAGCTTTATACCCTGACTAATAAACTTCCGCCTGGCAAATATACTGTTGCCTATCATATTACTTATTACAAAGACGGAGCGAAAAATACTTATGATGGAATTTTGAAAACCAAGCCTAAATTCATTATAGTGATGCCCAGTCAAAATATGCCTCCAATTCCCCTCGCAAATTATAATAAAAATTACGATATTAATAATGTCCTGATTTATGAAAGAATTTTTTAATGATATCAAGAATGATAGAGTCTTTATTGGCGGATTTTCGCTTGCATTTGTACTAATATTGTTAAGTACGATTTATGTATTATTGTCTTATACCAAAATTCCTCCATATATTCCACTTTTTAATCAGCTTCCCTGGGGATACGACAGATTGGGAACAAGGCTTATGATATTTCTTCCCATAGCTCTAGCATTTACTACTGCAATTGGAAATATTATTTTCTCATCAATTATTTACAGAAAAACCCAAATCGTGTCAAGAATGCTAGCGGCAACTGGCCTTATTGTTGCTTTTCTCTCATTCCTTTTTATTGTAAGAACAATACAGTTGGTGATTTAATATTTACATGTTTACTAATGTAATCCTCTTTCCCTTTCTAATTGCATTTATCGCGACTCTTGTGACTACACCTATTTGCATAAATATTTTTAAACGGATAGGACTCATCGATGATCCAAGATCTCATAAGCATCCGGCAGTAATCCACAAGAAACCTATTCCAAGAGGTGGAGGAATTCCTATGTTTATAGGAATTACATTAGCCGGAATAATTTTTCTTCCTCTAACAAAAATTGTGGCTGCTCTCTTTCTTGCAGCCCTCATTGCATTGGCAATTGGCACTTTGGATGATAAGTTCGACATCTCGCCTTACGTTAGATTTTTTATCAATATTGTTGTCGCGGTAACGGTTGTTGGAAGCGGAATTGGAATACCTTTTGTCACAAATCCCCTCGGTGGAGGGACACTATTCTTAAACACTATTCGCTTTTCCATTGATTTTTTTGGGAATCATTCTGTAATTATTTTCTCAGATCTTATTGCAATTATTTGGCTTGTATGGGTAATGAACATGCTTAATTGGAGTAAGGGGGTCGATGGACAAATGCCCGGAATTGTCGCAATCTCTGCTTTTGTAATCGGTATTCTCAGTTTGAGATTCCCGGTATTTGATCAAACAAATCTTATTAGCGCAAAGCTCTCATTTATCTTGTCAGGAGCAGCCCTTGGATTTCTTTTCTTTAATTTCTATCCAGCCAAAATTTTCCCAGGATATGGGGCGACCGCGATCTACTTATTACTTGGCACAGTCTCAATATTGTCAAGTGCTAAACTGGCTACGGCAATTTTAGTAATGGGAGTGCCTATGACTGACGGAATATTCACAATAATCCGGAGAATATTAAGCGGAAAATCTCCTTTCTGGCATGACAAAAAGCACTTGCATCACCTACTTCTTCATCTTAAATTTGGACAAAGACAGATAGCATTGTTTTATTGGACTATTTCTGCTATATTAGGTTCTCTTTCTTTACTTTTGTCAAGTAAGGGAAAACTTTTTGCAGTTATTATGGTTATAATAATTGTAGGAGGAATGTTGCTTTTTCTACATTTTCTTTTAAGAAAAACGAATGATGAAAATAATCTATAACACTTTTAGATTATTGAGACCGCGGCAGTGGATAAAAAATTTTGCAGTTTTTGCCGCCATAACCTTCTCCGGAGAACTATTCGAATTCCCAATTTTTCAAAATGTTCTGATTGGCTTTATTGTTCTTTGCGCAATATCTTCAGCAAGCTACATTGTCAACGATATCTTTGATATAAAAAGTGACAGACTCCATCCATTTAAAAAATTCAGACCGCTGGCAAATAATGATATTAAACCCGCTCCGGCCCTTATTCTCGCCATTTTTCTTATAGGCATTTCTCTATATGTCAGCCTAGCATATGTCACTACAACATTTTTCCTGATAGTTCTTGTATACCTGGCAATTCAGCTTTTTTATTCAAGTTTCTTAAAAACAATTGCGGTTATAGATATTTTGGCAATTGCCGCAGGTTATATACTAAGAGTTTATGCTGGGGAATTTGCTAGCGGATTTCATATTTCTGTATGGTTACTTCTTACAACAATTTCTCTTTCTTTATTTTTGGCTGTCGGAAAACGAAAATCAGAGCTCACTCTTGTCTCTCAAATTAAAGATTCTACCATTATTAACGTTAGGAAATCACTATCTCATTATTCTGAAAGACTTCTTGATACTTATGCTTCGATTTTCGCAACTTCAAGTTTTGTCTTCTATTCACTTTTTACATTTTTGGAAAACCCGAAAGGATTTAGGCTGGGGCTAAGTATTCTTTTACCCGATTTTCTCCCTACTTTTTTTTACCGAAAATGGCTGATGATAACAATAATTCCTGTGGTTTATGGCCTTATGAGGTATATTCAGGATATTTATGAAAAACATGAAGGAGAAAGTCCTGAAAAAGTTCTTTTGTCAGATAGGCCACTTCTTGTAACTGTAGCTATTTGGGTTTTCCTGGTCATTGCCGTTATCTACTTCATCTCCCCCTAATTTATTTTTTTTCTGCGTATTGACTGCTTATCCAGCCTGTTTTCCCGTTCTTGAGTTTAATCTCAAACCAACCTTCCTCCTCAGAAATTAAATCAAAGATATCACCTGGATTGACCCTGTCAATCTCTAAAGATCCGACTGAACTTTCTTCCCTAACTCTTAAGAATCCAGTGGGCGTATCAAGAATTACTACTTTTGAAACTGACGGGCTCGGAGTTACTGCACGTGAGTCTGGCGCTGCTGAAGGACTTGAAATGTCAGGATTTATTCCTAGAGTAACAATTGATTTTAGTCTGAAACCCATTGCTGTTCTTATCCTTATTGATTTATCAAGGTATCCAGTTTTTGTGAGTTTCAGATCATGATCTGATTCTGTAACATTTTTAAGAATAAGCGGCGTAATCCCAACTAAATTGTTGTCGATAAAAACACTTGATTTATCAGGAAAAGAAATTACCATTATTTCAAGCGCCTTCTTATCAGATAACGGCTCAAGCGTTATAACGCTTCCTGAAGACAGCGTACTATCCCCAAAATTTCTGTCAATAACCGACAGGGTTGCTCTATTAATCGTTATTTTCTCTCCATATGGACGGAGCCCCGATTGATTTGGGGCAATTTGAACATTATAATCTCCAACCGGAAGCATATCAGATGAATTACATTTACAAAGCGGGGTAATTCCGATAAGTTTTCCGTTTAAATACACCTTGCTTTCAGGAACAGCAGTCACTTGAAGTGCTCCTTTGCCTGTTTTTCTATTAAGATAAAACAATGTTCCGGCAAAAATAATAATTGTCAAAACCAAAAAGGCAAAAAGCCAAAGAAATTTCTTCATTGCAATTGAAAAAGACTAGAATAATATAACATATTGATTTTTAATATTCCAATAAATTCGCAACAAAAAAACCGCCGGTCATTGGCGATTTTTAAAAATCTATCTTGGTATTTATTTGGGGTTTGTAATTTGGAATTTGGAATTTCTTAGTTAGTATTCCATTCCGCCTGGCGGCATTCCACCGGGCATTGGGCTTTCCTTTTTCTCAGGAATATCTGTTATTAAACACTCTGTTGTTAAAACCATCATGCCGACACTTGCCGCATTCTGAACTGCTGATCTTGTTACTTTGGCTGGATCAACAATTCCAGATGCCGTCATTGACCCAAACTGCATTGTCATTGCATTAAAACCATAGTCTTCAATTTTTGAATCTTCGACTTTTCTTTCAACCCAACCTTCATCTGCTCCTGCGTTTTTGGCGATCCATCGAAGAGGCTCAGCCAAAGAATTGTATAAAATATCGATACCAGTTTTTTCGTCCATTGAGGGCAAGGAATCTTTAATTTTTGATAAAACTTTTCTTGCCTTAAGAAGTGCTACTCCTCCTCCCGGGACGATTCCTTCTTCAATTGCTGCTTTTGTGGCTGCAACCGCATCGTTTACTCTTTCTTTTCTATCTTTCATTTCCACTTCGGTTGCCGCTCCAACATTTATAACTGCTACGCCACCTGAGAGTTTCGCCAATCTTTCTTGTAGTTTTTCTTTGTCAAAATCAGAAGTTGTTGTGTCGATTGCGCGTTTTATTTGAGCAATTCTTGCTTTGATTGCCGATGCGCTTCCCTTACCACCAATTATTCGTGCGTTTTCCTTATCTGCCCAGACTTTGTCTGCCCGGCCGCAGTCTTCAATTGTTACATTTTCAAACTTTCTACCTGTATCTTCCGAGATTACAGTTCCGCCTGTCAAAACAGCGATATCTTCAAGCATTTCTTTTCTTCTGTCACCAAAACCGGGAGCTTTAATCGCCAAAGCATTAAAAGTTCCTCTTAGCTTATTTAGCACCAGAGTAGCAAGTGCCTCGCCTTCAATCTCATCTGCAATGATTACTAAATTCTTGCTCGTCTTTACCAAGTTTTCCAAAAAGGGAAGAAGTTCATTGAGGGCCGATATTTTCTTGTCAGTTATAAGAATATATGGATCTTCCATTTCAGCCTCCATCTTGTCGGGGTTGGTGACAAAATAGGAAGAAGCATAACCCTTATCAAATTCCATTCCTTCCTTATAATCAATAGACATCTCAAGTCCTTTTCCTTCTTCAACTGTAATAACTCCGTCTTTTCCGACCTTAGACAGTGCTTCTGCAATTAAAGAGCCAATCTTATCATCCTGAGCTGATATTGTTGCAACTTTTGCTACATCTACATCCTTTACTACTTTTGACATTTTTTCAATTTCTTTGACAACTGCCTCAACTCCTTTTGTAATTCCTGTTTTAACGATCATAGGATTTGCTCCCGCCGTAATATTTTTGAAACCTATGTTAATAATAGATTGTGCAAGAAGAGTTGCTGTAGTTGTGCCGTCTCCGGCCACATCATTCGTTTTGGAGGCTGCTTCTTTTACAAGTTGCGCACCCATATTTTCAAATGGTTCCTCAAGTTCAATTTCCTTGGCTACCGTCACGCCATCGTGGACTACGCTTGGCGCGCCCCATTTTTTATCAAGAGCCACATTTCGGCCCTTAGGACCAAGAGTCGTTATTACTGCATGAGCGAGAATATTAACTCCCTTAACGAGTGACTGACGAGCATCTTCTGAGAATTTTATTTGTTTTGCCATATTTTCTTTCAGCGTTTAGTTTATTAGCGTCTAGCGTTTAGTTTTAACTATACGCTAATCTCTACACGCTACCCAACTATCGCTAAGATATCTTTCTGTTCAACCATTGTCCATTCTTCATTTCCTACTTTTACTTCGGTTCCGCCCCATTTTTTATACATTACTTTTTGGCCAACCTTAACTATCATGGAGTTAGGAATTATTTTCCCATCGTCAACCGATCCTTGACCAACTGCCATGACAAGACCGATTTGTGGTTTTTCTTTTGCGGTATCAGGAAGAATGATTCCGCTGGCAGTTTTTTCTTCCGCCTCAAGCGGTTTAACAAGCACATTGTCAAACAGAGGTTTTATATTGTTTTTTGTTTTCATAAGTAAAACTTGACCAAAAAATATCACTTGATCAAAGTGACTGCTAATTTATACTACAAAATAAAAATCCTGTCAATAACCTATAGTATATAAATCCTTAACCCCGATCTAATCGGGGTTGACATCCTCTTTTTTCTTCTATACGATAAATTAAGGTCATATCTATATGTCATCATTATTATCCCCTAAAAAATTAATACTATTTGGTTTTATAGTTATTCTCCTCATAGCAATCCCTCTCACAGTTTACTTAGTTCAAAAACAGCAAGAAATCCGGGGGAAGGCTGCTCCTTCAACAATTCTCTCATTCGTGCCAGAATCAACTGCTATTCAGGTCGGGCAAACCGTGAGTTTTGATTTAATGGTAGATCCGGGAAGCAATCAAGTTTCATTCGTTAAACTAGGCATTATTTACGATCCTGCCAAACTTAAAGTAACTACAAATGGATTTGTCCCAAATGCTATTGCCTTCCCGACTATTCTTCAAGAACCAGTTTATGAGTCGGGAAGTATCTCTGCAACTCTTTCTGTTGGTGCTGATCCTACAAAGGTAATTCAAGCTATCACAAAAATTGCTACTGTAACTTTTGAAGCCCTAGAACAAACAGATGCTGGAATCCCTACTCGAATTACATTTGATAGTCAAACCCAAGTATTATCCATCGCATCAGGAGATGTCTTCAATGAAAATGTATTATCAACAACTAAGCCAGCAAGCGTTGCAATAACAGCGGGCACAATTTCCCCTACTCCTACCTTAATTCCAAGTGTAAGCCCGACGGCAACCCCTAGGGTAACATTAACTCCAACACCCACTCCAACCGGAGTCCCCACTCCCACCCCTACTACTGTAGTTGTTCAACCAACAAATCAAACACCTTCCTGTACCGCTTTGACTTTGGACCAAGCTGCAACTGGCACTGCCCCCTATACCTTGACATTTACTGCGGTCGGAACAGATTCTGATGGAACGGTAAGCAAAGTAACCTTTAGTTTCGGGGATGGAATAACACAGGACGAAACCCAAACAGGAGGAATAGGTACAAATTCGGTCAATGTTTCTGCTTCTCACACCTATAGCAATGCCGGAACATTTACTGCAACTGCAACTATAACTGATAATGAGGGCGCAGTAAGTGATACTACCTCGTGCACTCAGACAATCACTGTAAATTCTGCTATAGCAGTTGTTCCCACCACTCCACCCGCTCCACCCCCCGTAGCTGCCACCCAAATACCAACCGTGCCTCCAACTGGACCAGCAGAAACAATTCTTGGAATTGGAGCAATCGGCATAATACTTATAATTATTGGGGGCGCATTACTTTTAATACTTTAGATTAAATCTTAAGTATTGCCAGAAAAGCTTCCTGGGGAATATCTACATTTCCAAAGCGTTTCATTCTTTTCTTTCCTTTTTTTTGTTTTTCCAAAAGTTTAATTTTTCTGGTCACATCTCCGCCGTATAATTTGGCGGTAACATCTTTTCTATATGCAGGTATTGTCTCGCGAGCCAAGATTTTCCCTCCGGCTCCGCCCTTTATTTTTGTAAAGTTAATAACTGCTTGAACAGGAATTGGGATGTTTTGACGGGGAATTACTTCTTTTAATTTTTCGACAAGTTTTCTTCCCAATTCCTCTGCTTTTTCGCTGGGAATTATTTGAGTGAGTCCTTCGACTGGTTCAAAATTAATCAAAATATCTAATTTCACTAATTTGGCTGGTCTGTAATCCATTACCTCAAAATCAAAAGATGCATAGCCTGAAGTTTGAGATTTTAAATCATCATAAAATCCAATGAGAATCTCAAGGAGTGGAACTATGGCTTCAATTTTCTGAGAAGTTCCGATACTTTCAAGATGTTCGATCATTCCTCTTTTTTTATAAATAAGATCACTAATCTGTCCGTAATATTTCTGAGGAGCAAAGATTGTGACTCTGGCATATGGCTCAAGAACTTGAGCGCTTACGCTGGGATTAAAGTCCGAAGGTTTATTGATAACTTCCCCATCAACGATAAAATTAACCGAAGGTGATGTCAAAACAATATTGAGTCCATATTCCCTCTCAAGTCTTTCCTGGGTGATTTGTGAATGCAAAAGTCCTAAGAATCCAACACGAAGCCCTTGACCAAGACTGACAGAAGATTCGATGGAATAAGAAAGAGCAGCATCATTTAATTTAAGTTTTTCGAATGCTTCTTTCATTTTGGGAAAATCAGATGAATCGATGGGAAAAAAAGAAAGAAAAACTACCGGTCTTGCCTCTTGATATCCAGGCAGTGGTTTTACTATTTCTTTTGGATGAGCTATTGTATCCCCAACCTTCACAAGTGCTAAATCTTTTATGTTGGTAACAATAAAGCCTACTTCTCCTGACTGCAATCCTTGAGCATAATCTGGTTTGGGTGTTAAAAAACCTGTCTGCAAGATCTGTCCCTTTGCTTTTGTTGCCATAAACAATACCTCGTCTTCTGCCCTTAGTGATCCCCCAAAAATTCTTATAGTAGCAACTACTCCTTTATAAGGATCGAGACTTGAATCGAAAATAAGACCAGAAAGCTTATCATCCAACTGTTTAGGAGGTGGTATCTTTGCTATAATTTCATCCAGAAGCCTTACAACATTTTCACCGGTTTTGGCAGAAATTTTTATAATTTCATCTTCTTTGAATCCTAAATCCAAAAGCTCAGCCGTAGTTCTAGCAACATCTGCAGCAGGCATATCGATTTTGTTAATAACTGGAATGAGAGTCAGATTTGCGTTGACTGCCAAATTAAAGTTTGAGAGAGTTTGAGCTTGCACCCCTTGTGTCGCATCAACTACCAAGACAGCGCCTTCAACCGAAGCCAATGATCTTGAAACTTCATAGGAAAAATCAACATGTCCAGGAGTGTCAAGAAGATTTAGCTGGTAATCTTTATATTTAAGTCTTACTGCCTTAAGCTTTATGGTAATTCCGTGTTCTCTCTCAAGTTCAAGACTATCTAGAATTTGCGCCTCATGCTTTTCGGGAAGTGCTCCGCAAATTTCCATAATCCGATCGGCAAGCGTAGACTTACCATGATCAATATGCGCAATAATGGCAAAATTCCTAATTTTATCCGTATCCATATTGAGGAAAATTATATCAGATACGAGATCTTTTAACGAAGACTAAGTGTCTTTCCCCTAAAAGTGATGTTTTTAGGTTTTATTAATACTTGTCTTTTCCCCGTCCTGATGAATCCCGCATCTAATACATGCATTGAATGGTTATTTCTTGCTACTTCAATCGCTCTTGCTACATCTTTTGGTGGTAGAAAAATAGCAAATCCTGCTCCCATATTGAAATTCCCATACATTTCTTTATCATCATTTCCGGATTGTTCTTGAATAAAATGAAAAACAGAATGCGGGGCAGGAATACTGTTTATAGTATAAGTAAAATCCTCTTTGGCTCTCATAAGTTTTCTCCATCCATGCCCTGTTATATTAACCATGTAATGAATATCTATTCCTTGTTCAAAAAGATCATTTATTAACTTTGCATAAATGTAAGTAGGAGTTAAAAGAGCTTCTCCATACGTTGACCCGTCCGGCAGTTCTGTCGCATAGCCTTCAGGCAAATTATCCGTTATTCCTCTTGCAAGAGTTAGTCCATTTGCATGAATTCCGCTGCTTTCTACTAAAAGAACTCTATCCTCTGATCTTAACTTATCTCCTAAAGTTAATCTGGTTTTGGGTTTTATAATTCCAGTTGCTGCTCCTAATATTTCACCCGTATTTGGCACAATAACTCCTTTCAATGTTGGGCTTTCTCCTCCACCCCAGGCTGTTCCGGCAAGATCGCAAGCTTTCCCCCACCCCTCAAGTAAATCTTTTCCTCTCTCTGTATCTTCAAACCAATCTGATGTTCCGCTTCCAACGTACATATTTATTACCTCTGGTTGTGCACCTACAACAATAAGATCATTTACTATCATGGCGACTGCATCTTGCGCAACTTGGTCATAGTAAGTTTTCCCGGTAATTTCTCTTACTGCATCGGCGACTAAATTCTTAGTTCCTAATCCTTCGATGACAAAAGCGGCATAATGATCTCCTCTATCCCAGACAAATGCTGACTCACCACGGCTTGATTCTACTACTCTCATTCCCATTTTTTTCAGATTTGATGAAGTCTCACGAGCATTTAATTGAGCTAGTCTTTTAAAAGGGTCCATTGCTTCGTAATTGACTCCTGTTGAAGCATAATTTATGGGCTGGGATTCATTACTAGCCATAAAATTGAGGACAGGATTTTAGATATAGTAATTTAAAAATTAGCAGAAATCAATAGCCAGCTAAACTTTAAATCTTGTGCTGTCGATGGCTTCCTCGCTTTTGGTAAGTATTTCTCTCCAGTTTCCTATCTTCCTAAATATTAAAAGGAATGTCGAGGCTTCTTTTACATCAAAAAGCCATGTTAAAAAAAGATAAAGGGAAAGTCCAGCAAAACTTGAAATTCCGGTAAGCATAAGAAGATTAATAGTCCTTGTTGTGTCAAAAATAAGCTGGTCCAAAAGTTTTATAGGAATGTACAAAGCAAATCCCGTAAAAAAAGTCGCCAAAAATATTTTTGACATTGAGAACATAAACTCTATTTTTCTAAATCCACCCACTTTTCTGTCAAGAAGTATCAGTGACAAAAGTAAATTTATAATCGCGGCAAGAGAAAAAGAAAGCGCAAGACTTTCAACCCCTAATTGGTAAACAAAAATAAAAAGATAGCTTAATAAAATCATCAGACCTGTAGTTGCGGTTCCTATAACAAGCGGAATCTTAGTATCATGAAGAGCATAAAAACCGCGAGACACTAAATAAATCAGGGATTGTGCAAAAATCGAAATACTAAAAAAAGCCAGAGTTCTTCCAGTCAGAACAGTAGCTGGCCAGTCAAATCGAGAAGCACCATAAATAAGACGGACCAATGGGATCCTCAAAACCAGAAATAAAACTGAAATTGGAAGAATTAGATAAAGCATCTGATTAAAACTGGTTACAAAAGTTGCTTTGAATTCCTCTATTTTATCTTTTTCTCTGGATAATACCGGGAATGCCGCTTGAGCAATCGCGTTTCCAATGAGCGTGACCGGTGCAAAGGCAAGTGTCTGAGCAAGATCAAAGATTACGTATTTTCTTCCAGGATCAGAAAGATATGAAACAAAAGTCACGGTAAGCAAGGTCCCCAACTGAAAAATAGCAATCGAAAAAGTTCTTGGCCACATTAATTTAAAAACCTGTACTATGCCTTTATCTTTAAAAGACAGGGAAGGTTTAAGAGAAAATTTTACACTTCTTATGAGCGGTATTTGAACTATGAAAAAGATAAATGCGCCTAAAATTACACCATATGCAGCTGAATATATGCCTACTGAAGAATTAAGAAATAATATTCCAATGATTATTCCTAAATTATATAAAGCAGAAGCAAATCCCGGAACAAAAAAATGATTATGCGATTGAAGAACCGCTGAAAAAAAACTTCCAACCATAAAAAGGAGTTGTCCGATTATAATAAGTCTCATCAAATTTGACATAAGATGTAGCTGTTCATCGGAAAAACCCGGAGCAATAAGTTTTGAAAAATTAAATGCAAAAATAAAAAGAATAATGGCAAGTACGGAAAATGCAATTAAGCCAAGTGTCAGTAGATTTGATCCAAGCCTGTGTGCTTCTTCCTCTTGTCCTTTTCCCAAATAATCAGAAAAAACTGGAATAAGAGCGGAGGATAATGCCCCTGCAATAATAAGCTGAAAAAGAAAATCAGGAAGTCGGGTTGAAATAAAATAAACTCCGAGAGTGTTTGAGGCACCGAAAATAGAAACGAGAAGTCTCTGCCTGATGAGTCCTAATATTTGCGACAGGATAATCGTTATCATGATGATAAAAGCAGCTTTCAAAATGTTTGTCTGGCGGGCAAGTAAAACGCTGAGGCCTTTTTTGATTAAATTTTGGGGCATATTGTAATTTAAAGTATAGCATGGTAAAATCGCGCTATGCCAGTGATAAAATCAGCTCAAAAAAAATTAAGAAAAGACAAAAAAAGGACACAAGAAAATAAAAAATTAAAAGATAGCTTTAAATCTGCTCTGAAAAAAGCACTTAAAACGCCGACGCAGAAAACAATTACCCAAGCAGTTAAATTAACTGATAAAATGGCCAAAAAAAACATAGTTCATAAAAACAAAGCAGCAAGAATTAAATCCAAATTATCTAAATTAATTAATAAACCTGTCAAAAGGACAAAAGAGGCCTCTAAAAAATCCTCAAAAAGAACTAAAAAATCCTAAAAATTCCTTTGACAAAAGGGAAAAAAATCCCTAGACTAAAAGTGAGATGCCAAAGCAACGCCGCTTGATAAATCTACTTAAAGCAAAAGAAATTTCATTCTTGGATAAATTCCTCACTTGGGCTCTGACGATCGGAAGAATGGTCGTTATAATAACGGAAATTATCGCTTTGTCTGCATTTCTCTATCGATTTTCACTCGATAGACAACTAATCGATCTTCATTCAGATATAAGAGCAAAGGAAGCTCTAGTAAGCTCCCTTAAAAATAGTGAGGAGACTTATAGAAATTTACAAGATCGTCTTGCAACTGCAGCAATTTTTTCAAAAACGGGAGAAGAAGAATATACTATATTTAAAGACATCGTAAGCTTCATCCCGCAAGGGATGAAGCTTGATCAAGTTTCAATTTCCCACGATAGAATTCAAATTGATGCAAATTATCAATTCATCTCAAGCCTAACTGCATTTATTAACGCTCTTAAAGGGTACCCTAAGATAAGTTCTGTGAATATCAACAAGATTGAAAATAAATTATCTACTGCCGTAATAAGCGTTGGAATAACTGCCTCTATTGCTCAGGATAATAATTCTAATGAATAAAACAAACAAAATTAAAGAAACTTTCAAAAATATAAAAATTAGTAAATATTTTGAATTGCTACCAGATTTCAAAAATGAAAATGCTCAAAAATTTACAAGTCTTGTTCTAACTATTGTTGCCTTATCGTTTTTAGGTTTGTTTGCCGTTGGCCCTACGCTCTCAACTATTGCCCGGTTAAATAAAGAGTTGGCCGACAATAAAAGAACAGATCAAGAGTTACAGCAGAAAATATCAAACTTGTCTATCCTTCAGCAAAAGTACAATTCCCTACTCGGAGATTTGCCTGTTATTCTTTCTTCCATTCCTAGTAATTCCGAAGTCCCGCTTTTCCTTGCTCAAATTCAATCGCTGGCAAGATCTTCGGGGATTGAAATTACATCTTTACAGAGTTTTCAAATTGAAGCAGTAAGTCCCAAAAATACAAATAAAAAATATTCTTCTTATTCTTTTACATTTTCAGCCAATGGTTCTTACGAAAACATATCAAAATTTATATCATCACTTTTGACTATGCAAAGGATAGTATTGATTGATAATTTGTCGATAAGTAAAAGCAACCAGACAGGACTTTTACAGACAACTCTTAGGGGAGTCGTGTATTTCAAGGAGTAATTAAATGAAACAACGAGACATATTGTTAATTCTAATTCCTACTCTTTTTTTGGTAGTTTTATGGGTAATCTTTAATATTTATCATAATTCCGTCAATAGCACGGTCTCAAAAAATATCGCAGCGGAGGTAGTTCCGATTGATCCTGATTTTGATTTTCAAACAATAGAAAATCTTAAAAAAAGAGATATAATTCAACCAGTTTATGAGTTATCACCTGTAACTACTCCCTCTTCACCAATCAATGTAATTAATCAGGCAACTTCTTCAGCAACTGAGGAACCGGCAAATATAACTGCCCCGATAGAAATACCAATTGAAACCGAATCCGAGCCTTCGCAAGACATAACTTCACCATGAGATACTCATTCTGGAATAAGAGAATACCTACCATTCTGGGTTTAATCTTGCTTTCTGTTGGAATAGGAATTACCACATTTCTAGCTGGTAAGGGAGTGAACCTTACAAGTATTGCTGGTCCCTCCGAAGTCCCAACCGATATTAGAATAACGAATATAACCGACTCCTCTTTCACAGTTTCTTATGCTACGACTGATAATGTTTTAGGGTCTGTAAATTTCGGAAGGGACAACAATATGGACGGGATTGCCTTTGATGATCGGGACCAAAGTAGCAATACTCCAACTCAACACAAAATACACAGTATCACAGTAAAAAATCTGACTCCTTCATCTACTTATCACTTTTCTATAAAATCGGGATCTGAAACATTTTTACAAAACGATTCCCCATTTACTGTAACGACAGCATCCCCTATCGAAGGCTCGGTGCCAGAAGAAAAAAATCTCACCGGAAATTTAGTTCTACCTGATGGTAATGTTCCTAAAGAGGCAATAGTATATCTTGCGTCTTTAGAAACTCAAGCAATTTCTAGCATAGTTCAGACTGATGGCACTTATTCATTGCCTTTAAGCTTCTTGCGAAATAGAGATCTCTTATCGTATTTTTTTACTTCGGAGAGTACGGTTTTTGATTTACTTATTAAAGGAGATAATTTGTCTTCAGGCATCAAAATATCTGGACAGTCAAATAAAATTCCGACTGTTACTTTATCAAACGATTACGATTTTACTCAAAATATTAGCCCTATAATTACTCAACCTGCATCATCACTTCTCCCAATACCCTTGTCTTCCATTTCTTCGGATAATCCAGTAATACTAATTCCTAAAAAAAATCAAGGATTTACAGATCAACAGCCGCGATTTAGCGGAACAGCACCTCCGAACAGCGAAGTTGTGATCGAGATTCATTCCGAAGAGGCAATAAAAGCCCAGGTCCTAGCGGATGTAAGCGGAAACTGGACATACCGTCCGCCTAACCCTCTCTCACCAGGTGAGCATACAATAACAATTATTACTCGGACTGCCTCAGGAATCTTAAGAACTGTGACTCAGTCATTCGTAGTATTTGCTCAAGGAGAACAGGTTCAGGAATCGGCTACTCCATCTGCCACTCCAACCATAACCATATCTGTTAATCCAACTCAAATGCCTACGCAAGCTCCCACAATTACAACTGTCCCTACTATCACAGTGGTTCCTACTCTTCCTCCGGTTGCTTCTGTCTCTCCCACAATTCCGCCTATTCCGCCTCCTGGAAATTCAACCGCAGTAGCTGTCGGTATTTTAGGTATAGTAACGACTGTTGTTGGTATGCTATTATTTCTTCTCTCCCGCGGCAACATATCCTTATGAAAATCGCGATAATCGGGGCTGGTTTTACCGGTCTTTCAGCTGCCTTTGAATTAACAAAGAAAAAACATAAGGTTTCGGTCTTTGAAAAAGATAACAATCCGGGCGGACTTGCTGTTGGTTTTGAAGAAAAAAAATGGAATTGGTCGCTTGAGAAACATTACCATCATTGGTTCACCAATGACCATAATGTCCTAGGCCTTGCAAAAGAAATAAAATTTGATGTTATAACTGAACGACCTAAGACTTCCATTTTTTTAGACAACAGCATATATCAGCTTGATTCTCCGATGAATGTTTTGACTTTCCCTCGTATATCTTTCTTTGACCGACTAAGAATGGCGGGAGTATTAGGATTTCTACGTTATAACCCTTATTGGAAAATGCTTGAGGGTATAAAAACAGATAGATTTTTACGAGAGGCAATGGGAGAAAATGTATATAAAAAAATTTGGGAGCCACAGCTTAAAAATAAATTTGGAAATTATGCCAATGACATTGCTCTTTCTTGGTTTTGGGCAAGAATTAAGAAAAGAACTCCAGCACTTTCCTATCCTCAAGGCGGATTTTTGCAGTTTGCCGAAACTCTTGTTGCTAAAATTAAAAAAAACGGCGGCAAATTTTACTTCAATACAGAAGCAAAAGAAATTAAAAATAATACAAGGGTAAATATTAAATATAAAATGATCAATGATCAATGGTCTTATGAAGATTTTGATGCGGCAATAGTTACTTTACCATCTTTCTTCTTTGTAAAAATAGCGCCGGGTCTCCCAGAGAATTACAAAAAAAAATTATTATCTCTTAAGGGATTGGGGGCAATAAATTTATTGCTTAGACTCAAGAAAAAATTTTTAACTGACGATACATATTGGCTAAGTATCTGTGATCGAAATTCGCCAATTATGGCTATGGTTGAGCACACAAACTTCATGGATAAAAAGTTTTATAACAATGAGCATATTGTTTATCTGGGTAATTACTTGTCTTTTGATCATCCATACATGAAAATGACTAAAGATGAACTCCTGAAAATTTATCATCCTTTTCTTAAAAAAATAAACCCCAATTATCAACTTTCAATTATCAATTCTCATCTTTTCAAAACTCCATTTGCCCAGCCGATTATTCCGATTAATTATTCCAAGAAAGTTCCGCCTTTTGAAACTCCTTTTAAAAATGTTTACCTTGCAAATATCCAGCAGGTCTATCCCTGGGATAGGGGCACGAACTACGCTGTAGAACTTGGCCAGAAAATCGCAAAACTTATAACAATTAAACAATGAGGCAATTTAACAATCTCTTGAATGTAAAACGCTCTTTCAAAATTATTAAAAAAAATGCATTAGAGATTTTATTTGTAATATCTTCTTTAGTCTTCAGTTTTTGGCTCATGTTCTCTACCTTTTCCTACCAAAACGGGTCATTTCGGATATCATCAAAAGTATGGAGCGATTTTGCCAGTGCCCTTCCATTAATTCGTTCATTCTCCCAAGGTGCAAATTTTCCCCCAGAATATCCATTATTTCCCGGAGAGCCAATTAGATACCACTTTCTTTTTTATTTAATGGTTGGAGGATTGGAAAAAATCGGATTTCCGATAGATTTTTCCTTAAATATTTTAAGCAGCATTTCATTTTTATTCTTAATGATGATGATTTATTTATTGGCAAAAAAAATGTTCAATAGCAAATCTGTTGGAATATTGTCGGTCGTTCTTTTTCTATTCAATGGATCTCTATCTTTTATTGAGTTCTTCAGGCTTCATCCACCGTCATTAAATACAATCAATGATATTATCATCAACGTAAATTTTCCTTCTTTTGGACCCTATGATGGTAAGATCGTCTCTGCTTTTTGGAATTTAAATATTTATACCAATCAACGACATTTGGCTCTTTCCTTCGCATTATTATTATTTTTAATATACCTAAACTACCCAACTCAATTTTTAAAAAAGAATATTTTTTTAATATCGATCAATTCTTTTCTAGTAGTAACTCTTTTTTTTCTAAATCAACCTGCATTTATGATTGCCCTTCTTTTTCTTCTATTTTTCTTAATTTTTGAAATTAAAAAAATATTAAATTTTGGTATCCCATTTGTAATCGGCGTGATCTTATTTTTTATTTATTCACTTTCCTTTTCTTTACAAAGCTTGAGTTTAAGATTAGGATTTTTAACCCCTGCCCCCCTAAATGCGATATCTTTTCTTAATTATTGGATAAGTAATTTCGGTTTATATCTTATTTTGATACCGGTTAGTTTTTTAATAATTCCCAAAAAATTAAGGTTATTCCTGCTGCCTTTACTCGTACTTTTTCTGGCCGGAAATCTTTTTCAATTTTCAAGAGACATTATAAATAATCATAAGTTTTTTAATTTCATTCTAATTGTCGGGGGGATTTTTGTCAGCAATCTAATAGTTTCTGTTTGGAAAAAAGGGAAAATTATAAATAAAACAGCTTGTGTAATTATTTTTACAGTTCTTGTTCTATCTGGGATTATTGATCTTATGCCTATCAAAAATGATAGCATAATAATCATGCAAGATGCGCCTAATAATCCAGACATTGCTTTTATTTTAAACAACACAAATCCAAAGGATATAATTTTAAATAGCAGATTTTTATATCACCCTGCTTCCCTAGCAGGAAGACCAATTTTTTATGGATACCCTTATTTTGCCTGGTCTTACGGATATAACACCCAGGAGCGTGAAAGGATTTATTTAGAAATATTTAGATCGCCGTCAAAACAAACGGCATGCAATCTGCTTAAAAAGTACAACATTTCGTATATTGAGCTGAGTGATGTTCCCGAGGAATTTATAAATCCCAATCTGGATTTATGGGAGAAAGAATTCAAAAAAATATACTACAATTCTTCGAGTGATTATGCCTTATATGATGTGGCTGATTCCTGTTTATCTATAAATTCCTCTCAAACTATTAAATCTAATTAATATCAAATCTATTAATGATCTGATAATATCTTCCGGAAACTTTACTTTTGTATTAATATTATGAGACCAGCTGATAGGAGCTTCATAAATTTTGTGTTCTAACTTGTTTGCAATAAAGAGTATTTCTGAATCAAATCCCCATCTGTTAATTCTTGATTTTTGGAAAATTTTTCCTGCTGCCTTTTCTCTGAACATTTTAAATCCGCAAGTGAAATCTGAAATTTCAAGAGATAGAGTTTTTTGTGACAAAAAAGTAAAAAATCTTCCCATAAGTTCTCGTATGATTGGTTGATGAAGAATTATTTTGGATTTTGCAACTCTCCTTGAACCTATTACAACTTGATTAAATTCTGCGAATTTCATCAATTTGCTACACTCCTCAATTGGAACAGAAAGATCAATATCAGTAAACAAACGAAGTTTTCCCTGAGCCTTAAGCATACCGATCTTCACCGCATATCCTTTTCCCTTATTCTCTTTGTAGGAAATTATTTTAAATTTCAGTTTTTTTCTCAAATCATCCAATATGTTTTTTGTACTATCATTACTTCCATCATTTACAACAATTAATTCTGTTTTAACTTTTAACTTCTTCAAATAAGAAGCAATCGTCGATAGATTATCTAATCGATTAGACTCGTTATAAATAGGAACTATAATTGAGAGGTAGGGTTTTTCCTTCATGTTCTTCAATAGGCAGGGTTGTTCTGGGCAAGTCCAGTTCTCAATATACAAACAAGATAGGATGGATTTTGAAATATAATACTCTTGCATAATTCAGAAACTTTTGTCTTAACATAGCCTGGAGGCTCAAACGACCAAGGACCTTGTTGGTACGGACCGATTATTAAATATGACTCTCCGCCATCTGGATTTTGCTGATTCAAATAAAAATATCTATTCAGTGAATAGAAGACCTTGTCGACCAATGGCGAAACTTCGGCCATGATAAACCACCCGAGATAATAAACTCTATCTTTCTGTCCTATATTATTTCTGAAAAAAGAAACTAATTCTTTCTGCTCTGAAAGTGAAAGAATAGGGTTGCTGGGAAATCCCTGCAAGCCTCTGATATTTCTATTCATATTCCATTTTTCAATTGTTGCCGAGCTTAAAACAGGTTTAATTATGGTACTTTCTGATTTTATTAAATTTAATATGAGAATAAAAAGTATAAATGCAAAGATTATTTTTTTAATTTTTAATCCAAGTAAATATTTATTATAAATTATCCCAAGCCCAATACTGACCAGTGCCATACCAAGCATAATACCTTGCCATGCATGTCTTGCCCATCCAGTAGGAGAAAAAAATATAAACCAGATAAATGAAATAAGAGAAGATGTGTACAGTGAAATTACCAAAACTTTATAACTCTTATTAATAAATTTTATAAACAATAAAGGAAGGGTTAAGAAAAATAACCAAGTTACTAAAGAGTTTTTAATCGCTACATCTTTCGAAATTTGATACTTTTTATAAATAAATTCCCAATCAAATTTTAATAAATTATCAATTCCGCTCCCGTTTGACTGAAAATGAATTTTATAATCCATCTGAACTGCGGCAACCCCGGCAGTCCCAAAATGAGAAAAAAGATATGAATCGCGGTAAAAATCAAATCCTTTGTAAAATAAGAAAAATCCGGCCATAAAGAGGATCCATAAAAATATCACGTGTTTTGCATGCTTTTTAAGAGTTTTCCGAATGTTCCAAAAATCTGTAAAGAAAAATATGCCAACTGCTAATCCCGGTAAGAAAAACAATGTCTTTGTCAAAACTGAAAAAGAAAGAAAAACTCCTGCAAGGAAATATAACAGATTTCTTTTCGAACCTTTGGCAATAAATAGCAAAAGAAAACTTATAATCAGAAACAAAAGCGCAATGTGTTCGGAGAACGATTCATAAGCATAAGTAGTATAAAATTGTGGGACAATCCATAACCAGAGTTGAAAAATTATAAGAGATATGACTCCGCCTAATTTATAAACAAGAAGAAAAAGAATAAATAATAATCCTGTAAAAGCGATCAGGGGCCAGAGTCTATATTGCCAAAAATCATATCCGAAGATTTTAAGAAAAAAAGCCTGCGGAACTACATATCCGGGTCCTACTGTTACTCCTGCCGGGAAATAGGAGTACCCATCTCTATCCTGAACAGAGAATCTACCATGGAGACTCGGATGAGCACCGGGTGAATTCTCCGTAATCGTATTTGTATATGATGCATAAATTCCACGTAGAGCTAGATTTTTTGCAACTCCCAAATACCACCCGCTATCATGCTCTACTCCTCCAAAACTCCCTGCAAAAAGAAGAATACGCCCTAAAAAAATAAAAACAACCAGAGTTATATAAATTAAAATATTCCAATTATGCTCTTTAAATTTTACCAGGATCATTTATTTAATAGTCTATGGGTATCATTATATGGTAATATTATTTAAAATAAAACAGTATGGTCGACCTAGTAATTTTTCGGTGGTGGGTTACGATTTTTTTAGCTGGAATTATCTTTCTTCCGCTTACTGTAAAACTTTTCTCAAGTTTTTTTGACAAAGGATACATCTTCTCAAAAATAATCGGCATTGCAATTATTTCCTATACAGTTTTTATACTTGGAATTTTCCATATTGCTCCATTTACTTTTATAACTATTCTTTCAGTAGGATTTATTTTTTTCTTATTAAATTATTTCTTGTTTAGAAAATCGCTTATTAAAATACTTACAAAAAGATGGCTCATATTCCTTATTGAGGAATTAATATTTATCTTGTCACTTTTGTTATGGTCATTTGTAAAATCTTATCAGCCTGATATTCACGGCCTGGAAAAATATATGGATTTTGGTTTTGTTAATTCAATCTTACGCAGTGACTACTTTCCGCCAGCCGATATGTGGTTCACCCCATTTCCAATAAATTACTATTACTTTGGACATTTGGCAACTGCAGTTTTGACAAAGTTGTCTAATATCTCTTCGAATATCACTTATAATCTCATGCTCTCGTCTATCTTTGCCTTCACATTTGCTGCCTCTTTCTCAATCGGAGGAAACCTAGTATATAAACTCAAAAATCAAAACTCAAAAGTCAAAAATATTGTACAAAATTTTAAAATTATACTTTCTGGACTATTAACTGCGTTTCTTGTCTCTTTTGCAGGAAATCTCCAGGTAATTTACTCTTTCTTCAAACCTTATCAAAATGAAAATCCTCTTCCTTTTTGGCAGTTGCCCCTTTCTCTTGAGTCTTTCCCAAATTCATATTGGTATCCTAATGCAACAAGATTTATCTATAATACCATTCACGAGTTTCCTATTTATTCTTTTGTGGTTTCTGATCTTCATGGACACGTTTTGGATATCCCTTTTGTATTGTTAATAATCGCATTACTGCTGTCACTAATTACCAAATCACAAATCTCAAACCACAAATCTCAAATAAATAACAATGCTCAAAATTCAAAACGTTCTAAGATTTGGAATTTAAAAAATTGGAATTTATTTGGAGCTTGGAATTTGAGATTTGGAAATTTACTGCTAATAAGTTTCTTATTAGCAGTTATGTATATGACTAATGTGTGGGACGGGATTATTTATTTTATGCTGACTGTTCTAGTTTTATTTTTGCCTGTCGCAAGCGCAATTAAGAACTCCAAGAACGATAAATTTACTTTTCTGAAATTTACATTTTACATTGCTTCTATTGGGATTCTATTTCTTATTTTTTCAGCCCCATTTAACTTGAATTTTAAGCCCTTTGCTTCAGGAATAGGAATTTTATGCCCCCCTGAATTTCTAATCGAGAAAGGAAAGATTGGCCCCTTTCTTTTTGAGCAAAATACTTGCCAGAGGTCGCCCTTATGGCAACTAATGTTGCTTTATGGATTTTTTTATTTCTGGGTAGTTACATTTCTTTTAACATTTGTTAAAAGAAAAAATCCTAAATCCGAAATCTCAAATCCCAAACAAACCCAAAATCACAAAGATCAAAATTACAAACGTTTTGAGTTTTTGAATTTTAGGAATTGGAATTTATTTAGGACTTGGAATTTTGAATTTGGAATTTTAAACCCCAGCGATATTTTCGTTATCTTATTGATTCTGCTTTCCACTCTACTAATCATTATCCCTGAATTTATTTATATCAAGGACATTTACCCTGCACATTATAGAGCAAATACTATGTTTAAACTTGTTTATCAATCATTTATCATGCTTTCGATTTCTTCAGGTTATATAATAGTTCGCTTAATTTTAGGATTAAAACTTCATTTTTCAAATCTTAAATCTTATTTGAGGCTTTCGGTTTTTCTTATCGGAGGAATGTTATTAATTTTAGTATTTTTATATCCGCAATTTGCCATAGGCTCTTACTACAATAATTTCCAAACCAAGTCTGGCATAGATGGAACAAAATATCTTAAGAGTCTTTATCCAACAGATTACGAGGCCATTAATTGGATCAATAAAAAAATTAAAAATCAGCCTGTAATGCTTGAAGCTCAAGGTGATTCCTATACAGACTTTGCCAGAATATCTGCCAACACAGGTCTTCCGACGGTTCTGGGGTGGACCGTACATGAATGGCTTTGGAGAGGAACCTATGATATACCTGCCCCGCGAATTACCGAGGTGAAAACTATCTATGAAACCCCAGATATAAATGTTGCAAAAAAGCTCATCAATAAATATAAAATCTTATATATATTTATTGGAAATTTGGAGTACCAGCAGTATCCAAGTCTCAATGAATCAAAATTTAAAATATTGGGAACATTAGTCTATCAAAACGGCAGTACAAAAATTTATAAAATTAATTAGAAACTTCGGGAAATTTACAGCTTTCTAATTTTATTACACAATCCGTATATTTCTGAATTTCCGTGAAATTTCCATTTCCAATCCGCGGTATAAGCACCCAGCTATAATTATATTCACCCGAAATCAGGGGATTAACTAGAAATCCCGGCCTTTTAGTTTTCCGATCCCCAACATCTAAAATTATATTTTCGATCTTGGCATTTTTTAGCTTCTGAACGAGTCTTATAAAATCATCGAATTCACTTTGCTTAATATCCGTATCAATACTCTCTCCAATGATATTGTAGAGATTTATAATTCTTGCTGGATTAAAAACTGTATCTAGTGAAAAAATTTTATCTTTAAAAGCTTTTATGATCTTTTCTTGTCTTTTGCTTCTGGCAAAATCAGAACCTTCTTCTCCTTTGGCATGACGTGATCTCGCAAACATGAGCGAAGTCCCCCCGTCCATTTCTTGAAGGCCTTTATTAAAATGGATAGTCATATAACGGCATGGGAAAGCCTCAAGTTGAGAAGAGGCAGTTGCAAGAGTTACAAGTTCTTCTTCGCTGTGTCCACAGGGATCTTCTTCCTTCCCCTCAATCGGATATTCAAAATCATCAAATGCTCTTTCGACTTCAATATTAAGACCCCCCAATTCATCGACTGCCTTAACAAAACCGTCAAAATCAATTCGAACCCCATAATCTACAGGTTGTTTAAGTATTTTACTAACAACTGCTTTGGCAAGAACAAGACCTCCTCCCTCTCTCTTGTCTTCTCCTGTTGAATAGGCGGTATTTATTTTTGCATCAAGATCCGGAATCCATAGATCTCGGG
Organism: Candidatus Levyibacteriota bacterium; assembly: GCA_016182185.1. Lineage (GTDB taxonomy): Bacteria > Patescibacteriota > Microgenomatia > Levybacterales > UBA12049 > JACOXU01. The sequence goes on from JACOXU010000001.1 coordinate 528,327, forward strand.
GAATTGATACCAGAGTTACCTTATTCTGAGAAATAGATATACTCGCAAATATAATTGTATCTGACAGATTGGGTCCTTCATGATTTTTACCACCTATTCCTAAAAGAAGTACGTTAACGTTATGGTCTGCAGTTTTGAGCTTTATTTCCCTTTTGAAGATCAGTTCAAAAAGAAACGGACTAATTTTGACAAAATCCAAGACTATCTTTCCAACAAAAATTACAAGCAGTAAGCTTAAAAAAAAGAAAATGTATTTTTTAAGTTTTTTATTTTTACGCATTCTTAACTATCCGAAGGAATTCAAAAGGATCAAGACTTGCTCCACCCACTAATGCTCCGTTTATGGTTGGCATTTTGGTAAAACTATTTATATTTTTAGAAGTTACGCTTCCTCCATACAATATTGTTTCAATTCCAGTTTTTTCCTTTACATTCTTGGCAACTTCTTCTGCATTTTCTGGAGTATCAGGATTTCCCGTTCCTATTGCGGTTGGCGGTTCATATGCAACAATTTTTATATTCTCAGGAATTGGTGTTTGAGCATTCTGAATACAGAAAATTGCAGAGACATCATGCTTATTGGCCATCTCTACTTTCTTTTCAATTATCTTATTGTCTTCTGAAAAATTATCTCGTCTTTCAGAATGACCAATAATTACATAATTTGCTAATTCTTTTATTTGAACTCCATTTACCTCTCCCGTGTACGCTCCTGTCTCATAGGGTGAAATATTTTGTACGCCAATTTGAATCGGTAAATTTAAATTTTTACAACAGTAGTTAACATGTTCAAGACTAGTAAAAGAAGGACAAATAATTATTTCTTTGTAGCTCAAGTCAAGGTTTTCAGAAGTAAGTTTTTCCTGAAAATCATGCAACCATTTCTCTGCTTCTTGAAGAGTCTTATTTGATTTCCAGTTAGCAATTAAGAAAAGTTTTTTCATATGCTACAATGACTAGAAGTATTCATCTATTATAAAGTATGGATAAAGACTTACTCAAGGACTTAAATGATGACCAAAAAAAAGCGGTTCTAAATACAGATGGCCCAATGATCATTTTGGCAGGCGCGGGTTCGGGAAAAACAAGAGTTCTGACTTATAAAGTTATTTATTTAGTTAAAAAACAAAAGGTGTATCCTGATAATATTCTCATGGTCACTTTTACCAACAAGGCAGCCAATGAGATGAAAGAAAGAATCAAAAAAAGTCAGATATCCTCCCAGCCCTCTGTATCCACTTTTCATTCTTTGTGCGCAAGGATTCTTAGAATTGACGGAAAGCATATTGGAATTTCACCAAATTTTATTATTTACGATGAACAGGACCAAATCGATGCGGTCAAAGAAGCCATGAAACTCCTTGAAATTTCAACTCGGGATTTTAAACCTGGTTCAATTTTAAACACCATCTCTGAAGCTAAAAATGAATTGATAGAGGAAAGCGAATACCCAAAATACACCAGAGGGTTCTTTCAAGAAACAGTTGCTAAGGTTTATTTTCTTTATCAAAAAATTCTCAAAGAAAATGATGCCTTAGATTTTGATGATCTTATTCTTAAAACAATTTATCTTTTCGAATCAAGCCCTCAAGTACTGAAAGAATATCAAAACAAATTTCAATATATTTTAATTGATGAATATCAGGATACCAATCGTTCTCAATATATATTGACAAAAATGCTTGCGGGAAACGGAAGTATCAAAAAGCAAAATATCTGTGTTGTTGGAGATTTTTCTCAAAGCATATATAGCTGGCGCGGAGCTGATTTTCAGAACCTTATTCGGTTTAAAGATGATTTCAAGAATACGAAAACATTTTCTCTATCCCAAAATTACCGATCAACGCAAAAAATTTTGGATGCTGCATCCTCAGTAATTTCAAAAAACACTTCTCATCCGATACTTACACTTTGGACCGAAAATAGCAGTGGTGATGATGTGATACTTTACGAAGCAGCCAACGAACATAATGAAGCAGAATTTATTATTAATAGAATAACCGATATTAAATTCCAAAACCCCAAACTTAAATATTCAGATTTTGCCGTTCTTTATCGAACCAACGCCCAATCAAGATCAATTGAAGAAGTGTTTCTGCATCTGGGAATTCCTTATGTTTTAATCGGGGGAACGAGATTCTACGAAAGAAAGGAGATCAAAGATATTCTTGCATATCTCAAGATTCTCGTAAATCCAAAAGACAAAGTTTCTTTAAAGAGAATCGAAAAATTGGGAAAGGGAAGATTTAAAAAATTTCAGGAATTCCACGAAAAATTTACAGATTCAGAAAAAGTAAACGAACTTATGACCCTTGAAATTCTAGACCAGGTGATATCTGCCTCTGATTATCTTTCTTTATATGATGAAAAGGACGAAGAGGACAGAGGAAGACTTGAAAATATAAAAGAACTCCGGTCTGTGGCAATTGAATTCCCCAACATTACTCAGTTTTTGGAAAATGTCGCATTGGTCGAGCAGGAATATCTGCCGGATCATCCCAAAAATGGTACTAAGAAAGATGCCGTGAATCTCATGACTCTTCACGCGGCCAAAGGCCTTGAATTCCCTGTAGTTTTTATGGTTGGGATGGAAGAAGGACTTTTTCCTCACTCAAGGAGCTTAATGGATAAACATCAACTCGAAGAGGAAAGAAGGCTCTGTTATGTAGGGATGACCAGGGCCCGGGAAAAATTATTCCTCACTTATTCTAGGAAAAGATTATTCTTCGGACAAAGAACATCAAATATAATTTCAAGATTTATATTGGAACTTCCGGAAAATATATTATCTAATAATCTGCATCTTCTTAAGAAAGGAGATGTGGAATATTTATGAATGCAAAAGATTTTAATAAGCATGTGAACCACCCTCTACAGGCATGGGAATGGGGAGAGTTTAGAAAAAAAACAGGAATAAAAGTGATTCGGGGAGATAGCTTCCAGCTTACAATTCACAAGATTCCCAAAATGCCTTGGTCAATCGGATATTTGCCAAAAGGTAATATGCCAGACAAGAAATTAATTGAGGAGCTTAAAAAAATAGGTAAAGAAAATAACTGTATTTTCATTCAACTGGAGCCAAATGTTCCTTCGTCAATGGTCAATAGTAAATGGTCAATGGTAAATCTTATTCCCGCTGCTCATCCGTTATTTACAAAATATACGTTTATCTTAGACTTAAATAAAAATGAACAAGAGCTGCTGGCTGGTATGCATCAAAAGACTCGCTACAATATAAAAGTTGCCCAAAAACATGGAGTAAAAATTATTGAAGATAATTCAGATAAGGCTTTTAAGGAGTATCTAAAACTTACCCAGGAAACAACCAGAAGGCAAAATTTCTATGCCCATACCCCAAAATATCACAAGCTCATGTGGGAAACTCTGAAAATCGTAAATCATCAATCATCAATCATCAATCGAGACCATCTCGCAGCTCATCTTCTTTTGGCAAAATATAAAAAAGAAATTCTTGCTGCTTGGATTTTATTTACTTTTAAAGATACTCTTTATTATCCTTACGGCGCATCTAGTGAGAAAAATCGCGAAACCATGGCAAGCAATCTTATCATGTGGGAGACGATAAAATTCGGCAAGAAATTAGGACTTAAGCAATTTGATATGTGGGGAGCACTCTCGGAAAATCCGGATCCCAAAGATCCCTGGTATGGGTTTCATAGATTCAAGCAAGGTTATGGCGGGGAACTTGTAGAATTCATCGGCAACTACGACTTGGTAATAAATCCAGCTCTATACAATCTCTACAAAGTAGCCGACAAAATCAGGTGGATGGTTTTAAGATTAAAAGTTATCTAACGTTAAATCTCTGAACTTCTCCAGGTTTTGCAACCTCATCCATTTTTGTCAAAAGCTCTCTTACCTTTTCCGCCCGTAGTTCCTCTGGTTGCCCTTTAATAAACCCAGTTAATCCTTGCGCAAATGCTGAGGTAATATTCTCATAGCCTGGATGATCCTCAGTTCCCACTGGCCAAACACTCCATTTAACTGACTGGTCATGTCTTCGAGCATACGCCAATGCAATTTCTCCAAATTCTTCCCCATATGTCTGTTTAAAATCTTCCTCTTCTTGTCTTTCTTTTCTGCTTTTTGCAAAAAATTCTTCTAATTCTGGACTGAGCACACGATCTTGTCTTGTCTCTGGTAAACCTTTCATAACATCACCTCCTTTGGGCCTGATTATAAATCTAAAATTAGATTTTGTAAAGAAAGAGATTGTTTTTAATATCTGATTTTTGATATTTAATATTGAATTGGTATCGAAAACTTACTATTCTCGTTCCTTTTTTGAGTTCTTTGCGGAATTTTGGCAAAAGTTGATTTAGGGCTTTTGGCACAAGATAAACTACTATCACAGTTGCTTCGGACAAATTGCTGTTGAAAAAATTTTCCTGCCTTACTCCAACTACGTCAACCAACCCGTTAAACCAGACTCTAAATTTAGTAATCCAAAAGCGCAAAGGATCAATCTCAATCCCCACAGCTCTTGCACCGAACTCCTTGGCCGCGGTTATCAGAAAAGTTCCGTCTCCGCACCCCAAATCATAAACAATATCTTTTTTATTAATTTTTGCCAGTTTACAAATTTCTCTGGCTGTTTGTCTGTTTGTCCTCCACCACGGCGCCCAAGGACTGTCCGGTGGCCAAACCCATGACAGAATAATTAACAGTATAAAAATCAGAAGAAAAAGAACTAGATTAATAATCAAAAAACTCACAATAATAATTTTTAAATCCTAATTTCTAAACAATTTTCCAAATTTCAAATCCCAAATTTTAGATCAATTAGGTTAATTAGGTCAATTAGAAATTTTAAATATCACTTTCCCAATTATATCTTTCTTATCTACCCATCCGATTTTTTTACTATCTAGGCTATCTCTTCTATTATCTCCTCTTAAGAAATATTTATCTCCTTTTTTTTTCATAATTCTTTTAATATAAAATTTATTATTAAATTTGAAAATTACCACATCTCTAATCCTTGGCTTGAAAAAAATAAAAGGAAGCGAACTTACCAAAACGCTTTGATTTTCTTTTAAAAGGGTGCCCATGCTGTGGCCTTTTATTTTAAATTTTGTCAGAAGCATTTATTTATGTGTGACAATTTCACCTTCTGTGGGATAACCTGAGGAAACACGTACGGGTGTTAAATTTTTAGTTTTATAAAATATTTCGGCGATCTCCATTACTGTTTCGGTCATTTCTTCGCAGGAAGAAATATCGATAGTTTGTCGTGTTTTTATGGAAAGACTAACTGCTTTTTCCATTAGACCCTTAAGCTTGGGAAAACTTCTGAAATGTTCTCCTTTAAAATAATCATTTTCTAAAGTTCCAAGTTCCTCCTCAATCAACTCTCCATGTTTTTCTTTGACATGAGTTAGCCTTGAAAGCTGGGAAATGATCTTCTTCCTTTCTTCGAAATCCGGCTCATCTTTTGAGGACTTCAAATCATTAAGCATTTGAGTCATGCGAAGAACTGTATGGGCCGCCATTTGAGCATTATGCGGATCATAAATCCCACATGGAATATCGCAATGCGCAAATACATCTTGGGTAGGCAATAAATTTAATATGTAAAAAAAGATTTTTTTCATAAAATAATCATCTATATTATATAATACATTTACTTCCTTTTATCAAGTTATGGGAAGTGAAAGTTTTTTGTAAGAAATTACTTCAAAGATTTATTAAGAACTGAGTTGGCTATTGAGAGAATTATCCCGAAGATAAGAGCCCACCAGAATCCATCGACTCTAAAACCGGGCACTGTTTTTGCCGTAAGTTGGATAAGAACTGCATTAATTTCCAGCGTAAATAAACCTAAGGTTAAAAAATTTACAGGAAGAGTAAGGATAACAAGTATAGGTTTTATAACAGCGTTTATAATACCAAGCGCCAATGCCGCGACGATTGCTGTCATAAAGCTTGCCACATGAACTCCTGGCAAAATATAAGAAACACTTAATATAACCAAGGCGCTAATCAGTCAGCCTATTAGTATACTCATATCTTAAGCTCAGATCCTATTTCCCGCCGCAAATCTTACAATCGTTTTTATGGGTAAAAACTAAATAAAGAGCCGACAAACCTACTAAAATATAGACTATCTGCTCAAGAGATGGGACTGATCCGAGAAGTGCAGTTACTAAATTGAAATTAAAAAGCCCTAGCAATCCCCAATTTAAGGCTCCTATAATTACGAGCGTAAAGGATACTATGTGTAATGCTTTCATTACTCACCTCCTTCCTGCTTACTCATATATAGTAGACACATTTGAGGAAATAAAGCAATAAGAAGAATGACTGAAGCTTTAATTTATTTTTCTTCTTCTCTCTGAACTGTTATGGAGCATTCGGTAATAAGCGCTGCAATCGCTCCAACTGCGGCAAGGACTGGTGCGATAACCGCTCCGACAACTCCAAAGGTAAGAGGAAATTCTATCAACGCTTTACCCTTTTTATCTTTGATAATAATTCTCCTCACATTCCCTTCTTTTATAAGCTCCTTAACTTTTTCAAGCAGTTTTTCGCCTGTTACATGAAATGTTTCTTCTTTTTTCTTAGTAGTCTTTTTCATATTTATATTATAACAGATTTAATTTAGTAAATTAAAATGTTAAGTATTAAAAGAAAAGATATCTAGCACGCGTGGAAGTAACTGTGGATTGAGCTGAGGATTGATTACCGGAAGTATCATAAGCAATAACATTTATTGTGTAAGTAACATCTGATTGTCTCGGCACTTTCCATTGACAACTATACGAAGAGATTAGATCAGTACATTTTAATCTACCATTTATATAGAACTCGACTTTTTTAATACCTATGTTATCAGAAGCAGAAGCTATAATCGTTATTCTTTTGCCCCTCTGAATGCTACTACCATTAATTGGGTATGTAATTACAATAGTCGGTTTTATATTATCGATGGGTGTCTGCGTGGGTGTTGGACCGGAAGATGGAACAACGCTAGGAATTGGAGTAGGTGTTGGGGTTGGAACTCTAGTTGGTGTTGGAGTAGGAGCCTTAGTTGGAGTTGGAATTGCTGTGGGAACAGAAGTTAAAGTAGGAAAACCAGTTGTCGGAGAGGGTATAACCGTTACAGCAAATTCGAAAGCGCCAATATCAGGAGCGCTTCCAGAAAAATTATCGTTATAACCTGGCAAAACTACGCCCTTATCTATTAAAGGGCTTCCTGTTTGCAGTCTAAAATTAGAATCCCAACCAAAATTTGAAGTACTTATGCCATTTTTTTCTTGATTAGTACTCGAGGAAAAATCGGTTATTGAACCGTATGTGGAACCTGCCCACTTGACAAAACGGGTTGTATCGGAGGTACGCAAGGCATCATAGTTAGCAGTACCCGTCGGAGCTTCTCCGGTTTCAATAACATACCTACTTGCATAAATAGCGTTATTCCTGAAATTCACATTGCTCAACCCTCCACCATTTGTTTGTTTTGCACCGTCTGCTACTTCACTTCCTGCAAAAAAACTATTGTGATAAACACGAACTTCCCCTACAGAACCATCTCCCATCTTAAACATTGCCGCACCTAATCCAAAACGTTCAATTGGTTCGGAAATTACATTTCTGAATATCGTCAGAGGACCCGTAAGTGCGGGAGTAAATGCTATTCCTATCAGGCATCTTTTTATAGAGTTGTATCTAACAATATTATTCTGATTTCCTCCTTCTGTCTGGATGCCATCATCGGCGCAATCGCTTATCGTATTATTTTCAATAATAGTATCTTTATTGAAGGATCCATAAGCTACATCTTCCGGCTCTCCTCCAATACCATCATAACCACCGGTAATTGTGTTATTGGCAAAATGATGGCTGCCACCGGCAAAAAGAGCTGTATTTTTTACCCAAATGCCATTTCCTCCGCCAGGTAAATTACCTGGAATGTCGGCTCTTCTTGTAATAACACTATTTAATACCTTAAGCCTCATGCCGCCTCCCCAAGATGCGATACCGGCTCTATATTGATCATCAATATCTGCACAATTGTAATCCTGAACGATTACATTATCTACGGTAACATCATTAGCAGTTTCAATTTTTATTCCTGCTTCATCAGATCTTTTAACTCCTATTCCTTTTATGGTTACCCCTGAAGATGTTACGTATATACCATTGGAATTATTACAGCCTCCATCAATCCATACCTGGCCGTCTCCGAAATTTTGTAAAGTTAATGATTTATCAATATTTACCGTTTCATTATAAGTTCCTGTATGAATTGAGATCGTATCTCCATTTGCAGCCGCACTCACTGCAGATGATATATTTGAAAATCCTCCTGTCCCAACTATAAGAGTATTACCGCCTACAGCTTCGGGGTTAAAAATTTGCGTGTTTTGTATAAAAAATGGAGAGACAATAACAACAAGTGCAACAATAATTATTAAATATTTTGTTACTTTATCAAGAGATCTAAATGTCTCCCACAAAGACCTTAGCGGATTTTCCTTTTCTAATTTTTTATCTTGCTCTGAAGACGAATTGACAGTAAGTATTTTCACCATTTGTTATATACTAATACAATATGACTAAAATAAACTAATTGTCAAGTTTAGAATTTATTACTAAATTATCTCTTCAATTCTTAATAACTCATTATATTTTGCCAGTCTTTCTCCGCGATCAGGACCGCCGAATTTACATTGATCCGCTCCGACTCCAACGGCAAAGTCTGCAATAAAATAATCATTTGTTTCTCCTGCTCGATGAGCAACAATAGTTATTATTCCCGATTCTTTTGCTAGTTTTACTGCCTCAATTGTCTCAGTTACTGTTCCAATCTGATTAAGCTTTACTATAACACTATTTATAGCTTCCTCATCTATCGCCTTTTTAATTCTTTTAATGCTTGTGGTTGTTAAATCATCTCCGACTATTTGATGATCTTCTCCGATTTCCGAAACCAAAGATGACCAATCACCCCATTCATCTTCAGAAAATGGATCCTCAAGAGACTTTATGGGATATTTTTTTGTCCAGTCAATAATTTTTCTCTTCCATTCATCCTGAAAATATTTTTTTTCATCTTCACTTCTCAAATAATATGTGTTATTTTGATAAAACTCTGATGCGGCAAAATCAATTGCCAAAGAAAAATCATTTCCAGCCTCATACCCCGCTTTATCAATTGCTTGAATAATAAATTCAAAAGCTTCTTCATTGGATTTTAATTCTCTCGGACAAAATCCTCCTTCAAAACCTACTCCGGTTGAATAACCTTTTTCAATAAGAATCTGTTCAAGGGTTCGAAAAATTGATGCTGATTTATAAAGGATCTCTGCAAAACTTGAATCTGAATCTTTAGGTACTATCATAAACTCCTGGATATCAGTTGCCCAATTTCCGTGCCTTCCTCCCTCCATAAGAAGCACCAATGGTTTCGGAATTTGAAAGTTACTATTTAAGGAGAGCCTCCCGATGTATTTAAAAAGTTTTTGTTTCGTTGCATAAGAGGCAGCTCTTGCTGCGGCGAGGGAAACACCAAGAATTGCGTTGGCTCCCAGATGTGATTTATCCTCAGTTCCATCAATCTCGATTAAATTCTTATCAATTCCCTTCTGATCTTCAACATCCATCCCAATAATTTTTTTTGCTATTTCTCCATTTATATTTTCAATTGCTTTGCCAACTCCTAAATCGGGCTCTCTGAGCTCTACTGCTTCATGTTTTCCCGTTGATGCGCCCGATGGAACTGCCGCCCTACCAACAATTCCATTTTCCAAAATTATATCAACTTCAACTGTGGGAATTCCGCGGGAATCAAGAATCTGGCGGGCTGAGATCTTTATAATTTTCATAAAAACACTAAACCGTGTTTATTGCCTTGCCATTTATAAAACTTTGAATATTTTCGATTGTTACTTGAATAATTCTTTTAAGCGCCTCCTTACTATTAAAAGCGTTGTGCGGGGTAACAATCACCTTTGGATGCTTGATCAGAATATGATCATACAGAAGGGTTTTAAAATTTATGTTCTGCTGAGAAGATCTCGTTAAGATGGAGACTTCTTCATGCAGTTCATCTTCTTCCTCCAAGACATCAAGACCCACGCCTGATAGAATACCCTGATCAAGACCTAGAAGTATTGCCTCAACATCTATTAAACCGCCTCTTGCAGTATTAATAAGATATGCTCCTTTCTTAAACTTTGAAATATTGTCTTTGTTAATAATGTGCTTTGTCTCAGTAGTCAAAGGGAGATGAAGAGTAACGACATCTGATTGACCAAGAAGAGTATCTAAATCCTTGTATTCAAAATTAAGTCTTTTTGCAAGTTCTTCATCCGGATGACGAGCAAACGAAATTACTTTCATGCCAAAACCCTGAGCGATTCGAAGAACATGCTGCCCTATCTTTCCAAGACCGATTATTCCAATTGTCTTGTCACATAGATCAATTCCTATAAGTTGTGAGTGGTCGAAGTTAAGCCTTTGAATTTGCTCAATAGCTTGAGGAATTTTTCTGGTTAAATTTAAAAGCAGGGCAAAAGTATGCTCTGCCACGGTACTGCTTCCATATTCGGGAACATTTGAGACAGCGATATTTTTGCTTCTACAGTAATCAAGATCTATATGATCAAATCCCGTCGATCTGGTTACTATTAATTTAAGATTGGGAAGTTTATCTATGATATCTTTATTGATATTTGATGAGATAAATGTTGAAATGATTTCCATATCAGCAAAAGACCCTGCATTGCCAGAATTAAGCTCGTCTTCAGTAAATACTGCATCTTGAAGGTTTTTCTGAAGGAGTTCTTTTTCCCATTCGGCAATTTCAAAGATAACCGTTTTCATATATAAAATCTTGAGTACTAATTTATTCTAACATAAAATAAATAAGTGTCGGTATACAAAAAAAAATAATTGATGTACGATAATATTATGGATAAAAAACTGATTGTTTGGTTCAAAGATGTTGATAAAAACGATATTGGACTTGTGGGGGGAAAAGGCGCAAATTTGGGAGAGATGACCAAATCCGGTTTTCCAGTTCCTCAGGGATTTATTGTAACCTCAGAAGCTTATTATCAGTTTCTAAAAGAAAATGATTTGAGTCAAAAAATAAAAGATGTTCTTGAAAAAGTAAATTACGAAGACTCTAACGACCTAAATAGAGCTTCTCAGGAAGCAAAAAATCTAATTATTCAAGGCAATATTTCTGAAGAGCTGAAAAATGAAGTAATTAATTCTTATAAAAAACTGATTGAAGAATTTCAGGGGGAGCTAGTTGCCGTCAGATCTTCTGCCACTGCCGAAGACTTGCCTAATGCTTCATTTGCGGGGCAACAGGAAACATTTTTAAACGTGAAAGGCGAGAAAAATTTATTGCAGAAATTAAAAGAAGCTTGGGCATCTTTATTTGACGGGCGTGCTATTTTCTATAGACATGAAAACAGATTTGATCATTTCAAAGTAGGAATTGCGATTCCAGTTCAGAAAATGGTTGAGTCGGATGCCTCAGGCATTATGTTTACTCTTGATCCTGTTACAAATGATGATTCCAAAATTGTCATTGAGGCGATCTTCGGACTAGGAGAACTCATTGTCCAAGGAGCAGTAACCCCTGATCATTATGAGGTGGCCAAGGAATCAATGAATATTGCCAATAAAAAAATTTCGACTCAAACAGTACAACTTATTAAAGAAGGTGACGTTGATAAAGAAGTCCAGATCGAGACCGAAAAGGGAAATTTACAGAAAATAACTGATGGACAGATTCTTAAACTGGCAGAATTGGGGAAAAAGCTTGAAGAACATTATCAATTTCCTCAGGATAGTGAATGGGCTATAGAAAAAAATAATGTTTACCTGGTTCAAACACGACCAATAACTACAATAAAATCTACCCAGGAAAAGAATGAAGAAGCATCTGAAAAAATAAATCTGACTGTAATTCTAAAGGGCGACCCGGCCAGCCCCGGAATCGCCTCAGGACCTGTTAAAGTTCTTCAGAGCGCACAAGAGATTGACAAAGTAGTTGAAGGCGACGTTCTTGTCGCGCCCCAGACTAATCCTGATTTTGTTCCGGCTATGAAAAAGGCGGTCGCTATTGTTACAGACAAGGGCGGTCGAACTTCTCATGCGGCAATTGTCTCACGAGAAATCGGAATTCCGGCAGTTGTCGGGACAGCAGAAGCAACAGTAAAACTCAAGGAAGGCCTGGAGATTACTGTCAATGGCGCAACGGGCGAAATTTACGAGGGGTATTATAAGAAAAAAATAGATTCCCAAAAGACAGAGTCGAATATTCAAACCAGAACAAAAGTTTATGTGAATTTGGGAGAACCAGAATTTGCAGACAAGATCGCAAAGCGTCATGTTGACGGAGTCGGACTCTTAAGAGCAGAATTTATGATGGCAGGAATCGGAAAGCATCCCAAAAAATTTATCAATGAAGGCAAGCAAAATGAATTTATTGATAAACTTGCGGAGGGACTTGAAAAATTCTGTCAAGTCTTCAATCCTCGTCCGGTTGTCTACAGAGCTTCGGATTTTAAGACTAATGAATACAGAAACCTTGAAGGAGGCTCTGATTTTGAGCCAGAAGAACCAAATCCAATGCTTGGTTATAGAGGCGCTTATAGATATATAAAAGATCCGGATGTTTTCAAACTAGAACTTGAGGCAATCAAAAAGGTCAGAAACGAAAAAGGACTTAAAAATCTTTGGCTTATGATTCCCTTTGTCAGGACTGTCGATGAATTGATCAAGGTCAAAGAACTAGTTGAATCTTCAGATCTTAAAAGATCCCCGGATTTCAAACTCTGGATGATGGTGGAAATTCCCTCAAATGTAATTCTTCTTGAAGATTTTATAAAAGTCGGTGTCGATGGCGTGTCGGTTGGATCCAATGATTTAACCATGCTTGTCCTTGGAACTGATCGGGACAATAATCTGGTTGCCAAAGAATTTAATGAAGAAAACCAAGCAATTCTTTGGGCGCTTGAGAGAGTTGTTAAGACTACGCAGAAATACAATATTACCTCATCTCTTTGCGGACAGGCTGCCTCAACCTATCCTAGGCTCCTGGATAAACTTGTTGATTGGGGCATAACCAGCGTCTCAGTTTCCCCTGATATGATAGACAAAACTCGGGAGCTAATTTCAGGCTTTGAAAAAGAATCAAATGGAAATTTCTTCGGCAGATTATTTTCTAACACTTAACTTGCGACATATTTAAGGATAAAAAGCGAATCTACAGAATCTACTCTTCCGTTTTTATCTACATCTGCCTGCGTTGCATTAATAGTATTTGATCCAGTTGAACATTTTGTTCCTGTTATTGATAGTTTTGCAACATAACGCTGAACTAAAAGAGCATCAACAGAGGTAATCGATCCATCACAGTTTACATCTCCTCCGGTTGAAAAAAGAGCGCTGGTGCTATTTATGACCGCTCCACTTCCACAAGTATTGCTAGTTGGAGTACGCATAATAAATTGATAGGTTCTCGTGGTTGGAAAAGCAATTTGTTTTGTACCAGAATTACCGCTTGCAAAAAATGCTTCGCCTGAACCGCTTGATGTGCATATATAAGCACTCGGATAACCAGACGTGCTCCAGCTGATGGTTGACGTACAGGATGTACCTGAAATAACAAGACAGGGATTATGAGATATTCTAATACTTGCAGTAGGAACGGGTGTAGGAGTAGGTGTAGAAGTTGGGGTTGAAGCTATGTAGCTTACTGGGGTATCTATAGTTCCTCCAAGTTCTTGCGCCCAATACCAACCGAAGGTAGAATTGGGATTATATGCTCGGTAAAATCCAACAGCCGTGTAATTTGGGTTTAATAAATTTGCATTATGCCCTGGTGATCCTTTCCAAGCTTCAAGAGCCTCGGATCCTGTTTGAGACCCTGATGCCAAATTTTCTCCTCTCCATGTATTAAAAGTATATCCGAAATCGCTTTGTCTTTTAAAGGGATCGCGACCTAGCGAATCTGTATGTGAAAAATAATTTTTGGAAGCCATATCATTTGCCATCCACTTAGCAACCTCTGTTAATATTAGGGATGGTGTCAAAACAGATAATCCTTTTTGCGCTCTGTAGTTATTGAAAAGTGCTAATAAATTTATAATTTCAGAGTCAACAGTATAATTCTGTGCTGGTGCGATTCCCGAACCAGAAACAAGCGATTTTGGAGCGATAGGCTGACTGCTTGAGGGAGCAACAGAGTAAGATGTGCCCACATTGGAAGTAATTGCCGCTTTCGGATTAAAAATTAAATATGTGCTTACAATTGATGGGGTTGCAACGGCAATAAGAATAATAGATACTATAAATAATCTGCTGAGCCCATCAAGAGAAAGAAACCATTCCCATATTAACTTGAATAAATTTCGTTGTCTGGAAGTTTTTTCGTGCTTGGAATCTATGGAAACAATTTTGGCCATTTGTACTTAAATTAGTGTGGCTCAAAAAAAAATTAATGTCAAGTTAAGCTTGACAGCAGAATTAAAGAGTGTTAGCGTTTAATTATAGATGAAGTTATTCAAATCTGCAGATAACTTTACCAAAATATTCGTTATTACTGTGGTCCTGATTATCATCGCTACTCCGTTTATAGTCAGTCAATACCAAAATTCTAAACAGGAGGCAAAAGGTAATGATCCAGGTATTGTTACTGATGAAAATGGTTGTGTTTCAAAAGTCATCTTTAGCAATATTCCTATAAATCCCGGTCAGACAATAGAATACAGTCTCAATTATTGTCTTGATTATCCGGAAGGCGCATACATGGGTTGGGTATTTTGGCGACAGCAGCAAAGGGGTCCGACTAAATACCTGACACTGACTGTAACTTCTCCCACAGGATTAACATGGACTCAGAGAAATGATACGGGATCAGGCGTGGGCTGGTGGGACTATGTTGCAAATCCTAAAGGAGTCTGGAAATATTCTGTAAAAAGCGAGGGTGCAATAAAAACTATGTACGATATCAATTTAGCAGCCATAGGACGCGAAATTCCTCAATAAAACCTCTAAACCTTCTTGCTTGACAAATATCTTCTTTTTATCTAGTCTTAAATAAAATGGCAGAAATTTTGTCAACCGGCTCACCTGAGGAGACCATGCAAAAAGAGGGATTTCTGAAATCCATCTCAGAGTCCTTCAAGTCTCTTGATCGTTTCACCAAAGGATTTATATTTACAACTCTTTTATTAATAGTGGTTACCCCGTTTATAGTCAATCAATATTTAAATACTCTTCAGGAAGCAGCCGGAACCGGAAAGGATAATCTAGTCACCGCGATATCTGTTGCTGCTAATTCAGGCGGAAGTGTCACTTTTAATGTAACCAGATCAATACCATACGACAAAGAAACAATCTGGGTCACTAATCAATGCTGGAATAAAGATGACAAGTTAGTCCAGGATCAAGACGGTGCAGTTGCCTGGGGCACAACTCAGAGTCTTACCGGTACAACATCCCCACTTCCCACTGCAGGAGGTGTTAGGTGCACCGCCTATGTAACTCTACGACCCTGGCAAGACAAACCTTTAGGTGATAGTATTATTAATTACACTCCTGACAGTCAATAGGGGCATCCGCAGTAAGTTGACTTTTACCAAAAACGTATGATATTTTTTTTATATTGATGCAGGAAAAATTACGGGAAAATAATTTGAATCCTCATTATGCAGATCGAGGAGGTCATGGAGCAAGACATGATTTTTGGAAAAACGTAAGAAATGAATACGGACGAGTAGGTGAACTTCCCAAGGAAATAGCCTGGATTATTGTAAGAAATATGAGGCGCGATCCGCGAAGCGGAAGATAAATTACTCTCCTCTTTCTTCATAAAACTGACAATATATGGTATAACTACTCCGTATGAAATACAATTTTTTGACGTCAGAGGAAAAAAGAGTAATTGAGAATGGGGCAACGGAGACTCCTTTCAGCGGAGAGTATGATGATTTTTATAAAGACGGAGTTTTTATTTGCAGAAGGTGTGATGCTCCCCTTTTTTCTTCCAAAAGTAAATTTGACTCAGGATGCGGCTGGCCATCCTTTGATGAAAATTATCCTAATGCGGTCGAAAGGCTATCTGATCCGGATGGAATAAGAACTGAGATAAGATGCGCAAATTGCGATGGTCATTTGGGACATGTTTTTGAGGGAGAAAAAATGACGGAAAAAGATACGAGGCACTGCGTTAATTCTTTATCAATCCGCTTTATTCCTCGTGGAGACAATTTACCGGAGGTGATTTATGAAAAATAAATTTGATACTGCAACTTTCGCCGGCGGATGTTTCTGGTGTACAGAGGCAATTTACAAAAGATTAAAAGGCGTTGAGTCAGTAACTCCGGGTTATACAGGCGGCCGTTTAGAAAATCCCTCATATGATACAGTCTGCCAAGGTAATACCGATCATGCTGAGGCAATTCAAATCGAATTTAATCCATTAATTATCTCATTTGAAAAACTTCTCGATATTTTCTGGCATACCCATAATCCCACAACTTTAAATCAACAGGGAAACGATATAGGCACACAATACCGTTCTGAAATCTTTTATCATAATGGGTCTCAAAAAGATATCGCTGAAAAATCAAAAAAAGAATTAGAAAAAACCCGTATTTACAAAGACCCTATTGTTACCAAAATAAGTCAGTTGACAAAATTTTACCCTGCCGAGAGCTATCATATTAATTACTATGATAAAAATAAATCAGCTCCTTATTGTAATTTTATAATTGAGCCCAAGATTCAAAAACTCCTTAAAGAATACAGCCAGGATGTAAAAGATGAATATAAGGACGCGTAGAAATTGTTTATTTTTTTCCTAAATAAAATACAAAGAAATAGCCGTTGGCCGCCCCGCAACCGAAATTCCATTTTGGGTCAAGCAAGTTTTCTCTATGCCCCGCTGTTGATTTAGCCCATCCCTCATTGATTGCGTATTCTGGCGGTTGCTTAGCGCTTGACTGGAAAATAACCTCTCCCATTGCATTAAATTCAGCTTGAGATGAAAAAAATTTATTAAAACCTGCATGATTATCAAGGCTTCCATGCGCAATTAATTCATCTAATCTTTTCAGTGCAATCTGGCACAAACTTTCACTCGATGCTAAAGGCGAAACTCCATTTGCGTTTCTGAAGGCATTTACCGCGGTTAATAAACTTGATTCACTCTGAGGTGCGCTTGTCGGAACAACTGTTGGAAAAGGGGGTGGGGCTTGAGTCGGAAAAATGATTTGAGGAGTAGGCATTGGAGTAATTATTTTTATCGTAGGGGCTGGCGTAACTGGAATAAGTGTGGGAGAAGATTTAATTTCTGATTTTGCGATTATTAGATTTTTTTCTAAATTTTCTTCCTGAGCAAAAACCGAAACCACCGAAAAAACAATAATTAATAGGGCAGCTGAGGTAATCTTGGGGAATTTTAAGAGGGAAAATTTTGTTTTTTGAAGCAACTTTAGTAATTTATCTTTCTCCATCAAAATCGGGCATAAACTATTTTAACCACAGATAAAAATTTTTGCAAGGGAACGAAGATAATCTCTATTTTTGATCCCAGATGATGTACGTAAATAACTTGTGTCCGCCGCCGAAATCACGCTCAAATAATGCGATTCGTCCGTTATCCTTAAGGAGCTTTCCCCAGTCGCTTCGATTAGGAAATTCTCCCAGCGCAAAAGCTCGCCGCAAAGTTGATTTCGCTGTTGTTAAGCTGTCGAGATGAGAGTATATCAGATCGAGCTGGTCGTAATCATGCTGATTTGGGTGTTGATTCGGCACAGGATCACTTGAATAATCCATGCAGGTTCCAAGCGGCGGATTTTCAAAAATTTCATCCTGGTGATCAAGTCCTAATGTATGACCTATTTCCTGACACATGACAAGATTCTTCCAGGCAGATGTATTATAGGTTGATGTATTAAAATATGTATCATTTGCTTTCACAACCCCTTGATAGATATGACCATTGTTTACCCAGATTTGCGCAAGCCCAAGCCATCCGTTTCTGCCGTATCTGTAATTACAAACTTCGACTCGGCCATTAGTCGGACGGCAGCGTCTTGCATTCGTTCCACCGGCAACAATACTCGTATCAAGGACGGATGATATGCTCCAGTCAGAAGATGAAGTATTAAGATATGAATCCCAGGCAAGAGACACATTGTCTCCAAGTCTTAAATTAAATGGGTTACCTGTTCGCGCCCAATGATAATTTCCCCATGAATGATTAGCATTTACGGTTGAAGAACCGAAAATTAAAAGGAAGAAAAACCCAACAGTTGTAGTGAATAAGATACTGCTAATTATTTTATACACTATCTATTGAGATTAGCAAAATACAATTATCTGTGTCAAGAGGAAACTCTTTTTGCCTAGTGGTAAAATAAAAATATGAAGAGATGGTCAGGGGAAGTTACCAAAACAAGCATAGCTCTGGATCTTGAAAAAGGTGTGTTTACCTGGGGTAATCCAAAGAAAATAGCTCAAAGTCTTAAGCGCTCAGCTGAAGAAAGTACGAGAAGAAAAGCCGATCCCTTTCAGTCTGCAATGTCTATGCTCAACTTCTATATAAACCGCGCCGGTAAAAATCTTAAGCCTGAAAGAAGAAAAATACTTAACCAGACAAAGGAAGAACTCAGAAAATTATTCAAAAGGACTTAAAAGGCAGATGGGCAGGAATTTTTATTAAGGTCTTCTGCTATTTTCTTTTGCTCCTTCGCTTGTTGACTGACCAAAGCTCTGACCATCCTCCTTAGCCGAATCAGGTTGTGATTCTGTTACAGCTTGACCAAAACTGGCACTTTCATTTACACCAACACTAACCTCACTGTTAATCGGACCGTGTTCGTTTAAAACTATTTCTCCCCCTGAGGCAAGAGCGACAGAATTATCGACTGCGACTTGAGGAATTAAGGTTGGCATTGTTTTATCAGATTTAGTGTTTTCTGCTTGAATTCTAGTTGTCTCTTGAGTTTCAAGATTTGCCTTTACTTTTACACTAATAGATTGTCCTAGGTTTTCTCCGCCGTTGCTTGGGCTCTCTGGCGTTTGATCCTCTACAATTGCTATAGAATCAATATCTTCTGATTGTTGAAAATTGGAATTTTGCGGATCAAGATTTTTGGCCGCTTCAGAAGTCATCCCTCCTCTTAAGGAAACTTCCTGTTGAGTCTGAGGAGGAAGATTTGCCGGTTTACCGCTTTGAACAAAAGCAGTAATCAACGTCATTAAGCTAGCTAAAAATTCTACCATCTATATTCACCTCCCTTCTTATATATAAGACCGAAGCTCGATAAATTCGTAACAAAAACCCTGCCGAAGGCAGGAGTGGACGGAATTATAGCCAATTCAGGAATAAAAATCAAATACTATGTTAAACTAAAATCTATGGACTATCTTCAATCAATATTACTTGGCATTGTTGAGGGTGCGACAGAATTTTTACCTATCTCATCAACCGGGCATCTTATTCTTACCTCTGATGTTCTTAAAATTCCTCAAACAGACTTTGTTAAAAGTTTTGAAATTTTTATTCAATTGGGAGCAATTTTGGCAATTGTTTTTCTTTATGCCAAAACTTTTTTAACAAATAGAGATGTCTTATTGAGAATTTGCATCGCCTTTCTACCAACTGTATTTATGGGACTTGCCTTTTATAAAATTGTGAAAGACTTCTTAATCGGCAACACCTCGATTACCCTGCTGGCATTATCTCTCGGCGGAATTATTCTTATTTTCCTTGAGATTTTATATAAAGAAAAAGATCATCATGCGGATCGAATTGAAAAATTAAATCTAAAACAATCATTTTTAATCGGTCTTTGCCAGTCAGTAGCTCTTATTCCCGGTGTTTCAAGGGCAGCCGCAACAATTATTGGCGGACTTTTCTTAGGTGCCAAGAGAAAGACAGCAGTCGAGTTCTCTTTTCTTCTTGCAGTTCCTACTATGCTTGCTGCAACCGGACTTGATCTTGTCAAAGGTAATCTAAGCTTTAATCAAAAAGAGTTCTTATTGCTTCTAGTCGGTTTCGTAACATCATTTATAGTGGCTCTTCTCTCAGTTAAATTTCTCTTGAGATTTATCAAAACACATAATTTTATTCCTTTTGGGATCTACAGAATTCTTCTTGCTCTCCTCTTCTGGCTATTGATAATGAAATAGATCTTAAATTTATTGTGGTATATTAAAATTGATGGATCCGTTTTTGATATTTTCTCTAGTTAGAATTTCTGCGGCATTTCTTATTTTTAAATGGCCTCTTCCCGGAGTACTTTTTTCTGCACTTCTTGATGGATATGATTGGGATTTTCTGCATACCACAAGCGGATTCAATTATGACATTTATCAAGTATGGGATAAGATAATGGATTTGACTTATTTAACTATTGCTCTATCAACAGTGAGGTATTGGAAAGACAAACTGGCAAAAAAGATTGCCTACTTTTTTTACTTCTTAAGAACAGGCGGTGTTGCTCTTTATTTTATTTTTCAAATAAAACCTCTTCTATTTTTCTTTCCTAATATCTTTGAAAATTTTTTCATCTGGTATCTTATTTTTACAAATATAACCAAAAAGCATCTTGTTCCAAAATCTAAACTAGTCTGGGGAATTATAATTTTATCTATTACTATCCCTAAAATAATTCACGAATATGTAATGCACATTAAAAATGAACAGCTTTGGTATTTATATGACTTCAACTTTATAGACAAAACCAATGAGGCACTCAGACAATACATGAACTGGCTGGGGTGGGGAAGCATTTTTTACATAATCCCATTTGCTCTTGCTCTTTTTGCTGCCGCAAAATATAGAAACAAAAAATAAAGTTTTAATTATTTTATCTTGGTAAAAACAAACCCTGCAACGTATACCTGCAAGAAACCGCTCGCTGTCCAAACGAGCACCATAAGTAAAGATATTTGAAAACTGGTATAAGATATAAACATTCCCGGAATGGTTGCGATAATAAAATAAAATTTCGCAAACTCAAGCGGATCTTTTGCCTTAATTTTGTCCCAAAGATACGAAAGTACCAAGCCTACGATAAAAGGGTAGCCAAAAAAAGCAAGCATCAAAGGATCATCCCACGGTCTGAAAAGAGCAGGATTTTTATATTCTTGAGCAATCGGTGGAAATATCAGTCCGGCAAACCAATTAAACCCAAGCCCGACAACTAATAGAATTACTCCTGCAATCAATCCTTTCTTTATCATTTTCTCACCCCCTCTCCGAGAAAATGTCCATATTTCTTATTTTATCAGGTTTTTACGGCTTGATTACTAATGATGCGGAAATGACCAAAAAAATCCCGATTGAATTTAAAATAAAGGAGACAATTAAAAACTGATAAGTTTTCATCTTGGAAATTCCCATAAGACTTACTCCAATCTCATCAGGGAGAGGCGAGGCAACAATAATTGCTCCAACAACAGGCAAAGTCCAGCTGAAATATTTCGAGTGAAGTAATTTGGTGAAATGGTGATCCCCGTCGACATGATTATAGATAGAAACTATCTCATCCGTTAGGCTATCTTTGATAAATCTGAAAATTGTAACATCACCTACCACTGCTCCCAGTCCGGCAACAAGACCTATTTCAATCGGGTTTAGGCTTTCTGACAAAACAAGAAGTATAATTGCTCCTGTTCCAACTGTAAATGTAGAAACAAATAAAATCCCTCCAATAAATGCCCCGAGATAACCCAATGACCCCAGTCCCAGCAAAAAAGAATGGAAGATTTCAAGTCTTGAAATAAAGACAGCAAAAGCTACACCAACCCCTGTTAAGATCAAATTTTTATATCGCAGATGAAGTTTATGATTCATTTGTCTTTTTAATAATCTTACAAGGAAATTATAGCAAAATTTTCATATTTGCTTTTCAGGATAGTCTAATCTATACTTAGCGGGTGAATTCCCTAAAATTTTCTTTGGTAATCATTATAGCCTTAGGAGTTATAGGTTTAGCATTTATTTACAAAAATAGCTCTCAGGTTTTACCTTCTTCTCAAAAAAATTTTCCTACCCCTACCCCTTCTGCAGAGCCGTCTGTCTGGTTAACGCCTCTTCCATCTTCGCCAGTTTCTCCAACTCAACCGGCACAATCCGGAAACGGCAACCCCTGTTCGCCTTCAGAAAATTTCCTGTACAATGAGCCTGGGCGTGCATGGAATTGCGTTTCAAAGACTACTGGGGCTCAAATTGCCTGTTTTGCCCTGGGAGATTCACGTCTTAGCATTAATTCTGCTTCTCCAACAGGCTGGTGGTGTCAGCTTTCGCTCCAGGTTGAAACCGGGGTTTGTCCTGAAGGGGAAAACTGTGATTGGATGCCCGATAGCTTTACCTATGGAGACCGATCAAATCAAGAAGACTCATCAGTTATTTACACATGTTTTCGAGGAAGCCCCAACAACTGTCGTAAGGATAAGTAGCGTCCGCGCGGACTTACCACTTAATGTTTTAGGCCATTGCGCCCATTTTAATATCGCTTACGCCAAGTGCTTCAACTACCTTATCGGGACTGTCATATTTTCCTTCAGGCAACGTCTCCTTGAACCATTTTTTGTCTGCTTCTGAGAAATCCGAAAGCTCATTGCATTCCTCGACCAACTCATCCTTTGTTGCCGGATAAGATTGATGGCTCTTCAAATGATCAATCATGTTTTTTATGTCCACTCTCATCACCTCCTTTTTTGACTTAAACACTTTACCCCAACGCCAGTAGTAAGTACTCTATAAATCGGTAAGAAGACTGTAAGAAGGACATCACATCCTATTTTCTACATATTGGTCGGCTGGAGCATACCGACCATATTTCCTTCGGTGTCTTTAAACATGACAAATTGCCCAATATCTGGAATGTCCATTGGTTTTCCCTGAATTTTTCCGCCTGATTTTTTCACGGTTTCCATATGTTTTTTAAGATTATCTACCGAAATTACGATATGAGGAATCTTACCTTCAGGTCCCCATTGAAAAAATCCGCCGTTTATAGCGCCCTTCTTTTTATGCATCCTGTTTTTATCCAAAGGCGTTGTGGTAGCCAAAAGATAGCTACCCATATCTTTTCCAAGCTGAGTCATTTCCCAACCAAAGACAGTTTCGTAGAATTTCTTTGTACGTTTTTTGTCCCGGGCGGGCATTTCAAAATGTACTACCGGATTCATTGGCATTTTAATCACCTCCTTATCCTTCTGCTGCTTTTTCAAGATCAGAGATTACTAGCTTTTTCATTTTAAGAAATGCCGCAGTTACACGCTCTGCATAATATCTTATCTGGAGTTAAAGTTTAGCAAAGATTATGAAAGAAATAAATGCAGAAAATTGTAAGAAAATGTATTCTATTTTCTTCTCTCCCTTACTATCCCGATGCGCTTGTTTTGGGCAGTCATTCTAACCAAATAATCAAGCGCTTTCTTATACATTTCCGGTCTGTGTCTTTTTCGGCTTTCAATATAGGCAATTCTGATTCTCTGATAAGATGAAGACATTTTTTGAAAATTCTCCCAGGCATTTTTCTCTTTCTTTAATGCCCTTGAAATCTCAGAAGGAATTACAAAGGTTTCGTCGTTATCTTTTTGCGGATCATAAACATGGGCAAGTGCGGCAAGTCCTGCCTTTGTCATCTTTCTTTCTTTGATAAGCTGGCGGATGCGTTCTTTATTCATTTGGGATAACTCACTTGTGGATTTTCGGGGAGAGAAGCGTTGAGCAAAACTTTCATCATCAACTTTTTTGACAATGCTATCTATCCAGCCAAAGCAAAGAGCTTCCAAAACTGAATCATCGTACGAGATACGAGCCTTGCCGGTTTCTTTTCGATAGAATATGAGCCAAATTTCAGGCTCCTTTTTGTAATTCTTTGACAGCCACAAACGCCACTCCTTCCTGCTTGTGACATAAAGTGTCTTCCCAATCTTCATGAGGAGATTATATCAGAGCCATCGGCGTACTTGCTTCTTGTAGCTTAGCCATTTCTTGCCGAACTTTCGCTCTAATTGTTTTTCCTCTTTTCTAATCATAAAATCAGTTAAGAAAAAGGTTATAGCTGTAATAAAAATTCCGCTTGGTGATCCAAAAAGCAAAGTTGCCCCGAAAAAAATAAATACATTTCCGCCAAGATAGAGCGGGTTTCTTGAAAAGCGATAGGGGCCTGAGGTGATAAGTTTATTCTGGGGAGCAAGTGAGATTACTTTCATCTTATGCTGGTAAAAGTGAAACGTCGCCCAGACTCGCAGGAGGAACCCAACTGTTAAAGACAATAATCCGGCCGAAGTTGCCAGAGGGGATCTGAAGTTGCTTATTCCAAAAAGAAAATCCAGCTTTGTTCCGAGAAAGACAATAATCAATCCTACTATTATTACACCAATATTGTGGAGCAGACTTTTGAGAAGATTTCTCAACATCATCTATCTCTTACTCGTACTTTATTTCTATGTTATCGCCATCGTGCATCATATAGTTTTCGAAGTCTTTACTCTCACTTCCATTTACCAGCATTTTTACTGTTCCTTCAGAGCCGTTTGTTTCGTCAAATAATGTGTTTGAACTAAATTGTTTGTTCCAGATTCGGAAGAAATTTCCAAGCTTGGTCTCATCTTTTGCAACTACACCCTGCATTTCCATATGCACAACTCCGCTCTTATAATCTTCTACATGTGTGTGCATTGGCTGATGGACCGCTCCTAAGCCAATATTGTCAGTAAATTCTTGCTTTTTTCCTTTTATGTAAACTGTAAGTCTTGGATGCCAATGCAGACCGTTACGGGAAACAACATCAGCTTCAGGTACGGTTTCTTCACTCTTGGACAAGAAAAATATTCCGCCAATAAAAATAATGATTGTGACAAGAATTACACCGCCTATTACTTTTACTTCTGTAGTCATATCTCAAATGTTTCAGAACCTATTATACAGGAAACAACCTTTGTTGCAATAAGGAGGAATAGTTAATCATTTACTTCTTAGCGAAAAACGAAAAAGTAAATGGCCAAAAGTATGAAAACTATTAAGAGCAGTCCCAGGTTCTTATTCTCCTGGAATAGTCCTTTCTTTTTTGCCATAAAAATATCATTTCAAAAAGAAAAAAATTTGTCAATAAGAGAGTCTTTATTTTTGTAGGCGCGCATGCTAAAATAGCTTCACAATTAAAGATTGATTGAGAGGGTCGAGAATTTAGCTCCTCTGTAGCTCAGCGGTAGAGCAATCGCCTGTTAAGCGATGGGTCGGAGGTTCGAATCCTCCCGGAGGAGCCAAGTTCTCGACAAAAGAATTTCAACCGAGGATAGTTTATCCTGAACGGAGTCGAAGGAAATCCTCGCGAGGGAGCCCAAATTCGTTAGTATAGCCTTCATCTTTATGAGTTGGCAATCTTGGCAACATCTAGGAAATTTAAGTCCCAGACAATTTGTCTGTGGATTTTGTAGTGATAAAGTTGGTGCCCACATGGGTTACCATAACAGCCATAATGGTCACTTAATTTATATCTGTCCAAATTGTGGAGCTCCTACCTATTTTGTTGGTAACATCCAGCATCCCGGAGCAATAATTGGTAGGAGTATAAAGAATCTTCCGGAGGATGTTAATGAAGTTTATAGAGAAATCAGAGAATCTGTACAAAACGCTTGCTATACCGCAGCAGTGCTTTTGGGAAGAAAGCTATTGATGCATATAGCAGTTGATATTGCAAAAGCTAAAGAAGGAAACTCATTTGTTAGTTATATAGACCATTTGAGTAAATCCGGTTACATTCCACCACATGGTGGCAAGTGGCTAACTTTTGTTAAAGATATAGGGAATGAAAAAAATCATGAATTAAAAATTGGAGAAAAAGATGAGTCGGAAAAAATACTAAAATTCATAGAAGTTCTATTAATATTCATTTATGAGTTCCCAAATGAATTACCCGACGAAGAGGTCGCTACTCCAACAACATAATTGACAATATGAAAGTCTCCCATATTTCAGAAAAGGAGAGGATTAATCTTTACAAGATTGCAATAGCTCACAATGATGTCACCGAAGCATTATTTACAATACGATTATTTTTAAAAACTGTTAATGACATACGAGATCCTAACTTTCAGCCCCTTCAAGATGCAATTGTTATCGCATACGCAAGACCTTTTACGGAAAATCGGCCGTATGGACCTTTAGATAGAAAGTGGGGGATGTTCAGTGGCCATGGGATGCAAAGATTGCACGAGTTGCTTGTAGATACGAGAAATACTTTGATTGCGCATAGTGACAAGTTGTATCGAAAGGTGCAAATAATTCCTGATGGAACATCAACTGTTCCAGGCTTACCGACAACAAAAGGTCTTGGAATTACAGTAGGAACGAAGAAAATTGCTATAGATATGTTTCCTCGGATCGAAGCGTTATGCCTAGACTTAGGAGGAAGGCTAGATACTGAAATGTTTGATTTACTTGATAGTCTTTATGGAGACAAAGAACTACCCTCAGAGCCATTCGACTTGGTATAGAGTAATCGTTTTATTTCCTTCCACCTTTCCCTCAATTGTCCAATCCAACCTGGATTTTCGAAAGCCTCAATTATGTTCACCATTTCAGGTATACTGTGCCAAGGTGAGCGGAGTTACGGATTTCTTCGTTTTTCTTCGGATTTTTATAACCCCGGTTAATTTGTGATAACCTTAAATAATGGAAGTATTATTTTTAATCGCAGCTTTTTTTTCTGAAATAGTTGGAACAGTGGCTGGATTTGGTTCTTCTACAGTATTCTTACCTCTTGCTTTACTCTTTTTCGATTTCAAGACCGCCTTGGTGCTAGCTGCTCTACTTCATATCTTTGGCAATATAGGAAGAATTAGCTTTTTCAAGCATGGACTTGACAAACACATGCTTCTGATTTTTGGCATTCCAAGCGTAGTGCTAACTCTTATAGGAGCTTTATTGGTGTCATATCTTCCGCAAGACATACTCAAAGGTATTTTGGGTATATTTCTTGTTATATATGCAGGTATTTCTTTTTGGAAAGAAGATTTAAAAGTAAAACCATCATTATTCAAGTCGATCTTAGGAGGAGGACTTTCAGGTTTTCTTGCAGGTTTAATTGGCACTGGCGGTGCTTTAAGGGGAGCATTCTTAACAGCGTTTGGGTTACCAAAAGAAAAATATATCGCGACAGCTGCTGCAATAGCGTTGGCAGTTGATATAACGAGAATTCCCTTCTACTTTGCAGGAGGGTTTTTGAGTAGCCAGTATTATTGGTATATTCCGCTTTTACTCGTAATTGCACTGGCAGGTTCTTTTGCAGGAAAACAGATTGTAAAGAGAGTTCCTCAAAAGAATTTTAAAAAAATTGTTTTGATAGCTATATTAGTAGTTGGTTTGAGGTTTATTTTTGATTGGATAATAGGGTAGGCTTATTTCAATAAGCTCACTGCTGGTGTATATTGTAACTTTTTTATTTCCAACCATCTCTATCGCATTTCACCAATATAGCTTAGGTTTTTGAAAAGCGTGTATAATGTTGTCAAATTAAGCCTGATTTACCGGTATAGTAATCCAAGGCTCGCGGAACTGAATTCCTAATCTTTGACATCGATTTTTTCTAAATCCTCATCTTTATCTGAAATTTTTATGGTTTTTATTTTGGGTTTTCTGAAATTAAGATAAATAAATACACCTGCGAAGGCAAAGACCAGTCCCCAAATCAAAACCAGAATACCTAAGTTTTTTGCAGTCAAACCACCTATTAAAGTTTTTTCCGGTTTTTTGGTCGGGGTTGTTTGAGATGTTTGAGAAATCCCGGTGGGAGGAACCGGAGTGTTTATAACCGTTTCTTCATTTACTTGACCATTAATATTTTCTTGCTGAACTATTGGAGCCAGAGTAGGAGCAGAAGTTGGAACCTTAGTCGGTACTCCTGTCGGAGCAGGTGTTGGCGTAGGAGTTGCGCTTTGACCTGCTACGACGGCAAGTTCATTGGAACTGGCTCCTGCGCTGCAGCCATTCATAGCTTTGACCACAAAATAATAGGTCACTCCAGGTGAGAGATACCCAATTGTGTAATTGTCTTGCTTTCCTACATTGGGATTCCCATAAATATAATTGCCTGATGAAAGTCCATAGGACACTACATAATAAGAAACAGGATCAGAAACCGTAGTCCAGGTAAGTTTAACCTGGCTTGAACTTGGAGAAGTTGCGGAAGATAATGTTGGGGCTCCGGGCACTGCATCTCCGCAACTTGGACTGGTGAAATTAACACTTGCTTGACTTAGGGAAACATTTACATCAAGATCTTTGATGTTGAATTTATCAGTTTGGACACTATTTGATTTGACCGTAAAGGTTGCAACATTGGCCGCATTACTATCATGACCCGTGGTCACCGTAAGACTGGTCGTTCCTTTAGCGTTCCCATTTATTATAAGATTGGAATCTGTTCCCACAAGTGATATTTCCACCCTGTGGTTATTCACAGGACCGGGTGTTGATGCATCATCGAGAAGTTTCACTGTAATTTTTGACGTGCTCGTTCCATTGGCAGGAACAGATGAAGGCTCAACCGTAACAGTCGAATTGGACGCACTCAAGGCCGCATAGGAAGACCTAGGAAAAATAAAGTTTGAAATAGAATAAAAAAGTATAATTAAAAATAAAAAGATTTTTTTCTCTAGCATTTATCCTCCGCAGTTTAATTATTACACTTTTGTCCTATTAACTTCCACATGCTGTATAATATATAGTATAGTCAGAAGTGAATATTTTAGGGAAAATAAATTTACAAAAAATAATCTCACTCCTCAGGTCCGCCGCTTTTAAGCCGTTGGTTATAATACTCGCACTTCTAGTAATTTTTATCTATCAATATTTCGCAAGTGTTTCAAATCTCAATAACAAGATCGGAGATTTGAGGAACAGGAATTCTTCTCTTGAAACAAAAATCAAAAATATCAATAATGAACTTACCGAACTTAAAAATCAGGACCAGTATAAAATTAACGAAGATCTTAAAAACAATATTAAAAATATCGAAAACTCCTATAAATCCGCTCTTGAGTCTTACAAGAAGATTCTTGATCTTCGTGTTCAAAAAGCAAAGACTGCGGATTTGGAAAACCAATTCGCCAAAGTTTTAAATTATTTATCAACTCTTAACTATTCATCGGCGAGCGCGGATCTTAAACTCTTATCGGAAAATATTAAAAAGGTAGAAGACAGTCTGGTTGTAGTACAGACTACCAGTTTCACTGATGCACCGGTAAGCAATTCTCCCCCGGGTAGCGGATTTTCCCAACAAAAAGTCTCAACAGAAAAAGGGGAATTTTTGGTTTCAATTGTTGCCGCTGATCTTAATTCAACGCATGTAATCGTAGATACAGCATCAGACGGTGACTGCCGTGATAACTGCCCTGTTCTTCCACTTGCAACCTACATAGCAAGAAGCGGGGGTTTTGCCGGAATAAACGGATCATATTTCTGTCCAGCTGATTATCCGAGTTGCGCGGGTAAAGTAAATTCATTCGATACTTTACTTATGAACAAAAATAAAGTCTATTTCAATTCCGACAATAATGTCTATAGCAGCGTACCCTTGGTATACTTCACCGGAAACTCTATGGGTGTACGGGGCCGTTCTTCCGACTGGGGAAGAGACACAGGAGTCGACAGTGTAATTGCCATGCAGACACTTCTTGTCTCAGGTGGTAATCCGACCGGAGCAGTAGGCGGCAAAGGAGCAAAAACTTTTATCGGAGCACGAGGAAGTACTGTTTATATAGGCATTGTTTATAACGCAACTTTTCAAGAGGCAGGTTTTGCCCTTAAGGCTCTGGGAATCGAAAATGCTTTAAATCTTGATCAGGGCGGATCAACCGCCCTTTGGTACGGAGGCTACAAGGCGGGTCCGGGAAGAAATTTACCAAATGCGGTTATTTTGGTGAGAAAGTAATTAGCTGGCCAAGGCTCTATCATAATCTATGCCTCTCTGGGTTACGGCAGAAACCGCATCATCAAACCGGCTGATTTGCTGTTCTATGTCTTCTTCTGAATTTTTTTCAGAAAGAACCAGTCCGACGAGTTTTTGAAATATTTCGACAAGCTTTCTTATCGCGTTTTCCTCCCTGACTTTTTCATAATTTCTTTCTGCGGGGTTTTTTTTGCTTTTTGCAAGATGCACATCTGCTCTTGCTACATTATGCATAGTCCCTTTCATTGAATCGACCAAGGAATCTAATTTTATTGAAAGTCTTCTTTTTTGTGGTTTTAAATATTCCGTCAAGCCTGACAAATAAAAATAAATCATACCAACTCCATTAAGTCTGGCTTTAAAATCAGCTTCTCTTCGTAGCTCTTCTGCTCTTTCCATTATGCTTGACAAGCCTTTTGGGAAAGGCTCATTGAGCTTCTTAAGAGCCGCTTCTCTTACCTTGTCAATTTTGGGAAGAAGGTCTGGATGCAGCTTGATTATTTGCTCAAAGCTTAAACCATCCCTAAGAAAGCTTTTTACCTCTTCAAAATAAAACTTAGGCATAGTCTCAAGATAAACCTCTTCTGCCATTTCTAAACTTCCTATGTCCTTGGCTCTTATGACCATGCCGATAATTTCCGGTTTTTCTTCTTTGGGAAAAATATGGGAAGCAACAGAATCTGCTGTATCCGAATGGACAGTATGTGAAATTTCCCTCAATATGCCTTTTATTGCTGCTGTATCTCTCTGCCCGTTTGACTCAACTTCAAGTTCTCTTTCGGTTCTTACCTGAAGTTTTTCCATTTTTTCTGTGTCTTGTGAAATGATCCCTCTTTCAAACAACAATCCTCTGGTTTCAACAAGTGCTGCGATCATTTCCTGTTCAAATGGTGATCTGTATTCTATTGCGTCTTTTACAATCTGTTCGTTTCGTCTTCTGAGATCTCTTCTTTCTTGCATTTTTTGGGAAATAATATCAAGATGAAAAAGGGATGTGGCAAGTCTTGCCGCAGGAGAAGCTTCGGCAACAGGAAGATTGGTATTTATGTCATCCCGATCGTGTAAGACCTCGGCAGCCATAACAACTCAATTTTAGCAAAAGAAGTAAATAGAAATCTATCCCAAATAGTCTTTGAGTTTATTTCCTCGTGATGGATGTCTTAATTTTCGAAGTGCCTTTGCTTCAATTTGTCGTATTCGCTCACGCGTTACCGCAAACATTTTACCTACCTCCTCAAGAGTCTTAGGCTTTCCATCCTTAAGACCAAATCTTTCTTCAAGTACTCTTCTTTCCCGATCAGAAAGCGTACCCAAGACCTGTTCAACCTGTTCTTTGAGAAGTTCACGCGAGGCGCTGTCAAAAAGAGTCGGCGCCGATGTATCATGAATAAAATCACCCAGGCGAGAATCTTCCTCATCTCCAACCGGGGACTCAAGGCTGGCAGGTTCTTGGGAAATTTTAATTATTTCCATTGCCTTTTCAGGTTCAATGCCTAAAACTTTAGCAACCTCCTCAGGCGTTGGCTCTCTTCCTAATTCCTGCATGAGTTTTCGCGACGCCCGTAGAAATCTATTGATATTTTCAACCATGTGAACGGGGATTCTGATCGTTCTTGCCTGATCGGCAATGGCACGGGTGATGGATTGGCGAATCCACCAAGTGGCATAAGTTGAAAATTTATAGCCTCTCCGCCAATCGTACTTTTCAACAGCCCTTATCAATCCCTGATTTCCTTCTTGGATCAAATCAAGAAGAGTCAAGCCTCGTCCGACATATTTTTTGGCAATTGATACAACCAGTCTTAGATTTGAATTTATCAGAATTTTCTTGGCTTCTTTATCACTCTTTTCAACTCTTTTGGCAAGAGAAATCTCTTGCTCAAAATTAAGAAGCGGTATTCTTCCGATCTCTTTAAGATACATTCTTACAGGATCTGAGATTGTTCCCTCGGTCAGAACGGTTAAAGCCGCCAGTTCTTTTTCCAAATCCTCTATTGGTTTTTCATTCTCCTGATCGGCGGCAACTGATTCAAAAACATCTATGTCATATTTAAGAAGTTTATCGTAAAGCTTATCCAAATCCTGGATGTGCTCCTCGGGTCTTGGAAAAATTGCCAATATTTCATCCTGGGTTATATAACCTCTTTTTCTTGCAGAATCAACAATATCTTTTAAAATATCGGGAGTTTTTTGCTTCATATTTACCTTTATTTTACCACAAACTTAGGATTTTGACAGAAGACTTATTAAATCCGATAGTTCTCGCTGAAGTTTTTCAATTACTTCTCCGTCTTTCTCTTTACTTTTTGTTTTTAAATTTAAATTTGTATCCTTAATTTTGTTCTTAAGAAAAGTCAGGCGAAGTTCCCTTGCGACACTCTTAAGTTCCCGTTCAAATTTTTCAGGTTCCTCAAATTTTGGAATCGGAAATAAAAAGCATGTGTCAAAAATTGGAATTATTTCTTTTGGGATAAATTCTGAAAAAATTTTACCGTTGAATTCTTCATATTTTGCAAAATAATTTGATAAATTATCATAAATTTTTCTATGCGATGGCAATTTAAAATTATAGTCCGATAGTATTTTATCGGAGCTTTCATAAGATTTTTTCACATCTTCACTTTGAAGAATAAGGGAAAGTAAATATTCTTCCAAAATTTCTGTCCTGTCTCTTGCAGTTTTGGCTGATATAGCAGTCTTTTTGGATGTTTCCTTTTTCAGGATCTTTTCCATTTCAAGCATTAAATTTTCAAATGAGGTATCTAATGTGTTGCTCAAAATCTTAAGGTAATGTTCTTTGACAATTTGATTTTCAATTCCACCGATCAACGGCAGAATGCTGTCGCCTATTTTCTTTTTCCCCTCCGAGGTTGTATTGCCGAATTTCTTCAAGAAACTGTCGATCAGAAAATCATATACTCCAACGTCATTTTTGACAGCTTTTTTGAAAAAAACCGGATCTTTTTTTATGGCATCATCTGGATCCTTGAATTCACCAAGTAATATAACCGTGGTGGTTAATCCTTTTTTCTCAAGAGAAGGAAGGCTTCTGACAATTGCCTCAAAGCCTGCTTCATCCTGATCAAGACAAAGAGTCACCTTTTGGGCAAATCTTGATATAAGAGTGGCTTGATCCTCGGTTAGCGCAGTCCCTTTGAGGGCAATTACATTCTTTATTCCGATTGAGAAACAGGAAATCACATCAAATTCTCCTTCAACAATAACTGCCTGCCCAGTTTTCTTAATCTCGTCTTTTGCCATATTGAGTCCGAAAAATACTGTTCCTTTATGATAGACAGGGGTGTCTTTTGTATTCACATATTTTGAAATTTCACCCTTGTCATCAATAATTCTTCCAGAAAAACCCATGATATTATCCCTCTGATCAAAAAGAGGAAACATAATTCTGCTTCTGAAAAAATCTACCACCCTACCCTCTCTTGCGAAAGAAATACCGGCATCGATAATGTCTTGTTTTGAATATTTTTTCTTATTTACAAGATAATTGGATAAGGCTCTCCCTTCCCTTGAGGAAAAACCGATTTTGAAGGTTTCTATAAGTCTTTGGTCAATTTTTCTCGTTTTTAAAAGATAAGAGAGAGCCATCTTGCCAACCGGGTGTTTGGTTAAAATATAATGGTAAAATTCAGAGGCTACGCGGTTTAGATTGTATATCTTTTCCTTCTTGGAGGTTTCGGTTTTGGTAAAAACGCTTTCTGAAAGCTCGATCCCCGCCTTTTTTGCTAAAATTCTTAGGGCTTCTATAAATTCCAGATTTTCATAGTCCATCAGAAAGGTGAAACAATCCCCGCCTTTTTGACAACCAAAACAATGCCAAATCTGCCGCTCCGGAGAAATTATAAATGAGGGAGTTTTCTCATTGTG
The DNA here is from genome assembly GCA_016182185.1 of Candidatus Levyibacteriota bacterium. Lineage (GTDB taxonomy): Bacteria > Patescibacteriota > Microgenomatia > Levybacterales > UBA12049 > JACOXU01. The sequence continues at coordinate 562,181 of JACOXU010000001.1, forward strand.
AAACGGGCAATTAGTTTTAAAATTTCTTCCTGCCTTTTTAAGCGAAAGGTATTCGCTTATCAAAGCGACTATGTCAATTTTTTCTCTAACTTTTGCAACCTCATCCATGTTTTTGATTATTTTACCACTTCCTTATTGCTTTTCCTACCAACCTAATTTAAAATAACTTTTGGTATGGCTGTAACCTTAGTGATTGGGTCTCAGTGGGGAGACGAAGGAAAAGGCAAAATAATTGATTATCTTTCTTTACAATCAGATTATGTAGTCAGATTCCACGGTGGAAATAACGCCGGCCATACAGTAATCAATAATTTGGGAAAATTCCCCATGCATCTTGTTCCCTCAGGAATCTTCAACAAAAAAAGCAAGGCAGTTATTGCCAACGGAGTTATCCTGGATCTTGAAGTATTAATCTTAGAAATTGCAAATCTTGAAAAAGCGGGCATAAAAATAAAAGACAGATTTTATATTTCTCCACGCTGCCATATCATTATGCCCTATCATAAGATTCTCGACCGTCTATACGAAGATGCCAAGGGGAAAAAGAAAACTGGCACAACCGGAAGAGGAATTGGACCTACATATGCCGATAAAGTGAGCTACAACGGGATAAGAATTTCAGACCTTATGAATAAAGATTCATTTTTGGAAAAGCTCGACACTCAGCTTCGAATCAAAAATAAAATTCTTGCGGCCCTTGGCGCAAAAAAAGTTTCAAAAAAGAAAGTGATAAAAAATTTTATGAAGTTTAGAGAAAAAATTAAGCCTTACGTTTCAAATGCCTATCCCCTACTTCATAAAGCGGTAAAGGACAAAAAGAATATTCTTCTTGAAGGAGCACACGGAGTATTTCTTGATAATGATTGGGGAACCTATCCATTTGTAACTGCTTCAACTGTACTATCAGGCGGAGTAACTCAGGGTGTTGGAATTCCTCCGGCAAGTATTAAAAATATAATCGGGGTGGTTAAAGCATATACGACACGTGTCGGTGAAGGACCTTTTCCGACTGAACTTTTCAATAGCGAAAGCGAAAAATTGAGAAAAAATGGAAATGAATTCGGAACAACGACCGGAAGAGCAAGAAGATGCGGCTGGTTAGATGCAGAGCTTATTAAATTCGCAAGTCAAATAAATGGCTATACCGGACTTGCCGTTACCAAACTTGACGTTTTGGATGGATTTACCAAAATAAAGATTTGTGTTTCTTATACCTTTAATGGAAAAAGAGTTAATTATTTTGATGGTGACGCCGGTTTCTTAAGAAGAGTAAAACCAGTTTACAAAACGCTTCCGGGATGGAAAAAATCAACGAAAGGAATTAAAAAATATTCCGAACTGCCTATTGAAGCCAGGAATTATCTCAAGGAAATTGAAAATTTGGTCGGAATCAAGATTAAATATGTTTCAACCGGTGGGGAAAGAACCGAAATTATAAAAATATGACAGAACAGAAAAGAAAACCCCTGCCTCTCACAGAACTTACAGCACTTACAACTCTTGATGGACGGAATCGGGCAGATGTAGTGGAACTTGCTTTTTATGTTTCAGAATTTGGAATTATTAGAACCCGAGTCGAAGTTGAAGCGAAATATTTAGTCGCTCTTTCAGAAGTTGGAGTAGTAAGACCTCTTACAAAACCTGAGAAAACAAAGCTTATGTCTTTCGGAGATAGATTTTCTCTTTCTGATGCAAAGAAAATTAAGAAAATCGAAGAAGAAACCGATCATGATGTTAAAGCAATGGAAAAAGCCTTCAGAGAAATGCTTTCAGGCACATCAATGGAAGACTTAATAGAAAAGGTTCATTTCGGCTTAACATCTGAAGATATAAATAACATAACCTACCGTCTTGTCTTAAAACGTGTAACTAAAGAGGTTTTTCTTCCGGTACTTGATGGGCTTGTTGATGATTTACTTAAACGAGCTAATGATGAAAAAGAAACTCCCATGCTCGCCCGAACGCACGGACAACCGGCTGTTCCAACAACTCTGGGGCATGAAATTGCGGTCTTTGCCCGAAGACTCAACAAGCAAGTTCGTTCCCTTGAAGATTATCCTCTTGAAGCAAAGCTGACAGGTGCAATAGGCAACCTCAACGCATTAAAAGACAGCTATCCTGATATAGACTGGATTACTTTTTCAGAAAATTTTCTTAGATCTCTCGGATTTGATCCCAATCTCATTACTACCCAAATTGCTCCATATGAAGACGTGATTGAATACTTTCAGCATTACTCGCGCATAAACGGAATAGTTCTTGATCTTGATCAGGATGCATGGCGCTACATTAGTGATGATTGGTTTACTCAAGAGTTAAAAGAAAATGAGGTTGGTTCTTCAACTATGCCGCAAAAGATCAACCCGATAAAATTTGAGAATAGCGAAGGGAATCTGGGAAAATCAACCGCACTGTTTGAATTCGACGCTAGAAAACTTCCTGTCTCCAGACTTTCACGAGACCTTTCAGATAGCACTGTTATAAGAGACATGGGTGCTCCTCTTGGCTGGTCGCTTCTGGCCTATAAAAATACGAGAAGAGGACTTTTACGAATTTCCCCGAATGTTAAACTTATGACGCAGATCTTGAATGAGGATTGGTCGATTCTGGCCGAGGCGGCTCAGACAAGAATGAGAAGATTTGGCGTTGATGATCCTTACTCTATTGTGAAAAAATTAACTCGAGGCAAACAAATCGGAAGAAAAGAATGGATCGGAATAGTTGATCAGCTTCCGCTTTCTGATGAAGAGAAAAAAGATTTAAAACGTTTAACACCTGAAAAATATATTGGCTTAGCAGTAGAACTGACCGAAAAAGCTGTAGAAGAAATCAATTCCTCAAGAAAAACAATTCATTAAAAATTAAAAATTTCAAATTATAAATTTCCGCTATTCCCACTCCATTGTTGCTGGAGGTTTTGTCGTTATATCGTACACTACACGGGAGATTCTGGAAACTTCCTCTATGATTTTAAAGAAGTTTTTTTATAATCTTCTATAGCATTTCTGTGTTTGTAGGCTATGTTTTCAGGAAGACTGTCTGGAGAAAAATATTTCCAGCTCCTGTCTTCCTCGTTTAATTTAATTTCTCCTTTAGGTTTTCCATAAAAAATTATGTCAATGTGTATACCCCTCAGATCATCATCTATTCTGTAAGTACCAATGATCCCAGAGATCTCAACTTCGATTCCAGCTTCTTCTTTTGTTTCTCTTTTTATTGCCTGCTGAGCTGTCTCTTCATATTTAATAAAGCCTCCGGGAAGAACCCAGTAATCCTTGAAGGGCTCTTTACTTCTCTGAAGCATCAGTATTTTTCCGTCTTTCTCAAGTACAATACTGACTACTGGTTTAGGATTGTTCCAGAAGATGAGGCCGCAATTCTCGCATCTTTTTCTATTGTCTCCATCAACAAGCTCGGATATTAAATCTTCCTTGCAGTTTGGACAGAAGTTGTATTTATCTAGTGGCTTATTCGTATTTAGCACATTATAAATATTATAGCACTGGGAATATGATTTATTTAGAAGTGGGCTCTGGAAGATGTTCTTTATACCAAAGGATGGTTTTTCGCAAACCTTCAACAAGTGGAGTAGAAGGGACATATCCTATCGCTTCTAATGTACGTGTATCCCCGAGGGTTACTGAATGCTCAGGCTCTCCTTGTCTCATTGGAAAATGCATAATTGGACTACGGGAATCAGTAAGTCCAACAATTGTTCTTGCAAGCTCATTGACTGTAATTCCTTTTCCTGTACCCGCATCCATTACATGATGAACGTAACTTCTAAGCTGCATTGACCGGATCATTACTTCGGCCATGTCTTCTACATATACAAGATCAAGTATTTGAGTGCCATCTCCAAACACTTCAAGAGGCTCATTCTGAAGAGCTCTTACTATAAAATTGGGCACAGCTTTTCTAACCGGTGCATGTTTTTGTCTTGGACCATACACATTTAATCCACGAACAACTTTCACATCAACTCCATATTCGCTTTGATACATCAGAGAAAAATCTTCAGCGACTTTCTTCGTTATGGCATACGGATTCGGCCAGTCAATTCCACCAATTGTAATCATAGTGCCTCTTTTCCCTTGATCTTTTATTGCTTCGAGTACAGTTAGAGCCCCGAATATGTTTTCTCTAACTGCATAAACTGGATCATCAATAGTCTCTGAGGTTCCCAGTACTCCTGCGAGATGAAAAACGTATTTACTCTGAGAGACAGCTCTTTTAATTTCTTCTTCATCTGCAATATCTCCCTGAATGTGTTTTATAGAAGTTTCACCTGTAGGTATTTGCTTAGTAGAATTATCAAAAGTTATAACTTTGTACCCATCTCGTGAAAGTCTGTCAACTAAATGACTTCCGATAAATCCTCTTCCACCAGTTACGAGGATCGCAGAGTCAATTCCTTCTTTTCTTTCACTTACCGCTTCTTTTTGAAGTGACATGCTGAAATTATAGCAGAATAAATCTAGAAGTCAATATTATAGGCTACTTTGCAACTATTAATCTTTGAGATTAGAAATTGGGAATTTGTTATTCCCACTCCATTGTGGCCGGTGGTTTGGTAGTTATATCGTAGACCACGCGAGACACGCCTTGGACTTCATTTACAATTCTTGATGAAATCCTCTGAAGTACCTCATATGGAATCTTTGCCCATGAAGAAGTCATGACATCATTTGATTCAACCACGCGAAGGGCAATAACTTCTCCAAAAACTCTTCCGTCGCCTTTTACTGCAGTTGAAAAAGCATTGGTTAAAACGGGAAAAGAGAGAAATACTTTTTCCAATATTTTTGCCTTTTTAAGTTCCTCAAGAATTATATTATCTGCTTTTTTCTGCTTTTTAAGCCTTGTTTCTGTTACTTCTCCACGGATGCGTATGGCAAAACCCGGGCCCGGAAAGGGCTGTTTTTCTGTAAATTCTGAAGGAAGATCAAGCCTTCTTCCGATTTCTCTGACTTCATCTTTATAATAATTTCTTACCGGCTCCAAAAGTTTTAATTTCATATTTTTAGGAAGCCCTCCAACATTATGATGACTTTTTATTCTTGCCGCGTGAATTGCTCCTTTATCCCCCTTCGCTAAAGCTTCGGCGGGACTCCGCTGGGCTCCGCTTTCTATCACATCTGAGTAAATTGTTCCCTGAAGAAGAAATTCGGCCTTTATCTTTTGCTTCTTAAGTCTTTTCATCTCTCTCTCGAATATTTTTATATAAGACTTCCCTATCAATACCCGCTTCTTTTCGGGATCTGATACGCCTTTTAATTTTTTGAGTGTTTCTTTTTGGGCATTTATTATTCTAAGTTTTATATTGATATGAGCAAAAATTTTCTTAAGGTGCTCTCTAGTTCCGTCTCTCATAAGTCCGTTATCAACGTATACAGGAATAAATTTTCTTCCTATTGCCTTGGCTGTTAGGACTGAAGCGACAGTTGAATCAACTCCTCCTGAAACTGCTCCGATAACATAGGTCTTCCCGACTTTTTCTTTTATCTCTTTTTCTATTTTTTTGATATCCAAAACGTGATTTTGGATTTTCATATCGCACATATAAATAAAATTTTTAAAGATTTCCTTGCCGAACTCGGTATGTTCAACTTCAGGGTGAAATTGAACGCCAAAGATTTTTTTCTTAAAATCTGCGGCAAAAGCAAACGGAACATGTTCGGTGGAGCCTATTATCTTAAATCCCTTGGGAAGTTTTATTATCTCATCGCCGTGGCTCATCCAAACCCTAAAAGATTTTGACAAACCATCTGTAATTTTGAATTTTGAATTTTGAATTTTGAATTGACTCGGTCCGTACTCTTTCTTACCATTTATAACCTTCCCTCCTAAAAGGAGAGCAGCCAGTTGAAATCCATAGCAAATTCCAAGCATGGGAATATCAAGAGAAAAAATTTGAGAATCAATTGTGGGTGCGTTTTTTGCATATACAGATGAGGGACCGCCTGAGAGAATTATTCCTTTATTAGTTTTTTTATTTATTTTTCTCACTATCCCCTCAGGCGGAAGAATTTTATATGAAATTCCAAGTTCTTTTAGACGGCGAGAAATAAGATGGGTAGTTTGTGATCCAAAATCAATTATTGCAATCATTTAATAATTTTTACCGCTATTGGTGATCAAAATGCTATGAGGATGACTTTCCTGAAGTGACGATTGGGTAATTTGAATAAATTTTGCTTTTTGCCAAAGTCCTTTAATATTTTTTGCTCCAACATAATACATTCCAGACTTTATTCCTCCAATCGATTGATCAATTAGCTCTTTAACAGTTCCTTTTATCGGCACGAGACCTTCTACGCCCTCTGCAATAAGCGTTCTCTCTTTGTAACTTTTTCCATGGAATTCATCTTCTGATTTTACCCTGGCGCCCTTCTCCATCGCAGAAACTGAACCCATGCCTCTATATTCTTTAAATCTGAAAGTCTGATGTTTTTTATTAAAGACACTTTGAAATCTATGGGGCACCTGGTCTCTTCTTAGAAGAACTGTTTTGCCGGGAGATTCTATGGTTTGGGCAAAAAATCCTCCCATCATACATGAAGATGCGCCGGCCGCCAAGGCTTTCATCATATCCCCTGAGTATCTTATTCCCCCATCGGCAATCAAAGGAATCTGGGCCTTTCTGGCAATTTTAGAAATTTCAAGTAAAGCTGTTATCTGTGGGACGCCCATACCTGAAATTATTCTGGTTGTGCAGATTGCGCCCGGTCCCATGCCGACCCTGAGCCCATCTGCCCCAGCCGAAATTAAAGCTTTTGCACCTTCTGACGTTGCGATGTTTCCAGAAATTACATTGATTTTTGGAAATTTTTTTTTAATAAAAATTGTTGCGTCAATGACTCCTTTTGAAAAACCGTGCGCCGAGTCAACTACAATTACATCTGCCCCTGCCTTAACTATTGCCTCTGCTCTTTTCTGATAGCTCTGGCCAGAGCCTACTGCCGCACCCACCAATAATTTTTGAGTTTTTACTTTTTTGACTTCTTTTGCCTGATTTTCCGCGGAAAGATTTCTATGAATTATGCCTATTCCGCCTAATTTTGCAAGAGCAATCGCAAGTTTTGCTTCAGTAACTGTATCCATAGGAGCAGAAACAAAGGGAATTTGTAATTTTATATGTTTCGTTAGATTTGTAGATAAATCTATGTCTTGTCTTGAGAAATCAGAGTAACCGGGGAGAAGTAAAACATCATCGAAGGTAAGACCGATTGGTAGTGCAGATTTTTGAGGCTCCATAATTAACTATATATGGAAACAGGATAATTGTCAAGACAATTAGGAGGCGACTGATAAATTTCTCACCTGCTCTCTTAATGGCTCTGATAATCCTTGTTTTAAACTGAACTCTCCGAAGGCAGATTCATAACCAGACTCGCTAAGTATTTTCATTCCCTCCTGAACAGTCCCGCACTCGAATAAATCTTTGTCCAATTGATCTCTTAGTACTTTTGATCCCAATTGATATTTTACTTCCTTGAAAAAAAGCATATCTATATTTCCATTTCCTTTCATGACTCCTATTATTCCAATAGGTCCATTTTTCGATTCCTCTGGGTGCACCCTTTGAAGATCGGCAATACTTGGTATAAAAGAATCAACCATATGATAGCCGCCTATTGTTGGAGGATGGAAATGAAAATCTATTACAGGAACATTTTCTTCTTCCAACTGTTTATCAATCTCTTTTCTGGTTTCATCATCCTGCTCCAAGCTATTTATTGACATTACTTTTTCTTCCACTATAGATACGTCTTTTGTTTCAGAATCCATAAAAACAATAAATCCTGCTTCAAATGGTTCCTCTAATTTTTCCAGTTTATCGTGTAGTCTTTTTATGGATTCCTTGAAAAGTTTAGAATCAATTAATCTTGCGATTTCTTCTCCTGTAAGTAACGGCCTTTGAGACGGCTTAATCTCCGGAGACGTGGTCCCTTCCATGGGCTTATTATACCACCCGACTTAGTGGTAATATAAATATATGTTGGCAAAGGTTAATTCAGCGGCGATTGTCGGGCTTGATGCAGTACCGGTTGAGGTTGAAGTTGATATCGCATCCCAAGGACTTCCTTCATTTACCATTGTCGGACTTCCCGATAAAGCAGTTGAGGAGTCAAAAGAAAGAGTAAGAAGTGCGATCAAAAACTCAGGGGCTGATTTTCCCGCAAAAAGAATAACTGTCAATCTGGCACCAGCTGATTTGCCCAAAGAAGGACCGTCCTATGATCTGCCGATTGCACTTGGAATTCTTCTTGCTTCAGAGCAACTCAAGACAGACATTAATGACTCAATTTTTACAGGAGAGCTGTCTTTGGATGGAAGACTTAGGCATACCAATGGTATACTGCCACAGGCGATCATGGCCAAAGGAAAGAAAATTAAGAAAATTTTTCTACCTGCCATAAATGCCAAAGAAGCAGCAATTTTAAAAGGCATTCAAGTTTTCCCTGTTCCTACCCTACTCTCGCTTTTTTATCACCTGAATGGACAAGAGAAAATAATTTCTCAAAGACATATAAATATTAATTCTCTTTTCAAAGAAGAATTTTTTGATCTTGATATGAATGAGATAAAAGGACAGGAGCAGGCCAAAAGAGCACTTGAGATTGCCGCAGCAGGATCACATAACATTTTGTTTAAAGGTCCTCCGGGTGCAGGAAAAACCCTTCTTGCCCGAACCCTTCCCTCTATTCTTCCCAGACTAACATTTGAAGAGGCACTTGAAGTCACAAAAATTTACAGCATCTCAGGACTCTTAGATAATAAATCTTTAATCATTAAAAGATCTTTCCGTTCTCCTCACCATACCACCTCTCATATTGGCCTCATCGGTGGAGGCCAAGTGCCAAAACCTGGGGAAATCTCACTTTCTCACCGCGGTGTTTTATTTTTGGACGAGTTTCCTGAATTTCCCAGACATGTTCTTGAAGCTCTAAGACAACCTATGGAGGATGGAAACGTGACTATTTCAAGATCATCAGGCAGAATAAATTTCCCTGCTAAATTTATGCTGGTCGCAGCCCAAAATCCTTGTCCATGTGGATATCTTGGGGATAATACTCATGAATGCAAGTGCAGTGCTTCTCAAATCATTAAATATCAAAAGAGAATTTCAGGTCCTATGCTTGATCGAATTGATATCCATCTTGACGTTCCGCCAGTCAAAATAGAAAAACTTACTACAAATGAAAACAAAGTAAAAACAGAAAACTCAAGAGAAATACGAAAAAGAGTCCAGAAGGCACGTGATGTTCAGACTAAAAGATTTAAGGAACGCAAGATTACAACAAATTCTGAGATGGGGAATAAGGATCTTAAGGAATTTTGTGAACTTTCAAAGGAATGCATAGATCTTCTTCGCCTTGCGGTTTCTAAGATGAAACTATCAGCCCGCTCATATCATAGAACCATAAAACTCTCAAGAACCATTGCCGATCTTGAAGCTTCAAAAAATATTAAAGTCAATCATATCGCAGAAGCCTTGCAGTACAGACCCAAACGAGAAGCAATATAAAACCCTGTGTTACAATAATTATTAATGGAAAAGGGACTAAGCAGTCATGAAGTAAATCAGCTTCTTGCAGTTCATGGAAAGAATGAGATAACAGCGAAAAGATCTTTTTCCCCGTTTATTCTTTTTCTGTCTCAATTCCCTTCATTTCTTAATGGCATACTATTCCTAGCTGCAATTTTTTCATTTTTTATCAGTGACGTTTTAGACGCAGTATTTATCCTGGCAATTCTTCTTCTTAATGGAACCGTAGGTTTTATTCAGGAATATAATGCCGAAAAGTCGCTTGAAAAGCTCAAGAATTACGTATTGCCTCTCTCAAGAGTGCTCCGTAATGGAAAAGAAGAGGAAATACCTACTTCAGATATAGTACCGGGTGATATTGTAATTCTTTCCGAAGGAGATCGAATTCCTGCAGACGGAGTACTTGTCCATCATGAAGACCTGGAAGTTGATGAATCTATTCTAACGGGTGAATCTCTTCCGGTTGCCAAAGAGCAAAATGCCGAGGTTTTTGGAGGAACTCTTGTCCTAAAAGGTAAAGGTCATTTGAAAATTCAGAAAACAGGGATGAAGACACATTTTGGCCAAATTGCCGAAACACTCTCTACTCTTTCTCCCGATAAAACCCCGCTTAATCACCGGCTAAATGTCTTAGGAAAAATAATCTCATTTATTGCCATCCTGGCTGCCTTGTCAATCATTCCAATTGGCCTTTCGCAAAACAGAGAGCTTTTTCCTTTAATTCTTTTATCTATAAGCATTACGGTTGCGGCAGTTCCACAAAGTCTTCCGACCGTAATTACGATTGCACTTGCTATTGGAACAACAAGAATGGCCAAAAAGAATGCGATAGTCAGAAAAATGCATGCTGTTGAAACACTCGGATCGATTCAGGTTTTGTTGGTTGATAAGACCGGTACGCTGACTGAAAACTCAATGAGAGTGAAAAAATACTGGATTCAGGATAAGAAAAAATTTGAATCTCTCTTGCGCGCCTGTATTTTTGGTAACACTGCTTCTCTTGCCCAAAAAGGATCGCAGGATAAATATGACATCATAGGAGATAGAACTGACGGTGCTTTGCTTCTTTGGGCAAAAAGTCACGCAAAAAATCTTAACACACTTAAAGATGGGGGCGAAATTACTGATGAATTCGTTTTTGATCCGGAACAAAAAACAATAACTACAGTTTGGGAAGAACATGGAAAAAAATATGTTTTCGTCAGAGGAGCTCCTGAAGCAATAATCGAAGAAAGCGAATTGTCTGAAAAAGAAAAAACCAAAATAACCAAATTTTATGAAGACTATGCTTCGAATGGACTTCGTGTCATTGCCTTTGGGGAAAAACTTGAAAAACACAAAGGAAGTGTGAAACGAGATCATTTGGAAAAAAATTTAGACTTCCTTGGTTTTGTCGGAATTTACGATCCTCCAAGAGATGAAGCAAGAGAAGCAGTGCTTAAGGCAAGAAACGCAGGCATCACAACGATTATGGTAACAGGGGACAATGAAAAAACAGCTCTTTCTATTGCAAAAGACGTTGGTATCCTTGAAAAAGATGAAGATGTTATTACGGGAGAGGAGCTTGAAAAACTAAATGATGATGAAGTAGCCAAAATTATTGACCATGTGAGGGTCTTTGCCAGAAGCAGACCCGAAGATAAACTGCGTCTTGTAACGATTCTAAAGAAAAAGGGGTATGTTGTCGGCGTTACCGGAGACGGAGTCAATGACTCTCTTGCTCTTAAGAGAGCAGATGTTGGAGTTTCGATGGGACAAACCGGAACAGATGTAGCTAAAGAAGCCAGTGATATAGTTCTTGCGGATGATAATTTTTCAACTCTTGTATCGGCTGTTGAAGAAGGAAGAATTATTTATCATAACATATTAAAAGCAATCACTTATCTTCTCTCGGGAAATTTATCAGAACTGTCTCTTATTGTTTTTGCGACACTTTTGGGATTGCCTAGTCCTCTTATACCAACTCAAATATTATGGATCAATTTAATAACCGATGGTCTTCCGGCTCTTGCTCTTGCTTCCGATAATAAAGATCCGGATCTTATCAAAGATGGTCCTCGGAATCCTAAAACCCCTATTCTCTCTAAAAAACGAAGTATATTCATAGCGCTTGTCGGCTTGTCCTTGTCTTTTTTCCTGCTTTCCGTTTTTTATTTAATTATAAATCTGGGAAAATCAGAAATGCTAGCCCGAACCGTAGTATTTAATCTTTTGATTTTTTCACATATGGGATTGGCGTTTGTGGTCAGAGGAAAATCACTCTTTAAATTCAATCCTTTTCTGGTGTGGGGAGTGTTTGGAATAATTATTCTACAGATAATTATTACATTTACTCCGTTTTTTCAAGATATATTTCATTTGGGATTTAAATAGAATTGATACTTTTGTATGATATAATCTCGCCATGATTGAATACCAAACGCCAATTAGAAAAACCCCTGATGTCAAAGAAAAAATCCCAGACATGTATGACGTGGCTTGGCTTTCGGGAATCTTTGAAACAGGAGGATCAATAGGCTTCTCAATTGAAACATGGCCGAATAGACCTAATTATGAATCGGCCTATCCTTATCTTTCTCGCAATGATTCTCATGATAGGACAACCGTCCTGAAAGATCTTTTTGGTGGTAGAAGTCAAATTCAAAAAATAAATTCATGGAGATGGGAGTTAAAGGGGCCCAACGCAATCGAAACTGCGCTTAGCATGGACTTGTTCTCCCCCTCCCGAAGAAGCGTCATTGAGATGTTCAGAGAATTTGACAGAGAAGATTTAATGAGTAAGAAAGTTAAGCTCACAAAAGAATTTAGACAAAATGGAATCCGCAGAAATCCTGTATGTGAAGATGAATATTTTCGTCTTCTCCAATATCCTGCATTTACGGCCGGCATATTTGATGCAATCGGAACAGTTGACAATGCGCCCTACGCACCTCTAAGAACCCAGTTTGAAAGCACTAATCAACCCCTTCTTAATGCAATGAGAGAAAGATTTGGAGGCTCAACTTATATCAGGGTGAAACCGGGAACTCAAGTCAGATTAAGAGAAGCAAAATGGGTCACTGTAAATCCGTCTCTTGAACTGACATTGGCAGCAGAAAAAAGTCAAGAGTTGCTTGAGTTAATTTCTTCCCATCTTCAGATGAATAGAACAAGAGTTGAAGATGCACTGAATGGATTAAAATAGTTTGCCACCGAGGGGGGTATCTCTTTCAGGAATTATGAGAATTGCTTTGCCTTCTTCATCCGGAAATCCCAAAGTGAGCACTTCGGAAACTGCCGGACCCATTTGAAAGGGAGGAAAATTTACCACACCTGCTACTAATTTTCCTATTAGATCTTCTTTTTTATAATGAGTAAACTGGCCAATTGATTGTTTAATCCCGATTTCAGAACCAAAATCAATCTTCATTTTGTAAGAGGGTTTTCGAGCGGCAGGGTAATCCTCAACTTCCAGAATCTTGCCGACTCTTATGTCTAACTTTTTAAAATCATCAATCGTTGTCATAAAAAAATTATACCAGAGGCTCCGTTCCCGGTCTTTTGAAAAATGCAATTACTTCGTCATCTGATCTTTTTATCGACTCTACTTCTGAAAAACCGAGTTCCGAAAGTACCTTACCTGTCCAAGTTAGCCTAGCTGCTTCCTCAGGCCCTAACCCTTCTTGGAGTAATTTTTGGAATTCCTGGTAATTATCTGAACCCCATTCATTTCCTTCAGTCAAAATCCATTTTGCTTCAAATCTTACGACAGGATAACCCTCATTTTTGAAATGATTTAAGGCAAAAACCAGAAAATTTCTGGCAAAAAAATCAGGATGCCTTTCTCCGGTTTGTTTTCTGGTGTAAATATCCGCACTAGCAGTTTTTCCATGAACATTTGCCTGCATGGTAAATGCCGGCTCATCCTCGTCATATATTCTTATCCAAGCGGTGTTGCTTCTTTGAACCATGTCTGCCATAACTTTTCTCCCGGAACCTGTTTCAATCCTTCCTTTTCTAAAATGTGATTCTTTTTCATGTAGATTTAAGCCGTACTTACCCCGAACAAAAGGATAAGGGACCAACGGACGATTTGATTCCTGGGGTTTTGAAACTTCCTTTGATTCTTCTCCATCCATGGGGCAATTATATCAGAAGAGCGGAAGGGAATTTAAAAAATTTATCCCTGATCAGGTTTTTTGAAAACCACCCTTAAACCTCCACTTTCATCTTCTGCCATGCTTTCAATTTCTGTAAATCCGAATTCTCCTGCTAGCCTACCTGTCCACGTAGCTTTAGCAGCATCTTCAGGATCAATTCCTTTCTTGAGCATTCTTGAGTATTGACTGTAGTTAGTAGAGGCGAATTTATCAAGGCTTGGTATCCAATATGAAGAGTATGTGTTTATCTCATATCCATTGCTCAAAAAGTATTCATATGCGAAAATTAAAAATCTTCTTGCAAATAAATCCGGGTGTCTTTCTCCCGTTATGTATCTTCGGGTGTGGACAGCTGCTATAAAAGTGTCTTCAACAACTTTAGCAGACACATGATATCCACTAAATTCTTCATCTTCTATCTCAATTGAATCTCTTCTGATATCATAATGCAGAAGACTTCCGGATCCGCCTTTTGTTATGCTCCTTATATTAACAGGTAAGTCTTTAAAAGGGATCCCATACTTACCCTTAACATAAGGATAACCAACTTTGGTTTCAACCATAGAGAAGGATTATAGATCCGAAAAGGGGAAATATCAAATCGGGGCAATTATATCAGAAGAGGATTATTTTATTCTTTTGGTTCTAGCTTAATTGCGTTTGCGGAAGTTGTGCCGGGGACATTAAATTCAAATAATTTCATTTCTCCTTGATATTCATATTCTCCTCCATCAGGAATAACAAAAAGGCTTCCCACTTTAACCTCGTGAGCAACTCCATTTAAAGTAAACATTCCTGTTCCTTCTCTTACATAATAGCTCCTCGTTGCACCAACCATTCTTGTTAACGGATGCCTACCATGAACATCGACACTTAAAGCGCTATAGCCTAATCCATCTTCAGGCTTCACATAATGATCGCCTGAAAATCCTTCTCTATCAAAATGCTCCGTCTTATCAAAAGAGATTTTTCTCGGGTGGGGTATTGACTTAGAACCTTCGGCTTCGCTCATGAATGAATTATAGCACAAGCACACAAAATGAGGCAATTATATCAGAAGAATTATCTATTTTTGGCTCCTCTTAGCGATGTATATTTTCCATAAAGTGAATTTCGGGTACTTCTGCTAAGAAGTGCATTGAGATTTTTGTCCAGCTTCTCAGATGCAAGTTTTTGAGAAACGCCTATAACCCCGCTTTCTTCACTTCTTTCAGCTAATTTTTTGAAATGATTAACATTATAAGTCACTATTAGTCTTTTCTGTTTACAGGCAATATCATATACCTCTCTGTCTAGGACCCCGCCTTTATTCAAATCCAATTTAATATGCTTTAAATTGTGCCTACTGTTAGTTCTTGGAAGTAAATTTTTAGAGTACACACCTTCGTCCAGAAGTAGAGAATGCTTATGAGGCTTGCGAGACATGATTATTTATTATTTGAGCGCCTTCTTCCACAACTTTTTTAATTATTTCTACGGACAACTGTGGATACAACTCATTAATCGCTTCCGGAGAAAATCCGTCATTGAGTAGAAAAAATATTTTTCTTGCAGGAATCCTAGTTCCTTTTATTACAGCTTCTCCTCCAAGTATTTCTCTGTCTGATATTATATATTTCTTCATAATTTTAGTTTATTTTAATAAGCGTAGCTTGTCAATGGACTCAATGGAGTAAGATTATATCATAACTAATCAATAACTAATATGTAGAGCTTTGAATATTATTTTGGGGGAGATTTTGAAAACAATTAAGTTTGATTTGGTTTTCTAAATATTGCGGTTGTAGCTAGCTCGCCATCGGGAGTTTCTTCAGCTCCTATCTCTTCTAATTTTATTTCAGAATAACCAAGCTCCGCAAATAGTTTTCCTGTCCATGTTTCTTTTGCAGCCCTAACAGGATCTCCATGAACTGACATTTCATCCTGAAAAATTTGTAGATTAATAGAATTTGGCGCCCAAGTACCTTTGCATCCAGAAATAAAAATATTATTATCTGATAAGTATGTTAAGGCAAAAACAATAAATTTCTTTGCATACATGTCAGGATGTACATCTTGAGGATTGTCTTCATATACATCTAAAGGAGATGTTCGAGTTCTTATATTGAAATTTACAATTTCACTCACGACTTGAACCGACATAAATCTATCAGGATAACCAACATCTCTTACAGAGAGCATATCGCTGCCAACTGTATATTGTAATTCAGATCCAGACCCACCTCTAATAACACCGGTACATTTGCCTTTGGTTCTATACCTTTCGATTATTGCCTCAAGAGATATTCCTTTTTTGCCTTCAATATAAGGATAGTTTCCTTCAACTTCAACCATAGACGAGAATTATACTCTTTGGATTTTGTTATATCAACTTTTGTTGTTTTTTGGGTTCTTCGGGATGCTTCTTTCCTAAATGTTCGTAGGCGGAGGGAGTGGCGACTCTTCCCCTACTCGTTCTTTTTATAAACCCAATTTGTAAAAGATACGGCTCTACGACTTCTTCAAGTGTTCCAGTATCCTCTGATATGGTTGATGCAATAGTTTCAAGTCCCACTGGCCCACCGCTATGCTTGTCAATTATTGCCTTTAAGAACCTTCGATCAGAACTATCAAGCCCCATCTCGTCTACCTCAAGCATCTTGAGCGCTTCATCTACTAATTCTTTGGTAATTTTTCCCTCCCCTTTTACCTGTGCAAAATCGCGTGCCCTCTTTAATAATTTTAAACCAATTCGGGGAGTCCCTCTGGCTCTTTTGGCAATTTGCTTGACACTCTCTTTATCAATTGCGACTTTAAGTTTTTTGGCGGCATTTTCTATAATAGTTTCTAAATCCTTCGGATCATAAAAATTCAAACGGTGAACTACGCCAAAGCGGTCCCTAAGGGGCGCAGACATTAGCCCGATCCGTGTAGTTGCTCCGATGATGGTAAATTGGGGCAAATCCAATCTTAAAGTTCGGGCGGAAGGCCCTTTTCCCAGAACTATGTCTAGCGCATAATCTTCCATGGCAGGATAAAGCGTCTCCTCAACTACTTTATTTAACCTGTGAATTTCATCGATAAATAATATATCTCCTTTTTCAAGATTGGTTAGAATCGAAGCAAGATCCCCCGCTCGCTCAATCGCAGGGCCTGAGGTCACTCTGATATTTGCTCCCATTTGCTTGGCAACCAGATGAGAAAGCGTGGTCTTCCCCAGTCCCGGAGGTCCATACAAAAGTATATGTTCTATCGCCTCTTTTCTTTTCTTCGCCGCATTTATGGCAATATGAAGAGATTCTTTTACCTGCGTTTGTCCCAGAAATCCAGTCCAGTCCGAAACCCGAAGAGAAGTAAAGAGTACCTGTTCTTCTGGTGTTTCCTGTTCGTCAAGTTTAATCTGTTTCTTATTTGCCATATTTTTAAAATTTCTAACCTCTAATTTCTAAATCCTAAACAAATCCCAATTTTCAAAATCCCAAACTTTAGATCAATTAGGTGAATTAGGTCAATTAGAAATTATCATGTTTATTTTCCCAAGTATTTCAGGGCTAGTCTTACCTTTTCTTCGACTCCCTCAATCTTCTTATCAATATTTTTCATCGCTTCTTTTGCTTCTTTTACGCTGAAACCAAAAGTCTTAAGAACATTTAGAACTTCAAGTGTCTGGCCGTCTGTCTCCTCGGATAAATCAAGATCTTCAAGGCTGCCGAGTTTTCCCCGAAGCTCAATTATAATCTTTTGGGCATTCTTTCTCCCAAGTCTTGGCACCTGGGTAAAAAATTCAACATCTCCCTTGATAACCGCCCCGATTATATTTTTTCTATTGCCTACTGAAAAGATATTTATAGCACTTCTGGGACCAATGCCTGAAACTGAAATGATTCTTTCAAAAAGTTTTAGATCCTCTGCTGAAGAAAATCCGAAAAGCTCCAAAACATCTTCCCTGACATAGGTGTAGGTATATATTTTTATCTGTGAGAAAAGTACGGCGCTGCCTAAAACATCTGCCGCGACAGTTGCCTTATAGCCTACTCCATTTACATCAATGATTAATGTAGTCCCGTCTTTTAATTCTACTTTTCCCTTAAGACTTCCTATCATACTTTCCTATCTTTCTTGAAAATAAATGTGTAAGTCCTACTGCCAGGGCATCTGCCGTATCATCAGGCCTAGGAATTTCTTTAAGATTAAGAATTGTCTTAACCATTTTGCCAATTTGAACCTTCTCTGCCCGTCCATATCCTGAAACTGCAATTTTAACTTGTAAGGGCGTGTAAATTCCTATAGATAATTTTTTCTGAGCACCGGCCAAAAGCACTACTCCCCTGGCCTGTCCTACTACAAAAGCGGTTTTTGCATTCGTGTTGAAAAAAAGTTCCTCAACTGAAAGTGCATCTACTTTGTATTTATTTATTAATTTTATAACTTTGTCGTAAATTTCAAAAAGCCTTTTGGGTGTTTCAAGATTAGGAGACGTTTCAAGACAATCATAATCAAGGGCTGAAAATTTTCCGTTATTTTCTTCAATAATCCCCCACCCTGTTCGGGCTATCCCGGGATCAATTCCCAAAACACGCATAAATTCTTTCGTATTATAACATTTAAATCAACGGTTGTAATAATAAGGCAGTTGAGGTAAAATATAAATCTTAATGAAAAGAGAAAAACTCAAGGTTGAGAAAAGAAAGATTTTAGGCAAGAAGGTAAAAAAATTAAGACGTGAAGGAGTCTTGCCGGCCAATGTGTATGGAAAAGATATAAAATCAGTTTCTGTACAAGTGGCTCAAAAAGAATTCGATAAAGTTTTCAAAGAGGCCGGAGAAACCGGATTGGTCGATTTGGAGCTTGATAGCAAATTACTTCCGGTCTTAATCCACAATGTTCAATCAGATTATCTAGGTAATCCTCTACACGCTGATTTTTTCCAAGTAAATCTTAAAGAAAAAGTTAAAACCATGGTTCCGATCGTTGTCATTGGAGAACCCAAGGCCGTGACTGACAAGGTTGGACTTCTTATGCAGATAATTTCTGAGGTTGAAGTTGAAGCTTTGCCTGAAGAATTGCCCGAAAATATTGAAGTGAATGTCGAGCCCTTAGCAACAGTTGATGAGCAGGTTACAGTCGGAGATCTTAAGACCGCAAAAGATGTTACTGTTCTGACTGATCCAACCCAAGTTGTCGTAAAAATCTCAGAACTTGTCAGTAAAGAAGCAGAAGAACTTGCCGCTGAGGAGGCTGCGGCTGCTGAGGAAGCCAAGGCAGAAGCCGGAGAAGAAGAACCAGCTGAAGGCGAGGCTCCAGTCGAAGAAAAGAAAGAACCCTCCACCGCTAAAGCCCCGGCGGGCGAGGAAAAACCCGCAGAGGAAAAGACTGAATAACTTCCTATTGTTTGTTTAGTATCAACTCTAACTCTCTTCCCTCTTTAAAATTCGGGTCCAAAGATAATGTTTTCTGAAGATACTCTCTTGACTTGTCAAAATTTTTGAGTCTGTATTCCAAAATTGCCAACTGAAAATAAGCATCTCTATAACCCTTGTACTCTTCGGTAATTGATTGCCAATTTTTAATTTGGTTGACAATCGATTCTCGTTCCCTCTCAAGCTCGGTTTTGTTGCGTAAATTTCTATAAAGATCAAGGGAAACATAAACAATTCCGCCAATAAAAAGCGCTGTGAGAAAACCTGCAACAATAAGTCTCTTCTGGAACTTCTTAAGATGCTTGATGACAGGGGCTTCGGTAATAAATCGGTAAATTCTCGGGAATTTAAGCTTAAGAGTTATATATTTTAGTTTTTGAGCAGATTTATGCATGAACCGGCCACTCCTCTATTGCTAAAGATTCGCCGAATCCGAATCTTTGATAAATCTCTTCTGTCACAAAGGGCACAAAGGGATGAAGAAGTTTCAGAAGTATCAAATATAAATTAATAAGAACCGTATACGAGTTTTCAGTTATTCTGTTTTTGACATCCTCGATATATTTGTCCGCAAATTCATGCCAGGTGAAATCATACAATCCCTCAGCTGTAAAATGAAAGTTATAATGCTCTATGTGTTTGGTCATGTCTTTTATTAATTTGTCTGTTTTTTCTATCCATTCTCTATCGTTTTTATGCATTGCTATTTTTAATAATTCCTTAATTGACTTTTGAGTTTTGACTTTTGAGTTTTGACTTCGATTTATTTCAATAAATCGTCCTATATTCCAGAGTTTATTTGTAAACTTACGGGCAGCATCAAGTTTGGGATAAGAAAGCGCCTGGTCATTACCAAATGCGGTGCCATAAACTAAGGCAAATCTTACAGCGTCTGCTCCGTATTGATCAACAGTCTCGAGAGGATCAATCACATTTCCCTTGGATTTACTCATTTTTTTGCCTAGCGGATCTTTCACCATTCCATGCAAAACTACATCTTTAAAAGGGATTTCTCCTGTTGCATAAATACCGACCATGATCATTCTTGCCACCCAGAATAATAAAATGTCGTACATTGTTTCCATAACAGATGTAGGATAAAAATAATCGAAATCACCCGGCTTTGTGGTTTTAAGCGTAGCAAAAGGCCACTGAGCTGAAGAAAACCAAGTATCAAAAGTGTCCTCATCTTGCTTAAGTTTTTTAGAATTACAATCCTTACATTTTTCAGGAATTTCTCTCTCTGTAATCACCCAAGAATTGCACTCTTGACATTGCCAGGCAGGGATTCGTATTCCCCAGACAATTTGTCTTGAGATATTCCAGTCTTTTATATTCTTCAAAAACCAAAGAATATTCTTTTCATGTCTTTTTGGATAAAATTTAATTTTCCTTTCCTCAATTGCCTCAATAGCGGGGTTTGCCAAAGGCTCCATTTTGACAAACCATTGAGGCATAAGCATGGGTTCAATGGTTGTTCCGCATTTATAGCAAACTTCGATTGTGTGAATATAATCATTGTCGACTTTTTCAATTAAGCCTTTTTTCTCCATATCCTCTGCTACTTTTCCTCTTGCTTCTTTCACTCTCATACCTTTATATGGCCCGGTAATCTCAGTCAGCCTGCCATCTAGGTCAATTACTTTTATAATTTCTAAATTATGTCTTTTGCCCATTTCAAAATCCTTCATATCATGGGCCGGGGTTACCTTGACAACACCAGTACCAAAATCTGGGTCTATTACTTCATCTGCAATTATCTTCATTTTTCTTTTACCTAAGAGCGTCTCAAACTCTATTTCTTTGCCAATGTACCTCTGATATCTCTTATCTTTTGTATTAACAGCAATTGCCGTATCTCCAAATTTGGTTTCAGGCCTTACTGTTGCCAGAGTGAGAGGACCGTATTTTATAAAATAAAGAGGGTCTTTTTGTTCCTTATGATTCACCTCAAGATCTGAAAACGATGTGCCGCATTTTGTACAGTAATTTACCAGTCTCTCTCCTCTATAGATCAGCCCATCGTCATACATTTTTTTAAATGTCTTGTAGACAATTTTTACGATATCTTCATCCAAAGTAAACTTATTGCGAGTCCAATCAAGAGAAAAACCCAGTCTTTTCAATTGATTTTGCATTCCCTTCTTATTTTCCAAGACATAATCAAGGATCATCTTGTAAAGTGTCTCCCGGTCAAAATCAAAACGCGATTTCCCTTCTTTCTCAAGTTTTTTTTCAAAAACGAACTGAGTTTCAAAACCTGCATGATCTGCTCCCGGAAGCCAAAGGGTCGCAAAGCCTTTCATTCGATGAAATCGGATCAGTATATCTTCAATTACATACATCGCATGTCCGAAATGTAACGGGGCGTTTGCATTCGGCGGAGGAAGAATTATTGAATAAGGCTTTTTCTGATTTTTTGGGGGAGTAAAATATCGATTTGTTTCCCACATTTGATAGATTTTTTCTTCAACAAATTTATGATTATAGACTTTATCCATAAATATCTTATGCGAGTATTGTACCATACAGAACATTTGTTAAACTAGAAAAAATCGCTTTGTTTGAAGCCGAGTACACGAAAATTATGTGAACCGATAGTTGTGTTCGAAAATTCTCTTAAAAGCGGTGTTTTAAAATTACTGCTCTTGGCCAAGGCTTAAAATAAAATCTTGGTCTTTTAAGATCTCTTTTGAGAATAGAACTTTTCCATCAGACACACTTAGATTGTCAGAAAATGAAACTACTTGATATGAAGAGGGGAAAGTAATTGATAGAATAAAAGGGTAGGTCTCAGTTCCCGGCTGTTTAAAATATTTTAAGCTGTATAAGATAGAGGATGAATCATCGTTAAAATTTTTGGGTAATTCGTAATCTATGGAAATTTTTTTTGTAGTCTGTGCAGGAATCATTGTAAGAAATCCATAAATAGTTTTCCCCGCCTCTTCTGTTCTGTCAATTTCAAGAAGCTGTGGAGGAATAAAATTTTTCTGCTCGTAAATTAACGGATCTGTTACTGCGCTCCCAATCTTTTGAGGAATTCCGTCCATAAAAACCTGTGACAGGGATGCATTTTGAGGAAGTATAAACCTAACATAATTTTTATAGTCACCTCCAGGCCAATCAACACTGTTGTTTTTATAAACTACAGTTGCTCTTGATGAGACAGAACCATCCTCATTAATATTTATTTCTCCCGTTATGTTTCTCTCTATAAAAAAATTTGCCTTGTTTACTCCAAGATTTGCCTCGTTTATTCCAAAAAAATCATTAATTGAGATTGAGTTCTGATTGACTTGCTGCGAGAAGGAAGTTCTGTTGTCCCAAAGAGAGGATGACCATCCATTAACCGTAAAGAGATTCTGTAAATTGACGTTATTAAATGAAAATATAATATGTTTTTCTTCAATTGAATTTATAACCGCCCTTAAAATAGAAAAATAGGGTAGGTTTTTGTTTTCTGATACCTTAGTTTGAATTGCTCTTGCCAAAGATCTTAAAAAATCTTTTTTTTGAGTAGATGATGGAAAAAAATCTTTTTCTGCATGAGTCTGAGTAAGTAGATACATATTTTCAGAGTTCACAATTTCATTATATTCCGGAACTTCAACTGGTCCAATCTCATTCAAAAGTGTCTTCAGAAATGAAACATCGATGCCTATCACGCCGTCCACTCTTTGGCTCATTTCTTCATTGAGAAAAAAGGCAGCTGTATAGGCTGATTGTCTAAAATCAGGATCAAAATTACTATCTCTCATATACCAATGTGGTTTCTGCAAATACCTTCGAATCGGAAACGGGGGCTCAACATGTCCCTTCAGCTGTCCATCTGCATCATAAATATCATTTATTACAAAATCAATAATTCTGCCCCTATCTAAACTCAGAATTCCGTATGATCCGATAAAACCGCCGCCAGGCCTAAGCTCCATATTATTTTGAAAGAGTATCAGATAAGTTTTTTTTGTATCAACAGCTAAAATATCAGGCAGAGCCTCTTGGATAACGGAAATCTGTTCTATAAAACTCATATAGTTATTAATTTCGCTTTTATATGAATCGGGGAGTTTATTTTCCAAATATATTTCCTGAAAAAGAACAATCGCACTTCTTGCTAAAAATTGAGGCTCGAGGATTTCATTCTGAAAATTTTTAGCATTCCCCGAAGATATGTTCTTAAGTACGAAACCAGCTGAAGATAGGTAATTTATTCCTTTTGATAATTTAACACCAGTGTCAATGTTTGCAATTAAAGAATCAGCAATTCTGTCTTGCCCAAAAATTGCAAGTTCAAAAAGAAATCCATTGGCGCTTGCTTTTGAAATTTCAAAAAAAGTCTTGGATATTGATGAAGCATTAAAAGCTTTTTCTAAAGAGCCGCTTTTAAGCATATTGGTTGAATTTCGAATTTCAACATATCCTAAAAAAGAAAATAAAAGAGTAGAGGCAAAAGGCAATAGTAGAAAAATCAATAAAAATAAGGATAAAGATTTAAAAATGTATTTTACTTTTTTCATAACATTTGTGTTGTTTTTCTGCTCACTTTGCTTTGAGCCCTTTACATCTATCTCAGCTCCGGTCAATTTTTTTGAGAGGGGGTATTGATCATTTATGAGATATTTTCCTTCTTGGAGAATTTTAGTTTCGGCATTTTGCTTTTCTTTTTTTACAAAATCAATTTTTATGTCGGGGTTTGATTTTTGAAATATATGCGCTAAAGATAAATATGTTTGCGGATAACGCGGGAAAAGATAATAGATTTTAAAAGAATCCTCTGTGCCAAAAGATAATTTTATTATTTCATCAACTACGTCATCCTCAAGGACAGGAAAGATCTTCTCCATTCCATCCCCAGGAATTTTAATCTTCCTGTGTTTCTTTGCCTGATAAATCAACTCATTGACAATAGAATTTTGGTCATCCCAATTACCGCCAAAAGCATCTCCATAGATAATAATTTTTAACTTCCTATATTCTCCTTTGATTTTATCGATAAAGCTCCATGATATATTTCTTAGGCTTGTAATATAAACTAGTGGAGATTTATTTTCTCGAGCTTTTTGAATAAAAACATTAAATGACTCTCGTATAAATGGCTCTCCTTCATCTATTATGAAAATATAAGAGTAAAGGTTTTCAGGAATTTGCGAGAATCTTTTCAAAAAGGGAACGTAGAATGTGTTAGAAGTGTTTAAATCACTTGCTCTTGGCTCTATCCCGCTCACATAAACTATAAAAAGATCATCTGCTAAGTTCTTAAGTATTGTCGCTCCTAAATTTCCGCGCTTGTCTACGATAAGTGCCAGAGGAATATTTGATGCGGATTTTTCTTCTACGAGGAGGACAGGTTTCTTCATTAAGCCTATTTTAGGCTAATTAGTCGATTGTGTCTAGCGCAAGATTTACTAGCTTGTCTGCTTGGGTGTTTTTTTCTCGCGGGATGTGATTATAATAAATTGGAAATTTAATTTCTGCCTCTTTTTCCTTAACTTGATAATATAAATTTTTAAGTGCTGTGTTCTTAATTCTAAAGAGACCTGAAATTTGCGAATAGGCCAGATTTGAATCTAAAAATAAATAAATTTTTACATCTTCAGCTAAATTATTTTTATTCTCAATAATCCATTCAAGTGCACTTATAACTGCTTTGTATTCGGCTATGTTGTTGGTTGCTCTTCCAATTTTTCTTCCAAAACCGGCAATTTTTCTACCATCTTGGTCTGTTATATAAACCCCGGTTGCCGAAGGACCGGGATTGCCCCTTGCGCCTCCGTCAACATAAATATTAAGATGAGAAAACATATAATCTTATTATATATTGTAACATTTCGCCCAGCATAAACCTAGGGCAAAAGAAAAAAGAAGTTGTCCTTGCTGAAGCGTTAAAAAATAATGATCAAAAAAACCTAAAATTAAAATGCAGGAAAGAATCGTAAATCGTAAATCGTAAATCGTAAATCGTAAATTACGATAAGTCCTTATAATAAACCATAAAAAAAACAACAGGCCAGATAATCCAACCTGTAAAGCAATGAGTAAAAATATATTGTGCACTGGTTGAAAATAAAAAATGTTATCTCGCATCGAAATTAGAGAAAGTTCTGATATTGAGTTGTTTATACCAACCCCAAATATGGGATTTTGAATTATCAAAAAGACTGAATTTTTAATTAAATCTAGTCTAGTTTTAATA
This sequence comes from Candidatus Levyibacteriota bacterium, assembly GCA_016182185.1. Classification (GTDB taxonomy): domain Bacteria; phylum Patescibacteriota; class Microgenomatia; order Levybacterales; family UBA12049; genus JACOXU01. The sequence goes on from JACOXU010000001.1 coordinate 587,465, forward strand.
ACAGGATCTGAAAAACTTAAGTCTAAAAATCGACTACCTAACGGAGTGAAGAATATACCAAAAAATATGGCTAGAACTATTAATAAATAAAGTGTTCCGTATTTGTTTTTTTGTCCAATTGTTCTGAAAATAAAGGTAGTAACAATCACTAGCCACAAGAGAATTGCAACTCTACTCATGGAAAGAAATAGAGAAATTGAGCCGACAATAAGCGAAAAGGCAAACATTCTTAGCAGAAACTTGTTCTTTGTAATCAAATTATAAAGAATTAAAATCATTGAAATAAGGAGAAAGCCCGAAAGCACATTAGGATGTGAAAAAGTAGCATAGGGACGGAGCACAAGATTACCATTTAAAGATGCATTGGCAATCCCGGGCGTCTGTCCGTTAAAGGATCTTTCACCCAAAAAATATAATAGCCCCCCTAAAGAACCCTGATTTATAAATTGAAAAACAGCAATTAAGGATTCAAATATTAATGTTATTGAAAAAATAATTAGTATTTTTTTGAATCTCTTTTTATTAATAAAGACAGATGTATAATAACCAATAAATCCAAATTCGATCAGCTTAATTATTCCATACCATCCTGCCATTTGATTTTTGGAAACAACAATCCCTGCGATAATTAAAAAGGGGAGTAATAACAAAAAACTCTTTGTTTTAAGTAAATCCGCCAAAGCACCAATGAGTTTTTCAAAAGAAAGGTTTCTCGTATTATTTATTAACCAAAAAGCAAAAAGGAGAATAATTAAAACATCTGTTATGTATAAGGTGGGGGATAAATAATCAACTCTTATGCCGTAAATGTATGAAAAAGATGGCCAAAAATGACGTCCAAGTTGGGTTGGAAGAAAAAGAATAATAAGGTAGTAAATTAGGTGTTCTAGGTTAGGTCTTCGGCCTGACAACCAATACTCTATCTTTCCCATCGCCAACCGATTCTGTCATGACTTCATCGTCATTTTGAAAAGTAAGATGGATTATCCTTCTTTCCCAGGCTTTGAGCATGGGTAGGGTAAATTCTCTTCGTTCAGATAAAACTTTATCTTTTGTTTCTTGGGCTAGGTTCTTAAGCCAATCTTCCCGATTTTTACGATACTCTCCAACCTCTACAGAAATCCTCTTAAACTCTTTTAAGCTCCTCGAGATGCACAAAGATAAGATAAGCTGAAGAGATTCAAGAATATCTCCGTGATGACCGATCACAATTCCGCTATCAGGCGTGTCTAATATGATTTCGTATCCATCGTCATTTTCTCTTATTTCGATGTCTGCCTCGATTCCCAAAAGAACCAAAAGCTCTTCGGTTATTTTTTTAATTATTTTTTGGTCTTTTTTTTCACTCATTTACTTTTACCTATTAATTTATTTTTCCAACTTTCTAATCCACCAAGTCCGACTATTTGATACTGCTGTATTATACCGAATAAAGTGAACGTATTCCAGTATAAAGAAAGGCCAATGGGAAAAGTATAAGAGAAAAAACCTATCATAATTGGGAAGATATATGTGGATTGTGATTGAAATGCAGAAGCAAAATCATCTTTTTTCTTTTCCTGCCTGCCGGCAGGCAGGTCTTTATTTTTAGCGTTCTGGGATGCAGGAGTAAATAACATTTTCGATTGTATAAACTGAAGGACTCCAGTGATGATTGGGACTAAGAAAATTAAAGGACCCAGCGTCGATAGAAGATTTGCTGGGTTTGACCCGAGCGGAAGACCAAAAAAATTAGTATCCCATCCGTTTGTTATTTTTAAAAAATCAAAGTACACAACTTTATTAATTTCTGAAATTACTTTTTGTGATTCTGGCCGAACAATTTGCTGAAGAACAGAATACAATCCCCAAATGATCGGCAGCTGAACCAGCATGGGCAGGCATCCTGCTGCCGGATTTACGCCGTGTTCTTTGTATAACCTCATTGTTTCTTGCTGAAGACGTTTCGCATCTTCTTTATGTTTTTCTTTAAGCTTGGAAAGGTGCGGACTTAATTCCTGCATTTTCTTCGATGCTTTAAGCTGAGAAGCCATCATGGGATACAATGCAAATCTTATCAGGGCAGTCAGTATAATTATCGAAAATCCGAGAGCATATGGAATACTTAAGGTAAACAGTAGTTTGTAAATAGCGATTAGTCCGTTTAAAATAGGCCAAACTAGAACATAGTTAAAAATATTTGGATCACTCATATAATATTTTGTCTATAAAATGGCTGACATTTTAAAAATCTGACAAAAAAATTATATCCACCTAAGAATAGACCGTTTTCCTTTATTTGCTTTTTGGCAAATTCTGAGCAGGACGGCGAGAACCTACACGATCCCCTTATCCCTAAAATATTTTTAAGGAACAGGGAAAGATACTGCTGATAAAAATTTATTAATAATATAGTCAGGTACTTCATTTAATTAAGTAGTTTTTATTCAAAATTTTATTAAATTCAAAGAAAATTTGACTAAAGCTGGCTTTTACTGATTCTTCTTTGGCAATAATTAAAAAATCTATCCCTGCTTTTATATCATCAAGGTTTTTCTCAACGCAGATTCTAAGAAACCTTTTTATTCTGTTTCTACCAACTGCAGTTTTACTAATTTTTTTTGAAACAATGAAACCAAACCTACTAACGCCTTGTGTATTACTTTGAATTTTTATTAAAAAAAAACGGGAAGAAATTTTACTGCCTTCCTTTATTTTTGTTCTTGCTGGAAGACGATTTATTTTATTGAGCATTAGATAGCGATTCTTTTTCTTCCTTTTTTTCTTCTTCTTTTTATTACTTTTTCCCCAGAGTATGTTTTTGTTCTGGCCCTGAAACCATGCTTTCTTTTTCTTTTTATTTTTTTAGGTTTTGTTAATCTCTCCATATTATTAAGAATTAAAATATTATAACAGAAACTTTTTTTGTTTAATAGTATCAGAAGACATAGTTTTATCCATTTTTTTATCTTGACAAAAAGTTATCCACATCGCTAAACTCATTATCACCGGAAATTATTTTTTAAAACTTATGACTAAAGAAAATCAAGAACTCTGGAAAGCCATTTTGGGAGAAATCGAAACAGAAGTATCAAGGGCAATTTTTTTAACCCTTTTTAAACACACTTTTCTTATTTCTTTTGAAAACGGAGTAATGACTATTGCTGCCTCATCCGTAATGATCGTCGATCTTCTGCAAAAAAGATATTATCAAATCATAAAAAAGACCGTTGATAAGCATACTGGTCTTAGCGTAAAAATAATTTTTGTTCCCAAAACTATTTTCCCTGAGATAAAAACTGATGATAAAGATGGACCGCTTTTTGCCGGAGAAGAGAAAAGCACAATAATCGGGCATCTACCGAGAGTACGTAAGGAATACACCTTTCAAACTATGGCTGTCTCATCAAGTAATCAGCTTGCTTATGTCAGCGCGCAGACTGTTGCTAAAAAAATTGGTACAGCGTATAACCCTCTTTTTATCTATGGGCCGGTTGGAGTAGGAAAAACGCACCTTATACACGCTATTGCAAACAAGGTGTTTGAAGAGTCTCAAGATAAGAAAATTTTTTATATAACCAGCGAGGGTTTTACAAATGAAGTCGTAGAGGCTATAAGAACAAACGATACTGCAAGAATGAAGAAAAAATTTAGAAACGTAGATATTTTAGCTATTGATGATGTTCAATTTGTGGCAGGAAAAGAAAGAGTTCAGGAGGAATTATTTCACACCTTCAACACCCTAATAGATAAGGGCGCCCAGGTTGTGCTTTCTTCGGATAGGCCCCCATCCGAAATAAAAAAACTTGAAAAGAGACTTTCTTCTCGCTTCTCAGGCGGCCTAACAGTCGATATAGAGCCTCCGGATTTTGAATTAAGAACGGCAATTTTACTTATAAAAGCCAAGAAGTATGATTTTCCGCTAACGATTGATGCGGCAAAAAAAATTGCCGAACACTCACAAGACGCAAGGAAACTCGAGGGAATTCTATTGCGAATAATGACCGAAGCCCAATCAATCGAGGGGGAATTGTCAAACAATATTATAGAAAAGGTTTTATATAACAATAATAAAACTGCTCTTAGTTATTATCACCCAGACGAGATAATAAATAACGTCTGCTCCTTCTATAAAATAAAACCAACCCAAATTAAAGGGGTTAAAAGAGACGCCCTTTTGGTTCGGGCAAGGCAAATAGCAATGTATATTTTAAGATCCAGGCTTAATCTTTCATATGTTGAAATAGGAAACATACTCGGCGGAAGAGATCACACGACAATTATGCACGGTGTTGAGAAAGTAGAGGGGCTCCTCTCGGGGGAACTGTTTTCGGATGAGGTCAATAAAATAATAAGCACTACTGGGGGAAATCTTGTGGATTAAAAGCCCCCCCGCCCCCTCCTTATTTTCCCCCAACCATTTCCACATTTTTATAAACATCTTTTCCACAAAAAAACTACACTGGCAGTCTTGCTTTTTTCCACTTTTCCCTATAAACTACTACAACTACAAATTTAAATATATTAGTAAATGAGAATTCTGCTTCTGTCTGAAAATATTAATAAAAAATTACCATTTGTAAGCCATGCTGTTTCAAGCAGGTCGCAACTTCCGATACTTTCTAATTTTCTTCTAAGGTCTCAAAAGGGGAAGTTTTACATATGCGCTACCGACCTTGAAATAGGAATAGAGGAAAACATTCCAGCAAACATTGAAGAAGATGGGGAGATAACTGTTCCAGCAAGAGTTTTTTTTGAATTTATCTCAGGAATTCAAAAAGGGAAAATTCTCCTTTACACCAAAGAAACGAGCTTATTTTTGGAGTCAGATGGGATCAAAACCGTCTTTCAGACTATGCCACCAGGGGACTTCCCCAAACTATACGAAGACAAGGGCGGGAAACAGGGAACCTTAAAGAAGGATGTTGTTGAAAAGAATTTTGCAAAAGTTGTTTTTGCGGCAAGCCAGGATAACGAGAGACCGGCCCTATCGGGGGTTTTGTTTAAAAAAGAAAAAAGAGGAAGTTTTTCTGTGGTTGCAACCGATGGGTACAGGCTTTCTTTAAAAAGAGACGTCTCGGTCGTTGAGGAAGAAGAGTCGTCTGACGGGGTTGGGTTTCTTGCTCCCGTAAGATTAATAAAAGAATTAATATCCCTAAAAAACAATGGTGATATTGGAATATATTCTTCAAAGAAAAACAATCAAATAATGTTTTTTCAAGATGAAACCGTTTTGGTAGGAAGGTTAATAGAGGCAGAGTTTCCTAACTATGAAAAAATAATTCCGAGTGATTTTTCATCAAGAACTGTTTTGGACCGAAGAGAATTGCATCAAGCTGTAAAATCATCTTCAATTTTTGCCCGCGAGACAACAAACATTATTAAATTTTCTCTTGAAAAAAACAAAATAACCCTTTCTGCAAGCGCTCCGTCTTTGGGCGAAAGCAGGATTGATGTTGGTGCAAAGACCGAAGGAGAGGAAAACGAAATAGCCTTCAATGCCAGATATTTACTGGAGCTATTGGGAAACATAGAAGAAGAGGAAGTTGTTTTTGAGATGAGCGGTCCGCTTAACCCCGGAGTTTTTAAAATACCAGAGGATCCCAACTTTCTCCATATCATCATGCCCATTAGAGTGCAGGGGTGACCTGTTCATTTGGAGGTTTGGTTTCCGCACCTGAAGCCTCTTCATCACGCGTTACGATAGCCTTAAATTCAAGCTTATATTCACTACCCAAGGACGAACCGAGTTGACTTTTAACTTTTTTAATTATTAATGTGTATGTCTGATCAGGCTTCCAAAAAGATTTTGGCCTAAAGGATAGCTTTGTTGCCGACTGATCCAATCGAGTTATGACCACGATGGTCGGATTTATCTCATAGTCAAGACTGGTTGGGTCAATTGAATCATTAAGCTCTATAGTAACAGTAGAAGATATAGCCAAAGACTTTAGATATTTTTCTTCTGGATAAACAGATATGATTCTTAGAATTTCCTGTCCACCTGGATAGCTCCCCGATATGGGAGTGGGTGTTGGTTGTTCTTGGGATGGCGCAATAGGATTTTTGCCAGTCAGCAAGACATAAATAATGAAAAAGAGTATTAAAACAGATACGCCTATTAAAAAAAATATAATTCTTGATTTTCCCATACAGTAATTTTACTCTTTTTACCGAGTGTTATCTACACATACCTAGATCTTCTGGATTCAGCCAGCCGGCGCCTCCATTTTCCCTTTCTGGATTCTTTCCGATATTTATATGAACATGGGGGAAAGAGGTCGACGCTATTGTTGTCACTATGTCTCCTGATTTATAAGTATTGCCATCGCCCGGTGGGTTAACAGACGGTCCGTTAAGATGAAGTAGGCGAAGATCCCAAATGTCGCTTCCAACAGTTGCCTTGAATACGTGGCCATAACCACCTCCGCTTCCCGGGGGGACAGCGTAGCTCGTTACATACTCCCAAGAAGCTGTTTGGTTGTTAAGAGTTGGGAGGTAAACAGGTGTTCCGGGTGAAGCCGGAACATCGATTGAGTGAGCTCTTCTCTGATCATTTGTCGCTTCAATGGTTCCCTGAAAACATACCCCATAAGAACGGCCGCAGTGCCCTCTGTCTATTGGCTCAGGCCCTGCGCAGGCGGACAGATTGTATTGCGGATCAGACATAAAGGAACCGCACGAAATAAAAGGAGTGATGTTTTGTCCTCCCTTAATGGGGCAAGAGGATGCAAGAGATGTTGCCTGACAGTTTATATAGCTATTCCAAACATCCTCTCCGTAATTATATGGTCCTTCAGAACAGCCACCTGGTCCATAACGAAGACAGCCATAATACCTTCTGGCAATTTCATATACGGTTGTCTGATCCCAAGGGCCATCTCCATTAATGCTTTGCTTGTCGTTTTTTACTTTAAATGCCGCTGCGGTAATCGAATCTCTTATGCTATAAATTCTAAGTATGTTCGCTGGGGCCATGTTATTAGGGGGATCTATGGTAGTTTTTACTCCATCTTTATCAAATAAAGTTTTCATCTCAACTGCGTTTCTGGTAAATACTCCAGCAAACGTTCCAGGGGTAAACTGCATTATTCCATAGGCGACTCCGCTTGAAACCGCATCGTAATCATTTTCTAAATAAGCCGGATCTGTTCTTGTAAAAGCGCCTTCTGATTCAACGCGCATTATGCCTGCAACAACCGCAGGCGGCACGCCTACCCGGTTTGAAATATCAGCAACAACAGCAGCCATTTGCGGGTTTCCAAACATTACCTCAACCGTTGAGCTTCCACCTCTATAAAAAACACATGAAGATATATCTCCTGAGCCCGATCCTCCTCCTGGCGGTTGGGATCCTCCAGTTGATCCACCTTGAGAATCAAGCGCGACCCCGCTTCCCCCGCCAAGCAACATAAATAAGGTAAAGAGAATAATTAAAACTATGACAATAATAATGGCGGCGGGAATCCAAATCTCGCTCGTCGATGCCGCAGTGGTGATAGTTCTTCCGATTTGAAACGCAGTTTTCCCGAATCTTAATGCACTTTTAAGATTCTGGGCAGTATTTATGGCAGAGTTTGTCTTATCAACAATCCCACCCCTTCTATCCTTTTGTTCATCCATAAATTAATAATATCAGAATTATGTCCGATCCTGAGTCGGTGTGGTTACTGGCGGATTTACAGGGGAAGGCTGGGTAGGAGACGATTGATAACCAGGGGATGGCTGGGGAGTTTGGGAGGGGGAGATAATATTGTCCATTGGGTCGACCGGCTGGGGCTGAGTCGGTTGGGGATGGGCCTGGGGAGTAGCAGGGGTCGGTTCAGTTTCTTGAACAGACTGACCAGCGGAAATAGGGGGGCCTTCTATAGGCGAATTTTCTTCTTGTTTCATCAGCTCCTGAGGGTTTGAGGTAATTACGGCATGTTCAAAGGGAGCGGCAATTATCTTCATGACAACATGGCTTTGTCCCGCAAAAAACAAACCTTCTCCTACATCTGCTGAAAGAAGAAGCTCTTTCTCGCCCTCTGAGAGATAAAAGACCTTAGTAACCAGATCAATTTCAGAAGGGCTTTGTTTGAGAAGCATCTGGATGGAAGAATTAGACAAAACAGCCTTCCCATAATCGGTTGAGAGGAAATCTTCTACGTCCTGAGTTGCCGTAGTTAAGGCAAGGTAATATTTTCGGGCTCTTTTTGCGATTCCGTAGACAAAAGAAGCAGAGTCCTCATATTTCATTATGTACCACGCTTCATCAAGAATTAAAAGCCTTTTTTTAAGACTTTTTCTGACCCTTGTCCAGACAAAGTCCAAAATAATGTGCATGGCAATGGGCCGAAGCTCCTCCTCAAGTGCCTTTATGGAAAAAACAGTAAAGGGATTCTTAATATCAAAATTAGATTGCTGATTGAAAATTCCAGACAGACTCCCTTTGATAAATTTCTCAAGCCGCAACGCTAAATTTCTGGCTGCAGGATCTTCCATGCCTATCAAAACTTTATACAAGTCCTCCATAAGAGGCGGTTGATTTTTTTGAGTCGAAGGATCTACTGTTATGCCTTTTTGTCTATATGTTTCAACGAGCGCTCTGTCTAGAATTGCATCTTCTGCAGCATCAAGCTGACCCATGACAATTTTAAGAAGGCCATGCAATGATAATATTTTAAGCCCTAGCTCGTTTTCTCCCTCTTCGTACATTCCGGAAAGATCAAAGGGATTTATCTTTACCGGATCAGAGGGCGTAAAAGATACGTGTTCGCCCCCCAAGGTATTTGCCAGTGTTTCGTACTCACCCTCTGGATCAATAATTATCACCTCGGTTCCGAACATAAATTGTCTTAAGGCCTCAAGTTTTATAAGATATGATTTTCCAGATCCTGATTTACCAAATACAACTTCATTTGCATTTTCGAGTGAATATCTGTCAAAAACAATAAGGGATCCGTTTTGCTCGTTTATTCCATACATTATGCCCTTGTCCTGTGTAAGCATGGCAGAGGTAAAGGGAAAAGTAGAGGCAAGCGAAGTTGTATCCATGTTTCTTGTAATAAAAAGCTCGTCAACCCCACCGGGAATTGAGGACTTAAAACCCTCTTCCATTTGAAGAGTGGCAGTTTTGGTGATCATAAGAAGAGAAGAGAGCGCAGAAGATAGCTTTTTGGCAGATTCCTCTAGGTCTTCGACCGATTCTGAGAACAGCGTTATATAGAGGCTAAACTGAAAAAATCTTTCAACGCCTTTGGCCAGCTGTTCCTGAAGTCCGAGTGCGTCCTCCAAAGCCGCCTGGACCTTGGGATCAACAACCTTACCTTCTTCAACCTGGGATGAGATCGTTGCTTCCATCTCAGCAACTTTTCGTCTTAAGTCCGAGAGAACGTCATTTGAGGCCGTAGGATAGCAGAACATTGAGATATTCATTGAATGGTCAAAGTCAATCAAAGGAGCCAGCCAATTAGGCGAAACAAATCTTGGATAGCCAACTACAAAAAGAGTTTTATAGAAAAGTCCTCCAACTCTAATGAAATTGAAGTCTACTTCAACAGAGGATGGTGCTAATATGTCAGTCAATGAAATAGTCCCCTTTTCAATTCTAGAAATACCAGGGGATTTTTGACTCGTGACTGGTTGAATTTTTGTATTTTTCTTTCCCGAAAACATATAATTTATTCCTTTGCTTTTATAAGCGTTGTTTTTATATTGTCTGTTGCCTGATTGGTTTCTATTTCTTCTCCGTTATAAATTTCATAGAAAAGCTTTACTAACTCTTCTTTTTCAAGAGTTCTTGCCCGAAGGTTTAGCCTGGCAAGCTGAGCGTGAAGAGATTCAGTTTTTGAACGAAGGGCACCCCTTGCCTCGTTGACAAACTCATCTTTTGATGAAATGGCCTTTTTATTGGAACTCTTGGGAGCACCGATTCCCTTTTCGAGAAAGTTGTATGGAATTACTATATAAAATTTTTTATCTAGCACTGTATTTACCTTGACAAGTTCTTTGACGAAATCTCTATAAAGTCTTATTTGAGACGAAAGTGCTGGATTTTGACTCTGCTCGGCTTGCGTATCCAAAAGCCTAAGGTAAGAGGTGATATCAAGGCGCTTGCTTCTTATTAGAATCTGAATTGGAAATGAAAGCGAGTTAAGAAGCGACGCATATGAAAAAATCTTTGTATCCTGCTCTTCTTTTGAGAGAAGTGAGAAATTTGTAGCATTAATTTCAATAACGGAACAAGCATTCCCGCCCTCAATAATCACAACATTTTCTTCAATATTTTCTATTCCTATAAATTTCTGGGTTGTTGCTTTATTTTTTTGGGCAGCCATATTTAGTTTTTCTGTTCAAACAATGATCTTCTTAGTTCTTCTCTTGTATCAACCGATGAAATTTCAAGAGGAAGCATTATTTCACCAGTTACATTTATTTCTACCTGATCAAACTTGTTAAGTCCTTTAGGATCATCAAAAGAAAGAGCATAGACCCCGTTTACCAGTGGCGTAGCCGAGGCAAATTGTCCGACAATGTTGGTCTTAAAGGCGCGTACAGGATTACCGCGGTTATCTTTTATTTCAACCAAAATATTAGGAAGAGGATTTCCTCTCGGGTCCTTAATCACACCCGAAACGAGATTGGGGAATTCTGGGGTGATTGGTATCCCCGCACCCTTAGTCATGGCAAGAGGAATCTTTTTTACGGTTTGAGACTCGGGTTTTGGTTTTACAACTCCTGGAACCATTATATTTTGATTTTGCATATCAAGCTTCTTTTGTAGTTCTTGAAGCTGGTTTTCAAGTGCGAGTTTTCTTGTTTGAATTTCGTTCAGAAGTTTTTCAAGTTCCAGAACTTTTTTGTGTGCCGATTCATATTTTGCCGTACCCCTTTCAACAACTTCCTGAAGCTTTGCCTCTTGGAGCTTTTTCTTGAGAGCAAGCACCTCTGATGGGCTTGATTGTTTTTTCTCTTCTGGTTTTGATTCCTGAACTGATTGATCCATTTGGGTTTTCATAGGTGGAATGTTTTGTTTCTCTTCGTGTAGTCCCCTTTTTACGGGAATAGCCGTTATTATTTTTGGTTGCTGCTGGACCGTCGGGGCCTGTTGAGGGAAGGAGTGCGCTGATAAGGATTGAAAAAAAGAAAGCTCCCTTTCATCATATTTATTTTTGGGCTTCGGGGAAAGGGTTGCAAGATACGCTTTTAACTTTTCATCCCCGGTATGAGGCGAAGAAGAGGGATGAATGGCCCGTACCTCGTGCGGCTCAGGAAACCAAATTTTTGTACCAATTTTTCGGTAAACATATTGAGTTGGAGCAAAGAGAGCCTTAATGTAATTAGTAACCATAGTATCCAGAGGCCTTCCTGCGATTGGAAAAAAAGCGACTGCAAAACCTGAAACAATAAAAAAACCGGCAACCGGAACTTTTATCAAAACAAAAGGTAACGTAGCAAAAGCAAGCCACCCCAAGACAATACCTCCAGCAAGATAGGCAAACTGCTTAATTGTCATGTCTCCGATAAGCTTAAACTGGAAACCTGTTATGTCCTGAGGTATTGGATGATTATCCATAAATAACTAGATAATTTAGTCTATTATGTGAAAAATCCTAATGCAAGATTATCAAAATATGTCAAAAAATAAAGAATTTGAGGCTAGTGTGAAAAATAAAGAAGATTGCTAAATTGTTATGTTGTCAAATTGTTAAAATGGTCAATAGTAAATTGTGAATGGTAAATAATTGTCCTAGCATTTACCAAAGCCAAAATATTTAATACAAGTTACACCTGTCGCGGCGCTTATGAAATTGATAACCGCAAAAGAAATAAGGATGGCCACAAGTCCGATTACGGCGTAAGTTAAAGTATTACGGGCATCTTCGACCAGTTTTGGCTGCCCGCCTGATCTTATAAATTTTACGCCTGCAAAAATTATAAAAAAGAGCGCAGTGATTGCTCCGAAGATAAGCGCCCACCTGACTACCGAGTTGAAAATTACAGGCAGGCAATTGAGTGTAGGGACACCGTTTTCAACGCAATTTCCCCAGTCAAGCATAAGTAAAGAGTAGCAAAAAAGAAATAGAAAGACAATGGCAAGTACGGTTTATTGACAGGTAGGATTAGTGAGGCTTGGAATACACAGATTGTTGAGATCAAATGGCTGGCCGGTAATAATTCTAATAACTAAGTTAAGGATAACGAATGCGCCGACAACTATAATGAGCCCAACGATTGCTGCAACAATGTGATTTCTTGCGCTTTCAACCGCTGCCTTATCTCCGCCTGAGAGTATCCACTTTATGCCTCCGTAGATCAGAAATGCGATTGCGATAACAACGCCTATTACGAAAAGAAGACCTACTATAAATTGAGGAATTTTGGAGATATCAACATCTCCGATTGATCCTTGTGGGGGACTGATGGCAATGTTGGTTCCTTGGGCAAAGGCGGCAGGAGCACTCATTAGTGAGATTAAGCCGGGGATAAAACCTATAACTTTTCTCATTAGTCTTATCATAGGAAGCTTTTTTACATTTGTCAAGCCCCGATTTTAAATCGGAGAGAAGACCCCTCTGAAATCGCAGTACGAGCCGCGCTATGAATAATAGGTAAGGCAAATGCTAAGATATGTGGGGTCAAGTGGTATTTAGAGAAATGTTGGCCAGAAATTTGCCTTTCCGCCAAAAGCAACAATTACTGCTTTTATAATGAAAAAAGATGCACTTATTACTATCAAGCCGACTATCGTATAGATAAGTCTTTCTCTTGCCTGTTGTATTTTTTCTTTATCCCCGCCCGAAAGAACCCACTGTATGCCAGAATAGATAATCATAAGAAGAGCAGCCAAAATCCCTCCTAGGAAAAAAAGATTGACGCCTATTTCGATAAGCTTCTGAAGAGTATCAGTTCCTCCAGTCGGAACCTCTTTTGGCGCTTCAATTGGGGTCCCTCCGATTGTTAAGGATAAATACTTCATTAATTTTTATTAAATCTCGAATCCAAAATCATAAGTTCCAAATAATATTTAAATCCAAATGTTCTAAACACAAAAAGTTTTGGTTATTAGAATTTTCTATTTGTAATTTATTTAGGATTTGTAATTTTGTATTTTTAATTTTATTCTTAAATCATAAATCGTAAATACTAACGACCGAATCCTGGTAGGTTGAGAATATCGACTCCGATTATTTGAATCACAACAAGTGCAAAAATGATAAACAAGAGGCCGATAATGGCTGAGATAAATTGCTCCCGGGCAGTTTCAAGCTTCTCAGGATTACCGCGGGATTCAATAAGTTGGAAACCGGAATAGATTATTAGAAGTAGAGCAAGTCCTCCTGCAAGCCCCAAAACCACTCCAAAAACCGATTTGACAAAATTAGCAGGTTTGGTTTCAATCTCGCCTACAGCAGTTTTTACCTTGGGGCATGTATCGTCCAAATCGGCCCTGAAATTAGTCGCACAGGGCGGAGGCGGAACAGGTTTATCTTTTCTGCCACCAGGAACATCTATTCCGCTTGGATCGGCAATAATTTCAATTCCATTATTTTTTTTGAGATCTTTTCTCACATGGATTTTAATGCTGTAGTAGAGTAAGTCTGGCAATTCGAATCCATTGAAAACATCAAAATCAGAAACAGTTATTATGTAATCCCCCTCTTCTTTACCTGGAATGCTAATAGAGGTTTTTCCACTTACGATATCGACTCCATCTAAAAAGCCCAGCTTAGAACTTCCAAAACGCATCATTCCAATAAGATATCTATTTCTATCTTTTCTGTCATGAGGTCTCCGTGTGCCATTTATTGTTACAGTTATCTCTTCTCCTGGTTTTGGTTTAACTGGAGCCACAATAACTTGGGGATAGTATCGAGAAACATAGAACCATGCGGGGATTAAATCATTAGGATTTTTTGTACCCTTTTTGGCAATCACTAATGCATATGCGTGCATTCCCCAAAAATAATCCTCATTAGAACAATCACTATTTGTGCTAATTTTCTTGAGTTTATTCTTACCGTCAGCGCATACATTTACTGTCATATTTCCCTGGGAGTCAGTGCTACCAACTGTTTCCTCTATGCTTACACCGTCTTTAAAGAGGTCGCCCTCGATAGAATCAAATGATTGGTCTCCCTGAATTAGGGCGAGACATGCTGCACCAAGACAAGCGCTGTAGTCTGTACTAGGCTGTAGGTTTGAAAATAAAATTTGAACTGTTTTGGTATTTTCTGTAACAACTTCAATTCTCTGGCCTATATCATCGCCATATAGATAATCATCTGCTTCTTTTGTGCTCGGTTGAAGCGGAGATTCTGGGATAGCCTTTATTGTGTAGCTTGCAGAAGCATTTGTTTGAAAAAAGAATAAAAGGGATAAAAAGAAGAAAATTAAAAAAAGAAATTTCCTCACAATTTTATAGTAGATAAGTTTTTGGGAATTTGCAAGCCTACTTATCGTTATTACGTCTGACGGTAACGAAGCTGGTATCGTTTAGCGGTTAGGGCTGGCGGTTTTTGAATTGCGACCATGCTCTAGCTAGCTTATAAAGCTGACGAGCAGATTTGTCATAAATATCAACAAGTTCTTCTATAAGAGCTTTATCAATATGATAAATATCCCGGCTTTGCTCAAGACTGACAATAGTTTCGTTACATTCTCCGAGAGCATCATCAAGATATTTCTGAAAGCCAGCTTTTTGGTGTCTTTTTCCATAACCCTCAGCTATCAATCTTGGAATTGCCTTGCAAGACCTATTTAGTTGATCTTTTAAATCATATTTTTCAGAGTTCGGAAGCTTCGTCAAAACTTCTTTTATAACCCTAAGCATCGCTTGATAAGTATTGTTATATACTTCCAAATCTCTAAAACTTTTTATTGGCCGTGAATTATTCTTTGTCACTTTAACGTTTTACGTTACCTAAACGAGCTTCGTAACCGTAACCCTTTTACGAGTCCGTAAATCTAATGCCTCTTCCTTTAACTGTTTGAATACAAGAAGGATTATTTGGGTCCTCTTCTATTTTCTTACGCAGTCTGAAGATAAGCTGGTCTAAGGCCTGATCAGTTACGCCTTCTGTGGATTTACTATCCTGCCAGACAGCTTTTATGATCTCATCTCTTTCGATAATTTTACCTTTATTTTCCAAAAGATACTTTAATAATTTAAGCTCTGAAGAAGTAAGGGCATCCGAAAGCACAATATCTCCTCTTCTAATTTCATTCGTTTGAGGGTTAAATGTTAATTGCTGTGCCCTTCCGAAATCTTGATGAAGGAGGGTTTTATTGATGAGTTCTTTGAAAAGAGGAATGGCAATCTTTCCATCTCTCACCAGTCCAATATTTTGTAGATAATCATTATTAATTAATTTATTATTAATCAACATTTTTTGCTCTTCAGGATTTAAGGAGTACCAGATTTCATATAAAGATCCTTGGATAGATTTAAGATTTAAGAAGTAAGATTTAAGATCTTTATTATTTTGCTCGTTGGAGATTATAGCTTCTAAGCATAAGCGTGTAAGTTTTCCGTGTCCTGCTGTTAAGGTAATAATCTCTTCAATAATCTTTTTATCAATGTGTTTTCCGCTTGTTTTTTCCAAATAGGAAATTCGAAAATCAAGTCCGGGTTTATCAGAAATAGGAAGAAAAACAATTTTATCTGCGAGAAATTCATAAAAATCTGCAAAAAGGATTGGTCCGACCAAATCCTCAAGAGGCCTATTTAAAGAGAAGACAATTGAGAATCTGTATTTTGCCCGATTTCGAAGGATTCTCAGGTTGGCAAAAAATTCAGCGGATAGCATGGGTATATATTCCTCAAACCGGTCAAATAAAAAAACTACAGTTAATTTTTTTTCAATACATAGATAATCAATTGCTCTTTTTAGTCCTGCGAATAATACGAGTTCGTCTTGTGCACTAATCGCTTCTTTAAAAATTTCATCAACCTTATCAAAAGCATCAATTGTCGCAAATCTTTCCTCCGCTCCTTTGTAGGATTTCCTTTCTCGAAGTGATTCCGAAAGGGCAAGAAAGATAAATTTAAGACAATCATAAAAAGGTTTTTTTCGGATCTCTGAAAAATTCAAATTTACGAAGTGAAACCATTTCTGGTTTTCCAAAAGATGCTTTTCCCTTATATTTTTATTAAAACTTAAGAGTCCCAGAAGATTTGATCTGCCCACTCCCGGAAGTCCTATTAACTGGCAAGAGTTACCATTTTTGATAAACCCGATTATTTTTTCAATTTCCTCAAACCGGGAATTTTCAGGATACAGACTTTCAAAATGAGTATTTTCCATAGTAATTAAATCATAAATTCAAAATTACAAATAACAAATAATATCAAAATACAAATTACAAAATTTTAAACAACTTTTATCTACTTTTTTCTAAAATTGCTGCAAAAATTTTAACTAATTCAGTAGCCTCTTGGAGAAGAGGTTTTATCCTTTGTTCAAGTTCCGGATTAGCCTCTATTATTAAATTCAACCAGTAGATTGTTTCTTTTCCTTCTTTTCTGCAAATTCTAATTCTAAAACAAAAATCTTTTTTAGTCTCTGTCTCGTTTGCTTCTCGATAGTTAGCGCCCATAGAGGTTCCGGAGCGAATTGCTTGGCTTCCCAAAGTGAGATTAACTGTATTTTTAGGAAGGGTTTTAATTAGATGAATTATTTGTTTTCCAAAATCAAGCGTTCTGTCTTCTAAATCGTATTTTTTATTTTGGTTATTTACCATTTGAATTTATTTAGGATTTGTTATTTTGAGCTTGTAATTTCAAACACAGCTACATGTAAGTATATCGTTAGCTTGTTGTAATGTAAATATCAAGCTAAATATAAGCCTCTATTTTAGAATGAAGCCATATGAAAGAGTTTGAAGTAAAAGCACAATTTAATGGTTTGTCCCCGATTAAATCGGAGTTGACACTCCAATCTAATCCTTCTACACTTGAGGTAAGAGGAAATATTTTTATGCCAGAACCGGGAAATGGAGAAATCCCACAAACTCCCCAAGGAGAGATACCTACTAAAGGAGCAGAATTACCCCAGATAGAGAAAATCCGACAAGAATGGGAGGAGTTTAATAAAGGAAAGACGTTATCTGATGAAGAAATAGGTAGACAAAAGGGAATGATTGCATTGGGAATTCATCCTCAGGCTGGTGCCTCAGATACAGAGCCTCCAGCCTCAAATGAGCAGGAACCGACAGTTAAGACAGGAGGAGCAACTTGGAAGATGAAGGACGAGGATAGACCGATTGTAGTGACAGGCTATAAGGGCAAAGGACCAGATGGTCGGGATTACGTTTCTATTGAAGGAAGCGAGACGGGTATACCACTTGATGAAATTGAATATCCAAAGGAGTCCCAAGAAACTGAGGGGGAAGTTACTAATGACCAGCCCACAGTTGAGAATAATCAGGAATCAAGAGGGCAAGATCTAACAGAAGCTTCTAGAGGAGGCCAGCCTCCAGAAGAACCGCCAGAAACAGCTACTCCAGCAGAACCAGAAGGTGATGGAAATGGTGAAGGAGATCATACAAGAGATGAACCGCAAGCGCAGAGATCTATTTTTGACAACTTGCCTGGACTGGGAGAAATGAGCGAGGAAGAAAAACAAAGATTACGAGCCGTAGGATGGACTGAGGATGAAATAAGAGAAATTGGCGAGCAGCGAAAGGCGTTAGAAAGACTGGTTGGAAAGTATAGACGAGCAGAAAAGGCAGGACTTATAAATTATGAAGAAGCATTCAATACGCTAAATGCTGAAATGGTTCACGACGACGAAGTGTCGCAAAATTATCTTAATAATCTAGTAGAAGGTGCAAGAGAATGGGCGCAAAAAGAGGCTATGAGACGCATGCCAGATCTTATCGCAAAAACTATAGAGATTGAGCAAACAACAGAAAGAGGGAGTTGGGAAAGAGCACAGGAGCTTAAAAAAATGATAGCCACTCTTTCGCCAGACGACGCGATTCCAACACAGGTAGCAAAAATAATTGCCGAAGATGATGAAGCATCTGAAATATATCTTGATAAAATTATTTCGAAGCCCTTTGGGGCCCCGGAAGATCACTATGAACTGAGTTTTTACGCTAATATAAATCTGGCAAGTTTTCTTACTGAAGTAAGTAATATTGACAGAGCTCGTCTATTAGACTATGTCCGAAAAAAAGAAGCATCTGTAAGATTCCATGAAATGAACAGGACAATCATTTCTGAATCAGGGAACATAGATGCTTTTCTTGGCATATCACGTTCGGTTACACCATACCATCTACAGACAGCGACACAAATTGAAGGTGTGGAATTTTTCAGACAACTTCTTGATCTTGCTTACGGAAGGCTTTATGCCAAGACAAATAGAGTAACTGAGCAAAATTTTCAAACAGAAGTATTAGACTGGGCAATTAAACGATTTTATGAAGAGGCAGGTTATAGATGGAACGAGGAAGGAAAAAGATGGGAATATCAAGCAGGAGGCTCAATAAAAAGTAAATTTAAAAATGCCGATGGAAGCTCAAAGCCAATTGAGGAATGGGAGATCCAAAGAGCCATGGCATTCGGACGAAATATTCATTCCGCTTTTTATCGTCACTCAGAGCTTATATCATGGAGTAATATTCCACAGGCATGGGAGGATTGGTTAAAATCTTTACCTTCAGAAACTGTTGTGAGAGCATTCGCCGGTCTTAAATATCTTTCACACAGATTTAGAATAGGGGCAACAAGCGGAGGACCGTGGTTCGTAAGATTACTGTACGACAAGATACAAAAAGCAGGGTATAAAGAAGGTCTTAAAAAAATTGGAACACTTGATATAAAGGAAGACTTACTTCCCACAGGATTTTTTAAAGGCGGAGGATTTGACAAGGGATGGAGAACTTTCACTTCGTATCTTGATACCGATGTGGCAAGAATAGAAATACCACCTATAGAAGCTTTTCCAGAGTCTGTTAGAGAAGGGGTGCAAAAATTTATAGACAGCAATGGTGGAAACAGGACTACAACTCTTTATAATTTTCTTACAGGCCAGGAGCTTTTTGCTCAAGTTCTTTATTCACAAGGATTTAAAATTAACGGAGTTGAATTGCCAGGCGAATTGAGAAATTTCTCTCATAAGCAACAGAGTAAATACGTAGAGAGTATTCTCGAGCCAATTATGGATCAAATAAACCTATCATTAGGCGTCATGACTAGTTTTGGTGCAATTACACCAAGAATAAAAGAGTTATTGTGGGAAAAAGCAGCTGATTCTCTTCCATTGAGAGTATCTTATTTTTTGGCTGAAGAAGGAGTGAAAAATCTACCGGGATACGATCAGGTAAGGGGAGAGGGAGCGAATTTATTCAATGACGAACTTGAAACTAGACTTATTAAAGCCCAACATCTGAGAATTGAAGAGCAGAAGAAGACAAATCAGCGAGTTGAATTGAGTCGCTTTTTTAATGATGCAGGATTGACAGATCCTGAAAAAGTTTTCATAGAAAGACTTCAGGAATTTGGTAGAAATAACGCTAGTAAACTTGCAAATGTGAGTTTTCCCCACGTCCCCTTCTTAGATGATGTTCCCTTCAAAGAAGCAAATTATGTTGGATTAGGTGCGGAAGTATTTCCAAGAAGAGTTGGTGGGGATTTTAGGGCTTATTCTGAGACAAATAATGCATTCAATGCTATTATTGGAAACTTGACCCAACCATATGAAAAAATTAGTGAGAATATGCGACAGCTTGTGGATAGTCTTTCATCTCCTGAAGGATCAGCCCCTGCTCAAGATGTTGCGCTTCCTATTCTTAAAACATATTTTGAAATGGCAAGACAATGGAGCTGGACAAAGTTACCTTTGTTAAAAATGATAAGGGAATTTCAAGGTGTTCCAACATCATGGTTTCAAAACTTTATTTCGAGAAGCTCTCCATCCTGGGATGCATCACAGATGAATCTTCATGCTAATGAAGCCTTAAGCCTGGGCATAATCAGAAGAGAAAAGCTTCCTGGAGATGAAAAATCTCAAATGGACGATCTATTACAATCTACAGGATCTACGTGGTTCCATGTCTTAAGAGAACAGTCTCCAAGGGTTATCATGTTTTTCTTATTTGCTATGATAATGGAATTCTTTAAGCAAGTAAGGGAAGGCAAATAAATTTAAGGTCTTCTGGGGCCGAACAATCTATTCCGTAACCATTCTCCTGTTTGAAATACTGCCGCCTGTCTAAAAGTATCCCTGGCAGTAGTAATAGGAGCGCCGACTACACTAGTTCCTGCGGTCACCGACTGTCCAATTGTGGAGAGGTCGATTTGAGGAGCATTGAGGGCTGTTTTCATCATTTTGACTACATTGGGAATTGTCAGAATTACTCCAAGACCGATGAGTGCTCCAAACAATTTAACGTCCCCCGGGTTGCCTATAAAAGGAGGGACAAATTGCCCGGGAGTTTTCTGGGCAAAAATATCTATGAATGTTTTTCCAAGAAGAAGCATTACAAGCACTGCGGGAAAAGCCGCAAGATTGGCTACAATATCTCTGAGCCATGAATTAAAACTGAGCTTGCTTCCTGGTAGAAGGCCAGCCAGGATCCAAAATGGCGCAAAGACGATATCTATAAGAATCATGATGTAGGCCATAAGAAGTATAAACCAGACCCGAATTAAAGCCCAAAGAAGTGCAATAGAAATTATAAGAAAAGCTATGATAGAACCGAGCAATCCAAGTATATTACTTCCTCCAAGACCAAGTCCCAGCATGCCTCCTGCAATTTTACCCACCATCGATCCAATTTGTGCTCCTAATGCCATTCCGCCTGCTCCCCCCCATGGACCGCCTCCTGCAAAAGTTCCCACGCCAAATCCAATCGCCCCGCCAATAATTCCTCCGATGCCCTTACCAGCACCATAGCCAATTACCGTACCGAGTACTTTCCCAAATATATTTCCTATGGGATTATCTAAAAGGTTAGTTATTATTCCGTTAATAGCTCCTGCTCCATGAAGAGCAATGTCTCCTATTCCACCTAATCCACCGACTGCTCCAAGGGGAGATACCCCGACCATATGACTTGGATTAAATGATGTTACATCAACGCCTTCTATTCCCTGAAAAACTCCATAGACTAGATAAATAGCAACCCACATAAGATCAATCAGAAATCCTGCGATTGCGAAAGAAAACGTAACGAGAATAAGTCCAGCAATAATTTTGGGAATTTGGTTCTGAATAGTCATGACAGTTCTGGGATCAATTCTTACTCTGAGCATTATGGCAACACCGATAACTATAAAGACAAGGACAAATAGTAGGTAAACGATATTTCTGAAGGCTTCCCAAACTTTAACGAGAGGCAATATGCTTTGAAAACCAGAACCGCTATTTGCAGTGCCTGTGGGAGGGGATTCGCAATCAGGCGGACATCCATCGATTATAATTCTGGCTTGGGCGGATTTAATTATTCCAAAATTTTGAGCGAGATTGACCACATAATCTCTTGTATGGGCAGGCGGGGTATAGAGCATCCCGATCATATTTCCCATGGCTCCAACTGCGCCTCCACCTTGCTCAACATACCCAATTTTCCCGGTCTTTGCGTCAAATCCAAGGCACTTTCCATTGGGATTAACAGGATCCACTCCTGCGATAAGACAGGAAAGTCCTGCGGCGACCTCGAGCATCACGCTTTGGGTATAGTTATGAAAATTATTCGAAACATCAGGATTGGTATTGGGAGCAATGTAAGAATTTTGCGCAGCTTGTGGGATAGTGTTCTGATAGTTTTGCGAGCGTGTTTGGGCAAAGGTCGAGGAACTAAATAAAAAATAAAATATAAAAAATAAAAAAGCCAAGAGGGGAAAGAGAATTTTGAATTTCAGCGGGGCAGAAAACTTCATAGTAACTATACGCTAAACGCTAATAACTAATCGCTAGTATCCAGTTTGAATTATATTTTCACAAAAGTCAAGAAAATGAGGTATAATCCAAATGTAAGATTAATAGGAGAGGTCGCATAGTGGCCTAGTGCGCTTGCTTGGAGAGCAGGTATATCCGTAAGGATATCGCGGGTTCAAATCCCGCCCTCTCCGCAACCAACATCTAGCGGTTGGTTGCCAGTTGCTTTTTGGTTTCCTGCCAAACTTGCTTGTCCGATTTGTAAGTAAGTTTTTTTTCAACTTCACTCAAATCGATCCATTCAACATTTTCCATTTCCATATCATGTTTGCTAATGTCTCCCGAGACGTATTTCATGAGAAAATAATAAACGGTTTTTTTTATCTTTTCCTTCTCAAAAACATACCAATAAGTTACCGGAACAAGCGGCTTAATAATTTTTCCGATTACTCCTGTTTCTTCCTCGACTTCTCTAAGTGCAGCTTCTTTCTTTGTCTCCCGACGCCCTGAGCCTGTCGAAGGGTTGTCTCCGATCAATCCTTTAGGAAAAACCCAACCATGATGCTGGGAATGCTGGGCAACGAGGATCTTAATCTTTGCTGGTCCTGAGCTTGCCGAAGGGTTTTTTTTGTAAACTATCCCCCCGGCGGAAAATTCAAATCTCATGCGAAACGTAATAATTTTCTAACAAAATTAAACGTTTCAGCAACGTTTAAATTACTTTATGATTTATTACGTTGCGGAGGGTACAGGATTCGAACCTGTGTAGGGATTGCTCCCTCGAGTTTTCGAAACTCGCGCAATTGTCCACTATGCGAACCCTCCATGTGGCCATAGTATACCAAATATTTGTGATTGGTGCTTCGTTTGAGATTGCTAGTGTAGGGAGAGGATCTAGGAGATATTGTAAATTTCTACAAAATAAACGCGACGTTAAGTTATTTTTGAACTTTCCTTTAGTGTCTTTTAGGCTTGAGCCACGGCTCTTATTTGATCTGCCCCGCGTTGATCAAATACATCTCTTACTTCCTCTGCCTGCTGGGTATTTTGAGTCGAAACTGCCAAAAGCACTGCGCCTTCCCTGATGCGCTGTTCGTACACTTTGGCAACCTCTTCAGGCAGTCCTAGTCCTGCTAAGGCGCCGACTAAGCCCCCGGCAAGAATGCCCGTTGTCGCACCAGAAACTGCTGTTGCTGCGGCTCCAGTGAATCCTAAGGCGGCAGCAATAGGGCCGCCTATAAACAGTGCCCCAATTCCAGGAATTGTTATCGCGCCCATGCCAATTAACAAACCCGTTAATCCTCCTATTACGCCTCCGGCTGTTGCGCCTGATACAGCGGTTGAAGTAACTTTGCCGCCTTTTGTACCTACTCGTCTTTCAATACCATCTCTTACAATTATTGAGATATCTTTGGGATTGTAGCCTCTATTTTCAAGCTCTAAAATTGCTGAATTTGCCTCAGCCCTGTTTGAGAAGATTCCTATGAGTGTTTGCATAATTCACCTCCTTTACGCCATCAGATACTGGTTAATAATTTGCCATATTTCGTTTCCATTTTGAGGGTCTATTTTTTTCCTTCTTTTTTTTGAGAAGTTTTCTGATTTAAAACATTCCTTAATATCCGCAAATGTTATAGGCAGAGGCCACTTATCAATAAATGGTTTTGAGTATATATTCTTATTTTTTTTCATTTTTCTCCTTTCTGAGAAGAACAAAGTATAAGAGTTATTGATAAGAAGAATTAAAATATTTAGTAAGAAAGAGGAAAGAAAGATACTTGAAAATGAGATAAATTGTAGTATAATATCATGAATGGCCCCTATCCCTGTCTATAGTTCTGATAATTTTTCCCTTTTTATCAGTCAAAAAGAAAATACAACCTCGATAAAAATGCAGCTTCATATAAGTATTTTATATACTTCTGATTTTCCCCATACACTTTTTTTTCTCAAAGAAAAATTACCCGGAGTTTTAAATACAAAGTGCTTTAATGAGAGAAACATACCTTTTCATCATGAAGTAACTCAAACCGAAATCGGACATCTCTTCGAGCATGTTTTACTTGAATATCTTTGCAGGGAAAAATTATCAAGGGGAAATAAGAGCATTGTATTTAACGGATTGACTAACTGGAATTGGCATCAAGATCCAAAAGGAGTGTTTCACATCACTATTGATGTGGGATTAGAAGACAAAGAAATTTTTGAAAACGCACTTGAGAAAAGCATCTTTTTAATCGAGTCTCTAATAAGAGAAGGGGAAGTTCAAAAAAATAATTTGGAAGAAACAAATAGTCTATCTTTGCCAACTACATCTTAAGACTTCTCTTCTTGTAGATATTTAAGTCCTTCTTTGACAACCGATAAAAGATCTTCAATTTCAAAAGGCTTTGCCAGGAAGCCATCCGCTTCTTTTTTACTGAGCTTTTTTAAGGCTGCCGGATGTGCCGAGAGTAGAATGATCGGAATACTCTTGGTTTTTTTATTTTTTTTCAGATCTTTGGCAATTTTTCTACCATCTCTTCCTCCTGATAATATTACGTCCATAATTATAAGATCAGGTTTGATTTCATCAATATCGAAGAGTTTCTCAAGATCCTCCGGATTTGATAATGTTATGACGTTGTAACCTTCGCTCTCAAGTAAAAATTCAACAGCCTCAAGAATTGCTATATCATCATCAACAATCAATATTGTTTGTTTCATATTAAATGGTTTTATTTGGCAGGCAGCTTAAAACTAAATGTAGCTCCTTTGCCTTTTTCGCTTCTTACATTTATTTTATCGCCATGCTGCTTAATTATTTCGTTTGAGATATAAAGCCCCATGCCAAGCCCGGTATAGTTGGCTCCTATTGAATCAGATACTTGATAAAATCGATCAAAAATTTTTCTTTGATCTTCTTTGTTAATTCCGATTCCATCATCTTTTACGCTTACATTAATTTTTTCATTGATCGGTCTTATAGTTGTAATAATTTTCCCTCCATCTGGCGAGTACTTAATGGCATTATTGATTAGATTAATTAAAACCTGTCTTATTCTGTCCTCATCCGCAAAAATTTCACTATTGCCATTACTTTTTAAAATCAGTTTATGTTTTCGAGTGGTGGCCTGAAAATTTTCAATTATATCGCTTGCCATCCCCTCGATATTGAATTTTTGTTTTTTAATTTCAAGTTTTCCGACATCTATTCTGCTTAAATCAAGAAGCTCTCTGATAATTCGAGTAAGTCTGTCAATCTGAAGATCCATCTTCTCAAAAAATCTTATTATAGTCCTATGTTCTGATCCCTCAAATTGTTTGGCCAGTGCCTGTGTATAAATTTTCAAACTTGTAACGGGAGTCTTAAGCTCGTGGCTGACTATACCTAAGAAGTCCTCTTTCATTTTTTCGATCTCCTTTCGCTCTGTTATATTGGTTGCTATGCCGCAAATCGCATAAAATTTATTATTAAGATCATGCAAGGGAAATTTAACCGAAAGGAAGGTATGAATAATTGGGTTCCTAATTTTTTGGTTGATTAATTGTTCCTCAAAGATAAGCTCTTTTTGTTCTTTTAATACTTTCTGATCGTTCTCGATTAATTTTTTAGCAATTTCCTTTGGGAATAAATTATTATCTTTCCTGCCGATAATATCTTTTATTTTGAGGTGTAGGAATTTTGCCCTCTGGTGATTTATCATAAGATATTTACCTTCAAGGTCTTTTACAAAAATATGAGCACTCGACCCATTAATGATATCCTGCAGTTGTTTTTGGCTTCGCTTTACATTTTTTTCAGCCTTGAGTCTCGCTATTATTTCTTCTTTGGCTTTTTGGTAGAGCATTGCATTGTCAATAGCCATGGACGCTCGCGAAGCAATTTCTTCTGCCATATTTAGATCAATTTTTCCATAGCTTTTCTTACGATCTTTGGTTGTAACAAATGTGATTCCTCCAATGGCTTTTTTTCGTGCAAATATTGGTGCTATCATTACCGAATAAAATCCAACCCTTTTAAGTATCTGAAGCTCCATCTTATTTCTTGCAGAAGAAATAAGCATTTTATCGGTTATATATGGGTAAAGCTCCGGCTTACCGGTTCTTATAACATTTGGCAGTCCTTGAGGCGCTTCCATATATGGGGGTACGATTTTTATTAATCTCTTTGCCCATCTGATCATGGCCGGATTTTTGTGCATGACAGCGACATTTTGAAGAACCCCTTTTTCATCTAACAAATCTACGCTGCACCAATCTGCAACATAAGGAACTGCAATTTGAGCAATCCGTGCAAGAGTTGTCTTATAATCAAGGGAGGAGGCAAGGATTTTCCCAGCTTTTAAAAGATATTCTGAATTTTCCTCTACCTGTTTATTTTGGGTTATGTCTTTCCATATTCCGGAAAAGTAAATTATTTTTCCATTCCTATTTTTAACAGGGGTTATTGTATGATCTGCGTAAAATAGTTCCCCGTTTTTCTTTCTATTGACTATTATATCCCTGAATATTTTCCCAGATTTAATCGTTGACCAAAGAGTATGATAAAATTTTTCACTGTGCATTCCTGATTTGATTATTTGCGGAGTTTTCCCAATGACATCCCGCCTATTGTAGCCGGTCAATTTTTCAAATGCAGGATTTACATACTCTATAATTCCCTCAACATCTGTAATAAAAATTGCATCTGCGGTTTGTTCGACAATAGTGCGAAATTTTTGTCCATCACTGCCCGCAGCCTCTTTTATTTGCTTTTTCATGACAAGGTAAGAAGAATTTTAACATAAGTGATATGGTTAATTAACAAGGTTTAAAAAGTGTAAGAGGAATGTAAGAAAGATGAAAGATTAAGCTGGATAATTTACTTGCGCTCCCGAAAGGAGTCGAACCTTCGACCTCAACGTCCGCAACGTTGCGCTCTATCCAGCTGAGCTACGGGAGCAAGTAACCATTCGTATTTTAACCTTTTTATATTTATGAGGCAACTTGATTGGGATTTTCAAGGGGAAAATTTTTAGAAAGCCATTCTCCTGATTTTTCCATGAAGGTTTGTCTGACGACTTCCCTAAAGGGAAGGTAGGGCAGAAGAACTGATTTTAGATGTTCTTTATCAATATCCCCTAAAGGTATTGTCAGCTCACCTGGAATAAAAGCATGGGTTCTTATATGTAAGGTATCGATATTTTCTATTTTTCTGAAATAGAAGTCATATAATTCCTGCCAGAGAAAAAAGTGATCTTCGATGGTGATACCTTCGGTACTTACTCTATAATGAAAATTCCTTGGTGGAACAGTTGCAAGAGCAAATGCTACGAAAACAAGAGAGACAACGACGAGCATAAGAAGATATTGAGAGAAAAGAAAAAGAATTATTTCAATCAAGAACATAATAAGAAGGGAAGTTAAATAATATTGCCTGCCTCGTTTTCTGAAGGGTCTTCCGGGTGCAGTCCAGGACAGAAGGGTTTTTACTTCGTGGGTTGTTTGAGGCTGAGATGTTGAAGATTCTTTAGGGAGATCAAGAGGTTCTTTGGGAAGCAGGTTTTCTTTTTTATCTTCGACAGGCATAAATTTACTTTATACCAATAAAACTCTTAAGTCAAATGTGCGGTGTTTGTTGGACAAAGTTCGAAACTATTTCGAGCAAAATCCAAATGATTAAAACTACTAAAAAGGACTCGGCAGGGCGAAACAATTTGTCTGGGGTCCCGCCCGCAGGAGGGGTCTGGGGAGGAATGCGGGCGGGTTTCGGACTGGGGGTTTTCGGAAATTCGGCGGCTATTCAATTATAAACTTTTCTAAACAAACTGGCTTGCCTTGGTCAAGGGCTTTCTTGGCGGTATCCCCGACGCCCTCACTCTCGTTCACTTGAAATCCAACAAGAGCGTCTGAAGCATTTACCACATCTGTATTTCTTTCAAAATAAGTTTTTGTGTCCACAACGGTATTTTGTGGATTTCCAATGAGGGCGTCGGGATTTGCGGCTCTCAAGCTTTCTAATTGAGCGACAAGGGCTTCCGCTTGTTCAGAAGTGATGACGCCTTCTGTCGCTCTTTTTCGATAGTGAGCCGCATATAAATCCAAAACGACAGGAAGAAATATTTTTATTCTGTCCGCAGTAGGATTAAGTTTTAGTGCTTCGTCAGTCGCAAAATAATCAACATTAAGCGCACCACCAGAAACAATTCCGTCTCCTCGCTCCATTATTTTGCGAACAGCTCCGCGAACTCCTTGCTCGACTGTCTCATTTGTTTTTCTCCAACTTCCACTAATACCAAACCAGAGCGTACCTTTTTCTGCTTTGAGTTGAGCAAGTCGAGCAAAAAGAGTTTCCAAATCAGAAACTACAAGCTCCGCTTCTTTATTTTCAATCGGTTTTATTTCTTCCATATTATTCTCTTATTGCTATTGGTTTGCTCTGCATTTTTGCAAAATCGTAAATATCTTTGTCATCAAAATGATATTTCCCAACAATTTTGGCTAATTGAATTTGTCGAGCGTCATAGTAAAAAGTTCTTTCATCACTTTTTGTCTTCGACATTTCTATTCTTGGCACAGGCACGAACCAGCGATGACCGTCTAGTGAAACAAATACCTCTTTGTCCAATAACATTCCATTAGCCTCAAGTCGTACATAATATGAAGCACTGTTAGTTTTGTCAGGATAGAGAGCATCATTTATCCAGTCCTCGCGGAAATTTTCAACAATAGACCTATCCCAATCAATCACCAGTTGGAAATTCGGATATTTCTTGTGTCGGTAATAATAGAGGTGTGATTCAATTCCAATAAATTTTTCCCAATTCTCAGGATTTTTTAGATATTTATTGAATCGTTTAATTGGATTGACGAACGAAATATAACTTAGGTATGTACCTACTAATGTTGCCACCAATCCCAAAATTCCTATCAAAAGGCTAAATATTGTGATTAAGTCGCTACTTGCCATAAATTAAAGTCCGAGAGCGCTCATTTTCTCATCAATAAAAGCCGAGCCCTTTGATTCGCGAGGGAATGAACCATCTTTGTTGAAAAAAGTAATTTCATGGGCTGGATGATTTTCTTTCTTTGGAAACCAAGATGCAATTTTCTCAATGTCGGTAAATGGTTCTGCTTCTACCTTTTCTCCTGCAACCTCTGAAGTATGAGCACCCGATTTGAGACTTCCAGTATTTGGGTTTTCCTTTACGAGCTCTCCCATTTTCGTGGCGGCTAATTGCCAATAAGTAGCGAGAGCTACTTCATGCTCAACAACAGACCCTTCATGGAATTTTTCAAGATGTTCCAATAATTCTTTTGTAACATCAAAGAGAGAATCATATTTCACAGAACCCTCAGAGTAGTCAATTTTTGTTGATTCACCCAACATAAGGTAAAACATTGATTTAAGTAAATAATCTTTTCCATCAATGTTACTTTGTCGTGAAAAAACTTCAATCCAGCTATCATCAATTTTATCAATAAGATGAGGATAGTCCTTAAACTTTTCTTTTCTGTTCTTCTCGTATTCAGCATCAGATTTCTCATTTGCAACTGCCTCTTTTTCGTCCTCTTTCTGACGATATATTTTATATATGTAATAAGCGATTATTGCCAAAATTATATAAAGTAAAGTCATAGTAGTTTATTTAATTAGATCATCAACACTCACATCAAGGGCTTTCGCAACCTTTTTGAGCGTGTCTAATGTCGGGTTTTCATTTTCTCCCGATTCCATTTTAATAAGCGTATTGTTGGCGACATCGGCCAATCTCGCCAGTTTCTCTTGCGAAAGCCCTTTGGCTTCGCGTAACTTCTTTATGTTGTTTGATAAATTTTGGTTTGACATATAATCAATTAAATACTAACATTATAGTGGAGTGTCTATTAACCTGTTACTATTATGATGTTACACCAAAATTTCAAACAAATCAATATGAAGAATTTTTTTGTAGCCGCCGAATTTCCGAAAACCCCCAGTCCGAAACCCGCCCGCATTCCTCCCCAGACCCCTCCTGCGGGCGGGAAATCAGTCGAGGCAGGGCGAATCC